>JBBQZW010000006.1:0-11262 GCA_038207395.1 Minisyncoccia bacterium | reverse complement strand
CGGGCCGTTCGACTTGCATGCCTTATCCATACAGCCAGCGTTCATCCTGAGCTAGGATCAAACTCTCATTAAGAATAGGCGGAACACAAGAAATCAAATGAATTCTATATATTCTTACCTAGTGATATTAAATTTTCAAAGTTCCAGCTCTATCAATTCTCAGAGCGAAAGAAAACCGCCCCGCTGGGGGTGGTAGTAGCTATAGTATAGGAGTGCAAGGAGCACGTCAAGCATTTACTACGGCCTAGATAAAAGACGATTTGACGACTCTGGAGGTGTATAGTTATATACGGTAAGTCACCCTATCCTAAGGAGAGGATAATGAATAAGTATATTGGAATACAGCTAGCCATGGGTATTCTGGGCGCCACATTCTTACTGTGGATTCCTGGAAACGCTGACCAGTTACTCTTGAATATGAGCGACTGGTTCATGTGGTGTCTCTTTGGATTAGCACTATGCTGGGCCATCGCATCACTTTGGCTCTGCATAGCCTTTAAGCGAATCGGTCTTACTTCCTTTGGTGTTGCACTTAGCATTCTATTGTACCAATGGGTGCAAGCGTACGGCTATGCTTCAATCGAGGAACACCCCCTATTCGCCTCTGGGGTAATTCTCACCCTTGCGCTCGGACTTGCCGGTAACATCCTCATCGTCTACAAGGCGGTTGGCATGTACTGGCGGACACATCGAAGAGTCCTTGGTTCAAAGCGAAATCCTGAGATGATTACAAAGTGAGACCACGGCCGGAAGCAACGCTTCCGGCCGTACCACGTTCTACTACGCAGTCAATGCATTGCACTCCCCGGTCATGAGCGTAGAATAAGAAGAGCCGTCAAGCTTTGCATGAGACTTACAGAACGTTTTTCCCGTGCTAAAAAACGCCGTGAATATATTGTCGTCTCCGTTGGAGGGTCTTTGATAGTCCCTGAAGATATCGACACTGCATTTCTTGACCGACTCCGCTCATCTATCCTCGCTCACGTGAAGCGAGGTATTTCTTTTTATATCGTTGCTGGCGGAGGAATGACTGCTCGCTCTTATCAAAAAGCTGTTGAGGAGGTGCGTGGCGATTTACACCCTGAAGATGTTGACTGGCTTGGCATTCACGCGACCCGACTAAACGCTCATCTTTTACGAGCGCTCTTTAAGGATGAAGCTCAGGAGCGCATCGTAAAGAATCCAACACGAAGAATTCGCGGGGACTCATCCGTAATAATTGGTGCGGGGTGGCGTCCAGGATGGTCTACCGACTACTGCGCAGTTATGGCTGCAAAGCAGTTGGGGGCAAAACGTCTTGTAAATCTTTCAAATATTGATTACGTATACACTGACGATCCTCGTCATAATCCAGACGCAGCGCCGATTGAGCGCATTACCTGGAGTGATTTCCGCAGTATTATTCCCGATGAATGGAATCCAGGTCTCTCTTCCCCGTTTGACCCCGTTGCCTCGAAACTTGCACAGGAGTTGAAGATGGAAGTTGCCATCATTAACGGAAAGAAGATCGATGAGTTTGATAAGTATGTTTCAGGTACGTCCTTTATGGGAACGGTTATTGGGTAAATTGCTATATTAAGCAAATTATGGCATAAAAGTGTGAGTATTGTTGTTTGGTTGAAGAGGGAGAAAGTACATGAACGTTATCCGTAATCCACTTGCGGCAATGGTACAAGCTGGTATTTGCCCGATTATTACAAACCCACTCTGGCTTACCTTTCTATCCGAATATCCAGAGAAAGTCGGACAAGTATTGTTGGAAGCAGAGGTCCCAATTCTTGAAATTGGACTTCGGGGCTTTGAGGCATCGAAAGCATTGGAAAATGCAGTACCGGTACTAACTTCAATGGGAATTCACTGTGGCGTCGGTTCAGTTACGTCAGTTGAGAAAGCTCTGGAAGCGCTTCGGCTTTCCTCTCAGGAAGCTTCTTTTGTCGTGGCGCCCGACTTTTGTAAAGAAATCAGTACCGCTGTTCAGGTGCCGTATGTACCGGGGTTCTATACACCCCAAGAATTAGGGAATCTTCTCAGGGGTGGCTTTAGCACTTTGAAGTTTTTTCCTGCTGAAGATAACTTCATGTATCTAAAGAGGATACTTGCGCCCTTCAGTGATTATTCCTTTTCCATTATCCTATCTGGGATAGAAGAAACAAACCCTGCTGAGCTTAAAAAATGGTATTCCCTTGCACACGTAATTACCCTGGGAAGACAGCTTTTTTCTCAAGAATTAGTTCATGTCGGGGATATGGATCTTTTGCGCGAGAAACTCTTATGGTATCGCTTAGCGCGGAGCTAAAAACATACAGGCGTCATCCCAGGATGACGCCTGTTTTATTAGCGCTCCCCTTTATCGTAAAGTCTCTTCAATTATCTGATGTAGATCAGTAATTGATCCATTATTCTGAATACTAAAATCGGCCATCTGTATGACTGCGGTAATATTTTGTCCTGCAGGATCGTTTGAGGTGAGTTCTTTATCCTCTTGAATCACGAATGTCTCAAAATCAATATGATCCGTGCTGGATGCTCGAGCTAAGATTCGCTCAAACCGGAGGCGACGATCAGCATCGACGGCTAAAATGCGAACTCCCTTTGACATAAGGAATTCCGCTTCACCGAGTGCACGAACACTCTCAATAAGAGCATCGTGGCCTGCCGCCTCGGCTCGAGTGTAGAGAGTTTCGATAATATAGGAAGGTTGATGTTCCGCTCGTATGGCATTTGCCACCTCCCGCATGCAGTCACGGTTTAAGGGAAGTCCTCGCTTCTCTATCTCTTCTATAAGAAATTCACGCACTGAATAGTGCGTGAATCCTTTTTTCTCAACAAGATAGTCGACAACGGTACCTTTGCCTGCGCCGATGGTACCCGTGATGCCGAGAATCATAGCGAGAAATTACTTCTTCTTTTTGGTTCCCGTATCAGTAACTTTAAAACGTTTTGAAAGTGGAACCAAAAGTGGCGCTGCAAGAAGAATTGAAGAGTAGGTTCCGGCAACCACACCAATAAGAAGCACTATAGCGAAGTTAACCGTCTCCTTACTACCAAAGAGAATAAGTGCCATGAGTGCGAGCACGACGGTGAGTGAGGTATTGATAGAGCGTCCAAGTGTTTCTGTGACCGATTTTCCAACGGTTTCTTCAAAAGGCTCCACAAGCTTCGCTTCCTCATTTGTATGAAGGTGCTCACGGACTCGGTCGAAGATAACAATGGTGTCGTTCACTGAGTACCCAAGGATGGCGAGGAGGGCAACCACAAATAGCGCATCTACCTGTGCTCCCGTGAAGTGCGCAAGGATGGCATAGAATCCAGCAGGAATAATGATGTCGTGGAAAAGAATCACAACGACAATAAATCCATAGGTCCAGGAAGAAACCGGGCGTGATACTCGACGGAAGGCCCATGCAATGTAGAGCATGATCGCGATGATCACTGCGCCTAGCGCATAAAAGGCTTTCTTCGCAAGCTCACTTCCAAGTGAGGGTCCAATCGAATTGAAGCGAAGTTCAGTAAGCGAAGCCGCTGCTTCAGTCGTTGTGGCAGCATGAGAACCTAGCGCAGTGAGAACTTGTTCGTGCTCAGCAGGAGTGAGCGTGCGCGTGCGAAGAATGACACCAGCGTCACCTGACTCACGGAGAGAGATTTCACCAAGAGCAAGCTGACGCACGTCTTGGGTAAGAGTTTCAAGAGATGGACGTGTTCCTGTGTAGGACACTTCAACAAGTGAACCACCCGTAAAGTCGATAGAACGAGGTAGGCCAAAGAGTGCTATGGCACCAATAGCTATAGCGAGGATAACTCCCGTTATGGTGAAGAAAAGCGTGCGGTGGTTGACGATGTACATACGCTATTTGGTTTCAGAATTAGATGATCCGGTGTGAAAGCCGCTCGAAAGAAGGAACTTCCAGCCCCGTCCGCCCTCATTCGGAAGAATGGCGCGAAGGAAGATGCGCGTAATAAACACAGCGGAAATAAGTGAAGTAATAACACCGAACCCAAAGACGAGTGCAAAACCTTTAATGAGTGAAGTACCGACCCAGAACAAGATAACCGCAGAGATAATCATGGTGAGGTGACCATCGCGAATGGCAGGCCACGCACGGCCGAAGCCAATAGTTGCTGCTTCTTGCGCACCTTTCCCTGCCTTGAGCTCTTCCTTCATACGCTCAAAGATAAGAACGTTTGCATCAACGGCCAAACCGATAGAGAGGATAAATCCAGCAATACCAGACGCAGTGAGGGTTATCGGCACCGTCTTAATAAGTGCGATAGTAATGAGTACATAAATAACGAGTGCTATTGAAGCAATGATGCCAGGTACGCGGTACCAGATAATCATGAAGAGTGCGACGACCACAAAACCAATGAGGCTCGCCTCGAGACCAGCTTGATACGCAACACCTCCAAGAGTAGGGCCCACCGTGTTACTTGATACTAGTGTGATTGGTACAGGAAGTGCGCCGAAGTTTAGATTCTGTACAAGGTCCCGACCTTCTTGCGGAGTGAAGTTTCCTGAGATAGTTGCGTCGCCTCCGGCTATTGGCTGCTGGACGGTAGGGCTTGAAATAACAACCCCATCAAGAACAATGGCGATCTGTTTGCCGACGTTCTGTGTCGTAATCTGTTCAAACAGTTTTGCACCTTCGCTATTAAAATGAAGCACAACGACAGGCTCATTTGCGCTTGCTCCCGTTTGGCCAGTACCGAACTGAAGATCTGCTGACTTCACAAACTGACCTGTAAGGCCGGTCGTAATAAGCGTTGAGGCGCCCACAGAAATTGAGGTAGTGGCTCCGGGAGTAGTTGGTGCTGCTTGGCTTGGACCAACAAGTTTAAATTCAAGAGAAGGTGTCTTGCCTATAGAATCTACGGCCGCCTTCACGTCCGTGACACCAGGAAGCTCAACCAAAAGACGGTCTTCACCGTTACCCGCCACCGTACTTGCCTTCTCAAGCTGCACGAGAGGCTCCGCAACGCCAAAGGCATTTACGCGGCGGTCGATAACATCACGAAGTGAGTTAAGTGCTCCCTGCTTGTCGGTAGTTACTCCCGTAGTATCTGCTCGGTAAATCAGTTCAGTACCACCAGCAAGATCTAGTCCAAGGCGTACGGCATATTTGGATTCAGGAGAATGGGTCTTTACCACAAAGTACCCAAGACCTGCCGCTAGAATAAGTACGAGGATGGACGCGAGGACGCGAGGGAGTCGGGATTGCATAGATACAAGCTAGTCTACCTGGATATGTATCTTTCGCAACTGAGCAACATTCCTAAAGAGACAGGCCACCGTAACCGGTCCAACTCCGCCAGGAACCGGAGTATAGACACGTGAGATAGGTTCGCAGGCAGGATCAATATCCCCAACCAGTGCACTTCCGTGTTCTGTTACCTGCTCACTCGTTGCCGCATCAATAAGTACCACACCCTGGGTAAGCATTTCGGGGGTAATGAGGTGCGGAATACCTGCGCCAGCAATAATAATCTCAGCATCTTTAAGAACTGATGGAACAAACGTATCTTTGTCATATGAGTTCACGTGAGCGCCTCGCTTCGCGAGGCGCTCAGCAACAGGAGCGCCAACTAATCTCCCCTTTCCAATAACAACGACGCGCTTCCCTTCAGGATGTACGTCTGCACGAGAAAGTATTTCGTCGACTGCACCTGCGACTGGCGGCACTAAAAGTCCTTGGGATCGTGCCGCTTTTGAAAGCACATCGGCATCTTTATCTACCGGTATAGATTCAAGTATCAACGCTTCGTCTAAATGAGATGGGAGCGGGAGCTGCACAATAACAGCGTCAGCACCTTTCTCCAGTATTGCAGCGATCACCTCGTCATTAGAGGCTTCTGGAGAAAGTTCTCTAACCTCAAGCTGCATGCCAGCAGCAGCAGCAGCTTTCTGTTTAATCTTCAAATACGAAACCGTTGCCGGTGTTGGTGAAACGGTAATGGCACGCACTACACAAGCACCCGAGGTACTCACACGAATATCTTCAAGTAATTCAGCACTGATTGTTCGTCCGTCGATGATCATGTGCCAGAAAATGAAAAGAGTGCGCGAAGTGTTTTGAGAGCAATTGCGAGATCAAGGCCGAATGAACGATGCTGTAAATAGTACATGTCGTATGAGAGTTTACGACGCGTACGTTCAACATCTGCCGCACCGCGCGGTGCATCATAATCATAAATTTGTGCCCATCCTGAAAGACCTGGTGTAATGAGGTGACGTACCTCGTAATACGGAATTTCTGCTTCGTATATCTTTGCAAGACTTGGTAATTCTGGGCGGGGTCCGATAAATGAAAGTTCACCAATAAGAATGTTCCAGAGCTGCGGGAGCTCATCAATACGGGTCTTTCGTAAGAATCTGCCGAGACGCGTTACTCGATTCTTTTTTTGTAACTCAGGATCACCATGATCGTTTATGAGCATACTGCGAAGCTTTACGATGAAGAAGGCTTTATTTCCTCGCCCTATACGTTGATGCCAGATAAACGGATTACCTCCCTCAATAATATAAATGAGGAGCACTGCGGTAATAACAAAGGGCGCTGCAATCACCATTCCGATAAGAGCTCCTAAAAGGTCGAGTGTCCGCTTAGCCAGCATGTAAGGAAGATTACGGTGCGGAAGATGCTCGAGGATCCAAGCATGATCAATATGCGCGCTCGGCACGCGATCATATAGATCTTCGTAAAAGACTGAGAACTCGACAAAGGATGCGCCGGCAAGCATAGCGTCATACAAGGACGGTAGCTCGCTACGGACCCGAGGATCACGGGTATCAATAACAACAAGACGTATTCCTTCGCGCATGCATGCGGCGAGTTTTTCAGCGAGCTTCCCTTCGGCAAGCTCGCTCGGAACTAAGTGTTCGACAAACTCAAGGTAATATTTCGGATTACCTTGCACCAGGGTACGTACTTCGTCCACTGCCTCCCCTTCTCCAATAAGGACACCTCTCTCCCGGTCAGTGAGTGAAAGAATGGGAACAATAAAAAAGCGCCATGCACTAATAAGCACCACTGAAATCAAGAGATACAGTGCGAGAACCGTTTTGGGAGCAACCGACAGCGGCAAAATAAAAAAGAGGATGGCGGCAAGGGCAGTGTTTGCTAACTGCGCGCCAAGAATACGAATACCTAAAATTCGTTTTATCAAACGAGTCTGTCGTTCATATAGACCAGCAATATAAAAAACAAGGAGTGAGATTGCGTACACAAAAACAAACCCGCGAAGAAGGAGAAAGAAAAGGTATGCAGACGGTACCGCCAAGGAACGGAAAAGAAGCGCCAGCCACAAGGACAGGAGCATAAGGAGCACATCACCACATAGTTCGATAATAGTCTCGCGACGGGCGGAGGACATGGGTTTGAGCATAGTATAACGCAAAGGATACGTGTAAAGGCTGTCCAGAGGTGCTATCGTTCAGGTACTAGAACTATGGAAACCAACCCTACGTCACGTGCCGAGAACACTCTTCCCCTTACTGGAAAGAAAGTAGTATTTGGAGTGACTAAATCAAACTGGGGCGGAGCGCAATCGTACGTAGCAATGATGGCAAAAGGTGCTGAGGAAGCAGGTGCTGAGGTTGTGGTTATGGCCGGCGCGGCCACCGGCCGTGCCGGCGAATCTTTTGGGCGACTTTTTGATGTTCTGAAGGAGGAAGACATTCGTACAATTCCACTGAGTATCGAACGTGACCTAGGTATCACCTCAGAGTGGCGCGCATTCAAAGAGTTGCTAACCGTTATTCGTACGGAGAAACCTGATATTCTCCATCTTAATAGTTCGAAAATGGCTGCACTCGGGGCACTTGCTGGACGCGCTACAGGAACAAAACATATTATCTGCACCATTCATGGCTGGCCCCATAAAGAGCAGCGGCCTTTTTTCTGGAAGCTCATGGCATGGGGAGGCTCCTGGCTCACCGTCATACTCTGTCATCGGAGTATCGTTGTTTCCGAACGAGACCTTGCTGACTCTCCCACACTCTTCTTTCGTGACTCACTCACTCTTATACATAACGGGATTTCAGACTTCCCCCGCGCGTCTCGTGAAGACGCGCGCGCTGAACTAATCCGCCGTGCTCCAGATCTTGCGAAATTCCCTCATATTCTCCTTATGAACGCTGAGCTTCACCCTAACAAAGGGATAAGCACGGCCATTCGTGCACTAGCTGAACTTATTCCTCACCACAAAGATCTCGCCTTGGTGGTATGCGGTGAGGGACAGGACCGTGAAAACTTAGTTGACCTTGCTCTTTCGCTTGGTGTTTCTTCACAGGTGTTTCTTCTCGGTTTTATTCCAGAAGCACGAACATACCTTGAGGCAGGTGATGTGTACTTACTTCCTTCTCGAAAGGAAGGTCTGCCTCTCGCGCTCCTAGAAGCAGGCTTGGCTTCGCTTCCTGTTATTGCCTCAAAAGTTGGCGGCATTCCGGAAGTTATAATTGATCAGAAAAATGGCTTATATACGCCACGTAGCAACACTCACATTCTTTCTACCGCAATCTCCTACCTGCTCAACCATCCTGATACCGCCAAAGCATTTGGTTCAAAACTTCGTGAAAAAGTTCTTGCTGAATTTTCAGAAACAGAAATGATCACAAAAACAATTGCTCTCTACTAGTCACCGGATCAAAAACTATCCTTCGTATTCCCGCATCGCTTGTTCTCGAGGAACACTTCGTCCCTGCTGAGCAAGACTTGCAATAATACCGAGAGCGGCAAACTCCATTACCACATGCGATCCTCCTGAACTCATAAACGGAATTGTTGTTCCCGTTACCGGAAGAAGTCCTAAGTTAATGCCTGCGTGAAAACCGACATGTGCAAGAAATAAAATAACTACACCGATAGTAAAAAGAGCATCAAAGTTAGTTGCTGAGCGGCGCGCGATAGAAAGCAGTTGGAAGAGTAGAAATCCATACAGCAACAGAAGAATGCCAACACCTGCAAAACCCCACTCCTCTGCGTACGCAGCAAATATGAAGTCAGTCTGATATTCCGGAAGGAACCGAAGTTTACTCTGGGTTCCGTACCCAATACCCTTTCCCCACACCTGCCCTGAACCCGCTGCAATGGTGGCCTGATACGCGTTATACCCAGTACCTCGGATGTCAGCAGCAGGATTAATAAAGGTCATGATGCGCTGGCGCTGATGCTCCTTAAAACCAAACGTCCAGAGACCTGCTGCTAGCACCAACCCAGCCAGCGAAACAATTGCTAAATGGCGAAGAGGAATTCCTGAAACTAAAATAAGACCAAACCATACGGTCATAAGTATGACTGCCGTTCCAAGGTCTGGCTGGACAAGAACCAAAAGAATAATCGCTGAAGCGTAGAGACCAGAAACTATAATGTTCGCGAAGTTTCCCATATCCATATGACGCCTCGAGAAATACTTTGCAAGTAAGGCAATAAGGACTATCTTCGCAAGGTCTGCAGGCTGAAAGGCAAATAAGCCAAAGTTGAACCATGACTTTGCACCCATGATTGTTCGCCCAAGCACCAGCAGTGTGGCTAGAAGACCAATTGTCGCGATATATCCTGCGATTATAATCTGTGGCCGACGTATAAAACGCATATCTAAAAGCGCACACGCAGAATACACGACTACTCCCAGTCCAATCCAAATAAGTTGACGTGAGGCTAAGGATGACGAACCGTCAAAATGGCTCATGGTCAGTACTCCAAGAAGTGCGAGCGTTACGGCTGTAGCGAGGATTGGCCAAGTAGAAAGTAGCGCTCGAAATGGATTGTGGCGGGCATATTCGGTCATGGAACGAGTCTTGGGAGCGCAACTAACGGAACCACATCAACGCGTGCATAGGGAGCACTAAAGGCTTCATTCCAGGTAAAGATTGCTTGCTCACTTCCCTGCGCGGGAAGAGTCGGAAGAATCGTTTGTGATGCAGCTATAACTGTTCCGTCTGCAGCAAAGACCGTTGCAACTAAAGGAATATTTTTCCCTTCGTACGCGGTTTGATTTGTAATAATTGCCGTAATCCGTGGACGCGAATCGGTTCCTCCAATAGCAATATTCGAGGCCTTCGGCGCATTCATTTCTTCAGA
This sequence comes from Minisyncoccia bacterium, assembly GCA_038207395.1. GTDB lineage: Bacteria > Patescibacteriota > Minisyncoccia > Phycocordibacterales > Phycocordibacteraceae > C7867-001. The sequence continues at coordinate 1,186 of JBBQZW010000006.1, read as the reverse complement.
GACTCGTGTCCATATGGGATATCCTGGGTCAAACGAAACAAAAACTTCTTGTACTGGTTCCGAAGAAATGCCTGGTATAAAAAGAGGGGTTGAACTGTTTGCCGGAAGTGTCAGCACGGCGTGACGAGTAAGTACTCGGCCATCTTTGCGGTACACCTCTATAGTAAAATGAGCATCTTTTGCATACACTTTTGTATTTGGATTGATGATATACGCAATTAAATCTGAGCGCCCTGATTGTGAGAGTGCCCTCGTGAACGTAATTTCCGCAGACTGTGCTTCAAGTGCACAAACCGTGGAGCACGATGTTCCACCGCAATCAATACCCGTTTCGTCTGCATTCATTTTCCCATCCGTACACGTAGGCGTTTTATAAAAGATAGCGAATCCGATAATTAGAAAAATAGCGAGGACTACCGCACTCAGTACGGTAATTACCATCCACATTCGCTTCTTTGCCCAGTCCATACTGACAGTATACGTCATTGTCTTCTTGTGAGTAATCGAGGCGCTATATAGCGTTTTTATTAGGACATAAAGAAAACTGGCCAAATAATGGCCAGTTTGAAAATGGGTGGATCGCGATGACTGGATACTTTCAGTTCTCCGGTATACCTACCATAGAGGCAACTACGTAAAAACCGTCGCATTTGCGACGGTTTTTACTATGTACGAAAACACGCTCAGGACGCTGGCGACAACCTACTCTCCCCCTTGCGGAGTACCATCGGCTCAAGAGGGCTTGACTGCCGTGTTCGGAATGGGAACGGGTATGACCCCTCCGATAAATCACCAGCGTTCTGAGCGCGTTTCCGCTACTCTGAACAAAAATAGGTAAGGTATTACAAATCTCTCACAAACAACTTACAAAGTAAGTGCTATACAGAATTCCGCAAAGGAAACTGGACATATTAGTACTTCTCGACTCAACGCATTACTGCGCTTCCATCTAAAGCCTATCAACCTGGTCATCTTCCAGGAGTCTCATAACGATTCCTAATCTTTGAGTGGGCTTCCCGCTTATATGCTTTCAGCAGTTATCCCGTCCCGACATAGCTACCCTGCGGTGCCGTTGGCACGACAGCAGGTAGACCAGAGGTCAGTTCACCCCGGTCCTCTCGTACTAGGGGCAACACTCATCAAGAATCAACGCCCGTAGTAGATAGGAGACCAACCTGTCTCACGC
>JBBQZW010000005.1:0-16987 GCA_038207395.1 Minisyncoccia bacterium | reverse complement strand
AGGTTGTACTGGTTTCCACTTGCAGGTGAGATGCCGTCGTATAGGCGGGGGAAATAGCTGGTTGCGCCCGGAGTTGGGTTCCAGGAGAGGGTGACGGCAGTACCGTTTGCGTTGCAGGCGGAGGTGAGGCCGGTTGGGGGTGTTGGACGAACACTCACACTTTGAAGTGCGCTGCAGTTGTTGTTTTCATTAGTCTCCGCTATGTTTCCGTTCCAGTCGGCGCAGAGACGGTAATAATAGGTGCCGGGAGTATTGATGGTGTAGGAAACACTGCGGCCTTGGCTTGTTCCGGCACCAATAGCGCCATTAAGTCCCGTAAACTGATATCCCTGCCAAGTTGATTGATCAGCCTGGTAGAAGATGACAAGGTCATAGAAATTGCTTGCTGTTGCGTTTCCGTTGTTTGCAGTAGTACCGGTGTAGGTGGTGGGTACGCCTGCGGTGGTGGTAACTGCAGGTCCAATAGATGAGGTAAGGTCAGGAGATCCGTTACATACAAACCCGGCGCCGAACGCTGCGTCACTGTAGTTAGAAGGGGTGTTTTCCGTGTGCACCCACCAGTCATAGTAACGGCCGGGGACGGTTGGGTACGTAATAGAGGTAGCTCCGTACTCATTGTTGTACGCAGCATATCCTGCGGCTCCAGCGTAGTTTGAAATACCGTCATACATGCGGACGTAGTATCCATAGTCTGCACCTGCGGCAGGGTTCCAGGAGAGGGTGACGGCGGTGCCGTTTGCGTTACAGGCAGAGACGAGGCCGGTGGGAGGTTGAGGGCGAGGGGGTGGGGCTTGTGGCGTACTCACTGCACGTGCACAGAGGTCACCTCGAGGTGTATCGTTGAATGTAGATAAATAACATCCATCATATCCAGAAGGAAGCGGTAGATAGTCAAAGAAGGCAAATAAGACCTCTGGTTTGGTGGTAAATACTTTTGCCGTTGCTGAGAGAATTAAATGTGCTCCGAATCCATCTTCCCACGTACCTGGTTGAGTGCGTAGCTGATTATAATACGCATTAGTACTGTTATAAGAACCTCCCGCACATCCTCCAGATCCTTCATAGGTAATACACTCAGGTGATGCGTATCCATCAATCTTTATAGAGCACCAATACGTACCCTGTGTTGAGAGTCCTGCAGCATTTGCAGCAGAATTACAGAGTGAGTTGTAATCACCTCCATTCGAATCTCTAAATGTCGTTCCTGGAACGGTGTATGTTCCAACTCGTGAACTGATGGAAGCAATATCCATAAAAGTTGAAGGCTCAAAGAATTCTGGGTAGTAAAACGAACTCGTTCCAAAGAACTCTAAGTTAGTAGCATTAAAACCGTACGAAGCGGCCATGAGCGTATGTGCTCCAAACGCAAGGCCTCCCAGTACGCCGGCACTAACTCCTATAATTTTTATGTACTTATTCATGCGTAGATATAATTTGTAGCGGCCTAAACTGTTTGAAAAGTCGGTATACCGTTGATTCTTTTCCATCCATAAGATCATACGAGACAAATTCTGTATGTTCTGGATTCTGCCTTAGCGCATACATTTTTGTATTACTGAGCGCGAACGAGCCTCCAAGTGGCAGAGTTTGTGTACGTAAAGCACTTACTTTAAAAGGGGTACTGCCAATAATTTGATAGACAAATACAGCATTGGTTCCTTGATCTTTGAGAGCTAATACACTTTTATCTGACGAAAGCACGCTTGTATCAAATGCACTTCGAGATTTATGTTCAAGCACAGCCTCCTCTTTACCTGACGTAAGACTAACGGTCATAAGTGACGTTGGTGTAGTTACGAGCAAAACATCAGCGGACAAAAAATGAGGTGAGGTTCCTTGAGTAATAGCGCGGGGAGTACCTCCTGCACGCGTGAGCGTCATAACACTCCAGCTTGCTGGGTCATTAGCCTCTTTTCCTATTAGTTCAGCAAACGCAATGAGCTCTCCATCAGGTGAAAGCGAAATGTCTCTTTTCTGCGCGTCTGAGGAATACAGCACGACATCCCCCGAGCGTACTTCATATAGTCCTTCTGACGTTTTGGTGATTACTACTGCCGCACCATCTTTTGCAAAGGCCGCACTCGTAATGTCAGCATTCTGTGCGCTGAGAGCGCTATACATAGCATTCTTCCACGCATACACACCAACATTCCCTTGTGGGGTGCGTGCAAGGAGCGCGAACTTGCGAAGCTCCTCTGGTACTTGGCGCACGTTCATCTTGTACGAAACGCGGTCATACACATTCTTTTTATATAGAGTGTATCCAGCGCCAGCAATGATGAGTACAAGTAGTGCTGATATTGCAAATACTTTCTTATGGCGCAACAGACTGTCCTTCATATATAGAAGCAGTATAGACTCTTTGGTGAGAGAAGTTGCAGGTGCGTGGGATAACTATCTCCCTGAGAGCGTATCAATATCTGATTGGAACTGCGCCGCGAAGCCGAGTACTCCGTCACCATAGAAAGAATAGGCGGGGTTTGAAGCATTTCCCCATCCAGCAAAGTAACGCTGGGCGGCAAGGCGCTCTGCATCCTGGGTCTGCGCCGCAGCTCCGTTATCAGCCATCAGTATCGCGGTAGCGGTAAAGGCGTCCAGGTTATTCCACGGATTTGCAGGCGTGGATGCGTGGCCCGCTGCGCGGGCCACGCGATCTTTAAGAAGTACCCACGTCGAAGGGATAAACTGCCCCGGACCCATAGCACCGCCGTACCCGTACGAAGGTGGACATGATACCGGCTGGGTTTGCCAGTCAATCCCAAGAGACGTCGTTATCTCAATAAACGGATCCACGTCACGCGTTGGCTTCATAACACCATCAAAGAATCTTCCGGTGTTCTTTCCCTTTCCATCACCTTTATTTGGCGTATTAGTGAGGAGACACTGCCCAACGTTTTGCCCTAGGTTTGTTTCTTGTTTCAAGATACCCAAGATGAGTGCGGGACGAACACCGGTTGCCGCACCGGCAGCTTTAGCTAAGGCGATAGCCGTAGGAAGTGGGATCTGTCCGCTACCTCCAGCGAGCGAGAAGAGTTCAGCTCGAATTTGACCGGCAGTTTTTGACTGAGTATCAAAGATGCTTTGATACTTCGCGGTCGTGCTTTTGTTTTGTGCGAGAAGAACTTTCTTCTGGCTTTGTTGTTTTACGATACTTGCCTGTTCGTTCGCTTGAATATTTTTTAGTCGCTCTTGTTCTGATTTTTGGATAAGAAGCGCATCTTTTTCTGTTTCCGTAGCGGCCCGGGTTTTGATTAGCTGCTGACTACTCTGCCCGAGTGCGGACTTAAGCGAAACGTACGAGTCCAAGTCACCAAAGAAGCTTGAGACGTCTTCTGCAGAAAGCACGACTTCAATAAGTGAAGCGTCATCAATCTGATTCGTACTACGCAATATTTGTGCAAGTGATGCACGCGTAGTTTGTAAATCTCCCGATAGCTGACCAATAGTATTTGCGTGCACAATAATATTCTGCGCGAGCGCATTGATTTGCACTTGCGTAGCGCGAATCTGAAGCTGTGACTTTTTAATACCAGCATCAAGAATACTAATGTCTCGCTGTATAGACTTGCCTTCTCCCTTAAGACCCGTGAGTGTGCCTTGTGTCTCTGCAATCTGTTTCTCAAGATCATCAAGCTGCGCCTGGAGCGCAGCGCGGCGTGCACCTATTTCTGCAGTTTGTGCATGAGAAAAGTACGGGTACGCACTAATGGTGGCAGTAAGAACCATAGCAAGAGCTACACTTACTGCGAGAGTTCGAAAACGTGTAGAAAACAACATACAGGCTAAGAGTATACCATTTGAGACGGGTGGCTCAGATGATCATTACGATTTCCCGTGAAGAGATATGTATTAGACAAAAAGCCGCCTCTCGGCGGCTTTTTGTCCTTTTTGTAAGAAACTATTCTCCCGAACCTTCGTTTGAACTTCCTTCTTCAGTATCGTCTTTGCCTTTCTGTTCAACTTCAATAGCATCCATGTCTGGTGCTCCGCCAGTCTCTTCAGCTTCCTCCTGAGTTGTCTGAGCAAGTACAATAACTTCTTCACCATCGAGTGTTGCCACAACTCCTGCAGGAAGTTTTATATCCTTAACATGGATTTGGTCTCCGATGTTTGCAAGAGTATCAAGGTCAATCTCAATCTCATGAGGAAGTTTTGATGGATCTGCTTCAACTTCAAGTTCATGCATAACCTTCACGATGCTTCCTCCAAGTTTTGCAGCACCAGCTTCACCGATGAATGAGAGCGGTACGGATACGGTAACTTTCGCGCCTTTCGTAATAGCGTAAAAGTCAGCATGACGTGGCTGATGAGTTACGGGATCACGATCAATATCCTGAATAAGAACCTGAAAAGTATCACCGAGGCCAGAAATCTGTACAACGGTTGATTCTCCTTCGTCACGAAGGATTTTCGTAAAGTCAGTAAGAGTAACGGTAATAGTTTCTGCCGTATGCTTTGGACCATACACAATAGCCGGCATAAAGCCTTGTGAGATAAGGGTCCGAGAGGCCTTTCCGGTCTCAGTTCGTTTGGTTGCGTGTAACGTGTTCATAGTAGGTCGAGTATGCCTCAGATATATGCTTTTCGCAACTGCAAACCTGCGGTATTGACCTGAGCGCGCGCGAAATATATGATAGTATCATATTACAATATAATACTTTTATATGGCGACCATCTCCGTTCCCCTTTCCGCTAAACTAGAGCAGCAGCTTGACGCCCTGGTAGCAGAAGGAGTTGGCTCTAATCGTGCCGACGTCATGCGTCGCGCCCTTAAGAATTTTGCTGAAGAAGAAGCGGTGAATGCTGTACTTAAGGCTGAACGTGAACCTGTCTTACGAGGAGACCTTCGAAAGCTTCTTACTGAGATTGATTAGCTTTCTCATGGAAGTTGCCTACAAACCAGTGTTTCTTCGCCAGATGAATAAGCTCTCTGAAACATTACGCGAAGAAGCAATTGAAAAAATAGAACTGTTTAAGAATCCTGAAAATCATGTGCATCTTCGCGTTCACAAACTAAAAGGAGAACTTGAGGGGCGTTTTAGTTTTTCCGTTAATTACCGGTATCGAATTGTCTTTGTGTGGGAAATAAAAAACACTTCAGCAATTCTTCTTGCGATTGGTGATCACGCGGTATACGACTAGCACGCAGAATCAGCAAGGGTAAAACACGCATCTTCCTTAAGACGGGTCATAAATGCTTCGCGCGCAGCGGGAACGTTTTCCTCCTTCCCTGCCCAGATAGTGAGCGCTTCATCCTGAAGCGCTCGTGCATATGAGAACGTCAGCGGCCACGGTGCATTCTTTTCCTTTGCAAGAGCTTCGATGGCCCGCAGGTTTTCCGTGGCTTGTTGCGTGGACTGACCTCCTGAAAGAAATACAATGCCTGCAATTTCTTTTGGTACCGTTTCTAGCAATACGCCAAGGGTATCTTCTGCAACTTCTTCCGGAGTGTCCATGCGTCCACTTTTGTTTCCAGAAAGAACCATTGAGGTCTTGAGAATCACGCCCGACATATCTACGCCTTGATCTTCAAGGCAGGACATAACCGCACTGATAGTTTCCGCTATCACTTCGCGCGCACGAAGACGGCTGTGATTTCCTTCAAGCAAGACTTCGGGCTCCACTATCGGCACCATGCCAGCGCGCTGTACTTCAAGTGCGTATGACGCAAGACGCTTCGCATTTTCATGTATGGCTTGTGCGGTTGGGAGCTGTGTACCTTCAATAACGATGGCGGCACGCCACTTCGTAAACCCTGTTCCATATTTGGTACGGAACTCCATGAGACGTTCAGGCAAACCAATTAGTCCTTTAGTTATGGTCTCTTTTCCTCCTTCAGGAAACAGTTCAAGTCCCTGATCAACTTTGATACCGGGAATAATCCCCTTTTTTGTAAGAAGTTCTGCGAAAGGGGTTCCATCATCTGCTTTTTGGGTAAGTGTTTCTTCGTACAAGATAACGCCAGAGAGATATTGCTCTACACCGGGTGTTGCTAAAAATAAGTCACGGAATTTTCGACGCATCTCTTCGCTTGGTTCTGCTCCGTACTGAATAAGTCGTTTGTCTGCGGTTGTAGTACTTTCATCAGCGGCAAGAATACCTTTACCTGATTTAAGAAGTTGTTTTGAAATATCTGCGAGGTCAATCATATGCACGTAGTATAGCGTGGAATTACTGAACAGAATGCTACACTCACTGATATATGGAACCGCTAGATTTTCTCGCCATAGGCGACATTGTTACTGAGCCTTTTATTAAACTTATTGATGCTGAGGTATACGAAAAAGATGAACAGCAAATGATTGCCATGCGCTTTGGGGACAAGATTCCGTATGAGTCCGCTACCCCTATGCCTGCTGTGGGTAACGCAGCTAACGCAGCAGTGGCTGCGGCGCGCCTAGGGATAACGTCTGCCCTGCGTGCATACGTAGGAGATGACCAAGAAGGTGCAGAGTGCCTAACCCGACTCACCGAAGAGAACGTACAGACTGAATACATGGTGACCGAGCACGGGAAGCTCACCAACCATCACTTTGTACTGTGGTTTGGAAGTGAACGTACTATTTTAGTGAAGCATGAAGACTTTGCATACGAAGTACCCACCCTCGGACATGCGCCAAAGTGGGTCTACCTTTCTTCACTTGCCGCAAACTCTCTTCCCTACCATCACGCACTAGCAGAAATGCTTTCACTATATCCGGACGTTAAGCTGGCCTTTCAGCCGGGCACCTTTCAGATGTCACTTGGTATTGAGGCACTTAAACCGTTGTATGAGCGTACCGCTTTCTTTGTCTGTAATGTACAAGAAGCACAAAAGATTCTGAACATGCATGAAGAACATGAGGTTAAAAAACTAATGCAGAGCCTCGCTGCGCTCGGCCCGAAAATCGTCGCGATCACTGACGGAACAAACGGCGCGTATGCCTATGATGGAGACCGCTATATACGCATCCCTATGTACCCCGATGTTCGTGGTCCCTTTGAACGAACGGGAGCCGGAGATGCATTTGCTTCGACCATTGTCTCAGCGCTTGCTATGGGCAAACCCCTTGAAGAAGCACTTCTGTGGGGACCCATCAATTCAATGTCAGTCGTGCAGGATGTCGGAGCACAGCGCGGACTCCTTTCCCGTGCCACCATAGAAGACTATCTGGCAAAAGCGCCTGCTGAGTACGTACTTACCGATTTTTAAGAGATGCTTGGTAGTTTGCATTACCAAGCTGTGCTTTAAAGTGTGCTGCGAATGAGTGTACGGGGACCACGGGATACACAAGTGGAGTTGTCGCTATCTTCTGAGAGAGAAAGAGTGTTCCCGTTCCTGCAACAATAGTGACGACCAGTATCGCGTAAAAGGGATTTATTTTTTGTGGAATCATGTGTTCTTAGAATACCCTACTTGAGGATATACTATAGGTGTTACTCACTAATAAACGAATGTATTTATGGTAAAGAAATTTATACTGTCTGGTGCTGGACTCGCTGCAACGCTTGTTATGGCCGTACCTGTCTTTGCACAGACGGGAACAACAACGCTTCCTGCCCGCCCAGCAGCATCGAGCACCTCTGCAGCAAAGATTGCATGTGTAGGCACCGCAGTCGCTACACGTGAAGCAGCTCTCAGTACAGGCGTGACGGCGTACACGCAGGCAACGAACGCCGCATACACTGCGCGCGCAGCAGCACTTCAAAGCGCATATACACAAACAACTCCTTCTGCGGTAAAGGATGGCGTAAAAAAGGCATGGTCACAATTTAGTACGGCAAAGAAAGCGGCGCGTACTGCATTGAATACCTCTCAGAAGAACGCTTGGAATTCTTTCCGCACTGCAGCTGCAGCATGTAAGGCACCAAGCGAGGTAAGTGATTCTGGAAACGCCACCTCTGACATTTCGGGAAATTAGTCTCAGTGCACAAAAATACGATGCCGCCATTCTGGCGGCATCGTATTTTTTATACCTCTATATAATTATTCAAACGAGGTCTTATGCAGTCCTCCCACAAAGTGCCGTGCAACTTCTGCAATATGTCCCGCACCAAGACCATAGTGTTCAAGCAGCTCATTTGGTTCACCACTCTGCCCAAACACATCCATAATGCCCAGACGTTTTACCGGCACCGGATAGGTTTCAGAAAGAAATTCACAGATAGTGCTTCCAAACCCGCCTGCAACCTGATGCTCTTCTAGAGTAATCACTCTTCCAGCGGCCTTGGCCGCCGCTAGTACCGTTTCCTCATCAAGCGGCTTGATTGTGCTTATATGAAGCACACTGCACGGAATACCTTCAGCATCTAAGGCGCGAGCAGCAGTGAGCGCTGCCGAAGATAGCGATCCTGTAGAAAGAATTGCAACCTTCGGCTTTGGGGCATCCCAGAGCATAAGAGCTTTTCCTATTTGAAAAGGTGTTTCTGGTGTGGTGATGGTCGGTACGGGTGAGCGTCCAAAACGTATGTAGGTTGGGTCCTTTGTTTTTGCCGCAGCAACTACTGCCTTTCGTGCCTCTTCTGCATCCACCGGATTAATGACCACCATACGTGGCAGCATACGCATGAGTCCAATGTCCTCAAGCATTTGGTGCGTCGCGCCATCAGGACCCACTGACACACCGGCGTGCATACCCATGACTTTCACCGGTAAATTATTGAGCGCCACCATCGTACGAATCTGCTCATAGTTTCGCCCGGGAGAAAAGGCTGCGTAGCTCGCGATGAACGGTACCTTCCCTGCCATAGCAAGGCCTGCTGCAAGCCCAGCCATATTTTGTTCAGCAATACCTACTTCAATAAACCGGTCAGGAAATTCTTTTTCAAACCACTCAGCGCGCGTAGACTCTTTAAGATCAGCACACAGCACCACTACATTTTCATCTGCTTTTCCCGCTTCTATAGTACCCAAACCAAAACCATCACGCGTTGGCTTCAGTTCACTATCTTTTGAAAACACCTGCTCAGAAAGTTTTGCGTGCGGTGAAATCATGTATGGATACGTATATTAAATCCAGTTTTTGCTAACTGCTCCTGGCGTATACACGGACCACACTTGATAGATTGGACCTTTGAGTGGACTCAATGCTGCATTAGTAGTGTGCCCATCTGTTGGACAGTTGTAATCCATAAGACCATAATCCGTGCCGTCAGAAATATATAGGTAGCAGCATCTGCTCGTGCTTACATTCATCTCAGGGTCTGCGGGAAGCTGGCTAATGTAGGTTGGGACCAGACCGGGAATTACGGCAGCTGGAGCATAGGCTCCCCACGCCGTGCACTGGCTACGGTACGCGCTTCCTGTTGAGGGATAACTTCCTGGATTATCGGTTGCGTATACTTCAAGTGCTTTCTGTATTTCACGTAAATCAGATACGCGCTTACCATCATTTCCTTTACTGCGTGCGCTATTAAGTGAAGCGAGAGCGATACTCGAAAGTACACCAATAATGGCGATAACAACGAGGAGTTCAATGAGGGTAAACCCTCGTGAGAGAATGGTTCGGGATGATGGTGATATGTTACGCATATTCTTGAAGTATTTTACCATTTGCCGTGCGAAGTTCCTTTAGGAACTTCGCACCTTCTTCTTTAGTGGGCGGTTTCCCATGCCAGTGGTAATCCGTCTCAATCTCAGGTACTCCTTTTCCTGCTATGGTGTGCGCAATGATAACCGTAGGTTTCTCAAAAACAGCCTTTGCCTCATTTACCGCTTCTATAACCTGACGGATGTTATGTCCATCAACGTCAAGCACATGCCATCCGAACGCTTCATATTTTAGGCGCAGATCACCAAGCGGCATCACGTCTTCGGTCATGCCGTCTATCTGAATGTTGTTGCGGTCAATGATGGCAATCAGGTTTGAAAGTTTTTCCTTTCCTGCCCACATTACTGCTTCCCATACATTTCCTTCATTTTGCTCACCATCACCCATACAAACATACACATGCTTTGCGTGAGGAGCACTTGCTGCCACTCCACTATTCATACGAAATGCATACGCGATACCAGCACCCTGAGAAAGTCCTTCACCGAGCGGTCCTGACGTGGTCTCAAGTCCCGGTAACCGTTCGCGTTCTGGATGACCTTGAAGACGTGAGCCAAACTTGCGAAGCGTAAGGCATTCTTCTACGGGGAAGTAACCTGCATGTGCCATTGCTGCGTACCGCACAGGGACAATGTGTCCGTTAGAAAGTATCAGACGGTCACGCTCTTCCCATGTAGGATCCTTTGGATCGTGTTTAAGAATATGAAAATAGAGGGCAGAAAATATATCGGCCATATCAAGCGGGCCTGCGGTGTGCCCTGAGCCCGCCGCTACTAACATAGTGACTATGGTCTCGCGAATGGATTCGGCTCTGGTTTCAAGCACCTTAATTTCTTCGTCAGTAACAGACATTATATGTACGATACCATGCCCGGTAAGGATGAAAATTACTTACTCCCCTGACTTACGGCACGCATACGAGCAAGGTCCAGCTCAAACTGTTCTGGACTGAGTGGATGAGGGTGTGGCTGGACGGCAACGTATACGACGACGGTAAGCGCAATACACACCGCTATAACAACACAAAGAACAATAGTCGCCTCTTTGGCTGACTTCGCAATACCAACATTGATAACAAAACCCAATATTCCTCCTATCTTTTTTGACGCGGACTGATACGGAGCCGTATCGTACACTGCATCATCGTCAAAGGAAACGTCATTATCCATAGTTAAAATATAGTAGCATGCAGTCGCAGACTAGAGATTAGGTATATACTCCATACCGCATAGTGAGATCTATAAACTCTTTGTACGCGTGTTCAAGACTCTTCGCCTTCCAGAGTGCCGAGCCAACGATGAGACGGGAAACTCCTGCGGAAAGTAACGCTGGTGCGGTATCAAGCGACACTCCCCCATCCACCTGTACTGGCATTTGAGGATACTTTTTCTTAAAGGCGCGTAGCTTAGGTAAAATTCTCTGGTCAAACGGTTCACCTTGGTGTCCGATAGTATCAATTCCCATGAACTGTACGTAATCTACTCTACTCAGAAAGGGTTCAATGAGTGAAATGTCAGTGCCTGCATGAATGGCTAATCCAATGGAAAGTAAGCCAGGAGTGAAGGACACATCATGGCCGTACGTGGTTGTAATGTTTGTAAGAAGTGCTGGCAGCATGCGTGTGCTTTCAGCATGCAGTGTGATACGGTTTGCGCCTGCGTTCACCCACGGGCGAATACATGCTTCAGGATCGGTAACCATAAGATCTAACTCAAGATGGAGTGCTCCAAGAAACTCAAGTGCGCTAAGTTCTTCTTCAGTATTCTGTGATTCGCCTGGTGAAAGGAACGGCCAGGTTGCTGGTGCCGCAAATATTCCATCTACAATATCAACCTGCACACTTTCCGAAATCCCTTGAAGCCGCAGGAGCTTATCCTTAAGATCTTGTGCTGACGTTGGAAGTATCGCAGGAATGATAACGGGCATAGTAGCTTTAGAATTTACCTAAACGACGTATATGACGTTCGTCACCAGTGAACTCAGTCGAAAGGAAGGTCCGCACGGCTTCATCTGCTTGGGACGGAGATACAAAACGCGCTCCAATAGATAAGATATTTGCATTGTTATGCCTGCGCGAAAGACGCACGGCGTCATACCCATCCTGTGAGAAGCCTCCTTCCCTATCAAGGGTTTCGTGCGCAGGCATTGGCCCGTAGAATACGGCTGCTCGAATTCCTTGTGTACGGTTTGCACACATTGCCTCACCCTGCCCACTTCCGGCACAAATAATGCCAAAAGATTGTTCATCGGCCAGAACCTTCTGGACTAATGATTGCACGAAGTCTGGATAATCATCCTCAGGATTACTCACAAATGCACCACAATCTTCCACGTCATGACCTAACAAGGGAAGGTGCTCGAGCAACACATTCTTAAGATCAAACCCAGCATGATCGGCGGCAAGATATATGTTCATGTCTCTATAATGAGTGTATTCCCGTGAAGATTCGAGTAACTCCTTTAGGGAGTAGTACTTGATGCGTTAGGTAGTGACGAAGTAGCCGTAGCTGCTTTCTGTGCTTGTTGCACATGATGCATTGATTTAAATTCCATAGTGCCCATAGACGCATTTTGTAGTTCCGAGCGAATAACCATGGGCGCAATGTACATAAGGATAAGGGCGAGGATAATTATTTCAACACCAAAGACAAGTCTTGTATGACCCGCTTCCCTTCGGACGGTAACGAGTATTTGTTCTATTTCAGGTGAAGTCATATATGTATGGATTGTATTACGCGTTCCCTGCTTTAATGGCATGCTCTACCAGCGTATGGGTATACCCTAGTTCATTGCTGTACCATGTCAGCTGATTCGACGTTTTCATGCGCTTATTGTACCACTTTCTCGAGTAAAAAACCTCGCCCGCTCACCTGCTAAAATTCCGAGATAAGGCTCAGAAGCTCAGCAGGCGAGCGAAGTGTGTGTTGTCAAAGGACTTACACAGCAATTTTACTCGAACTCCTGACACATAGCAAGCAACAAAAAGGGTCCTGTTAACAAGTATTTAGGCTCGGATATTTGGCTTTTACAACGCCTGAGGATTGAGCTTTTTTGTCCCCTCTTTTTGCTTTTTCTCGCATGTAAATCTCATGGATCGTTGACCTCGATAAAGGTTTCCCTGTCCGTCTATTTGTGTAGCGGTTTGCGAGACTAGCAAAAGAATACTGAATCGGGTCGAAGTCGTGCAACATGACGATCTCGTCATTTCTTTTTGTATTGGGCTTATTGGCCATAGATTAGTATCATATTCAATTTTTCTGAATCGAAAAGCAGGAATTATGATTTTGACCATCTTCCACCACCTGGTGTGCGTACAATAGTCGCTCTTTTGGGAGCATTTATGAACTGATGATGCGACGGGACATTTCCTTTCTGCATATACTCGATGAAATTCTCGAGAACATCTTTTGCGTTATCCATGTTATCCATACTTGCGATGCTCTTTAGATTTTTACTAAGTCTTGCTTTGTCAGGTTTAGGATTTCCAGGATTATTTTTCTGGAAAAGCTCCCATCTTTCTTTGAGATCATTGCCCCACATCATTGTGTAGAATTGTGAGCTTTCGAGATTCGAATGTCCAAGGATGTTTGTAACGTCAGCACTCGCACCTCCTTCTTTGATAATCTTTCGGCCTCCATAATGACGAGCGGAGTGTGCATTGAAGATAGTCGGCAAGCCTGCGCGATTCGATGTCATACGGAATACTTCGCAGACTCCACGTCCGGTCATTCGCTTTCCGCGCACATCGTATGCAGCGCATTTTCTGATGGAGGTGAAAACTGCCCCTTCATCCTCGAAGGTCATCTTGTCCTGAATCTCGGATTTCTTCTTCAGCCATGCTTTCAGGTATTTTCCGGTTTGGGCCGTCCAGAATATTTCACGGATCGGCCGGCGACCTCTGGACTTCTCAGTTCGTATGATCGCAGAGCCTGAAAGATCTTTGTTGAATTTCAAAACATCTTCATCGAGAGATACAATTTCTCCTGCACGAGCCCATGAATCCCATACCATGTGGATGAGTGCAAGGTTGCGGATATTATTCGGATTGCTGTCGCGCGGGACCGCCTTTACCATCTTCTTGAAGTCATCTTCATTTGCTACACGAGGAATATTGAATTCCTTTTTCGGCAGCGGGATAAGAGATTCATTCACACATCGATATCCTTTTAGATTGTAGTATTCAAAAAACTTCCTCAATGCGAGGGCGACTATTGTTATACCGTTTCGCTTCCATCCTAAGCGCTCCATTTCTTTCATGTAATGGAGGATGTGGTGGATTTGAACCTGTTCGATGTCTGGATCTCCGAAGGTTAAGCAAAAAATACGGAGAACCGCATCGTAGCGGATCACGGTCTGGCCAGAGACTTTGAAGCCTCTCCAGTTTTTAAATTCTTCTATGGCTTCGCTAAATTTCATATTATGGCCAACCAAAAAGTCCACCCAGATGCTAATCAAAGTGGACTTTCGGTGGCCTAATAATTATTAGTTCTTTGGCCATTCCCTAGCTAGGGATCATACCCTTTCGGGTATGCCTATTCATCTTACTAACCCTTGGTGGGGGTAGTCAAGATGTTGCTTGGGGTGAAAGTCCATTGTTAGCATCTAGCCGTTGCCGGCTTGATCCCTTGCGGGACAATGGAATTCTTATTCAGTTGTCACTACACTCTAGTGTAGTGACATACCATTGTCAAGAAGGATAATGTATGTTCTAAGTTTTACGCAAGAAAAAAAGCTATAAAGTCAAGTAAAATAAGGGTTTTTTTGGGGTATACCAAAAATCAATAGAGAAAAAATCGCACCACTCGTGAAAGTGATGCGACCAGGTTTTTTATAAAAGCCAGATTATTCCAGCCTTTTTAGCATTTCCTCAAGAAACCAGACAATCTCGACATCCAGTGCAGGACTGACCTCATGAGCGCCAATTTCAATAGGCATTGAGACCCTGGGATTCGCCCTCAGAAGCTCTCCTATCGTCATTTTTGGCCCTACACGCCTGAACAGCTCAATGCTCGTTTCCAAGCAAAGCCTCGACAAGTCTTTAGCACCTTCGACTGGCAGGCTTGCCCATTCTTCGATCTTGCCGAATGGCAGGATGTAAGGATATGCATGACTGAAACCTTCCGCACTCCGGACCGGCATAAAGCCATGAGTCGAAACTTCGCCGAGGACACGTCCACAGTTCGGAATGAACGGGATGAGATCGTGGTCGGGAATCCAGTCGAGAAGGTTCTCTATCGGATGCACTATGACGAGCTCACCCTTGAAGAAATTACCGAGGACAAACTTTGCCCTTGTGCAGCAGAAGCCGATGATGATCGCCGTGACTGTGAGTCCACGATTGTTAAGCTCCTGAAGAACGTAGCGAAGAGTGCCACCACTGAATGCTCCGTCTTCGATGAGGACAACGGAACGACCAGCGATTTTCTTTGCCAGGTCATCGTATTGCTTCTCGAGTGGCTCGAACCCAGGTCGAGGACCATGCCCGATCAACTGTCCGTCTGCATTGAACAGCCGGTTGATGTTGAGAAGCAGACCTTCGCTTTTTGGATTCAAGTCTGCAATTTCTGGGCATGTGCTGAGGACCGTTTGCTGACCGAGGTCAGTAACACGGCTCTCTACTTGCTCCCAGATTTTACGCCGGAGTTCACTCATCTCGATCGTATCGATCGTGATGCCTGGCAGAGCTTTTTGGATCTCTGTGAACAGGCTCATGTGAAAGCGCTCGAACAAAAGATTGTCCGGACGCGGGATTGTGAGAGTCTTCGGGCGGAATGCCTGAAGACGACTTGCTACGTCATAGGTCACCACGTAGGTCCCATGACGAGTCGGTTGGACTATTTGCATGTGACCCTCATTTTGGTTTTTGTTTATGAAAAAGAACTGACGTTGTCAGTCCAAAGTTTATCTTTTTATGAGCTACGAGGCTAATTACTTTCCCTTCCCTTTCATTCGGTCAATCATCATCTTGTATCCGCCACAGCCTTCTTTAAGCCATCTGTTGATTTTTGTGATTGTGACTGGAGATTCCCCTGTTTCTTCTTGAATCTGTAAAAACGAAACGCCGGCATCGAGCTTCTTTGCAACTTCCCATCGCATTGCGAATTCGCGGAGATCACGCTCGCTCATCAAATCACGAAAAAATGCTTTAAGTTCATCTTTGTTTTTGAAGGACATAAAAACATCAAGGAGGTCAGGAGACTTTTCCTCTATCTCTTTCCAAATTTCTCTTTTCTCTTTATCATCCATAATTTCATTCATTATATCATTTTTAGCGTAAAAAGTAGATAAATTTTAACCCGACTGCCTACGGCAGAAATAAAAAAACAGGGCTACCGTGTTACGGGTAGCCCTGAGGGGGTTGCGAATCAAGAGTCAAGAATTCAAAAGACTCAAGGATTCAAGGTGCAAGGATCACTGCTGCGAACCGAACGCGGACACGGAGCCAAAGCGGTCGTTGGCATCGTTCGTCCAGCTCGTGCCGAACCTGAGCTCGCCGTCGTCCCAGAAGAAGAACGGCGCGCTCGAGAAGCCGCCATCGGCGCCCGGAGCGTATTCATCACCGGAGCAGTCGACACAGATGTCTTCGTACTTGGTGAAGCGTTCCGGATGCGTCAGGATCATGATCCCGACCGCGAAGGCTCCGAGGCCGAACTCATTGGCCTGGAAGACCTCACGAGCGCGACGAGCGGAACGTCCACGATGACGCAGACCGAACTGCGCGGGAACCACGAGGATGTCGTGATCCGGCTGTTCGGCGGTGAGCTTCTCGAGGATGCCAACCGAACGCTTGTGCTGCCGGAGGTACTCGCTGCCGAGTTTACCATCGCGGTAGTTGAAGAAGCCATCCTTGCGGGACTTCTTCAGCGCTTCCAGCACCTTCTCGACGGCCTCGTTGTAGGTCGGCGCGATGGTCTGCCACTTCGGGATAGCGAACCATCCTTCGGCGTGCTGCGGGAGTTCTGCTTCAGCAAGCTTCTCGTGGGCGTTGCCGACACCTGGGAAGAGCTGGCGCAGAATGTTGGTCTGCTCCGTGATGCCTTTCACCTTGTGACCTTTGGGGTACACGTAGGTCGACTTCACTTCCTCGTCCTTGTACTTGTCCGTGACGGACAGGTCCTTGAGCGATTCGAGTGCCGCGTTGCGGATTGCTTCGGCGAATTCGTCGCCGTGTTCGATGACACGTTGTGCGCCAGGGTTTTCGAGGCCGAGCTCAACGAGAACTTTCTCGATGGCGTCGGATGCGAACCGGTTGATCTGCTTGACCTGACCGGCCGTTGCTGCTGTCTGAGTAATCGTTTTCATTACGTTATCTCCTGTTTTTCTGAATTGCCAAAATCGCCTGGCTACGACTTGTCCCTGTATGAGACGAGCTTTTTAGGGCCTAAAATAAGCCTCAAAAAGCTCGTCTCATTGCAGTAATCTTTCAAAGAATTCTAGAGGGTATTATATCAAACTAT
>JBBQZW010000004.1:0-47844 GCA_038207395.1 Minisyncoccia bacterium | reverse complement strand
TGCAGATGCTGAGGTAATGCGGTTAAGGTATGCAGTGTTCCAGTCTGTGGTTGAGGCGGTGAGTGGAATGCTGTATCCGCTCGTGAGTGAGAAGACGCCCGTGCCTCCGGTGTAGGTGAGGCCGGGGGCGGTTGAGGAGAGTGCGGAGCGGGCACGGGTGTCGGTGTAGTAGAGGTTAGAGCCTTCTGAAAGATTCGTAGTGCTCTTCGTTGCAAGGTATGCGTTTGCTGACGTTGTTGAGAATGAATTTGCGAGGAAGTACGTTGAATCAAGACTGTCGAGGAAGTCTGCGTTTAGGTTTGAGCCTGAACCACTGAATGATGAAGTGGATACGGAAAGTGTACCTGCGACATTAGTTAGTCCAGTGCCGAGGAGAGAGGTGAAGGTTGAACCACCGATATTTACGCCTGTGGAGAATGTTTGCAGTGCGCTGAAGGTGTTTGAGGTAGTAGTTCCAAACGCCGTAGCAAACACTCCCGTCGAGCTGTTGTATGAAAGTGGATACGTGGCAGAGAGTGAGGTTGAGGAGATCTTGTTGTTGAAGGTGTTCCAATCACCACTGCTCAAGAATCCGTTCGTTGTTGTATTTGCCTGTGAAATAGAGATTGCATTTCCTGCGATAGAAAGAGGGAGCGATGCGCTCGTAATGCGGTTGAGGTATGCGGTGTTCCAGTCCGTAGTTGATGCAGTCGTTGGAATTTCATATCCCGAAGTAAGGGAGAAGATTCCTGTGCCCGCACTGTACGTAAGTCCTGGTGCCGTTGATGAAAGTGCGGCACGTGAACGTGCGTTTGTGTAGTACAAACTCGTACTACCCTCCGTTAGATTATCGGTGGTCTTTCCGGTGAGCCAGTAATCTGCTGAGCTCGTGCTGTATGAGTTTGCGAGAAGATAACTTGAATCAAATCCATCTAAGAGATCTGCATTAAAGTTTGAGCCTGAACCTGAGATTGAGGTGGTTGCAACGCTAAGTACTCCTCCGATGTTTGCAAGACCATTTCCGAGAAGTGATGTGAAGTAGGATGCGCCGAGTCCGAGTGTCGTTGCAAAGAAATTAGTTGATGTTGCGTTAGCACTGGTGAGGTTCGTAATATCTGCTTTTGTTGCCGTGAGATTTGTGAACGTAGAGGTTGCTGTGGTTGAAGTCGCCGTGAAGTACGGAGCAACGACTGCAGCATTTGAAGAAAGACTGCCAACCGTAAGCGAACCTCCGGTGATTGTTCCGTTCACGGTTAGGTCTCCGTTGATGGTTGTTGTAGCGAGCGTTGTTGAACCTGCAGTAAGGGTGACGGTAACAATGCCGTTTGCAGAGAGCGTGTCAGTAATGAGTGACGTGAGTGTTGCCGTACCACTTTGAATAACAACATTCGCGAGTGTTGCATTGTTACTCGTGATGTTATCGAGCGAAGTAATGCCGCTACTGCCCCCACCTCCGCCGCCACCTCCAGTCCTGCGTCCAGCAAGCGCAGTTTGAATACTGCTAAGTACATACGGACGAACAATGGCGAGTACTGATTCATCAAGAGAACTTCCCAAGATAGATTGCTGATAGTAGTTATTAACAACATTTTTGATTGTTGTGCCAGCTGAAGCAGCGCCGGTCACGCTCGTTGAGGAACCACTAACTCCATAGGTAAGTGATTCTGCTGGTGTCGGTAGTGAAAGCGTTTCAGTAGGACCCATAGGTATGACGGTGAGTGCTGGCGCCATGAATGTACCGCCAGGAACGAGCGTAGCGAATGAGTGGAAACTGCTCGTTATAACTGCTTGCGCAAACCTGCTGGCACGCTGGAAGAACGCTGCGAAACTACGCTGCCATGATTCAGGCGCGAAGGAAATAAAGGAAAGTACGTTTGCACTCTGATTTGAGAGGCCGGTTTCCTTCGCCAGAGCAGGCTTTGTATTTACTGCTGATTTCTCGGATCCATCAATGAGTGAAGCGGTGTATCCAGCAACACCGAGAATCGTGTCTTCTACTTTTAGTGGAAGCGTGGCGAGTGCCGCTCCGCTCTGAATGAGTGGGGTGAGAATAGATGCTTCAGTACGAATAACATTCTCAGAAAGAGCTAACGATGCGTTCACCGTTCCATATGCAAGCGTATCTTTTGCCTGCCGTGCTGCTGATGGTGCTGAACCCACAAGCGTCGTAGTGGTGTTACCTGCGTCATACACGGCAAGAATAATGGTACCTGCAGTCTTTGGTGCAAGGTCAGCGAATGCGCTTACGCCGTTTGCATATCCATCGAGTAGAGAGGTGGTAATGCGAGGTGCGAGTGCAAGAACGTCACGCGTTACTGCTGCTTTTGAAAGTGCTGAGTCACCAGTACGCGTTACTGCGGTGAGGTAAGTATCACCAAGTGCCGAGCCAGCAGCGTACGCACTCACTCCTGAACGTACGTAGGCGTAGATTGCAGTGCCAAGAGGATCACCTGCAGCATCAGCGAAGCGAGCAATACGATTCTTTGCTGACACTCCTGCATCTGTCTGCGCGAGCGGCACCCGTGCAGCATCAGTGAGTTCGTGCACTGATGCAAAACTCTGTGTTAGCGCATGCGCACTAAAAAGTGAAAGTCCCTTCGCTGCAGTACTCACCGACGGCGTAGGAAGTACGAATGCAAATGATGGTGAAGCATTCGCAACAGATACACTGTTTGCCTCTACTAATAAATCCGAATCAGTAACGCGGAATGACGAATCAGAAATAAGTCCTGGAGCAGAATCAAGCGCGAGCGCGACAAGCCCGTGAGGTGCACGAACAAACGCACCTATAATTGCGGAATTCGTTGAGGCAAAAGATGTACCTGCAACAACCATAAGTGCAACGGCAGCTGCAGCGAGAGGTCGTGAATACGTTGCCTTTTCATGAGAGGGCGTATAGCTAGAAGTAAGGGATGGGATACGTTTGACAAATGCATCTTTTGCTTGTGTTACAGCACCAAATGCGGCACGCATAACTGGCTTCTGCGCGCGACGATATTCTTTTCCACGAACAGTGCGGAGGTCATCGGCACGCTCACGCTTTTTTTCTTCTTGAGACGCTACAAAGGATTCGAGTGATGCACGGTCAATCAACCAAGAACGTCCAACCTGGGTGCCACTTATTTTTTCTTCACGACAAAGTCGCGCGAGGTAGTCGGCTGTGTACCCAGAAATCTCTGATGCAACCTTCGTTGGTAT
Organism: Minisyncoccia bacterium; assembly: GCA_038207395.1. Classification (GTDB taxonomy): domain Bacteria; phylum Patescibacteriota; class Minisyncoccia; order Phycocordibacterales; family Phycocordibacteraceae; genus C7867-001. Next base: position 44,667 of record JBBQZW010000004.1, on the reverse strand, counting down.
CAGAGATGAATGGAGAGTGTTTTGAGAAAGATCATGCATGTCGGATATCCGAATTAAGTAAATAATACCGCGTTATTTCGTGTATTACATAAAAGTATTTGGGGATAAGATACGTGAGATATTTTTACTTTTATTTCTAAAAAAATATTGTTTGCTCTCGTACAAAACAAACAGAAACAAAATTAAAAAATGAACGGCTACACAAAAAAATATGAACAAACTATTCTGATCATATAAAAAACGAGTCAAAAAATGCCTCTGTATTGAATAAAGAGGTACCAAGACACCACTCAAAGATGCGTACGAGGCATTTTTGCGGCATGTTTTTATATATACTCACCTTTACAACTAACCTCCTATGAAAAATTTAAAGTACAGCGGATACCAGATATCACTATATTTAAAAGCATATTTTGATTGTTCGTAGTATAAGAACCGCTATATTTTCTCACTCATTCAGGAGATAGACACGTTGAACGCTTTTTCTAAGAAATGCAGTCGCTGCGTGGAATTATACTTCGCACAATGTTTTGCAGGGCACAATGCTTGTACTACGCCCCATTTATTCACGTTAGGCAGAATATAGCTTATTTAAATAAAGAGCGAGCACCTTCAGGTGCTCGCTCTTTATGAACATTGTTTTACAGTATCTCGTCTTGCCGAGACGAGATACGTTGTATTTACTATCTCTTAAACTCTCTCGTTCCTGTGAGAAAATCTATCACGGCGTTATGTGCGGTGAAAGTTTGCACATATTTTTCTGCTAAGCCAGACCCAATTACGGTGATTGAGATAGTTACGATTGATAGTCCAACGAGTAACGCCACCATTGGTGCGTTTGATCCAGTGCTTCTTTTTGCTTGCTTACTTCGCTTTGATGCCGCTTCCCTTTTTGTAAGTACTCGTTCGGTCACTATCTTTGCCTCTGGTGCTGGTGCCACTGGTGCTTCGTACGTGCGAACTGGTTCAGCATATACAGCTCGTACGGGAGTTGGTGCTGGAATATACTGTGGTACCGGCGCTTGTATGGTTCTAATAGGTATTATTTCAGCCTCCTCTTCTGGCTCTGTTTCTGCTTTGTATGCTTCTTCTATGCGGTGAAGCGGCACTGAGACCTCTTCCAGTGACTCATCTGAGGCATCCTCGTCATTATCATCCTCTTCAACTTCGTATTCCTCCCCCTGTTCTTCTATTTCGTTCTGCTCTACATATTCCTCCTTTCGGGCATCAATAACCTCTGGAGACTCAATTTCAGGCGTGTGGAGTATCTCCTGCTTACGGTCAAACCATTCTTTCCATGCAGTTTGCATGTCGGTAAGACTCTCTTCCGCAGGGGGCAAAAGTTCTTCAAGAGCCACCGGTGCCGCTATTTCAGGCAGCATTTGCGGCGCTTCGGAAGTGTATACAGGATTTTGCCATGCTAACGGCGCTGAAACGTCTTCGCTACTGACTATTTCAGGCTCAGTTTCCTCAATAACCTCTTCTGGCTCTGGCTCAGATACTGCTATAGATTCAGGTCCAAACCGATGCGCCCTAATTGAAGGCTCATATACGTACCACCCACGACCAATCATTTTTGCATCTATATGACCCTCGCGACACAACTGCCCTACGTAATCCTTAGCATATCCAGTAATTTCTGCTGCACGCTTAGACGAGATATATATCTTGTCTCCAAGAGTTACTTCATTCATGATTGCAGTATAAGGGTATCTCGTCTGTTATCAAATAGATGTACACAGTTGATGGTAGAGTGCTTGAAAAGTAAAAATCCCGTAGCCGAAGTATAGAGAAAGGCCTAGTGAGTAAATCTTCCGCAGCGAAAGCACTAAGGCTGCTGAATCTTCACTCACTAGGCCTTCGCCTCTTTACCCTTGCTACCCCGTAAGTTCTTTGAGAAGGAGTTCCTTAAGCACCTGCGGGTTACCAGCACCCTTAGTTGCTTTCATAGACTGCCCCACGAGGAACTGAAGGTTAGCTTCCTTACCTGCCTTATATTCCTCTACTGGCCCTGGATTGGCTGAAATAACCTCCTGAACAGCTTTCGTAAGGGCTTCTACATCACTTACCTGAAGATACCCTTCAGCCTCAGTTACTGCGCGTGCTGACCCGCCCTGCTCATAGAGCTTCAGGAGCGTATCTTTCGCACCACGTGAAGAAAGATCTCCTGCATGCGCCATACGTACGAGTTCAACAAATGAATCGGTTGTTACGTTTCCATATGACCCGTCAGCACTCTTTGCGACGAGTCCTTTAAGATCAGAAATAAAATAATTTCCTGCGAGCGTAATGAGTGCAGTGTCCGTACCAAATGCATTCAGCACCGCATCAAAGAATGCAGCATCGCGCATATCAGAACGAATAAGTTCTGCATCTGCTTCTTTCAAACCTGCAGACACATAGCGAAGTAATGTTGCGGCAGGAAGTTCTGGTAGTGAAGCAAGCAGTGCATCATCACTCCATTCAGACATCTCGCTGCGCTTTAGTTTTGGCAGATCAGGTTCAGGGAAATACCGGTAGTCTGCACTCCCTTCCTTTGTGCGCTGGCGGAAGGTTGTCTGCGTGTTTTCGTCCCAGCCACGCGTTTCCTGCACAACCACCCCTCCCTCATCAATGAGCTTTGACTGGCGTGCAATCTCAAACTCGATAGCGCGCTCTACCGTACGGAATGAATTGAGATTTTTTACTTCAACCTTTGTACCAAAATGTTCATCTTTGGAGACACTAATATTTACCTCAATACGCATCTCTCCCTTCTCAAGGTTTGCGTGTGACGCTCCGAGCGTTCGAAGCAGAAGCTGTAGCTCACGCGCAAATCTTCCTGCAGTCTCTGCATCATGTATTTCAGGTTCGGTAACAAGCTCCATGAGAGGAACGCCTGCACGATTAAAATCAACATCACTCGTACCTTTTCCTGTCTCAGTATCAATAGCGCCTTCGTGCGAAGAGCGCGCCGTATCTTCTTCAAGATGAATACGGGTGATAGGGATCCCGACGAGAGAACCTCCCGCTACGAACGGATATTCGAACTGCGTGATTTGATACCCCTTCGGCATGTCCGGATAGAAATATGACTTACGATCAAACTCGCTGTAGTCGGCGAGGTTAGCGCCGATGGCTCGGCCCACACGAAGAACCTGGCGGACCGCTTCTTTGTTTATGGTTGGGAGGGTACCTGGATGTGCTAAACAAACCGGACACACATTCACATTCGGACGCGACTCATTTGGATTATTCAAACAGCGACAGAACATCTTTGTCTCTGTAGCGAGCTCAGCATGGACCTCAAGACCGATGGTTGGTCGGTATGCTTTTGTGTCAGGAGTGGTGGCTGAGCTTTCGGTCATTTGCTTAGCCTACACGGTAGCGCCTAGGGTACGCAAGCGGCAATTACTCCCCTCGAATGTCACGAATCTCTCGAATGAGTGAATCTGAAAATGATTTGAGGCTTTCATCATCGATGATTGAGAGCGGGTATACCTGAGCTCCAGAGGCCTTTTTCAGAGCTGCAATTTTCTCGTCTCGCTCTTCGTCAGTGAGCAGGTCAGTCTTTGAGAGGACCACAATCTCCCTCTTCCCCATCAGCTCAGGACTAAAGGTTTCGAGCTCTTTTCGTATGGAAGTATATGCTCCAACAAGGTCTTCTTGTTCAGCCGAGACAAGATGTGCAATAAGTACGGTGCGCTCAATGTGGCGAAGAAACTTTGAACCAAGACCTCGTCCGACCGAGGCACCTTCAATAAGACCGGGAATATCAGCAACAAGATATCCATACAAGTCACCAAGATGCGGTTCAAGCGTTGTGAATGGGTATCCGCCAACCTTTGAGCGAGCTCGCGTAAGCACGTTCAAGAGTGATGACTTACCAGCATTTGGAAAGCCCACAAGACCCACATCAGCGATGATCTTAAGGGTGAATCGGATATCCCCAACGCCACCGTTTTTACCCGGTGTGGACTGTATTGGGTTCTGATTTACCGCTCCCTTAAAGTGAGGGTTACCAAGCCCTCCGTTACCTCCTTTGAAGATAACTTTCTGCTCGCCGTCATGAAGAATTTCGAACTTCTCCTGAGTTGTCGTGTTTGTGACAATGGTACCAACCGGTACTTTCAATATCGCGTCCTTACCATCCTTACCCTTTTTATCGTTTCCTTCACCGGGAGCTCCTGGTTCACCACGGAATTTCTTTTCGTATTGATAGTTTGAGAGCGCCGCTAAGTCCCGAACTCCTTCGATGATCACATCTCCTCCACGACCACCGTCACCTCCTGCAGGTCCTGCCTTATCATGTCCTTTTATATGGAGCCAACGAACAACGCCATCGCCTCCGCGACCCGCCATAGCATGAATAGTAATGTCATCAATGAAAGCCATATAACCCTTTTGTTATCTCATTTTTACCATATAAATATGTTCGTGTCCAATATTACCTTTTTTGTGGAGGAGTACTTGTCAGTACTCGTAGCTGAATATATACTGACGAGGTCGAACGTCAGCCGAGGAATTTTGTATATACAAGGATTCCGATCCACTACGACCGTAAGGTCTCCGAGGAGTTTGGCTCAGCCAATATTCCGATCCACTATGGATGTTCGATAAGAAATGATCCCGCACGTGCGGGGTCATTTCTTATTATTCTTTAGGGAACAATTCTTTGATACGCACGATTATTCCTATAAATTCTTCTTTATTTACTTTGTACATAAATCGTTCTAAGCGTTTACTGCTGGTCAAGCGAAGTTGAGTTAAGCTAACTGAAATACTATCTCGATCCGATAGGTGAAAGAAAAGGTTATTTAAAGCTTTTGAAGTGGTAAGCGGTAATGCCCAAAATGTGTCTCTGTTAAATTTCTTAACAATAAGAACCGGCCTTTCGAAGAACTTTCCTCCATCCTGTTCTGATCCAATATTCAAGCCTATTGAACACCACCATACTTCACGCTCATTGAAGAAAACTATTCTTTCTCTCTTGTGTAGGTCTTTTTTATGATGATTCCAGATATCGAAGTTTTTTGACATCTATATATAGTCATCCATCTTTGGCTAAACATTTCTAAAAAGTGTTGTGAGTTACGTACGAGTACTTTACCTTTCCTATATTTACTTTGTATACTTCTCTCATGGTTCGTCCACGCTCTATCATAAGATAGAGGTCAGAAATAGCTTCGGCCCGGCTTCTCTGAAAAGAGAAGAGAAGAAGAAAAGCGTGAGGCACAAGTGCCTCACGCTTTTCTTCTTACCTCATTCTGATGTTTAAGAAACAACCACCCACCCCTCCTCAAGAAGCGTCTCTGCCTTCTTATACTTAAGAGTCTGTGTCTCACCATTCTTAGAGATCGTCACCGTATCATTCCGGCCATACTCAGGTCCCGTATTCTGAATTGGTTCTGGCGCAATCGATTCATCACTTCCCTCACTTATAGCAACCATGCGCGCGCGTACCTTTGCCTCTTCAGCACGGATGCGTGCATCGTCAGCGGGCATGATGCGCGGAAGAGCCTCACGTACCTGGAACTCAATACCTGCCTCCATCTCACGGAAACGAATCAATCCTTCACGACGGTACTCAATGAGGGGGTCACGCTGACCATACGCACGAAGTGAAACAGAACGGCGAAGGTACTCCATGTACTCAATATGCTCAAGCCAGAACGTATCCGTAGTCTGAAGAATAAGACGACGCATGAGCTCAATCCATGCAGCCTCTCCGATCTCCGCTTTCTTCGCCTCATACACTGAAGCGGCAGCGGCATCTTCCCCGATGATGGCTTGCATACGCACTTCAACCTCTTCAGGGGTTCCAAGGAGCGCGGTTCGGCGGTCACGGTAGATAGCAAGACGTTGTGAGTTAAGCACATCATCGTAGGCAAGCACCTGCTTACGCGAATCAAAGTTAAAGCCTTCAATGCGCTTCTGCGCCGTCTCGAGCGAATTAGTAATCATCTTACTTCCTATCGGTTCATCCTCTGGAATTTTGAACGTTCCCATAACCCGGGTGAGCATGGTCGTTGCAAATACGCGCATGAGCCGGTCATCAAGAGATACATAGAACTGTGTCTCTCCAGGGTCTCCCTGACGTCCTGAGCGGCCACGGAGCTGGTTGTCGATACGGCGTGCTTCATGACGCTCAGTACCAATAACAAAGAGTCCCCCAAGCTGACGTACGGCTTCACGTTCCTCTTCAGAAGCATGTGCTCCACCAAGTTTAATGTCGACACCACGGCCTGCAAGGTTCGTTGCAACCGTTACTCGCCCTGCAATACCAGCGCCGGCGATAAGCTCACCTTCACGCTCGTGGTTTTTTGCGTTGAGTAGATCGTGCGGAATACCGGCATCACGAAGGTAATTACTTACAATCTCATTATCTTCAATAGATACCGTACCGACGAGCACCGGCTGGCCTTTCTCGTGCAAACGAGCAATCTCTCTCGTAAGAGCGCGATACTTTCCATCTGAGGTCTGGAAGATAAGATCGTTATGATCCGTACGTGCAATGTTTCGGTGTGTTGGAATTACCATCACGTCGAGACCATACACAGTGTAAAACTCTTCTTCAGAAGAAAGACCGGTACCCGTCATGCCGGCAAGACCGTCATACATACGGAACAAGTTCTGGAACGTCACACTCGCGAATGTACGTGTTTCCTTTTGAACAGATACGCCCTCCTTCGCTTCAATGGCCTGGTGTAGACCTTCACTCCAGCGGCGCCCTGGCTGCAAACGTCCGGTGAACTCGTCGACAATAACAATCTCATCTCCTGCAATGACATATTCTTTGTCTTTTGTGAAAAGTGCCTTTGCTTTCACGGCAGTCTCAAGGTGATGAGCGAGTTTCATTCCTCCTTCGGTGTAGAGGTTTTCGATGTTGAGCGCCTGTTCTGCTTTATGAATTCCTGCGTCAGTAAGCTGCACAGCTTTTTGCTTTTCATCGATTGAATAGTCTTCCCCTTCGGTAAGGGTGCGCGCAATCATTGCAAAACGGTCGTAGAGCTGCTCTGCGTCTCCTGATGGGCCTGAAATAATAAGCGGCGTACGTGCCTCGTCAATAAGGATTGAGTCGACCTCGTCGACAATAGCGTAATGATGTCCGCGCTGTACGATCTGTTCTGCGTTATACGCCGTGTTATCACGCAGATAATCAAAGCCAAGCTCATTGTTTGTTACATAGGTAATGTCAGCGTCATACGCTTCTTTTTTTGTTGCAGGACGAAGATGGTCATAGAAGATACGGAACGAACCGTCTTCATCACGCGCCTTGTCTTCTTCAGACTCAACATGTGAAGAGTCGTACATATATGCGCCACTACTTGCAATAACACCGAGCGTAAGACCAAGGTACGCATACACTTGTCCCATCCATGCACCGTCACGACGGGCGAGGTAGTCGTTCACCGTAACAACGTGTACCCCTTTACCTGCAAGTGCACGCAGTGTTGCAGGAAGAAGCGCCGTAAGTGTTTTACCTTCACCCGTTCGCATCTCTGCAATCTTTCCTTTAGCGAGGGCAAGACCTCCAATAAGCTGTACATCAAAGTGACGCTGCTCAAGCGTGCGGCGTGCTGCTTCTCGAACAAGTGCGAATACTTCTGCAATATCCTGATCTGAACTTGGTACGCCTCCCGTACGCTCCTGAACTGAGCGGAGCTGTGCCTGAAGTTCTTCCTGGGTTTTAGTCTCTAGTTCAGCAGAGAGAGCGCCTGCAGCATTTACTACGCCTGCAGCACCCTTAATAAAGGACGCTGATTGATTCTGACTGAATACTTTAGTGAGGAAATTTGCCATATAAAGGTCAGTATAGCTCAGTAACAGGCTATATTCTAGCCTTGGATGAAGAAGCGGAACGCGTGGTATGAATGCAAAAGCCGCTCCCGAAGGGAGCGGCTTTTGTTAACGAACCAAGAGTCCTAAGACTACTTGCGACGCTTTGCAGTTTTCTTTGCTGCTTTCTTTGCTGCTTTCTTGACGGTCTTCTTGACCATCTTCTTCATTGGTTTCTTAGCTGCTTTCTTAACCGTCTTCTTAGCAACTTTCTTTACCATCTTCTTCATTGCTTTCTTTACGGTCTTCTTAGCTGCTTTCTTTTTTGCTGCCATAGATCTTAAAATTAAAACATACGATTAATTTCGACCCACATGCGCACAGAATAGTTTTCGAAAATATTTTCTACGTTGCAAAAAATATTTTGTGCGCAAATGTGTTCTCCATGTATTATTGCGCGAGAAAAATATTTTTGTGTACGAAAATAAAATTATGTGGATAACTTTTATAAAAACTTTTTACAAAAAATTATTTCAATGACTGCACTTCACGCTCAATAAAAATTTGTGTTGCTTCATACACACGCTCTCGCACGATAGTTGCAAGCGCATCAACATCAGATGCTGTTGCATATTCTTCAGCCACCATAACAAGTGGTTGTGTTTCAAAAAGTGAAACTGGTCCATGAGCGAAGCCTCGCAGGTGAAGTACGTGATCAAGTACCCAGGCAAGAGGTATTTTTATTCCACCTGCATGAGCGAAGCCTGGGAGATCTGGATACTTCTTTTTTAGAAGTGCATGGTGCTCGGTCGTGATAACGGGATTCTTAAAGAATGATCCTGCCGTACCATATCGTGAAAGATCAGGAAATTTGTGTGACCGTATGTCTTGAATTACATCTGCAATCTCTATGGGTGTTGTGAGCGGGCTGCCTTCGGCAGCCCGCTTTTGAATATCCGGATACATTAGTTTAGGATTTGGAATCCTTGAAAGAACAAACGTAACTCCCGTAATACACTGGCCTGGTTTTTGCTTGAATACGCTATCTCGATATGAGAATTCACACTCACTTCGCTCGTATGTCATGAACGAAGACGTATCAGGGTCATAGGTATGTACTCGTAGAATAGTGTCCTGTACCTCTACGCCATATGCACCAATATTCTGTACGGGTGCGGCTCCAACCGTTCCTGGAATACCTGCAAGATTCTCAAGTCCCCAAAATCCGCGCTCACCCACCTCGCTAACGAGCGTATCCCAAGAAACACCTGCATCTGCGTATACCTCTACAACCTCTTCAGACATTGAAGTGTACGTAATGGTATCCGTCGAAAGCGTGAGTATTGCCTTATTAACTGGACCATCTCCAGCCAACACGTTACTTCCCTGCCCGAGGGGATATACGTCGAGCTCGCGCATGCGCGCGAGCTCGAATGCTTTTGGAAGTTCTTCCTGCGACTCAACTGTTATGAAGAGTGCAGCGGGTCCTCCAATTCTAAATGTCGTGTGATTACGCAGCAGCACCTGTTCCCGTACCTGCATGCGCGTACATCTACGGCGCGACGCCAAGCTGCTGAAGCATTCCGTTACCCTGTGCAGCAGCTTCAGGGTGCGCGACGATAGTTGCACGAACCTGTGCTATTGCATCCTGGATGCGTCCTGCTTGTGCATACGCTGCGGCGAGCTGAAATCCTGTTGCTGCCGTTTTGTCGTTTGCGAGTTTGATCTTTATTATTTCGACTAGATTATCCCAGTCTTTAATCTGGTAGTACGCAACAAGAAGAATCGACTGATCGATCGTAGTCGTTCCAAATACCTGCATCAAGAGCGCCTTACCTGCAGCCACATCGTTATTCGCAATCAATGCTCCTGCAATATATGCAGCTGCTTCTTTATTGTTTGTATCAAGTTGATACGCCTCAGTGAAATATTCCTTTGCTTTTACATAGTCACCTTCCTGGAAGGAGCCGACTCCCTGCTCGAGAATAATTGATTGTTTACGAGGACTAAACAAACGAGCTTGCCCACTCTCCTGCGCAGCATCTTTGAAGTCCCGTATCGCTCGAAAAAAGAGCGCGTACTGAAGATGAAGGCGCGCATCCATGGGTGCGTGTGCAATCTCTGCATTCATTTGTTCTCCTGCATACGTCACGAGTGCCTGACGTGTTGCTTGTGACGTTGCAGAATTTGACGCTTCCTGCGACGCATAGGAAATAAGCTGTTCCGTTATCTCCTGGTGCGCGAGTCCATTTGCTTGAATTGCTGATTTGAATGACTCAAGTCTGGCCTCTGGTGAGTTTGACGGTGTAAGCGCGTCAATAATCCGTGTTGCTCCAAGCACTGAAGGCACATTAACAAACCACACGAGAAGCCCTCCAACGATAAGCGCTGAAGGCGCGACGATGGTATCAAGACGAGCATCCGTGATTTCAGGGATTTTCTCCATAATCTTTATCGGACGAGATGATGCCATGTGGGCCATCGCAATAATGGCGATGAACGGGAAATACGTGAAGAGATTGTCGAACACCACCAAGCCCTGTATTGCGTATGCAGCGAGCGTTGAGAGAAGGAATATTCGCTCAAAGCGTGATGCTGGGGAACGGTAGAGTGCTATAGCCGAGCTGCCAAGTGCAAGAAGGAACAGTACGAGTGCAGGAATTCCTCCGGCGATAGCCCAGTCGAGGAACATATTGTGTGCACGATCAAACCACGGTTCCTGTCCATACAAACTTGGCTCATAGTATTTGTTGAATACATAGTTGTATCCTTCCTGACCCCAACCCGTTAAAGGCTTTTCTTTAATACCCTCAACAGCCATAGACCAGATGGTGATACGGGGACCGAGTGCTTGCTTGAGTGAGAAGACTGAGGTTAGACGGCTAATGTTTGGATTATTTTGTACGGAGGGAACGTCTTTAACCGCAAACAATCCTGCAACCACAAGAAGGAGCGCCACGAACACTCCTGCAGCAATCTTTCGCTGCTGCTTTCCCGATTCAATCATCCACAAGATACTGCCAAGGAATGCTCCACCCAGTACTCCAATCAATGTTCCGCGTGTGCCTGTTGCGAATAGCAATACAAACTGGACTATAGCGAGCGCAAACAATGAGTATCGGAGCCAGGCGAATTCCTTAGTACGTGTTTCAAATGCTTGCCACAGAGTAACGGCAAGCGCGAAGAGGAGGTACCCAGCAAAATACTCAGCGTTGCCTATGGTAGCGTCAATGCGCGTTGAACTTTGATGAATAACAGCAATCCCCGCCATCTGTGCAAGACCATACACACATACGAGCGCATTTCCCCCAATAAACGTAAGCCACCACTTACGCCAAAGTTTCTCCGTTGAGAGCACGGCTGAAATAACGATAAGGAGGAGATACAAGTGCCCAAGTGTCACCCAACCATCCATACGCTCATAGTTACTCCAGAATCCCTTGTGTGGATTAACGGCAAGCGCGTTTGCAATAATCATCCACACCACGAGCGCCTTGTACCACACCAGAGTCCAGGAAAAACGTGGTCGGTAGCGCTTGTCGCAGGCAATAAGTACGAGATACCCCGCAAAGGCAATTTCTACCAAGATTCTAAAGGCGAAGTTCTTTCCCGTTATGAAGGGGAAATACATTGAGTTTGCTATATAAAGCCCAAGGAACGGAATAATAAAGAGTGCGCCAATGGTTACCCAACGCGCGATGGTTTTGGTGGTCATAATGAGAAGAGTATAGCATTTGGCCATACCCGCCCAGACTTAGTCGCTAACGAACTTCTCGAGCTGCAAGGCGTGCTTCGGCAACCTGAAAATCAAGCTCTGTATCAATATCGGTCGCATGCTCTGCGGCACACACATATCCAAGTATTCGCTTTCCGGTCATTGAATGATGTTCGAGTACTGTTCGTGACCATATAGCAGAAAAGTACCCGGCTGCAGCATATGCTTTTGGCAACGACTGAACAGGTGCGTTGTAAGGTTCTGGAATACCGTATACTTCGTCAGGAATAAAGGGTATAAGATCATTCGCTTCTAAACGATAAGTCTTCATGGGATGAAGAGGTGCTGGAATTACTGCCCGGACAGAATCATAGTCTGGATGTTCGGTGAGTAACTGAATTCCTCTTTCCATATCATCAGTCGTGCGCAGTGGTCCGGTTGCTCTCAAATGCGCCACCATCTCAGGTATTACTCCCTCATTGTCCTTCAGCCACATAAGTGCATGTTCGAACACAGGTAAGTCAGGAGTTAAATCTTGCGCTAGAGATATTGGACGCATAAACGGCACTTCGGCACCATACTCTCTGGCGACCTGTGCGATCTCCTCATCATCAGTCGATACTATAATTCGTGATAGCGAAGGAACTTTTAATGCTTCTTCAATCGTCCATGCAATAAGCGGCTTTCCTCCGAGGAGCATGACATTTTTACGTGGTATCCGTTTACTTCCTCCGCGGGCAATAATTAAACCGAGGCAGTTCATATGTTATTTCTTAGCACGAATCGTAAAGTACGAACTAAGATCACGTCCGTATCCATTGTCGTGTCGATGCAAAAAGAAAAAGAATGATGTTGTAATGTGTTGGAAGACAAAATCAAGAAACTGTTCGAGAAACTTTGGCATGGATAAAGACCGCTGAATAAAATAGGAATACATACTGAGTGTATAAAATCCACTATCTGTTGGACGAATATCCCACGAAGTAAACCCAGCATTCTTTGCAAGATACGCAAGTATATCTTCGGTATACCGATAGAAATCAAAGGGACGCTGGTGCTGGCGACGCACATGCGCCGCTACTAAAAAGGCTTCCCCTCCAGGCTTGAGTACGCGTCGTAACTCTTTAAAGACATCACCTGGCTCAGTTACATGCTCAAGGATATATTTTGTTGTAACAATGACGTCAAAAGAATTATCAGGAAACGGTAAGGTGTGCCGTGGATCTTGGCGTTCTTCATTAAAAACAAACGTATCTTCTTGAAAATCAATACTCGTGATATCTGCCTTGTCGAAGAAATAAGTTCGATATACCTCTTCGCGTTCTCCCGACATGTCACCAGACATATAAATATTTAACAGTGATCCTGTTCCAACGCGCTCGCGCGCCTCGTACATAAAATTAAATATCGACTGAAAGAATGGGTCACTTGGGCGAGCCTTTGGTACTTTTGTAAAAAAGATACGAGAAAGACGTGTACGATCTTCTGTTTGGAGCCTACTCATGATTACTCCCAATTATACTCCCACTCACCATCTCCTTTTGGACTGGCAAAACGTCCACGGTAGTAGTCACGATTTAGGAGTTCGATGTCAGTCATCTCACGGGTGGGTGTGCCGATAGCTACCGTCCACTGCGGGTGACGTGTATCAAGTTCAACTCTTTGCTCATCTTTACTGAGAGCACGAAAGCGGACCAGTTCTTTGAGAAGTTCAGGTGTCATAGATACCGGTCCATCTTTTGTCTCTGCAGCATTCAATATCGTGAAATGACGCTCAACATACCCAGCATCAAGATATATCGCGACTTTCGCGGCGATAATGTCATTATCTTCAATCTTTGTATGATCTGACCAGCCAGTGATGTCCGTAAATTGCTTTAGCCATTCCATGCGCTCAAGATTACACATCTCAAGGGTATTAGGGTAACTCGTGACGCAGTGTAAAAAGATGAAATTCTTTCCAAGTTCTTTCATGAGATCAGCAGTATCTTGGATTTCGTTATCATAGGTTGCACCAGTTGAGATAATAAAATTATCAAAGTACCGCGCGAGTTCTCGAAGTAGGGGTAACGACGCACAATCATAGCTTGGTACCTTCACCCACTTTCCCGGCCAACTAAGTTCACCGACATCCTTAATACGATGCTTCGCAAAAACTGCCGTTAGTGGAATTACTCCATGTTTTACACAGGTATCAATAAAAAATTGATGATCGTCCATTGACAGATCCAGTGCTGAAAGTCGCTCGTACTCGGCATCGTATGGACGTCTTATAGTGATTTGCTTCCCATTCGTATCTATTACGCCTTCCTCAAAGCGCTCCCGCCTAGTAAGGTCATCTGCCCAGATAGACTGCATCTTAACCATGTCAGCACCGCTGTCAGCAGCTGCTGCAATCATTTTTTCTAGTGTATCTCGTGAACCATTATGGTTCTGACACACTTCAGCAATGATTTTTGTTTGCATGATTGAATTCGTAAAGGATTAGTAATTACAACGTGTGGTACGTGACAAGAGGTACGGTCTCAAGCAGCGCTCGTTCATTTAGTCCCCAAGTGTCGTGGATGAGAATTGGCTTCTCACGACTCTTTAATACTTCGAGCGTCAAATTCTCAAAAGCCACATTGTTATTCATAATGATTACCACGTCACTTTCCTTAAGCACATCCTCCACAGACGTGCGCGCTTCAACACCAGCCTGCGCGATACGCTCCGCCGTTACGTGCGGATCAAATCCAATAAGTCTGTATTGAGTCTTTGGGTGCTCAAAGCGCTTAAGAAGTGCGAGAGTCATCGAACCTCGAATATCTGAAGTGTACGGACGACCTTTAAATGCGAACCCAAGGATGCCGATGGTTGGGTCTTTTTTGTCAGGCATCGTCTTGCTCAAATATGATTGGACTTCTTTCACAATCGATTCAATCATTCGTGTGCTCACGTTGCGTGTCTGCGTAACGATAAGCGGCGACTCGCCACGCTCCTTTGCGCTTCGAGAAAGAAGCAAGCCATCCTTCGTTAAGCAGTACCCACCTACACCTGGTGAAGGGAGTGGCACGTTGCTGCGAGAGTACCCTTCATTCGCAGCGCGTATAACACGCTTTGTATCCAAGCCCCAGCTTCGACTTATGAGCGATACCTCATTTGCAAAGGAGAATATCGTTTCGCGATATGCGTTATTGATAAGCTTCACGATTTCCGCTTCTTCAAGTGAAGGTAGTTCAACCACGTGCTTCGTAAGTGTTCCAAAAACGGCTGATGCAAGAGTGAGGCTTGGAGTATCAATACCGCCGACGATTTGCGGAAGACTCGTAAGTTCACGAAGTGCATCCCCTTCTATGGTGCGCTCAGGAGCAAATGCCAAAAGAATATCACCATGCGGAAGTTTGGAATGCTTTTCAAGAAGCGGCAGGAATTTCTCACGAGTAGTTCCAAGTGGAACCGTTGAGCGAAGAATAACGAGGTCTCCTTTTTTCACCACCTTGCCGAGTGTGTCCGCAGCGCTCTCAATGAATCCATAGTCAGGCGTGAGATCGTCCTTAAGGGGAGTTCCGACGGTGATTATGTATATGTCGCAGTCTCCCTTTCCAAAACTATCAACGACAGTAAACCCAACACCCAAGTGTTTTGTAAGCAGTTCGTTCAATCCTTCTTCTGAGAAATGCGCTGCGCCTGATGCAGTTTTTGCCCTCACATCATCCTTAATATCGTATCCCTGTACTGAAAAACCTGCCTCAGCAAGCGTGAGTCCAAGCGTAAGACCCACATGACCGAGGCCCAGGATGCCAATCTTCTTATCAAAAAGTGATTCCATACAAAATAATGAGGCAGATACCTCTCTAGCTATATACCATACATAGGTACAAAAGGTTACAGACACCGCCTTGTCTAAGGGTCATTTTCCGCCCACAATACAGTTATGAAATACCTCGTTACTAATTTTGCCTATGGATACGGACCTTTTCTCCGTACTACAGAGCTCGCACGTGCAGTGAATACCGAGCGCGTAACGCGAGGTTTAGAACCACTTGGTATTATCGTGCCTTGGGTATATGGAGATGACCAGAAAAGAATTATGAGGGAAGAATTTGGCGACGCTTCTGACATTTTCCTTAACGAACCTTTAGGTGCCATTTTAAAAAGCGTCTTTTATGCGAATTCATCATACAAAGAGGCACTGGAAGCGTGGGTTGAAACATATCCTAAAGCATCTGCTAATGCCCGCGCCTATCTCTCTGGAAATCTTGAAGTAACGTCCCTTAGTGGTAAAGACCACACAATTAAAGGAAAAGACATTCTTTTCTCACTCGCGCGGGCACCGCGCGTATCCTTTACTCCCCTCCCCTCATACAGCGCAACGTTTGGTCACATCTCAGAAATTCTCGAGCACACTGAAAATATATCTTTAGAAGAGATAGAGATTGATCGCGCGTTAGTACAGCGAGCGATTCCTATCGCTCGCTCGCTCGAAGAAGAACAAACACTTATTGGACTTGGCACACCTGGGACTTTTTCATATGTAGAATATAGAAAACCTCTTGGAAACGAAATGCTCATTCCTCCAACCATTCGGGCACCGTACGTGGACACATCAGAAATGAGTGAAGGAATTTATGTCACCATCACTGGCATCTCCGGCCTTGAGCGTTTATACGCACAGGCGCAGTCTCTTGGGTTAACAGTGTATACAAATGATCCTGAACGATTGCTTGGTAGTATCAAAGCCTCTCCGAACGTATTAGGAAATAGCGCAATCAAACTTTGCTTTGCACGAGCTGGCTGGGGTTCCATTTGGGGAGCCCAATTGTTAGGGAAGGCTGTGATTGTTCCTCCATTTGATCCCACCGATGACCCTGAGATTTATTTCAACAACAAGTGCATCGTGGCTCTTGGATTAGGCATTGAATACACAGGGCAAGACCTTGCTGAACTAATTTCAGAGGCTGTAGCACTTGAACCAGGTATACGAGCACGCAACGAAGCATTGCTCACAGAATTCGGTACGCTTGATGGCAACGAGTATGTTGCAAAGAAGATCGTTGACGTTCAGCTTTCCTAAGAAGCGCTATTAGCTTTAGCGACAAACACGAGACCGGTGCCAAACGGTAGTCGTATATATTTCATTCCCGCAGCTTCGCTGCGCACGATACCGTAGAAGATTTGTTCGAGTGGGAACGGCAATGTAAGACCACTCTCACCCGTCTTTCCTAGAAGACGAATGAAGGCCGCAGGAAAGAAGAGCAGCATGTTCCAGTAGCTTACGAACGTTGGCTGGTATCCTGCATTTCTAAAAAGCTTTTGTAACGAACCTGATGTATATCGGCGGAAATGATGATGTTCAACGTCATGCACACTCCAGAGAAATGGGAGCGCCGGTACGGTTATGAGCATCACCCCTCCCGGCGCAAGTGCTTTCTTTGCGCGTTCTAAGAATCCCGCATCATCTTCAAGATGCTCCAGGACATCAAACAAGCAGATAGCGTCATAGGTGCGAGAAAAAGCTTCAGTCTCATTCGCGTATGTACCAGCGTACCCACGATGGACTGCCGCTGTACGCGCCTCTTCATCAGGTTCGAAACCATACACGTCTACCTCGCCCTTAGATAAGACGTCATACATGCCACCAAAACCTGCACCAAAATCAAGAATCGTTTTTGGTGCGCGAGGCAGTGAAGAAAGCGCAGTTCGTACAGCAGCACTGCGACCGCGGTACCACCATGTCTTCTCCATGTTTCCTAGTAAGGTAAAGGCTGTTCGTTTCATTTATTTGTTGTTTGAGTAAGTCTGTGGCGGATACGGAACATTGCCCGTACCGCTGCCAGACCATCACGCATAACGTGCAGTTTACTATGCCGCGCCGGGACTCTGAATTCTTCCCAAGCTACAGGCACCTCCACGACACTAAGCCCTATGCGCTCTGCGCGCGCCAGAAACTCAATATCAAAGAACCACCCATCTTCCTTTCCACTCGCGAGGACGGTGCGACCCTTTGCATTCATAAGTTTCAATCCACACTGAGTGTCACTCACTGAGATACCGAGTATCGCAAACCGTAGCGCATTAAAAATCTTTGAGGAAAGAGAACGTAAATAAGAACGATGTACGACACTTCCCTCCTTAAGACGTGAGCCCACGGCGATGTCGGCACCGGACTCTTCCATCGCGCGTATAAGCTGTAGAAATTCACCTGGCTCTGCAGAAAGATCAGCGTCTATAAACCCGAAATAATCAGCCGTAGAAGTGCGTGTTGCTTCTCGGACAGCTGCACCTTTTCCGCGGATAGACACCGAAAGCACTACTGCGCCAGCGTTCTTTGCAATTTCTGCGGTTCTATCTTCAGAACCGTTATCTGAAACGATAATCTGCACATCGTGGCGGGCACTTTGCAGAACGTCACGCGTCTGCCGAATAGCATCCTCAATAACGAGTTCTTCGTTATACGCTGGAATAACAATATCAATGCGCATACAGTGTACGTATCTTTTGAATAGCCCAGAGTAGTCCTGCCGCAGTAAACGCAAAGAGAAGCGGCTCCATCGGGAGGCGTAAACGCGCCTCGACTCCAAACCCAATCACGGTAGAGGTAACCGCTGAGAGAACAATACAAAGAGCGAACAGATATTTAAGACGTGAACGCACAAAAAATAATCCGATTCCACTGAATATAACCACTGAGATTGTAAAGAACCTGCCGAGTATCGGCAGGAAAGCTTGGCGAGCTAGCTCGCCAAGCACAAGTGGAATTCCATGAATACCTTTTGAAAGTAGCGTAAATGTTGCTGATATGTGTCCACCATTGTCCGGAGGTAAAAAACCAAAGCGGAGGAACTGGTAGTAATATCCGTCTTGAATGAAATACGAGACCAGCAGTACAGGTTCAATCTTGAGGACGGTAACTTTCTTCTGCCAAAGTTCAGCAAGTGCAAAGTCACGAAGCTTCCCTGCACTTGCCGGATTATCAATCTCTGAAGTTGGTACACCGGCGCGATATGATTCCTGTTTAAGAGCATGCTTCTCAATAGAGAATTCAGTGTGCTTATCTGTAGCGCGCACGCTTGCCAGATAGTCCGTATATACGTTGCGCCACCCTGCTCCTGAAAGTGAGTACATGCCTGTTTCGTGCTTCATGCGAACGAACCATGGCGAAAGCGTAATGATTGATGCAAGGAGCATAAAAGCCAGAATGCGTACTTGGCTTCGTTTTTTCAGTGCGAAGCATACGAGCGTTGCAAGAAGACACACCACATACACCGGCCAGAATCCTGGACGAATGAGCGACGCAAAACCGAACCCTATACCAGCAATCACGGCCAAAACCCATGAGCGCTGCTGATATGCTGCAAAACTCAACAGAAGCGCGCCATATGCAAAAAGAATGAATGGCAGTTCTGTTTGTGGAAGCACGCTGAAGAATACAAGCTGTGGTTCAAAAGCAACGATACCTGCTGCAATAAGCCCTGCGCGAGCGCTCGCGACTCGTTCAGTAACGCGAAATGTGAGGAACGGAAGAAGTGCGCCTGAAATAAGAGCAAGCAATGCCAAGTACGCAGCCATGCCTGTGTCAGTACCGGCAAAAGGAGCCAGAAGAAGCGGCAAACCTGGCGTACGGAACAGTTCTGGCACAACGCTCCCCATAGCATTAATCGTAGAGAATCCATTCCCTTGCCATAGAGAAGCGGCAAGCGTGCGGTACCCCAATGCGTCCCCATATATAAGGGCAGACAATCCCACGCTGCTTAGTGCATGGAACAAAACGCCGAGGCGCACCAAGATAGCCATAAGGCATATGAGCGCAAGGGACGCGCGATAATCCCCTGCCTCACGCTCACGATGTTCGTCAAAGATATTCTGACGGAATACAAAAAAGTTAAGCACCGCAAGCACACCAATAGTGCCGGCGATGATAAGCAAATACCACTGCGCTCCATATGAACTCACCAATACTCGCACGATTGAAGACTGGAAGAACGCCATTACCAATCCATACAAGACGAACCAGAAGAGCCTCCTCCCGTGGTCGTGCCTCGTCTTGAAAACAGATACGGTGTACAGCGCGAAGTTAAAGATGAGATTCGCTGCAATACCAAGAAGATATCCAAAGAAATAGTTTGATACACCAAATATGAAATGCGTTGCAAGAAACGTCACCAGCAGATTCAGGCCTGCCCCGCCGAATCCGGCGATTAGAAATCGAGTGAACGTTCGCATATACCCAAGGATACTACACAGGCAGGACTGAGAGCACCGCATCAGCCATACGCTTTGCGGACTTCCCGTCTACCTTATACAGCAGGTTCTCAAAGAGCGTCTTGCGCTCTTCCTTAAGATATTCAGGGTCGGTGAGGAAGCGATTTATCGCTTCTGTAAGTTCATCGTCGCTTGATACAAGTGGGCACGCGCCAGTCTCTACCACATGAATGTAATGCTCACGTTCATACACGCGAGCTACAGAATCCCAGTACGGAAGAGTATGCCCACCATCGTATCCAATAAGGATACTTGGCTTTCCAAGGGCTGCCGCATCAAGGGTGAGTGTTGATTCCGTATTAATAATAAAATCAGCGTGATGAATGGAGTTTGCGAGATGCGTAATATCAGCATCGGTGAACGTCCACTGATAACTGTTCGCAATTCCCATGTCCACAGAGAATTCGCGCACGTCACTGAAGTGTGTCCCAGGACGGTCAAAGACCACGTGCATATACGTATCCCCTTCGCTTGAGTCAGCGTATTTAGGATGAAGGCGCGCAAGCACTTGGATGGGTTTTGCAAATACGCCCGCCTCAATTCGTCTATCAAGCTCCTTTAGAATTTCTTTTGTGTAGGGGGTTTTCCAGTCACCGGGAATCGCCATCAAAATAATCTGCCGCTCTGGATCCAGATTCATCTTCTGGCAAAATGCTTTGCGGGAGACTCTCCAGTCATCGCGTGCGTAAATATCAAACTGTGGGAAGCCGGTGACGGTGATGTTCGATGGATTGTAGTCACCAATAGCTATCGCTTCCTGTCTGTTGAACTCGTTAAAGACTAAGAACTTGTCTGCCCGCACGCGAGTAAAGGCTTTCGTAGTGAGAACGTCCCAGCTCTTTGCGGTGGCAGCCGTCGGTATCCCCCTGCTCTGTGCAGCGCGCATCATACGCATATCTTCTGGTGAAAACATGTTTGGCGTGAAAACCATATCCGGCTTATACGTTTCAAAGTAATTAGCACAGTACGAGTCAGACTGGTGCTTGTATATAAAGCGCAGGAAGTTTCTCCATAGACGGAAACGTCCCATGAATCCTGCAAGACTCTCAAGCGCGTAGCGCACCCACTTCTTATGAATCTGATACTTCATTCTGCGGCGAAGGAACGCAGAATATGTGGGCAGTGTATTCCATCCTAGGTGATACCACATGTATTCAGCCGTAGTCATTGCCTTTGGCAACAATTCCACAATGACTCGCTCTGAGCCGAAGGTGTCGCGGTAATACGTAAGACGGTCTTCCCCGCGTACCAGAAGAACAATACGGTGGCCGGCTGCATGCAGTTGTTCAAATACGCCCGAGCGCAGTATTACTTTCTCAGTATCGCCATCGTATACCGTTAGGAAGATTGTTTTCATTTCTTGCGAAAAATATAAAATGCAGTTCGACCAAAAGTTTTGTTCTCCGGAAATGAAAATCGATTGAAGAACCTGTAAGGAAATTGTCCAAACATATATTGAGTGCTGAGAATCTCAAAATACTTTCGTGCACCTTTAGAGATGAGGTAATGCGCGAAAAGCATTATATGGTCGTTACCATCTAAGAATCGATAAAATGTGCCGTGAATAAAAAAAGAAATCTTATTAAACACGTGGTCGGGATTTGGTGTCGAAAGGATAAACACTCCACCGGGTTTTAGGATACGGGCCGCTTCTCGAAGGAAGTGATAGGGATTCTCTAAATGCTCGATTACCTCTATCGAAGTTAATGCATCAAACGAGTCATCTTCGTAAGGAAATCTGTCTGCAGAAAAATCAAAGGTTGAAAAACTCTCCTTAGGTCGAGCTACTGTCAGGTAGTCGGCAATATCTGCACCGTGGGTTTTAGTCACCCCGATCTGTTCGAACAATGTAAAAATACGACCGCTTGAAGAACCCAGATCGAGTACTGTGCTCCCAGTAGGAATATACTTTTTAAGAATGACTACTGTCTTTGGGGAAAACAGCTCACCACGGGCAACATTTTTATATAAGGCTTTAATATTGTCATTTACCTTTGCACGTTCAGAGCGTTCAAGATATGGGAATGCCTTTGTACTATCCTTCGATGTCATGATGTCTTTATAAAAAACCATCTATCGCCAAGAGTATGGTATTCAAGTTTCCATGGAGTTCCAGCAAGAAATTCGTCAACAGCGACCGTTGCACCTGGCCATTTTTCGTGCCCGTACTCGTCAAATAGCACGACCCCTCCTTCTACAACCTGCGGCACTAACATTTCGAGTGCTTCTTTGTAGGAGGAATAAAGATCGGCATCAACATGTAAAAATGCTATTGGTCCGCCAGAATATGACTTAAGCGTCTGATCAAAGAATCCAGGAATTAAATGAGTTTGTGCTTTTATAAATTCAGATTCCAGTCCTGCGGTCCGCAACACAGCAACGATGTCTCTTGAAGAGGTACCGCTCCAATCTCCTTTCTTGGGGTTGCGCATACTAATATCTTCAGTTGTGGGCATTGGGAATCCTTCGAACGAATCAAATCCCCATATATTACGTCCCTTATTTTCTTTCTGAGCAAGGTACGAGAATTGTAAAAAGGATCGACCTTTCCCTACTCCGCATTCCACAACCGCTCCTGTTAGACCTGAGATCTTTGTATACAGATCTATTAGTAAGCAAAAATGCTGCATATTGCGGGCATTCATTGGAATCGTCGCTTTTGGTAAGACGGTGCGGTTAAACTTGGATAGGAATTTTTGTGAGGCACGGCGTAGTACAGAGGACATTAAGGACTATAGTAGCACAGCCCATTATGCACTTCTCGAGCAAGAAATAGAGCGTATACTTGGCATATAATGAAGTTACTTTTGCGTACAATTTATTTTAAAACCAAGGCTAATTGGTTCATTTGGTCTCGAATTATAAATGCTCCTGCCCGGGCAAAACTATACGCACATAAACCTATTCTTAGTCCGTTACAAAAAAACATTCTTTCTTCTCTCGAGCGTGACGGCATCGCAACAATCCCCCTTGAAGAACTTTTCCCTGACGGGCCGACCTTTTCTGAACTCATGTCCCGAGCAGAATCTGCGGAATCAAATGCGCAAGTAGCAACTAAAAAGACATTCCTTCACCATTTTTGGGGAACAGATGTACCTCTTGCTCTTGAAGACCCTTTTGTGCGTCTTGCACTCCATCCAGCAGCACTGGCGATTGCGAACACGTATATGGGTATGTGGAGCCGGATGAAACATTACACGCTTAATCGAACGGTTCCTGTTCCTAAGAATGAAGCTCCACAATTTTCACAAAAATGGCATCGAGATCCTCAAGAAAAAAGAATGTTAAAAATGTTTCTCTATCTGACTAATGTCAGTGAGGGGTGTGGACCATTTACCTATATCGTTAGATCAACGTATGGAAAGAAATATGGTTCTTTTTTCCCTCAACGCCCCCCTGAGGGAAGCTATCCATTTGAGGAAGAGGTACAGAAAACCATAGCACTGGGTGACCAAAAGATTATGACTGGGAGCGCAGGAACAATTATATTCTGCGACACAACAGGTATTCATAGAGGTGGATACGCTACCGAAGGAGAACGCATTATGTTTACCGCCTTCTATGCAGCACCATCATATGTTGACTCTACGTGGTATACCAAACCAAAAGGATTTACGGCGACTTCACTTTCAGAAGAGGCTCGTTTCGCCATTCACGAGTAAAACTAACTTGGAATATCTTCTACTCGCGCAAACAATACACTTGTAAGTTTACGACGATTAAATATGTTTCGTAGCAGCGTGGCACTCATTACTCGTTCATTCTTCGAGAAAGTAATGAGTGACCATAGTGGTATTGAGAGTCCTGGCAATGCGCGCCGTAAGCGAACATAGCGCTCAACTCCTGATATTGTATTAATTAATATTGCTCCAACTCCAATACCTAGTAAGCCGAACAAAAATATAGACAGCGGCAGTATAACGGCTGTTAATGCAAGTTTAACGCCTGATGTAAGCACGTAAGCATATTGGCGTTTTAGTATCGCGAATGATGGGGTAAAAACCGCACTCGTAGCTGTTGGTATGCAAACGAGAAGCATAATAAGCACCAGCGAAAATCCATAGCGATACTTTGGGAACAGGTATGCAAGGACTGGCAAGCCTGCAATCGCCGCTACGGTAATAATGATTGATAATATGAATTGCAATTTTACGGTAATACGAATGAAGGCGATGAAACGGGTTCGTTGCGCTTCATATCTAGGCGCAATCGAAGCGAAAACGCTCGGTATTGGTAGAAGTGAAGAAATATTACTTAAAATTCCACTTGCAAATGCATATATTCCAACGGCTTCAGTTCCGAGAAGTATGCGAATAATCCAGACAGTAAGGTTCTGAGTGGTCGTTCCAATATACGACGATACGATACTCCATTTACGATGAGTGCCAAATAATTTCCAAAATCTCCAGCCCTCTACTGCCCTCCCAGAAGCAAAATATGAGTACCCTGAAATAGTGCGGGGTAGAAACAGACATGCTGCTATTAAAGGCGCAAATACATATGCATAGAAGAGGCCTTGAGGACCATTTTGGACTACAAAGAAAAATACGAACAAAAGGGCCATTTTTGCAATTTCTTCTACGATTGAATACAGTGCTTGGTCAACAAATCTCGCTTCAACGGTTGCAATGAGTATTGATGCATTTCTGAAAGGAGCTACTAAAAAAGTAAATGCGACAATCATCATAAAGGTACGAATAGAAGCGTTGCCAGAAAGTGATGCTGCGATACTTGCTCCAAAGAAAAGGAGTAGGAAAGCAATTAATCCTAGCGAAAAAGAAAGGAGTAGATACTGTACAAAAAGTGTTTTCATTCGACTCCGGTCTTCTTTTCCGCGCTCGACTCCCATATCAGAAATTATGGTTGCAAATAATCCCGGCACCGTGATAATTCCAATGGTTGAGACAACAGAAAAGACAAGCTCGGCAAGGCCGTATTCATACACAGAAAGGTACGAGAGAATTATGAAAATATTGATAAGAATAAGTACCTTATCTGCAATCGTTCCGAAGGTGGTCCAGGCGATGCCGTGGGTTATGCGTCGTATTTCACTCATACAGACAAGTTAGGCAGAATACGTTTTGCTCGTGCGTTCCATGCGTGGGTTCGCACGCGTTCAAACGCGTGCGAAGTGCGTGTGCTCTCCTTCCCTTCTGTAAGCGCCGTGCGAATGCCTTCGGCAAGCGCAGTGCTATCATCAGGCGTCACCAGCACTGCAGATGCGTCATCCACCAATTCTTCGATGGACGGAATTCTGGAAGCCACAATTGGGCGCATCATAGCCATGTATTCAAAGAGCTTCATGGGCGAGGTGTAGTGGAGTGAAATGTCTTGGCGTGCGGTGTTTGGGAGGACAAGCACATCAGCTGCTGCCTGCCAGTATGGCACTTCCTCATGAGTAACACGGCCAGGGATGAGAAGGTTTGGAATGTGCAGCGCGCGAAGCGCGCTGCACTCTTCCTCAGTACCTCCCACCACAGCGATACTGATATCGCTCAGTTGTTCAGCAGCTTTAATGAGCGTATCTACTCCCTTCCAGTCATAGAGGTTACCGGTATACACCGCGAGGGACACGCCAGTGGAAACACCAATGCGCGTACGTGCTTCAACGGTAGAGATATCTTTTGAGAAGCGCGTAACGTCAACGCCGTTCGGTTCTGTTATGATTTTCTTCTCTTCTTGTCCGAACTCACGCATAAGAGCCTTGGCCTTCCATTGGTTTGTTGCAAGTAAGAGCGTTGCCTCTGTAAGTCCACGAATCCAAAAGGGACTTTTCTTCGAAGGAAAATCATGGATCTCCAACAGAGATGGAAAGGCATTCTTCTTAGCAACTGAAGAGACAAGAGGGTCAACAGTCACTACCCACGTTGAAGATCTCGAATCCTGGGGCAACGTACGGAGATAGCGTCCAAGACCATAGGCAAAGGTAAGAAGGGACGCATGAAAAGCGAAGCGACGCAGAAACGGTATCCCAGATAATTCAAGCACTGGCAGCGAACGTATCGATACAGAATCAGGAATATGATGATGTTCCCTTCCGAGGGCAATGTCAGTTGTTGAACGCTTTGGAACGATAATTTCGACAGGCACTAATTCTGAAAATGAGATTGCTTCTTGCACAGCAAAAAGCGCCGCCGCTCGCGGGTCAGGAAATCGGCCATGAAATACATAAAGGATGCGTGACGGCATATATTATCGAAATCCCGCCTTCAGGGCGCGGGAGATTATCTGCAGCTGATACCAGAGACGGGCTCGCTCAAATGTAAACGGCAGCACTGCGCCCGTCTTAAAAGGTAGAACCAGCACTATCCGGAAAAGGTATCGCATGAGAATGAGCAGTTCGTGGAAACTGCCTCTGAGCGCCTGCATTTTTGAGATGGGCGCGAGGCGTGTTGCTTCGATAGCCAAGTAACGCTTCCACCGTGCAGTGAGTTCATCTGCTGTCTCGGGAAGTGGCACGAGCATGGCATTTGAAAGTCGTTTAGGTATGACTCCCTCTTTTAGCTCAATTCGTTCATGCACTGGCTTAATGTATCCGGTAACTACATCTGAATGAAAGAATCGCATTTGTTGAATCGGGTACGTACTGGCGCGTTCAATAACCCTGTCATGGTACGTATATTTACGCGGCACCCAGTACGCCCCTGGCACATTCTTTGTGACAATGCGCTCCATCTCTGCTAACAGCGCAGGAGTAAGCATCTCATCTGAATCAAGGAAGAACCTCCACGGGTACGATGCTGCATCAAGTGCTTGGTTACGGATCGCAGAGAAGTCGGTGATACGACGGTCCTCTGTAAGGTACACGGGATTCTGATCAATGATGCGCGCTCCAAATGTTTTAGCAATATCACGGGTGGCATCTTTAGATGCCGCGTCAGCAATAATTACTTCACCAAATCCTTCTACGCTTTCGAGTGCGCGGGATACGGTACCTGCAGAATCTCGCGTGAGGATAATTACTGATGCAGGCACGGGTTTCATACGGAAGGATTCACGCGAACGATGAAGAAATGGTGGTATTCACTATTAAAAGGAATGAAGTCGTGTTCAATGCGACCGATAGTTGAGAGGAGTGTGCGAAACTTCGCCACCGGATATCCTCGTTTCCCCAATTCCCAGTAATGCTGACCATTAAATACATGACTCTTTGGAACGGGCACTTTGTATGCAAAACGTATCTGCGGGATGAACGGTATCTTTAGCGAAAATGAAATCATCGGACCAAAATGGGGAATGCTGATGACTACGTATTGGCGCGCTACGCGCGCCAATTCACCCAGCGCCTGCGGCACATCGTCATACGGCAAATGCTCAAGCACTTCAAATGCGCAGCTTATATCCGCGCTTTTGTCTGCCTGAGGCATTTCGAGAATACTACCAATCACATCAGGTTTTAGATCAGCAGCAATATCAAGTGAGCGGTAGGAGACGGGTGTGTTCGCACGCACGAAGTTTCCAAACACATTATCCCCTACCCCCACCTCAAGAATGGATGCCGGCTTTCTTGAAAGCACCTCGCGAAGCTGCCAGTAGTAGCTCACGAATCGGCCTTCAAATCCGTATGATCCGAATGCGTAATGTTCCTTATCTACTTGTGCGGATGTCATGGTGAGAGTGTATCAAGTATGCGAGGAATGAGCGACGAAAGTGAGTGATGGTTCACAACCTCCGCCCTAAGCGCATCACGCAACTGTATTCGTTCACTGTCAGAGTGTGAGGCGTATAGCTGTATTGCCGAGGCCATCTCCTTGGCTGTTTGTACCGAGAGCCCAAAGGGTGTAAGAATGGGCGTGAAAGCGGGACTAGTAGACACTACCGGCACCCCTGAAGAAAGCGCCTCAAGCACTGCCTTGTCCAGACTTCCTGTACCGCTGCTCGCGTGGAGAAATAGAGCGTATTCTCTTAAGAGTTCAGGAAGTTCTGCGTGTTCTTTTGAGCTGAGAAACTGCACCGGTAAATTCTTTTTCTTAACTTGTCTCTCCAAGTCAGCAGAATATATACGATCCTGTTCAGAAACAGGATCGCCCACAATCTCAAGAGTGTATTCCTTAGGCAGCAGTGCCATAGTGTCCACTAAAACTCCCAATCCCTTAGCTGGTGCAATCCTTCCTATAGTCACCATCCGGTGCTTATCCTGAAGAGCCGAACTTGGTGCAAACACGTCTTTATTAATGCCATGCCCCATCACTTTCAGCTTTTTCGTACTGAGCCGGAAGCTTTCTTTTGAGGCGGTGAGTACTGTATGTGCAAAGAATACTCCAATCTTTAGTTTTAGATCAACGTTTTTATGCGTATACCAAAGAACAATACGTTTTCCTGAAAGTCTCCAAATGGCTCCAGCGAGTCCTACGTATTCTGGGTTCATGTGCACAAATACTGAATCATATTGATTACGTAACCGAAGAATGAGTTTAAAGAATCTAAACGAATACACAAAGCGCGAACGAGGTATTTCTTCCTTTCCTAAAGAGTGAACGCGCACATTATCTGGAAGTGTGTACTTCCCTTTTCGAAGACAGATAACCTCTACGCTTTCAACATGCTCTGCAAAGGCAGAAATCCATTCAACGAAGAACCCCAATACTGGATCTTGAGCATCAACGACTTGAGTAATTATGAGAAGCTTCATACCAGTCGAGCCAGATCAGCAATAATCGCGCGCGGCGAAGAATCAGTATCCGTTAGGTATTCACGTACACGATGATCTGCAGCCATTATCAGTTCTTGCCGTGCTTGATGATCTTCAATGAGCCATGCGATATGCGCGGCAAAATTCGTGGGGTCTGCCACGGGTGCGCACAATACTTCTGTATATCCCTTAAATACTTCTCCAATAACACCAACGTCGCTGGTGATTATTGGCACGCGTGCAAGCGCCGCTTCAATAAGGGTCATACCAAACCCTTCATATGCGCTTGTTTGAATAAACGCCTGTGCACTCCTCATAAGACCGCGAGCATCTGGACGTGCCCCTAGAAATATAATCCTCTGTGTAAGCCCGTTCTTTCTAACCATTCGCTCAAGCTTCGCTCGCTCACGACCTTCACCCACGAAGAAAGCTCCAAGTGATGGATATGAATCCTTTAGTCGTACTATTGCAGCAATAATATCTTCAAGACGTTTCTCTGGCTCAAGTCTTCCAACAGCGATGAGTGCAAAGGTAAAGGGATGCTCTGGAAGAGGTACTGCTTCTGGAACTTCAAGGGATACGGCGATGGGGATAACTGTTGGGGTGGGTACAGTGTTTCCATACGTAGAAATGACTGAGTCTTTGACGCGTTCAGAAACCACGCGAATTCCTTGTGCCTTAGGGAGCACGTTGTGTGCAATGCGGACACGAATGCGATTCAGGAGAGGCATGCGCACTCGAGGTGAACGGTACATGTGGCCGCGTACGAACCAAGGCGTAAGGAAATCAGTATGAATTTGTATATGCAGCTTTGCCTGCGTGCCTTCCGCGGCCTTTACAGCAATCCAGCCATGTTCAAAAGGGTCTTGCGCAGAAACAATGTGAATATCTAAAGCGGGGATAAGCTGCCGCGCGAAGCGAGGCAGCTCCCAAAGTGCTGATATTTTTCCCGTACGCACTCCGTGAAGTGTAAGCGGTCCATCGATAACATCTTCCGTTCGTGCTGCACGTGAAAGAATATGAAGAGTACCTCCTCTGAGAGCGACCTCGTCCGCATACGTACGCAAACGTTTGCGCGCAGCAGAACCTTCTATAAACAATGAAGGGTCCGATCCAATAAAGAGTACGTTCATGGCGGAATGTGTGTGCTAGGTGGACTCTTCCCCATAAACACCTGCAAGAAGGTCCAAATCTTTTCCAGAAGATTTTAGAAGCTCTATGTTTTTCGACTCCGCAGCGCGCAAGAGCGCGCTGCTCCTCTCATCGTTTGGAATCTGCTTTTCATACACTTCACGCAGTGCAGCGAAGTCTTTTATAAAGCAATGTCCTCCTGCACCGCGTCCTGTCTTATGCACGGGCTGCGCATAGAAATTCGAAACAAAAGGATCGGCAAGCACCGCATTTTGAATGGTCTGCCAATCTGCACCAAATGACTGAGCAAGGTCATACATCATATTGAAGAATAGGACCTGCATATATCCGTTCCCGTTATGAATATATTTAATTATCTCAGCCTCACTGCTGGAGCATATACCGCGGTATGGAGCATTCGGAAGGATACTGAGCACTTGCTCTGCCTGAATCCTTCGTTCAGGATCAGTACCAACTACCCCCACAACACTCATGAAGGGGTGTGCGACGTCATCAGCCGCAGTTGCTTCACTTAGAAACTCCGGTGAGAAGAGTACGGTAATGCCAGGGTGTGCTTCTTGGAGACGCTCTGTTGTGCCAGGAGTGATGGTTGATTTAATAACCGCAGTCTTTCCTTCCCCCACAAGCGTGAGAGCTTCTTCCACGAGACCTGCACTAAATCCATCCGTAGTGGTTGGTGTGGGAACGGCAATAAATACGATGCCGCACTCCTGTATGCGATCCTTATTTCCAATGTGCGGTTCCTCGAGGGAATATCGCAGGACGGTATACCCTCGGGAAGAAAACTCATCCGCATAGTTCTTTCCCACATATCCTTGTCCTATAAAACCAATAGTGAGCGCTTCTGTGTTCATATAGTCAGTATATCAGTTTAGTATCCGGCGATGGGAGAGTGAAAACCGTGCTCTAAACCTTGGCTAATAAATACTTTTTCGAAGTCATCAGCTACCGCGTTCCAGTCGCGTGTGTTACCAGGCGCCTGCGTGCGCGCAGTAACATCCCCGTATGTGTTGGGGTCCATTAACGCAATAATTGCTGCAAGAAGAGCTTCTTCGTCGGTCGTATCCACGAATATACCTCTTCCTTGCAGCCGGTCGGTAATTCCGGTGTCATTTGTACAAATAAATGGCGTGCCAAAAGAAGCAGCTTCAATAACCGCATTTGGTGAGATATCACTAACGGAAGCTTGGATCACGGCTCGGCACGTGCGCAAACGCTCTGCGTGTTCAGTTTCAGGGAGTTGACGTGTATCAAGCGTGAACTCAGGATGTCTTTCTTTGGCGCGAGTAAAGACTTTTTCAAGGAGTACCTTATTTTTTAAACGCATCGCACGACCGGCACTCACAAATATATTCGAACGAACTGCGACTGAATACTGTGGGCGAGGGTATCGATTTTCAATTACACAGGTGCGCGTAGGATTAAGCTGATATGCATCGTGCCACAACGATTGTTGCCACGCTGTATTGAAGGCAATTACATCAGTATACTTAAGGAGAAGTCGAGTTCCTTGAAAGATAACTCGCTCTTTGAGAGAAAGGCGTACCAGAGGCGAGGTATAGAAACTTGAAAGATGAGTCAACTCACCAGTACGCTCCGTATATTGTTCCCATAAGAAATCACCGCCCACACGGAGGACTAGACGCGCGCCTGTGCACTTTGCGGTGATGAGCGCAGGAATACCGGTGCTCCAGGTATCAACGGCCATGATAACGGTTGCTCCGCGTGCTTCCGCAATTAATCTACGCAAATACGCCAGCTGCCGCATGCCAGGGAGTACTGATCGAAAGAGTCGGTAGTGCACTGCCGTGACGGTATATGAACGTGCCGAAAGTTCGCGCGTTAGCTCTCGCACGTATGCGGCAGAACCACCCTTCTCCGTAGTTGGACCAGCGGCAAATACAATATAGTTATTGGTGCGGTTCATCGAGAGAAAGTAAAAATGCTTCATATTCTTTAAACCATTCGACGAAAGAATGAATCCCTTCTTCGATCGAAACCTTTGGCGCATACCGGAAGTCGCGTGCCGCCTTTCTGCAGTCTGCAGCGGATGCAGGAACATCTCCTGCTTGCATCGGAAGTAAATTCCGCTTCAACGACTTATCTAATTCCTTTTCAATCAACGAAACAAACTTTTTGAGTGGCACTGATTCTGAGCCTCCCAAGTTATATACTTCATTTCGGCCTCGTACCGGTTTTTCAAGTGCACTAACGAGCGCATTCACAATATCGCTTACATACGTGAAATTACGCTTCATCTTCCCCTGGTTATAGAGATCAATCGGCTTGCCCTGTATTCCTGCACGCACAAATTTAAACAGCGCCATATCAGGACGTCCCCATGGGCCATACACGGTGAAGAAGCGGAATCCAAACATCTCAATACCAAACAAATGATTGTAAGCAAACGCCATCGACTCATTCGCCTTCTTTGTTACTGCATACAAAGATATCTGTGTATCAGTACGATCTGACTCACTAAATACCTTTTCTTTATTTGATCCATATACCGAGCTTGATGAGGCATACAGTACGCGGGAGATTTTATTATGACGAGCCGCTTCAAATACGTTCAACGTGCCGAAGAAATTAGCATCTGCGTATACCTCTGGATTTGTGAGAGAGTACCTAACTCCTGCTTGAGCAGCAAGGTGCACAATTTGCTCAGAATTATTCTCTGCTACAAGCGCGTTGAATTTTTTGGAGTCAGTAATAGATACTTTCGAAAACGTAAAAGCTGGATATTTTTTAAGAATCTGAAGACGCTTCTGCTTAATACGCACGTCGTAATACGGTACAAGCGAATCAACGCCAAGTACAGAATGTCCCCGGTCAAGGAGTTCTTTCGATAGATGAAAGCCGATGAAACCCGCTGCGCCCGTTACTAGTACTTTCATAGATATATATTATTCGCTCTTAAGAAGGCGGTTGAAAAGCTCGCGCATGTCTGTAGAAACCGTATTCCAGTCATACATAGCTATAACCATCGTTCGAGCTGTCTTGGTTACATCTGCTACTTTTCCTGGATTACTGATAATATCCGTTATCGCTTCTGCAATCTGTTCTGGTGAGTCAGCGTCTACTGCCCAGCCAGTTGTTTCCTTTTCTGGATTACGCTTAGCGTCAAAAAGAAAGTCTGATATTCCTCCTTCTTGCGTTGCCACAACCGGAAGCTCAGCAGCCATCGCTTCGATAAATGAATTACCCATACCTTCTGAACGACTCGGACGGATAAATATGTCGCACGCACGGAGCATGAGCGGCATTTCTGCGTGTCCTATCTGTCCCATGAACCGCGCCCTATTCTCAACATTCAATTCTTTCGCGAGAGCACGCAGCTTCTCTTCATCAGGACCAATGCCGTATATAAGGAAGTAGACATTATCTGGGAGGAGCGTGAGCGAACGTATCACATCATCAACAGCGTTTTTATGTACGAGTCGTGACGTTGTAACAACATATATATCGTCTTCTTTTTTACCTAACTCTTCTTTCATTCCCCGTAATTCATCAGTGCTAAATATTTTCGTAAATCTCACCGTATCAACAGCGTTTGGAATGACTGTAGCTTCTTTGCTGAATCCCATACGTTTCCCCCATGCATACAAAAAAGTAGAAATTGGCTGAAGTGCATCTGCTCGGGTAAAAGCCTGTTTGAATAGACTCCAGACCGGACGCATCATTCCTTCTATGTATTCAGGTGGATCACCTTCCTGGAGAGTGAGTAGATATTTTACTTCTGGATTTCTCTTCTTAAACATTCCCGCCGGTATTCCGCACGAATGTGCCATCATCGCCCAGATACCATCAAACTGATAAGTTCGATGTAACCGCGCTGCTGCCGAAGCGGCAAAGAATTGAAAATAGTACTTATTGAGTTTAAGAGGCCATTTTTTAAGATCGCCAATATCGGGATTCTTTTGAGTAAACCCAATTCGGTGCACGGTTACATTCCCAATCTTTTCCATCTTCGGGAGATCCGAATCAAATCGAAGCGTCACCATATGGAACTCAATATCCTCAGGTGAAATACGGTCGGTAATTTCTTTGATTGCAACTTCAGCACCACCAATGAATCGCGGGTAATAGTTAAGAGAAAAAATGAGTATTTTCTTCATATCTATTTTCCAGCAAGTATACGTGAATAGGCAAAACGAATTTGATTTGCAAAGGCATCTCCTGCACCGAGTGATTTTTGAGCACTCATTCGTTCTTCAAGAGAACGCATCTTTGCTCCTTGTTCAGGTAAGGAAGTATATATTTGGTCAGACTTGCCAGCTATAAATGTTAGAAACAAACGTTCATACCAAGAGAGCTTTTGGTCAGCAAGTGTTATGAGTAGGGGTACTAATTTATTTCTTCGTAGTGCAAGCGCAGGTAGCGCACCGTAACTTGCCATGAGGGACCATGCGAAGAGGTATGAATTTTTATCAGCAAGTTCAAATGCTTTTTTTTGACCTACGAATGGTAATAGATATTTATCAAATCTGGTACCGTAGCCTACTCGGTGTACCGAAATATTGTCACCAAGTACTGGTGGGTGTAATGCAGTCTTATGCTGTGCTGCAGTAATGATATCGAAATGAATATCAGGTAATTTCTTAGTAAGTTCTAGTAGAGCGTCTTCTGCTGGTCCTGCAACAGGGTGAAATGTAGTGGTGAATACCATGACCCGTTTCTCAACTGCAGGAGCAGGAGTGGTAGTTTTTAGAAAATCTTCAATATATGAATGTAGCGAGTGAGTAGCAGACCAGCCAAGTGCTTCTGTTTTCGAAGTATCAATAGCCGCAACTTTACGGTTTCCTTGCCGTTCAGGCAGAACAGTCACCTCATTTCCAAAAAGCTTAGCAAGTTCAAGAATTGAAAGCTTATCTTTACCCCCTATGCCAAATCCATCACCTAGTCCGGAATGACCTACCTGTATCAGGCCTTCAACAATATCCTCTACATGCGTAAAAATTCGTTCTTGTGTACCTGGTGCCACTACTGAGCGCGGAACCCCTCGCGTGTACTGATCACGGAAAATCGCAACAACGGTACCAAATGCGCTTGAAGATTCACGAGGTCCGTACACATTATAGAAATAGGTAATTGCGTACTGTAGTCCAAACCAATCTCCGTAATTTTTAACGAGATCAGTCATGCTTGCCTTACTCCATGCATAAGGGCTTTGATCACGTCCAAATCCTTCGTCCGCAAATTTAGTTGAACTTCCCGCATACATAAGTTTTGCATTTCTCTGTCTCGCAAACTCAAGCACTGCAAACGTACCAAACTGATTTAGATTCCAAACTTGTTCAATATCCTCAAAGCTTTTTTCGACTCTTGAATATTCACCTAAATGAAAAATAAGATCCGGCGATTCAGGAATGAGGGATTCAATATCTTTCGTATGCCCTTCCCTATATTCGACACCCTGCACGTGGTTTTCCCGTGAGCCAGTGAAATAGTTATCAAGTGAAATAACGCGGTGGCCGTCCCGCGCGAGGCGTTCACAGAGGTGGGAGCCAATAAAGCCTGCGCCACCGGTAACGAGAATAAGTTTAGGTGCTGACATGGTCGCTCTAAGAGAAATGATGTTTTGAGCATAGCACGCGGCCCATCAGGAGGGGTATTTCCCCTCCTGATGGGCCAATCATGCCAATGTCATACGGTTCAAGGGTTAGTCTGTACTGACTATAACCAGGGTATCCGCCCAAACGTTACCTGTATGAATTAGAACAAATTCAGAAATGCACGGAAGAACGTTCCAATGGAACCACCTCCCTGTATTGCTGCTGCTTCAGTATTTGATTCAGCAGAGTTTCGAGGTGTCTTTTCGCTATTTCCGAAGATAGTATTTTTAACACGTGAGTATACGTCTTGTTTTCCTTCTTTAGCATTCTCAGGGCGAGTCTCGGGACGAGTAGGAAGGACGATGACGCGCTCAGCAGTGATTGTCTTTGCTGATACCGAAGTCTTTCCAAATACCTCCACTCGACTTCCAACTGTTATGGCTGAAACAGTAGCAGTTGTAGATCCTTGCATAAACTTCGTGGATGAAGAAAAACTTACGACGACGCTCGTTGAAGCTCGGTCACCACCCCCAGGAAGGGTCATGGTAAATGCATTTGTTGAAATACTAGTTACCATACCTGGCACACTTCGGCCCATAACTTTATCAACTTTTCGTACCGGAGGGCGTCCGTTAGTAGTAGATGAGGTCACCGTTGAGCTCGACATCATATGATCCAGTGGTCGCTGGAATTCACCCCTTTCAGGGCTTGTTCGAACTGACGTACTTCCCTGCGCCCCATCAGAAGATAGTGGTGCAGATACCGCTGGTGCACCTTTCCTATACTCTATTTGAGAAGGGTCGGGACGAGCAGCTGTTGCAGTACTTGAAGCGAATAAAAATGCCAGGAGGGAGATGAATACAATGCGCATACAAAGATAAATAGGTGGCTAATGAATACTTCCCTATTCTACTATACGTACCTATACGCTTTTGCAGAGACCGTACTTAAAGCTTTTCGTTAAAGATGGAACGAAGAGTTTGTTCAGGAACCTCATATGGTTCTTCCTTTTTCTGGCCAGGTGCCGGTTCAGCAGCTTCTTTTGGTAATGCTTCACTTCGGGTAAGTACTTCAGCAAGCGCACCTTTGAGCGGTACCGTCTGTTCTTTTTTTTGTTGCTCTTTCTTGTGTTCTTCTTTTTCTTTTCCAGCGGTCATACCACGAAGAATCGCTTTTAGATCCTCTGCAGTTTTCGAATTCTGTTCAGGATCAGGCCGCTCTCGTTCAGGACTCTGCTCGGGACGAGGCGACGGACGAACGTTCTGTGGACGGTCAGTAGTTATTCGCGGTTCTGGCCGTGTACCTCGGTCTGGCGCTTGCTTGCGCGAACGATCATCGGTACGGAGAGGGAGCGATTCAGCTCGAGAGTCAGTACGCTGTTCGGTACGTGACGCAGAGTGTTGTTCAGTGCGGGGAGCACTAGAGTTAGAGGGTGCGCGTTGTTCATTCCGTGGCGCGTCAGGTCGAGCAGGCGTTGGTCGTGAAGCCGATGGACGCTTTGAGGGTTCAGGGGTAGCTGCTGCCGCTGAGGCAGCAGCTAGTTCTGCAAAGATAGTTTCTTCTACCTGTGCACGAGGCGCACCAAACTGCTTGCGTGATCTCTCTATCGCTTCTTTCTCATATGTCACGCTTGGCGGCTCTATGGGAGGAAGTCCCACTGCTGAGAAGGGTGTGGAACCAACACCGTCAATCATGAGGGTTAAGTACATCTGATATAGACCGAGATTAACGAGATCTTCTTTTAGGAATGTTGGCGTAAATATTGTTTCCAGTGTTTCTGCGTCAAAAGGCCCAACGCGATATGAAATAGTGGTACCAACGTTACCGAATACTGCTGCCCTCACCTGTTCTTCCATTTGCTCTACGTACTGGTGCGCGATGATTAGATTCAAAGAATACTTACGCGCCTCTGAAAGAATTTCTGCAAAGGTGTCATTTGCGAAGTTTTGGAATTCGTCGACATAAAAGTAAAACTGCTGCGCGTTCTTTAGGTCCGTGGGGTTAAGTTCGGCGCGACTCATTGCGCCCAGGAAAATACGGGTTGTGAGCATTGAACCTAAAAGACGCATGTTTGTGTCCCCCACCAACCCCTTTGAAAGATTTATTAAAAGAATCTTCTTGTTATCCATCAAATCACGAATATCAAAGGATGACTTTGACTGCCCGATGATATTACGGATGAGCGGATTACCCGTGAACTGTCCGATCTTATTTTGAATCGCTGGAGTCGCTTCTGCCGCAAATTTATCCGTATATTTTGCGTACTCATCTACCCAAAATGACTTCACGACCGGGTCTTTAATATTGTCCACGACTTTCGTGCGGTATGCCTTGTCGCTATACATTCGATTAACTCCAAGGAGCGTAGCGTCAGGATACTCAAGAAGCGCGAGAAGCGTGTTCGTAAGAATGTACTCCATGCGCGCGCTCCACGCGTCCTCCCAGATTTTCTTGAAGGTCGCCATGAGACCTGAAACAACAAGGTGACGTTTGTCGTATCCCACATCTTCCATGATGTTAAACGCGACGGGGTTCTCAAGATCGAAAGGGGCAAAATACACAACATCATCTAAGCGATGCTTTGGAATATAGTTTAATAACGTTTCAACAGCGCTTCCGTGCGGGTCAATGAATGCAAGTCCTTCGCCATTCTGAATATCTTGGATCGCCATGTTTTCCAAGATGGTCGACTTACCCATACCGGTCTTTCCAATCACATACATGTGACGCTGACGGTCCTTCGCCTTAAGGCCAAACGGTATGCGCTTACCGCGAGAGTCAGTTGCTGCAAAGTACGTAACGCGATCAGGATTCTCCATTGGTTTTAGTATATACGAGATTAGTTTCTTCAGTTCGCGTTCGCACATGGAGTGAAGCCCCGATACCAATCACGGCAATACCTATAAACAATAGAGCCCACATGAGCCATGCGACTGGAAGTCCGCTCCAGGGAGAAATAATTACTAGGATGCCAAGTCCAATCAATACTTTTTCCCGTGTCATAGGCGTAGTATATCGTACCGCTACTCGCGCGGTAATCTGTGGATACGTACGTTTACTAGGGTGAAACAATAATCACAATCTCTCCCCGTACCTCCTTCTGATGGTCTTTAAAATACGTACTCACTTCCTCAGCCGAGCCAGATATGGCTGATTCGAAGAGCTTAGTAAGCTCACGCATTACCGTCACTTTTCGAGTATCAGGAAGTACCACCATAAGTTCAGCGAGCGCTTTCTCTAAGCGGTGGGGTGACTCATAAAATACGACGGTGCGCTGCATCGCAGCGATTTCTTTCATGAGCGTCTGGCGCCCTTTTTTATGGGGTAAAAACCCTAAGAAGGTAAACTCATGTGTTGGTACACCTGCAATGGCGAGTGCTGCGGTTACGGCAGCAGGTCCTGGAATTGATTCAATTCGAACTTCGCCTCCAAGACGCTCACGTACTTCAGCCACAAGCATAGTGCCTGGGTCAGAAATACCAGGCGTTCCTGCATCCGTCACGAGCGCAATATGCTTTCCCTCTCCAAGCATCGTTAATACGCGCGTGGTCGCCATCTTTCCGCTCTGCGAGTGATACACCAGAAGAGGTTTACTTATGTCATAGCGCGTAAGGAGCTTTGCCGTGACGCGTGTATCTTCGCAGGCAATAGCGTCTGCAGAACGTAATGTCTCAAGCGCGCGCAGTGTAATATCGCCTAGATTTCCTATTGGCGTCGCGACGACGGAAAGCGTTCCTGTGCCGGTTGTCATGTTCGGTTCCATACGTATACCCTGCCCTATTTTAGGCAAAAGATAAAGGATTTTCAGCCTGTATTGACCTCAGCGCTCAGTGGCGTATGGTGGAAAATGGACCTCTGATCATCTATATAAGGAGCATCTAATGGAGCAGTTAGAAACTACTATTTTGGATTCGACTATTCCTCATCGCCTTCTTTTCTGGTGTACCCCTTCATCTGAGCTGGTGCAATACTCAACTCAATGTGAAGCTCCCCAGATAGTCGAAAATGGTGGGGTTGAAGTCCTATCATTTACCCAGCTCGGCGAACCTGCGTTCTCTGAACGACTTCGCTCCAGCATACCAAGGGGCATTAGTCATGTGTATGCCCCAACGGTTGCCCGCATGAGTAGCGTGGTGCTGGGCCCGGAGCGATTTACGGACATTTATCCACTCGGTAGTGGAGTCAATGTATACCGCCCGGGTTTCCAGAAAAACTCAAATGAAAAGGAAGGGTGCGATGGAACGCTTGTCGGGCCTTCCGAAGGCTTTGTTGGCAGTTTTGCCGGATGTCCATTTATCGTTCTTTCCGGACCGACCCATACAGGAGAAAAACTTTGCCTTGCAGCACATGCGGGTAGAGATTCACTTATGGATAAACGACTGATTGCTTCGGGGACAGCATCCCGTTCGCATTTCAGTATTGTTGATGCGCTGGTTGCGTTTGCACGCAAGCAACATGCAGATCCAAGAGAGCTTACCCTTCGGTCATTCTTCTCGATTCCTTGGGAAGCGTATCCGCACAATCTGAATGACCCAGAATACGCGCAAATCAACCGGCAACGATATGTCTTTCTAGGTCAGCACCAGCGAGATGATGGAATATTCATCCAAAAAGATGGAGTGTTGCACTTCTGCCTTTCAAGCCTCATTCAGTACCAAGCAAAACAGCTCGGCATCGGAAGAATTGAAACAGGATTGTGCACTCTGCCAAAAGATGGTGCGCACGCGTATACGACGCATCCGAGTCTCGGTGGTTCGGTGCGAAACCTCGTGTTGCTCACGCGACGCTGAATGGCCGGTCCCTAAGGGACCGGCCACTTTCTTTTAGGGCGGCACTATTCTCCACTATTTTTCTACCAAAGCATCTGCAACTTTATATATATCTCCCGCACCCATCGTAATGATAGTGTCACCGGGTTTTGCCATAGTTCGAAGCATATGTTCAACCTCTTCAAGTGACTTCGCTGCGCGTGCTGAGGTACCTTCTACTCCAATGCGGGCTGCAAGAATTTCAGCCGAGATACTTCCGTCATCAAGTTCTCGCGCGGCATATATAGGAGCGATAATCACCTCATCCGCGTCGTGAAAAGCGCGTGCAAAAGCATCGAGCAAATCACGCGTACGGCTAAATAAGTGAGGATGAAAGGCAGCGATAATGCGTCCGCCCTCTGCTACTCTCTCTGATTGTTTCTCACGAAGAGCATTAAGCGTTTCTCCCACGGCGGTCGGGTGATGTGCGTAATCATCATATATTTCAACACCTCCAAGCGCCGTTCCTTTATATTGAAAACGGCGCCACGTGCCATGGAATTCTGCAAGCGAATCCAGGATCAGCGACTCATGAATCTCGGGCATGATGGCGCGCGCAGCAGCCGCTGCTGCGCGCGCATTATTTCTATTAAACTCACCCGGTAGGCGAAGTTCGTACGAAGCCTCCTTTGTATAATTAATAACGCGCGCATGAATTCCTTCGAGTAATGGCTGAATGTTTGGATTCTCAGGATCGGTAATAATAAAACCATGTTCAGGTACCCGCTGAATTGCTTTACGAAACGTGGCTTGGAGCGCAGCGAGTGTTGGAAAATAGTCCGTATGATCCCATTCAAGATTTGTAATAACAAGTACTTCTGGAGAAAGCTCGAGAAGATGATCCCGGTACTCGCATGCCTCAACCACAAACAAATCTGAGCTTCCCTGCAAATAGTTTGACCCAAAATCCTGAACTATCGAACCAATAATCGCGCTTTCATTCGCTCCTGCATCATGGAGAATTTTTGCGAGCATGCCAGTAGTAGTGGTCTTTCCATGTGTTCCGGCAACAGCAATAGTCCGCTTACCTGATGAAACACGACCGAGTACTTGAAAATATGAAAGTTCTGCAATCCCTCTCTCTCTTGCCTCCATACGTTCTGGATTATCTTCAGGCACGGCGTCACTATATACCAAAAGATTCGTACTTTCAGGTACGTTTTCTGCCTTCTGTCCGATATGAACTAAAATACCTTTCTTCTCAAGGAGATCTGTTACCGGGCTCACCTCTCGGTCAGAACCAGTTACGTTATTTCCCTCTGCCAGAAGCATCTGCGCGAGCGCTGACATACCAATACCTCCAATACCCGTGAAGAAATAATTGTTCTGAGCGTAGTCATCCATACCTTACAGAGAATTCACGAGTGCCAAAAACTGATCTCCGCGATCAAATTCATTCTTAAACATACCGAAAGAGGCAAACCCCGGACTTAACAGAATAATATCTCCGGGCTGTGCATGACGGCGGGCATTCCCTACGGCAGCGACTAACGAATCAAATACGTCTGCATCAGGAAGTAGTGCGCGAATGCGGTCTGTTCCCGAACCAACCAAAAGTTCAACACGCTTCGTGTACTGAGGAATTGCCAAGAGCAATTCCTCCATATTCAAATTCTTATCCGCTCCTCCCAGAATCAAAATGACTTTCCCGGAGTGAGTTTCTCCTAATGCCCTAAGCGCAGCAAGTGAGGCGTCAGGAGTGGTGGAGGTAGTGTCGTTA
Organism: Minisyncoccia bacterium; assembly: GCA_038207395.1. Taxonomy (GTDB): domain Bacteria; phylum Patescibacteriota; class Minisyncoccia; order Phycocordibacterales; family Phycocordibacteraceae; genus C7867-001. Next base: position 3,083 of record JBBQZW010000004.1, on the reverse strand, counting down.
TAGTACTGAACGTCATCTACCTCACGCACGAACTCCAGGCGTCCTGGTACACCACCAAAGTCACTCAATGCTTCACGGATAACAGCAGCATCAATCTCAAGCGCTTCAGCTGCTCGTTTCGCGAGCGCAGCATCATACCGATTATGCTCGCCAGGAATCTTAAGGGTAATATTCTTTGGCAAATCATCGGCTCCCACAATACTTACCCACCCCTGCATGAGTCCGGTATACGTTGCTTGAACCTGACCTGCGCATTGAGCGCCAAGCACGAGTGTGTCCCCCAGCTTCTGGAATAAAAAGATATTTGCCTTGTCTCTTAGGTAGAGTACGAGATCATTATGGTAATAATTTAGATGGTCGGGGAAAAAGGTCGTAAACACCGCAACTGTTGGAGAAATATGCGCTTCCCCAAATCCTTGAAGCTGCCAGGAGTCGAGCTCCATAACGGCAATTGAGTCTTTTTCAACCTGGGGTAAAAGGGCAAGCGTTGAGACACCTCGAACATTTCCTCCAAGCAACACCTTCTTACCGGCACGTTCGAGGATGGTATGAATCATATGCGTTGTCGTTGATTTACCGCGTGTTCCCGTAACCCCCACAATCGGAATTTGTGCGATCTCTGCAAAGAGTGCTGAACTCATCTTTACCGGAACTTTGTGTGCATGCGCCTCGGCAATGTAGGGAGAATTCATCGGTACTCCCGCTGCTTTAAGTATTAAATCTCGTTCACGAAAATCTTCGAGGCGATGCTCACCAAGCACGTACGTTATCGTTGAAAAATCTTTGAGTGCGTCAAGTGACGTTTGGAGTTGTTCAGCAGACTTTAGATCCGTAACAATAAGTTCTGCGCCTTGCTGCGCAAGATACTGGATATCACCAAGCCCTCGACCAAGCAGGCCGAGCCCCATAACGGTAATCTTTTTCCCTTCAAAGTGAGCGCGTGCATCCATAGTCGTACTCCCTATCCTACCCTAAACCGGCACTATGGGCACTCAGTCGTTTGTGTCTCGTCTACGTGCGTTACGGGAAGAGGTGAGGCTTTTACCTGGACGATGGTAAAGGGGTTCGTAAAGGCCTGTGAGGTGTTACAGCGCTCTCCAGGCACCGTGTGGGTAACCGTTATGGTACGCGTACTTGCTTCATCTTTTACACTCGTCACACGAACACCATATCCACCCGTCGTATGACTACCATCAAATACCGCAAGCACTTCATTCTTTGCGAAATTAACCCTTGGGAGTACGGGGGCGTTATCGCCGTACACAATCTGCCAAAGTGTCGCAAACTGCTCTGCGTTTGTTATGCGGTAGTTTACCATCCAATCAATACTCTTTGCGGTAGACCCCTCACTGAGAACGGTTACCGAATCTTTTGCTGAAGATTTAATATCTCCTGAAGGAGTTTGTGCTGGTGAGGGATTTGCTGGATTGAATGCTGGTCCTCCATACAAATAAAGTGAACCGCCAATACCAACGGCAAATAGTACGATTAGTGGGAGCCATAGTGCCTTCTGCATATGCGCACAGTATACCGTACGAAAATCACGAAACGCTGTTGTGCATGCTCTTGGATTCGAACCAAGGACCGCTCGAGTATCAGTCGAGTGCTCTACCAACTGAGCTAAGCATGCATATTCGGGAACGTGCCCGATAAACCGGACAAGAACGCACGTCCTGGGATAGTATCAGAATTCCTCTATCCATGCCAATCGTGCAGGATATAAAAAATGCGCGGGTACACGACCCGCGCATTGTTGGATTAAGCTATCGAATATAGCCAAATCTGCTTCTTCTTTTAATTCTCCGAATCCGTTCCGGGTCACGTGGACGGATCAACGTCCAATACGTACGTGCAGGATTCTTCTTTGAAGTGACCTTGTACCACACTCGTCCCGTAAGGGTTCCCGTGATCGTGCGGAAAGCACTTCCAAGCTCCTTTGCGACAGTCTTTCGAAAACCAAATGTGGTTTTCGGTCCCCAAAACGAGCGAGAGAACCTTTCGCCGTAAGACTCTTTCTTTCTCGCCAAAGGACCTTGCCTGCCCTCAATACGCTCAACTTCAGTACATTCTTCGTATCTGCAATATATCTTTCGATTATTACGCGTAACGGGGTGCCACGTTCCTCCTGTAAGTACGCGATACCATTTCATCTGCGCTAACCAGGTATTCATTACTGATTCTCCTTTTTGAACTGGGTCTTTCAGGGCCGTACAATGAACAATCTTTGCTATGAAAAATGCCCTATGTAGGATGGTTCCGGAGAACTATCCTACATAGGGCATTTTTCGCTGCGCCCGAAAGCGCAGTGCGAAGAGATCTTCCGTGAGGAATATCTCTTCGCACTGCGCTCCCTTGAGAGCCTGGTGCGACACTAGGTAAAAAAGGTATGAACAAGAATTCATGCGCCCTCTTGTGTTCCGCCTATTCAATCTGTCTTGAAGCGTCAATTGAGCGCTTCAAACCAGAATACCGGTGCGTTTTTCCGGCGTCCGAGTACCATTTGGGGATGGGTACTATTTCCCACGCTGGCGTGCTGGATGGTGAAAACTAGAAATCAGAGAGCAAGCTCTCTTCAAACTACTTTTCACCATCCAGCACACCTAACGTATCGACATGAGTGATATTTCTATCATCTCTGTTCCGATTGGATATGTTCCACGACCAGCTTCCGCTAGCCGTGCCTTGTTACGACTTACTCCCTGTCATTGAACTTGCCGTAGTCCTGCATAAAGCAAAATATCGGGCACTTCCAACTTCCTTGAGTTGACGGGCGGTGAGTACAAGACTCGAGAACGTATTCACCGTAGTATTGCTGACCTACGATTACTAGCGATTCCATCTTCATGAGGTCGGTTGCAGACCTCAATCCGTACTGGGGTGGGTTTTGGGGATTTGCTCCACGTTACCGTATTGCGTCCTTCTGTTTCCCACCATTGTATCACGTGTGCAGCCCAGGGCATCAAGGGACATGCTGATTTGGCGTCATCCCCACCTTCCTCCCCCGTGAGGGGGCAGTCTCGCCTGACATAAATAACAGACAACGGGGGTTGCGTTCGTTACCCCACTGAAGGGAACAGCTCAAG
>JBBQZW010000003.1:0-183160 GCA_038207395.1 Minisyncoccia bacterium | reverse complement strand
CAGGCGTTGCCCCTACCTGTGCTATTCCAAACGACTCAGCCACGCCAACCATCACCACCCAGTCTACTTACACCATTACGTGTGCTGGTGTCTCAAAGAGTGTGACCGTGAATGTGGTGCCAGCGTTTCAGGAGTTTTAGGGGGTTGTACCGAGTAAAGCCTTATGATATCGTATTCCCTATGAATACTGCAGATATGCAGGGAGTTGGTGTTGACCGTCTTTTTGAGACGGGCGCGCATTTTGCCCAGGTAAAAAGCCGTCGCCACCCCTCAATGAAGAAATTTGTGCTCGGCACCAAGTCAAAAGTTGAAATCTTTGACCTTACCAAAACAGATGAGCAGCTTACTACTGCAAAGGCGGCTATGGCGGCTCTTGCTCGTGATGGTAAGACAGTGCTCTTCGTAGGAGGTAAGCGTGAAATCTCAGATCAGGTTCGTGAGGCGGCTGCTCGTATCGGACAGCCATACGTAGCGGGTCGCTGGCTTGGTGGAACAATCTCAAACTTCGTTGAAATTAAGAAGCGTATTGATCGTCTTGCTGATCTTCAGGCAAAGCGTGATTCAGGTGAGCTTTCAAAAACACATACAAAGCTTGAGCGCGTGTTCATTGACCGTGAAATCGAACGTCTTGAGACGCGTCTTTCTGGTCTTTCAACTATGGCAAAGCGTCCAGACGCCATGGTCATTGTTGATGCAAAGCGCGAGGCGTATGCTGCAAAGGAAGCCAAAGATGCACATATTCCTGTTATCGGAATCATGAGTTCTGATAACGATATTGCGGACGCAAAGTTCCCGATCGTCACTAACGATTCATCTCGTAAGACGGTTGAGCTCATCCTTGGAGAGCTTGCAGCAGCATACGCTTCAGGACGCCAGGGTTAGTAGACTGCTACGCCAGGGTGCGTTTCCTCGTTCACTTCGGGAACACACCTCGTTCGCACTCTATCTACGACAGACGATGTGCGTACGTACTTTATTTTAATTATCTAGACTAGAAACATGGACATTTCAATGGACACTCTCAAGATGCTACGTGATAAGACCGGTCTTTCGGTTATGCAATGCAAGAAAGCTTTGGAAGAAGCGAATGGTGATGCTGATCAGGCTGAGGTTATCCTGCGTAAGCGCTCAAGCGACGCTGCTGATAAGAAATCAGACCGTGATCTTGGCGCAGGAGCGGTTTCAACGTATCTTCACGGAGGTGAAATCGGCGCTATGGTACTTCTCTCATGCGAGACTGACTTCGTTGCACGTAACGAAGAATTTCCTGCTCTAGCACGTGATATTGCCATGCAGGTAGCGGCAACTAATCCCCAGTACCTACGCGACACGGATATTGATGAGACGGCTCGTACGGCTGCGCATACGGTCTTTACTGAAGAGGTGAAGGATAAGCCAGCAGAAATGCAGGAGAAGATTCTTGAAGGAAAGATGCAGTCATACTTTAAGGACATGGTTCTTATGAATCAGCCGTTCATTAAGGATGATTCAAAGACCATTCAGCAGCTTGTGGACGAAGCGTCCCAGAAGTTTGGTGAACGCGTAGAAGTTACGCGATTCGTCCGCTTCTCAGCACGCGGATAGATAGAATGCCGAGGGCTGCGCCCTCGGCATTCTTCATTTGTGACGCACACACCGCCATGTCATACTTCTGACTCATGATGCCCTACCTCATCTTTATCGCCGTACCGCTCCTGGTACTCGCTGGTTTCTTAGCGCTCGTCTCATTTGAAGAACGACGGGGAAGCCGTATCATTCTTGCTGGGCAGAGATACCGCTTAGACCTCACTGTTGCTCGCATATCATTCGTCGTAAAGCACGTGGACTGGGGTGCCTTTATTAACGATCTGGTACGTACAAGCGTTGAAAGAGCTACGCATGATATCGCTCACATGGCCCTTGTGGCCGTACGCGCCCTTGAGCGCCAGCTTACGCAGGTAGTACGCACATTACGTGCGCGGCGTGACCAGCCCCTTCTGGCGCCACGAGCAGATCGCCCCTCACGTATTCAGACCGCTATTTCCTATGTTAAAAAGACGGTTCAGCGTTCGCGAAAAGCTCCTCCCGTTATTCAGTCGGAAGAGCGCGCACAATAATACATTGTGTGCTAAAACATATAGACTGCCGCCTTAGCTCAGTTGGTAGAGCAATTCTTTTGTAAAGAAAAGGTCCCCAGTTCGAATCTGGGAGGCGGCTCCAAGAAGTATTCAGAAATACTTTAGATAAACTTTATCTTTTATTGAATAGGTACTTTGTACAGTATCTAAATGATACTCGACGAAGAGACTGTAGTTAATTTATACAGAAATGAGAATTTATCAGTAATGCATATTGCAGGTATTTTTTCTGTATCCTGGTATCAGATAGAAAAGATTTTACGGAAGAATAAAATCTCGAAGCGTTCGATACCAGATGCCATCACTTCTCACAATATTACAAAGTACGGGCTTAAAAAATTTCTTCCCAGGAAATATCTTTCCCAAAAAGATGAGTTATTAAAAGTGGCAGGCGTCATGTTGTATTCTGGAGAAGGTACAAAACGAAGAGGAACGGTAGCTCTAAGTAATTCAAATCCAGATATCATCAAAGTATTCATGAAATTCCTACATCGCATATGTGGTGTACAAAAAGATCGAATTCATGCAACTATTCATATGTACGAAGATCATACATATAGTGAATTGATTAAGTTCTGGTCTGGAGTAACACAAATACCTTATACACAATTCTACAAACCATATTTGCATATACGGAAAAAAGGAACTTATAGATCGTTATCTAAATATGGGACTATAAGTATTCAATATTCAGATAAAAAACTCCACACATTAATTCTTACTTGGATTGATGAATACCATAAGTCTCTAATACAGAAAGGTTATGATAACTACTTTTGATCAAGATACCGATGCAGTATATATCCGCGTAGGGAGCGGTAAAATTACTACTACAACGGTAGTAAGCGAAAATTTGATAATTGATATCGATGCAAATGGAAATACGGTAGGTATTGAGATTCTCAATGCCTCCGCGCAAGGACTAATTATTGAAGATACTGAACGGGGAGCCGCTATCTCTTCTTTACCGGTGTAATCGTAGTTGTTGAAGCAGTACTGGTTGCAAAGAAGTCCTTAGGGAAAAGTGCTTCAAACTCATCGAGCGTCTTGAATCCGTATGAGGTCTTTCCGTTAATAACGAATGCGGGGAAGGTAGGCTGAATCTTCTCTACGCTCTTGAGCGTTTTAAGCGCGCCAAGGTCGAGGTCATAGTCAAAGGCGTATACGCGAAGTTTAGGGTTTTGGTTATGGAGGTACGACAGTGCATACACGGCACGGTCACAGTCTGCACATGAGCCGGGCTTATTTGAGTAGAAGTAGAGAACTACGGTTGGATTTACTTTACAGGTAGCTGAAAGACGTTTGGTCAAAAGGTAGTCACGAATCTGAAGAAGAGAGTACTGGCGCTTGAGCTGAATTACTTGTTCGTTCGTACTGCCTAGCTGGTTCTCGGTGAGTGAAAGACGATCTCCAAGATTTGATACTTCCTGAGAAAGCGTATTGCCTGCAGTGAAGTCCTCACAGGGTGCTTCCTCAAGAAGCGCAAACTGGGTCTCGATCGAAAGAGTATCTGTCGCAAGCTGATCCTGGAGCTGTGAAAGCTGTTCTACGCGCTTTTGATTAAGAAAATTAATGGCATAGAGCACGGTACCAATAAGCGCTATGGTAATAACGAGCGAGATAATGAGGTTGCGGCCGAGGATTGATTTCATAAGGTGATTTAAGCACGGAGTGTGCGCTTCGTCATGTAGAGAGCCGTGGACTAGCGCCAGCTACGTCGAGTATTAGTAAGAAGGTCATACATAGAACGTATGAGCCATAGTGGTGCGATAAAGCCGTAGAAGGTTACGTACATGATGATACCGACAAACAGATTTCCTGGTGTTCGGGAGATATGTTTACCGATAAGCATGGTGGTCACAGCCCCCACAAGCATAATAATTGAGAGTAATACAACGGATGAGAGAGGGATAAAGAACCAGTTAAACGTATGGTGAGGAATGAGGGTGTACCAAAGCGGGAAGCCTGAAAGAAGGGCGTACTGATTCCAAATAAACTGAACACCGCGCGTGATTATGACACCGAACATAATAATTCCTGATACGTTTGCAAGCAGTCCAATAGGAAGCATGAAAAGTCCAAGCGTACCGAACTTACTGTTTCCAATCATGTGGCGGTAGTCGTAAATAACATTTCGAAGGAAGCCGGTCGTCCAGCGCGTTCGCTGCTTTACGAGACTGCGAACGCTGGTGGGAGTTTTTGTATACACGCGCGCCCGTGGAGCATTCTCGAGAATATACCCTTCGTTTTGAAGGCGGAGGGCCATCTCCAAGTCCTCAGTGTTATGACCTTTTTGAAAACCTCCGACCTTAAGAATGATGTCGCGACGGTAGAATGAGAATGGACCTGGCGTAACGTACAGACCGTTAAGTGATGAAATCACGTGACGTAGGGTGATGCCATGAATGTAGTCGGCGTTCTGCATACGCTCCAAAAGGGTCTTCGGGTCCCAGACAGACATTGCTGCCGTTACGGCAGCAACCTTCGGATTCTCAAAGTACGCAATAATTTCTCGAAGGGCATCTGGCGCTACGAATGAGTCAGCATCAAGACATCCTACATAGAGCGCGTCTTCTGCTTTTTCAATACCAAGGTTCATTGCCGTGTGCTTTCCGCCATTTTCCTTATGTATCACGGTAATCTGCGGCGTGTTTTTATACTGATCCATTACCGCTGGAGTGTTGTCGGTAGAGCCGTCATTAACAAGCACAATCTTTAGTTTGTCTGCGGGGTAGTCAAGAGCCAGCAAGGACTCAACGGTTCCTTGAATGGTGTTCTGTTCGTTCCAGCACGGTACGATAATAGCGACTTTGGGAGTTTCTTTTGAAAGTGCTCGTGCACGACGCTCACGGGCTGGTTCTGATAAAAAGGTAACGAGCAAAAATACCTCGAAAAAGACGGCAATGAATATAAAAGGGTAGGTGAGTAGCTCGAGAAGCATAGGAGGAAACGATGCTCCTAGTTTATCAAAAAAGCCACTTTTTATCTACTTAGAATTAGCGCGCAGATGGGGTATAGTTCGAGTACAAAAACACTATGAGCGCTGGCCGATTACATCCCTTGTCTGTTGCCGTTCGCGAGATTGCAGACATCTTTTCCCGTATGGGTTTTGGTATTTCGTACGGCCCTGAGCTTGAGGACGAGTGGTATAACTTTGATGCGTTAAATGTACCGCCCGAACATCCTGCGCGCGATATGCAGGATACGTTTTGGACGAAGGAAGAAAAACCTCGAACACCCCGTACGCATACAACGTCGGTGACGATACGATGCTTAGAAAAAATGGCGAACGAAGGAATTTCCGAGATGCGTATGATTTCTCCGGCAAAAGTCTTTCGCAATGAAGCAACAGACATGACGCACGAAGCGCAATTCTTTCAGCTTGATGGATTTGCCGTCGCTCCTCTTGGAACGGTAACGCTTGCTCACCTTAAAGGGACCTACGAACAGTTTTTTAAAGAGTACCTTGGACCAAATGCGAAAGTACGTTTCCGCCCGAGCTTCTTTCCATTTACGGAGCCTTCTGTGGAGGTAGATGTGTGGTTTGAGGTTCCTGGTAAGGAGGGCCGCTGGCTTGAGGTTGCAGGCGCAGGCATGCTTCATCCGAACGTACTAAAGAACGCAGGACTTGATCCAGAAAAGTTTGGAGGATTTGCCTTTGGTGGCGGTATCGAACGTTTGATTATGGTGAAGCACGGAGTACCCGACGTGCGTCTTTTCCATAACGGGGATATTCGATTCACGTACGGCTTTGATGAAACGGTCGTGGGCGGGATCCCTGCATAACCTATGAAAGTATCTCTCTCCTGGCTTCAGAATTATTTTATCGAACCGCTTCCAGCGGTAGACGTGCTTGTAGATGCGCTTACGTTCCATTCAAGTGAAGTTGAAGAGGTTATTGGTGAAGGCAAAAATACGGTATTTGACGTAAAAGTGCTTCCTGACCGCGCATCATATGCACTTTCTCATCGGGGTATTGCGTACGAACTTGCTGCGGCGCTTGCTATACCACTACGTGAAGATCCGCTACGAACGACGCTGCCCGAGTGGAGTGCGGGAGACGTGAGTGCTGACGCTGCGAATATTTCAGTAACCATAGAAGATAGTGAAGCGTGCCGCAGGTACATGACAGCTCGTATTACGGGCGTGAAAGTCGGACCCTCACCTGAGTGGCTTGTGACTGCGCTCACAAGCATTGGTCAGCGCTCTATTAATAACGTGGTGGACGCTACGAATTACGTGATGCTCAACATTGGCCAACCACTCCATGCCTTTGACGCTGGGAAGCTCTTAGATACGGTAGACGGAAAGAAGAGCATTTCAGTTCGAGCTGCGCATGGTGGAGAAAAAATCACCACGCTTACGGGCGAAGAATATACGCTTACCCCTGCAACGCTCCTTATTGCGGACGGAGTGAGCGGCGCGGCGCTTGGTATTGCTGGGGTGAAAGGAGGTACTCGTGCAGGGATAACAGAAGCGACTACCGATCTTATTATTGAATCGGCAAACTTTGATGGAACGCGCGTTCGAAAGACTTCTCAAGCTCTCAAGCTTTGGACGGATGCAAGTCTTCGTTTTCAGAATACGCTTTCACCTGAGTTCGCGGCGTATGGGATGCGCGACGTAGTGGCGCTGATACTGGAGCTCGCCGGAGGCGAGCTCCAGGGAGTCGTTGATTCGTATCCGAACCCTGAGCCCCCTGCTTCACCGGTCAGTATTACGCTTACCATGGTGAACGGCCATCTCGGTACTTCTTTTGTCTCTGACGATGTAACAAGTGCCTTACAGCGCCTTAGTCTTTCGTTTGAAGCGAATACTCTCCCGACAGGAGACTTTTCAGTGACGGTAACGCCGCCCTTTGAGCGCCGGGACATTAGCATATGGCAAGACCTTGCTGAAGAAATTGGACGGGTGCTTGGATATGATCAAGTTGCACCTAGTCCACTTCCTCCGGTGCTTGTTTCGCCCGACCAGAATCGCTACAAAGGAATTGAAGCTATTAAAGACGTTCTTATTCAGCATGGCTTTACGGAGATAAGCACTCCCTCATTTGCCGCAGAAGGAGAGATAGTACTCGCAAACCCGCTTCAGTCAGAACGTCCGTGGCTCCGTGCTTCGCTTTCAATGAACATGCGTGACGCGCTTGCACGGGCCGTGTCGGTAGCACCACGAGTCATCGGTCCTGAGCCTTCGCTCAAGCTTTTTGAAATTGGCACCGTGTTTACGAAAGAACGCGAATATCTTTCACTTGCACTTGGCTACCATCAACTTACGGGTAAGGTGTCCGCTGCCGTACTTCCTGACGCAGTCGACGCGCTTATGACTGCATTTCCTAATGCAGGATTTACGAATCTCTCTTCTGGAGATACTGGAGTGGTAGAACTTTCCCTCGCAGACATTGCTCTTGAGGAAATAGGGAAGGACACCTTGATTATGAAATACGCACTCGGACCGTATCAATCATTCTCTTTGTATCCGTCAGCGCTGCGTGACATTGCGGTGTGGACTCCCGCAGGAACGGAAGAGTCTGAAGTTGCCCTTTTGATACAAGAGAATGCAGGAGACCTGCTTGCGCGTATGGATCTCTTCGACCGATTTGAAAAGACTGATGACAATGGCACTCGTACCTCATTTGCATTCCGCCTTGTGTTCCAAGCCACGAATCGCACTCTTTCGGACACCGATATTGATCCCCTAATGACCGGTATTACTGACGTCCTTAATGCAAAGGTTGGTTGGCAGGTACGGTAACCATTAGTTCAACTCCTTTTCTTCAAATTCAGAGAGTTGCTCGTGAGTGTAGATTGCGTCAAACCCTTCGTCTAACGAAGGGGGATTTTCCATGAGTTCTGCGTACATTTTACGGATACTATCTTCGTCTACCTGAGCGTCACGTTGCTTGTTTTGCATAAGAGCGGTTTCAAGAGGAACGGTAAAGAAAACACCAACAACGCGTTGCGCACCCGCTGTGCGCATTGAGGAAATAACATCTGGACGGTGTTTAGTATGTTCAGCGAATGTAGAGTCAAGAAGCACTGACTGCCCTGAAGTCAGTGCTTCTTGAGCGCGTCTTTGTGCCTCTGCCCACACCGCTTCTTTATCTACCTGCTTAAGTGGATCTCCATACCATTCTTCGCGAATATCGTCCCTGCTAATCCGGGTGATTCCGTACTGCTCGACTAAGGGGCGAAGGGTGGTTGTCTTACCGGCCCCTGAGATTCCAATAGTCAGTATCACTAGTTTCATATGAGTACCTTACCAAGGAATTGACCGATGGCAATTTACCACGTACAGTCATTTTAGATTGCAAAATAGTAATGGAGTTGCGTCAATGCGTACCAGTGACATAACCGCGTGGCTTATGCGCCACCCCGAAAGCCAAGCAAACGTAGGTGGTAAGAATCAAGATGATGAAACGCCGCTAACGACGTATGGCCTGGAACAGATTAAATACATCTTTTCCTTTATTAAAGAAAATGATGTGCAGCATGTGGTCTGCACTCCCGCTGACCGCACCTTCGGCGCGATGATGGAACAGTGGGACTCAAGCATTGCTCTCAGCACTATGCCGTTCTTTGGTGAATGGAAACGCGCTGACACCGTAAGGACGCTTGAGCGTAGTCATCCAGAAGCTCAGCGCATTAAAAAACGGCGCATTGAAGAGTTCGGCCCTGACTTCCAACCCTTACCGGGTGAAGAGTCGTGGGAGGCAACGATTCTAGGGTTGTTTCGAGGATTTCAGTATCTGAGAGATCTCGATCTCGAGCGCGTGCTGGTACTAACACACCGTCACCGCGCTATGCAGGCACTTTCCTATGTTCTTGCAGGCGGAGTCGAATTTCGATTTGGTGCTCTCGATTACGATCCCGAGCAATTTCCTCAGGAATTTGTTTCCTTCTTTAAGGCATTCGATAGGGTTGCCAAATTCGGGAATACCAATTATCTGAAGCTTCAGTACCACAAACGTTTCGGCTCAGATGAACTTTGCTGGAACTGGGACGTGGGTCGTACATTGTACTGCACATAAACATACACCCCTGCCAAACGGCAGGGGATTTTTTATATAAACACTAAAGAACCAATGATTTGCAGGACATTTGAAGCTTCATCTGTGCTATACTAGTGAGAACAGTATGGCGAAGAAAGACGAGGAAAAGACCGTAAAAGCTCCTAAGGGCAGCGCGTATGACGCTTCAAGTATTACCGTACTTGAAGGTCTTGATCCAGTGCGTAAGCGCCCGGGAATGTACATCGGAACCACAGGGCCCGATGGTCTTCATCACCTTATCTGGGAAATCTTTGATAACTCCCGCGACGAAGCCATGGGAGGATTCGCTGACGACATTGAGATTACGCTTCTTCCTGATGGGTATGTGCGCGTGGCAGATAACGGCCGCGGTATCCCTGTTGGTATTCATCCAAAGACAAAAGTCTCTGCGCTTGAAATGATTATGACTACGCTTCACGCCGGTGGTAAGTTCGGGGGTGAAGACTCTGGTTACAAAGTCTCAGGAGGACTTCACGGTGTGGGAGCTTCAGTGGTTAATGCGCTTTCTGTACATACAAAAGTTATCGTTCACAAAGACGGAGCAACGCACATGCAGGAATATGAAATTGGAAAGGCAAAGGCAAAAGTGAAGCAGATTGGAAAGACAAAGCATAACGGTACGATCGTCTTCTTTAAGCCAGACGTATCAATTTTCAAAGACGGTATTAACTGGAACTGGGACAAAATCGTCGGCCATGTTCGCCAGCAAGCATATTTGGTAAAGGGAACACGAATCAGCGTAGTGGACGCACGTGATCTTGAGAAAGTTGAATCTGAAGAGGTTGCGTATGTGCGCGAACTTAGTCTGGAAGTCCCGTCAATGACGTTCTACTTTGAAGGAGGTCTTCGCTCACTCGTTGCATTCTATAACCAGCACCAGACACCTATTCATAAGAATATTTTCTATATTGATCAGGAGAAAGATGATGTTGCGGTAGAAGTATCGCTTCAGTACATCGATGATATTAGTCCGCGTCTCATGGCCTTTGCGAATAATATTTACAACCCCGAGCAAGGAACGCATGTCACTGGTTTTAAGACCGCACTCACTCGAACTATTAACACCTACGCGCGCTCCGCGAAGCTTATCAAAGAAGCTGACGAGAACTTCACTGGGGAAGATGTGCTCGAGGGAATCACTGCTGTGGTATCTGTAAAGATGCCCGAGATTCAGTTTGAAGGACAAACAAAAGGAAAGCTCGGTTCTGTGGAAGCGCAGGGAGCGGTAGCAAGCGTGTTTGGAGAAGCATTTAGTTTCTTCCTCGAAGAAAATCCTGATGACGCTAAGGCCATCATTAACAAAGTGTCACTTGCGCTTCGCGCTCGAAAGGCGGCTAAGGCGGCGAAAGATTCCGTCCTTCGAAAAGGAGCACTAGAAGGAATGACGCTTCCGGGTAAGCTCGCGGACTGTCAGTCAAAGAGCGCTGAAGAGTCTGAACTCTTTGTGGTGGAGGGAGATTCCGCAGGAGGCTCCGCAAAGATGGGTCGTGACCGTCGTACACAGGCTATTCTTCCGCTTCGTGGAAAGATTCTGAACGTAGAGCGCGCTCGTCTTGATAAGATGCTCGCTTCTGAACAGGTGAAGAATTTGGTTATTGCTATGGGTACGGCCATTGGAGACATTTTCGATATTTCAAAACTCCGGTACCACAAGATCATTATTGCCACCGACGCCGACATCGACGGAGCTCATATTCGTACGCTTCTTCTAACGCTTCTGTATCGTCACTTCCGTCCGATCATCGATGGTGGTTTCGTGTACATGGCACAGCCACCGCTCTATAAGATCAAGCAGGGAAAGAAAATTTCGTACGCTTACTCTGACGAAGAGAAGTTCCAGATTATCGGTGGAGAAGAAGTAGAATCTGAGATTGAAGGGGAGGGAGAAGAGTCCGAAGGAGAAGTCGAAGAGGGGGTAGAGGAAGCAGAGACGAGTGCAAAGAAAGTGGGCAAGGTTTCAATTCAGCGATACAAAGGTCTTGGTGAGATGAACCCTGAGGAACTATGGGAAACTACGATGGATCCCAAGCGTCGCCTTCTTAAGCGCGTTACCGTCGAAGACGGAGCGGATGCGGACCGCATCTTTGATATTCTTATGGGTACGGATGTGGCAAGCCGCAAGTCATTCATCCAGTCAAACGCGAAACTCGCAACGCTCGACGTATAGTAGTAAAAGTAAAAACCTCCTGATTGTAATCAGGAGGTTTTTACTTTTACGATACGCTGTATCTCCTAGTTGTTGATATCAATACCGCGTGATGCGACATTGTTACCCTCATTCTTTTCAATAACCTGGTTATTTGGGTCTAGTGTAATCGTAATGAGACGGTTCGCTCCTCCATTTCCACGATCAAAGCCGAGTACGTAATCAATACTGTCGCCAGGAGCGAGTGAGCTCTGATTACCCGATGAGAAGTTCTGAGCAGGAGAGGTTGGAACATCCACATTGAATGCCCAGCTACCCGTGTAGTTTGTACCTGTATTTGTAACCGTGAACTGGATAGCGCCTGACGATCCAAAAGGAACATTACTTGAGGCTACGAACGTGGCAGTGTTACCAGGAGTGGTGAGGTAGCCTGTTCGTGCACTGAGTACCGTAAGATCAGCGTTTCCGTAGGGTGCTACGGGAGTAGATACAACGGAGGTTACTGTGGTGCTCTGTCCGGGATTTGGACGCTTAACGGGAGGGGTCGTAGTCACCGCTGTCGTTGTAGCGGTGGTTGTTGCAACAGTCACCGGTGCTTCGATAGGAAGGGTAGTGGTTGCGGTAACAACTTCAAGAGCAGGAGTTTCGTTGCGATTAAAGATTGAAGAGAGCGAAACTGCAGCGCCACCGAAGCGTGAAGCAATGTTCGGTATAAAGCGTGCGCTATATATAGCGAGTCCGACACCGATAATAAGTAGTGCAATAAAGCCAACAAGGGCGAGTGCATTTACCGCAGCGCGGCGGCCCGATTTCCGGTTAATCGTTGTTGTGGTTATTTCCATATACTATATTGTTTACCATACTCATATCGTACTGTCAAGTGTCTGCCTGGGCCGCGCCGTACCGCTTGGACTTGACAGAGTGCCATTTATAGTGTAAATATGTATAAGACATATGACCACGAATTCGACCAGCGTACAGACCGCCGCCAAGCTTGTATCTGCAAGTAAGCAGGCGTATTCCCAGAAATGGGCCTTCCTGGGCCTCTTCGTGTTCGTTCTATTCATTACCGTTAGTGTTGCTGCAGTACTTGATGTACTTCCTAATGCGCCTAAGACCATAGCTGAAGAAACGAGCGCTCCAATCATTACGCCTGTCGTAACTGCTGGTTCAGTCCCTGAACTTCCTACAAAGATTGAGATTCCTACCATCAATCTTTCTCAGAAGATCAGCAACCCTGAGACGACCAATGTTGAAGCGCTCGACCATGCCCTCCTTACGGGAACCGTTCGATATCCAACTTCATCAAAACTTGGGGTAGAAGGTAATGTAATCATCTTTGGTCACTCAAGTTATCTTCCTATAGTGAATAACCCATCGTTCAAGGCGTTCAATGGTATTCAGAAGCTTAAGGAAGGTGACCGCATTACCGTCACCGGTTCTACTCAGGTGTTTACGTACCGCGTGGACACTGTTGAGAAGAAAAGCGCAGCAGCATATGACGCAATTCCTCTTTCAGTTACTGGAAGCAAGCTCACGCTCGCTACCTGTGACTCATTTGGAACAAAGTCTGACCGTTTCGTAGTCACCGCTACGCTGGTCGAAACGAAGGCATTGTAAGAAGCTATCTGGTTCGGACGTCTGTCCGGAGTAGATAGCTCGTTGCAATAAGGCAATTGAGTGATCTTTGATTTGAACCGTCGTCCCAATCCGGGACGGCCCATAGGGAGTAAAGAAGATGTTGCATCCGTTTCAACGGATTCTCGTCGCCTGCGCCCTCGTGCTGTCCATCTTCGGTTGGACGAGCGAGGCGCAAGCGGCAGAACCAGTATTCGTGGGTTCCTACGGGGACAAGTTCTGCGATACGCCGATTGCAAGCGCTACCGATCTTGAAGCTCGCTTCAAAGGTTCGCTGGCAATCAAAGCCGACGGCAGTCATGCGATGGTTGGCTGCAAAGCCACACCACGCCAATTTTTGGTCGCCTTTCAAATGGATGACCCGAAAGCTGGACTCATGACTGTCGCCGACCTGCCGAGCTATGCCCATGACATGAAGGCCACGTCAGCAAAAAGAGATCATGAGTACAAAAGCGCTTGCCTTTGGCAGGTAGCTGGCGGCTCGTTTGCAGTGAAATTCAACTGCATTCAACGCGAGATCCGTCGAGGCGAAGTTATCTTCGCCTCGCGGACCGGTGTTTTGGTCTTGATGAGCAACTGTGCGAATCCTGGCGTGGTGGAAGTTCCTCCGATTGTGGTGACTGCTCGTCCCTGCGTTCGGGTGGAGTTTCCAAACTTCGCCGGCAATGTACCAACGCGCGTCGTGTTTATTGGTCGCAAGGCCTTGAACCCGAACTGCATCAAGTTGGAAGTTGCCGGTGTCTCGGAAGCGTATCGGGATCTGCCACAGCAGTGCCCGAATGCGTATACCAAGACCGTCGTTGACGAGCAGGGGCGGAAACGTCTCTACCGTGTCAGCTGTAACTGGGACGCTATCGAGCAAGCCGCAAGCGGATTGCTCGGATACCGCGCTTCGGTACAGAACGTATCCACCAGCTTTTATGGCAAGGTGAACGGGACGAATGTCCTCTATCTGCCGCCAGAAGCTCTGGATGGGGAAGTCGTCGTCTGTTATGGCGACGGTGATAACCACTCGTTCGGCGTTCGTCGTCGTGACTACATCGACGGTAAAGCGGTTATCCCGCTTGACGTTGTGCTCGCGAATCGATAACGATGCATGTGCGGAGGACCAAGGTCCTCCGCACATCACACCTCTTCTCACTCCCTTTTTTGTACGCTGCCTAGCAGCATGGAAACCTTTATTACCACATTATCAACGCATTCAAAAAAAACGTATGGAAACAACCAACACCACATTCAGCTATCACCGCACACACCCGATTCTTTTCGGTATATTTGTGGTGGTTGCAACTATCGCAACAGGCCTCGTTCTTGCGTTCGCAACAGGCATGGTAAAGCCACATGTTGCATACGCAATCGATATCCTCCCTCCATGCTGTACGATAATCCCCCTTCCTACGATTTTCACTCCGCCAGTACTTCCTCCAGTACTTCCGCCTATCGATATCCTTCCTCCCTGTTGTACCGTTACACCGGCACCTCCGGTTATTCCACCAGTACTACCACCAATCGATATCCTCCCTCCATGCTGCACAGTAACTCCGGTTACGCCGCCCGTTATCCCTCCCGTACTACCACCAATCGATATCCTTCCTCCCTGCTGTACCGTGGTTCCACCTACCGTAGTGCCTCCAGTACTTCCGCCTATCCTTCCTCCGATAGAACCACCCGTTCCACCGACCCCTCCAGTGACTCCTCCGCAGGCTACCTGTGATTACCTTACGGCAAGCGCTACTAATATCACTCCGGGTCAGGCGGTAACACTTACGTGGCACACTACTAACGCAAATACCTTTAGCATTGATCAGGGGGTTGGAAGCGTAACGCCCGTAGAGGAAGGTTCAGTAGTTGTTCGTCCAACGACCGATACTACCTACACAGGAACAGCAACCGGAGCTGCAAACTCAAGCAACTGTTCTGCGCCAGTACGTATTATCACTACAACGGTCCCTGCCTGTATCTTCCTAACCGCAAGTGCAAGCCAAATCAATCCCGGTGATACCGTAACTCTTTCTTGGCAGTATCAGAATGCGCCTTCAATCACGATTGATAGAGGAGTTGGTACATTTACCACAGCAACAGGAACAGCCGTAGTTAATCCAACAGGTGATACTACCTATACTGCAACGGTTCCAGGCGCTGCTGCAAATACTGCATGTCAGGCTTCAGTGACCATTAAAACTACCGTTACGACATGTGCCGATACCGGTACTTGTGGAGGAGGTGGTGGCGGTGGAGGTGGAGGTGGAGGTGGCGGAGGCGGTGGTGGACGCAGTGGAGGTCGTCACCCTCTTGTCTACTTCAGCTCAAGCACACGCATTGCGCCTCCTCTTGGAAGTGTGTATCTCTCTCAGATTCCGTACACCGGTCTTGATCTTGGTCCTGTCGGCACTGCCGTCTACTGGACAATGCTCGTAGTCTGGAGTCTTGCTGCCGCGTATCTTGTTCTCTTCGGAGCCGTACCGTTCATGCGTCGTCGTGCTCTTGCCTTCGGTGCTACTGTACATGAAGCCATGAATACAGAACCAGCACACACTCTTAGTCACGCATCAGTAGCGCATGCCCCTGCATCAGGAACATCTCACGCGATGCCGGTGGCTCGCTATTCTGCTCACACTGTGGAGACTCCCGCACCAAGCGTGCATGAGGCAGTTCACACAGCAGCAGTGAGTGCCGTGATGCCAAGCGTTACTCCGCGTACTGCACCTGCACCTCGTCTTGAGATGAATGGCGAAGGGTTTAAAAAGTTTGCAACGTCAGAAAGTCTTACTATCGATGACATTGTTAAAGGGCTCTCCCGTGAGTCAGGCATGCAGTTCTCTACGGAGCCAGTACACGCTGCACATTCTGAGACCATTGTTCATACTGAAACAGTTTCTGTGTCTGCACCAGTTGAAGCACCAGCGGTACGTGAGCATGCGGCTCCTGTATACGAAGCACCTGCAGTATCACGAACTGAACGTGTTCCTGCAGCAGCTCCCGAAGCAACTCCCGTACATCCTGAGGTAACGAGCTTCATTGCAGCTATCCTTGAAGGTGAACGTGACGTAGTCTTTAGCACCATTCGTCAGATCAACCAGGCAGGACACGACGTGGAAGAATTCGTCTCACACGCCATCCTCGCTCTTGATGACGCATACAAGGCTCGTATCGACGGTACACCGGTTCATGC
Source organism: Minisyncoccia bacterium (assembly GCA_038207395.1). Lineage (GTDB taxonomy): Bacteria > Patescibacteriota > Minisyncoccia > Phycocordibacterales > Phycocordibacteraceae > C7867-001. The sequence continues at coordinate 167,039 of JBBQZW010000003.1, read as the reverse complement.
AGACATAAAGCGTGTTACGGATCACTGTGCAACACCATTCCTCGAGCGCCTCGTCACGAGCCTTACTACGGCCGTTGACGGAAGTTACTCAATGGGAGTAACGGGTATCAAGCTAGCGCTTACACGCGCGCTTGCGGTGGCCCAAGGGTAAAAAACAAAACAAAAAGACCGTTCTTGCAGCCTATGTGCTTTCGCTGCAAGAACGGTCTTTTTGTTTTGTCTGCTGACTACGCGCGCGTCTTAATTTCTTCCTGCACTTTTGCAGCAAAGTCGGCGACGCTCATCAGCTCAAGTTTTCCTGCGTCACGGCTTTCGGGAGTTACGGTACCTGCAGTCATTTCCGCATCACCAACAACAAGGATGTAGGGAAGTTTTTGAAGTTTTGCCGCGCGGATGCGTTTTCCAAGTGAATCATTTCCTTCTACGTCTACACGGATACCTGCTGCCTTGAGTTCGGTACGAATCTTTTCTGCATAGTCAGCGTTATTCTCTGAAACCGGAAGCACGCGCACTTGAAGAGGAGAGAGCCAGGTAGGGAAGTTACCGGCCGTGTGTTCAATCAGTACGGACATAAATCGTTCGATGGACCCCATGATTGCAGCATGGATCATTACGATGCGTTCCTTTTCACCGTGTTCATTAATGCAGGTTAGATCGAAATTCTCCGGCTGCTGCATGTCGAGTTGGATGGTTGCTACCTGAAGCTGACGGCCAATAGAGTCATTCGCAATGAAGTCGAGTTTCGGTCCGTAGAAGGCTGCTTCTCCAAGTCCGTCAATTACTTCTACACCTTTATCGTCTACAATTTCCTTAAGCATTCCGACTGCCTTTTCCCAGGTCTCAATAGAACCAAGATACGCGTCCATATTCTTTGGATCGTGCGTGGAAAGACGAACTTTGAGTTCGAAACCGAACGTTGGATAGAAGGTGTGAATGATATCCCATACCTTTAGTGCCTCATCCTTTACCTGATCCATGCGACAGAAGACGTGTGCGTCATCTTGTGAAAAAGCACGCGTACGGGAAAGACCTGAAAGTTCACCGGACTGTTCATCACGGTAGCAGGCTGTAGTGTTTGAGTATCGCTGAGGAAGTTCGCGGTAGCTCCACTGCTTACGCGCATAAATCTGCGTGTGATGAGGACAGTTCATTGGCTTCATGGCAAACTCGTGACCTTCGCGCGTCGTTACACGAAAGAGTTCGTCTTTAAATTTATCCCAGTGCCCAGATTTCTCGTATAGATCCTTTTTCGTAATATGCGGGATCTCTACTTTTTCGTACCCATGTTCTGTGCGGAGTTCAGTAACAAATTCGTCGAGAAGATTTCGCACCATAGTTCCTTTTGGCGTGAAGAGGGGGAGACCCGGACCAACGAGGTCAGAGAATACGAACAGGTCGAGTTCTGGACCAAGCTTTTTATGGTCACGTTTCTTTGCTTCTTCAATCTGTGTCTTGTATGTCTCAAGCTCATCTTTTGTGTCAAATGCTAAGCCGTAGATGCGGGTGAGTTGAGGGTTCTTTTCGTCCCCGCGCCAGTATGCGCCGGCGATGCGCTCAAGCGTGAATGAGTCAGTACTAATATCATGCGCAGGATGCTCACAGTGACCGCCACGGCAAAGATCGGTAAAGTTCCCAGCCGTGTAGAGGGTAATAGGTTCACCTGCTTCGACAATCCCGTCGATTAATTCCTGCTTGAACTGATTTCCAGCGAAACGGTCACGCGCGTCTTCTGTTGATACTTCAGTTCCGTGCATCTGCGTCCATGAAGGAAGAAGTTCTCGCATGGAAGCTTCAAGTGCGGCGAGATCTGCTTCTCCTGGAGTACCGTTTGATCCCTCCGCTCCAGTAAAGTCGAAGTCGTAGTAAAAGCCAGTGTCTACGGCCGGCCCGATGGTTGGTTTTGCATGCGGATACCGTTCAAGTACCGCTGCTGCTAAAAGGTGAGCCAGTGTGTGACGCTTTTCGGGTAGGGAGCACGAATGGGTAGAAATATGCGATGCCATGTCAAAAAGAATAGCATATGTAAGGAAAAGAGAGAGTATAAAGGAAAATCCGGGAGCCATCATTAGATGACTCCCGGACCTGTTCGCAGCAATCCCAACCGAGGGGGGTCAGGAGATTGCTGCGAAGCGTTCGCGCCGAAGGAAGCGTGCGGGCTTTCGGCGCGAATGGGTGAACTCTGCTTTCGCTACTGTATCAGAGCGCCTTGAGGTTTTCAATAGCGATGGTTACTTCGCCATTTCGGAGCGATACATTTCCTTTTATGAGAATACAGGTACCAGGGACAATCAGCGCCATATGTTCTTTAAAGAGTTTTGGGAAAATAACTCCCTCGATAGAACCTGCCATATCTTCAAAGGTCACAAAGGCCATACGGTCTCCGCCTTTGGTGAGGTGGATCTTCGTTTCCATAATTAGCACCGGAAGAATAATAGTTCGTCCGGGCATAGGATCTTCCTTAAGACGTTTCAGATCAGTTCCTGCCTTTGCACGAATAGCCTCATGCGCTTCAAGGGGGTGTCCCGAAACGTAAATACCAAGAAGTTCTTTTTCCCAGGCGAGTTTTTCTGCAGCGGGAGTTTCACCAAAGGGAGGAGGAAGGGTGAGGGTCGGAGTAAGGACCATCGCGCCAAAGAGAGAGTCCTGAGGTTTTTCTGCCGTAGCGTCACGGTGAAAGGCGAGGAGTGTTTCAATGTGTGTAATGAGGTGGCCACGTCCCCTTGATCCTTCAGTGAATCGGTCGAGCGCCCCGCCTTTAATGAGTGACTCGAGTGATTTTCTATTTAGTGATTTATTTGCAACACGTGCAAGAAAGTCAGCGAGCGAAGTATAGGGTCCTTTTGCATTTCGTTCATCCAAAATAGCGTGTGCAATTCCTTCACCGAAGTTTTTTATAGACGAAAGACCAAAGCGGATTGCATCGACTGGTGTTCCTTGTGCATTTTCTGCACCATCTTTCACGACGGTGAAGTCAGTACCACTTTCGTTTACATCAGGCGGGAGAACCGGAATACCAAGACGCACGCTTTCGGCCACGAATATAGAGATGGCTTCCGTGTCGCCTGCGTCCGCCGTAAGTACGGCAGCCATATACTCAACAGGATAATTAGCCTTTAGATAGGCCGTTTGATACGCTACTTTTCCATAGCACGCTGCGTGCGCCTTGTTGAAACCGTAGGCGGCAAAGGGTTCAATAAGCTTCCAGAGTTGATCTCCTTTTGCAGCAGATATTTTTCCATGTTCTTTGAATCCCGTTAGAAGTTTTTCTTTCTGTGCCTCCATCTCTGCAGGAATCTTTTTACCCATAGCTTTACGAAGGGTGTCTGCCTCAAGCCAGGAATATCCACCGAGCGTGATGGCCGTGAGAAGAACGTCATCCTGATACACCAAGAGTCCGTATGAAGCGTCGAGGTAGTCTTTCATGCGCTCATCGAGGTAGCGAACGAGTGCAGGATTTTGTTTGCGTTCAATGTACGTTGGAATAGTTTCCATCGGGCCCGGGCGATACAGCGCCACCATGGCATTAATGTCATGGATGGTGGTTGGTTTAAGTTCCTTAAGATAGCGCGTCATGCCGGAACCGTTGAGCTGGAAGGTTCCTTCTGTATCTCCGCGCGCGAGCATTTCAAATGTTTTGGTGTCGTCAATCGGAATTGTTTCAATATCAATATCGACGCCGCGCGTGCTACGCACGCGCTCCACAGCGTCTGCAATAATCGCTAAGTTCTTAATGCCCAAGAAGTCGAATTTCAAGAGACCAGCTTCTTCCACGGCGTGCATGTCGTATTGCGTGATGAGCTTACCGGTCTTTGGATCAACCTGAAGGGGAGTCCAGTCCGTGAGTGGGGTGGGAGAAATAACCACACCTGCGGCGTGTACTCCTGTCTGACGCGCGCATCCTTCAATCTGCTTCGCGAGATCAATCACTTCCCGAATATCATCATCTTCGTCATAGATTTGTTTGAGCTCCGGTTCAAGGCCAAGTGCACGCGTGATGGTCATGGGGAACCCTTGCGCGCCGAGTGGAATGAGCTTTGCGATACGGTCTCCCGTGCCGTATGAGTGACCGAGCGCCCGGGCAACGTCACGCACGGCAGCGCGCGCCATCATAGTCCCGAACGTTCCTATTTGCGCGACATTATTTGCTCCGTACTTTTCTTTCGCGTACGCAATCATCTCATCACGCCGGTTATCGGCAAAGTCCATGTCGATGTCCGGCGCCTTGGGGCGTTCAGGGTTAAGGAATCGTTCAAAGGGGAGTTTGTACTCTATAGGGTCCACGGTGGTGATACCCGTGAGATAGGAAACGAGGGAGCCCGCGGCGGAGCCGCGGGTCGTAGCTAAAATGCCTGCTTCCTTGGCATGATTAAGCAAATCAGACACGGCAAGAAAGTAGGGTGCGAATCCTTTGCCGTTAATAACACCAAGTTCGTATTCAATACGTTCAAGTACCTCAGGAGTTTCCTCCATGTTTCGGCGAACTAGTCCTGTGTACGTGTCTTCGCGAAGCATGTCTTCATGTGTCTTTCCGGGCGCGGTATCCACTTTCGGAAAGTTCCAAGAACCAAGTTCAAGCGTCACGCTACAACGGTCTGCAATTTCGCCTGAGGCATCCACTGCTTCGGGCACATCTTCAAACCACTCACGCATCTGCGCTTCGCTTACAAATGAAAAGTCTTCGTCTTCGCTTCCTCCCGTGCCTCCGAGCCCAATGCGGCGCATGACTTCTGTCGCTTCACGATCTTCCGGCTTCAAGTAGTACACGTCATGCTGAGCCAAAAGAGGAACACCCGATTCTTTTGAAAGTGTTTTCAATTCCTGCATACGCTTTTCATGTCCTTCAGCACGAGGGTGATGCGAAATTTCAAGATACAAATGATCTGGACCAAATATACTTTGATACTCTGCGAGTGAAGCTGATGCTCCAGCCCTGTCTCCAGCTGCTAACAAGCGTGCAGGATCTCCAGCAAAAGAGGGGAGTATGGCAATGATGCCTTCTTTTAGTTCACGCAAAATGTCCCTATCAATACGCGGCTTTTCAAAGAAACCTTCAACCTGTCCGGCGGACACTAGCTTTAAAAGATTTTTATATCCCTGATTATTTTCTGCGAGTAGCACGATACGGCTTCGCTTCGCGTCTTGTACCGGATCTTTATCGAAACGCGTACGGGGCGCCATATACATATCCACACCAATGATGGGCTTTATCCCTTTCTTCTCCGCCGTCTTATAGAACTCAATAGCGCCGTGGAGATTTCCCGTGTCCGTAAGCGCGAGTGCGTCCATACCTGCGTCCTTTGCAGCGCCCACTAGTGCCGGTACCTTAGGAAGTGCCTGGAGGAAGCTGTAGTGGCTGTGGGTGTGGAGATGAATGAAGCGACCAGGCATTAGTACAGAATACCAGAAATGCTCCTGCTAGTATGAGGTGATGAAATGGGTCATTGGTATTGATGAGGCAGGGAGGGGCCCGCTCGCGGGCCCCGTATCCGTAGGTTTTGTTCGCGCACCTGAATCTTTCGATATAGTAAATGCATTCCCAGGGCTCAACGACTCAAAGAAACTGAGTGAAAAGAAACGAGAGCAGCTGTTTTCTCTTCTCGAAGAACATGTTCAATCGGGTGATATTTCGTATGGTGTTGAACTTCGCTCTGCTGAGGACATTGATGCGAAAGGGATTGCGGTGGTCATACGCGAAGCGCTCAGTACCGGCCTTGAGAAATTGTGTTCCGCCGATGATCTACCTGAAACAAAGGTATGGCTTGATGGAAGTCTTTATGCGCCAGCACGTTTTCACCAAGAGACGGTGATTAAAGGTGACTCGCTCATCCCTTCAATCATGCTCGCCTCTATTGCTGCAAAAGTAACCCGGGACCGCCTCATGATTGCGCTCGATAAGCAGTACCCGCAGTATGGATTCGGTAACCATAAGGGATATGGAACGTCGGTACATATGGATGCGTTGCGCACCCATGGACTTTCAGATATCCACCGCCGTACGTTTATTCACCTTGACCGTACTTCGTAACAGGAGTACACCATAGACTGGTTAGTACCACAAAAACGTATAGGAGAGCATTGATGTCACGCATTCAAGTATCGTCTCACGACCCCCACGAATCAATTGACTACCTGCCGATACCTTGTCGCACCTGTGTGGCAAGTGCAGGAAAGTGCAAAATTCATGCACGATTTTTGTTTTGCGGTAGGAGCGATTCCGATGGAAGCGTTTGGATACCACGCCGAGATGCTGAAGTCTGTCCCGGATTACCTTCGCGAATCACCAATGAAGAAGCGCCGCCCAACCAAACAGGTTGAGGCGGCGTTCATACTAGGTGTGTGTATAAAAAGTTTGGTCAGCGGGAACAAGTCCCCGCCGACCGCTTATGGACATATCCATATATGGATATGTAATGTTCAGGTATGTGCAATAAAGAACTACCCAGGATCGATTCGAATAGGCACGATGACTATATCCGGTGGTTTGAGAGTGGGCATGTTCGCCCCCTTATTTGAGTTCTCACCTAACGCCGAACCTGCCGTTATGGATGTATGTCTCCCGGCAGTCCTTTTATAGTACACCCCAGTCTGTGTTTAAAAAGCCCTTAAACACAGACCCTTTCCACCGGGCGCGGTATATGGTATTGTCCTAAACATATGTCAGTACGAATGCGCCACACCAGTTCCCATAGCAAAAACCGACGAAGCCACCACGCGCTTACGGCTAATTCGATCGTAGCCGATAAAGAAAGCGGTGCGCTCCGTCTCCCACACCGTTTGGATGAAACCACCGGTATGTACCGCGGTAAGCAGATCCTTCCTAAGAAGGAAATGAAGGCCAAGGCAGAGCACGAGAAGAAAATTGCTAAGGGAAAGAAAGAACATGATCACGATCATATAGAGGGAGCAAAGGAGCCAATCCACATTGATACAACGACAAACACAGACAAGAAAGGTCTCATGGGCCGCATGACACTTGGAAAGGCAAAGTCACGTTCTGGATTTGGTGGGGGAGCATAGTCGAATTTCTTAGATACCTAAAAAAGAAAGAAGCGCAGCCTTGGCTGCGCTTCTTTCTTTTCGTACCGCAGACCTACCAAGCACTGAGTACTACATGACCATACCTGGCATAAGAAATAGCATGAAAAGCATCCAGATACACATGCCAATCATAAATACTGCTTCGAGCAGGGTAACGGTAGAAAGGGGAAGGGCAATGAATGTGCCAAGACAGACGCATTGAAGTTTTTGACCTTTTTTAACTGAGTGTAGAGCTCCCCACAAACTAGCGCTATATATAACGAATGTAATGAGTGTAGTAGGAAGTACGAAAAGCTGTCCGATAAAGAGAATTCCAAGAAGAATCTCTAAGAAAGGATATGTCTTGGCATAGATTGAACTTTTTCGAGCTATGGGGTCGTATTTAGCAAATCCTTTTGCAAAGCCAGAAATATCTCCGACCTTACTTAGTCCGAACAACACAATCACAAAGCCCATAAAATGGGACATGTAGTCGGGATGTTGATTGAACTGAACTGAGAATGCGGCCAGTGCTGCAGATAGTAGATAGAGTGCCAGAATAGGCCAGTATCGTGAAAGATTCTTCATAGATCTCATAACACTACCAAAGATTCGCCATTTCCATAAATGGCTAGGGTTCTACACAGACGCTATCAGTTGCGCATTTCCCACTTTGACTGGTACTCTTATATAAACCTGATCTTTCTATGGCCAACCGCCACTTAGCCCGCTCCGTTGTACTGCAAACACTCTTTGAGTGGGACACTACCGCTGCAGACCCTTCTGCGGTTCCCGTAATGCTTGCACGTAACGTAGATGAGTTTGGCGGAGAGGACACAGACAAGATGTTTATGGAAGCTCTCCTCAAGGGAGTTCTCGCAAAGCGCGAAGACCTCGACCTGGTGATTACGAAAGCAGCGCCGGACTGGCCTTTGGATAAGATTGCGCCTGTAGATAGAAACATTTTACGTATTGGGCTTTTTGAGCTTTTGTTCGCTGACCGTACACAAGTACCTGCGAAAGTTGCTATCAACGAAGCTATCGAACTTGCGAAGGTGTTCGGTGGAGATTCTTCAGGACGTTTCGTGAACGGTGTCCTTGGCGCCGTATATAAAGAACTCGGTGAGCCAGGAAAAGATGAAAAGGGAAAGAAAGAGCGTGTTAAGCGCGAAGACTTGCCACTCGAAAAACTTGGAGGAGCCATTGTATATGCTGAACACGAAGGTCAGTATTACCTTGCGCTTGTGCATGATGTATTTGGACGCTGGACTCTTTCTAAAGGGCATATTGAAGAAGATCCAACGAACGAAGTGGGCGTAGCGCGCGTGGTGCTCGGCGAGCTCGGACTTACGGCAACGGTTGAAGAGATGGTTGGAGAAAACGAATACGTTGCGTCTCATCCTGAGAAGGGAAAAGTACGTAAGCATGTGTACTTCTATTTAGTACAGGCACCATTCGAAACGCTTGAGCTTAAGAAGAGCGGAGGACTTGATGATGCGAAGTGGTTCCGTCTTCCTGATATTCTTGATCTTAATTTCTATGACGACATGCTTCCTATCGTAACGGCAGCAGTACAGAAGCTTTTGGATAAGGCGCGTGAGAAATCAGTAGCGCATCGATAGGGTGGGTTAATTAGCTTAATTAGATAAGAAGCGTATACTTGCTTCTAGTGGGTGCTAAGTAAACCTATCGGCTATTTATAGCCATGCTGTCTCGTAAGAGAACGCAGCTTCCTCTATCTCCGGGAGACGTCAGCGAGGCTAAAGTGACGGCTTTCCACGTTCCGCTGGTTTACGCTGGCGGTTTTGTGTTTCTATACAAGAAAAGCTGCGGCGCCTTTGGCGCCGCAGCTTTTCGTTAAAACTTTTTACTTACGCTTTCTTTGAAGACTTTGCACTCTTAACGGGCTTCTTTGCAGCAGCTTTCTTAGCGACAGGCTTTGTTGCGGGTTCTTCTTTACTTACTTTCTTTGCAGGCGCTGGAGCTGGTTTATCTGCAGGGAAGTGCTTACGAATTTCTTTCGTGAGTGCTGTTGCACGGTTGAAGGTATCAACGGCAGTAACGAGTTTTTCAAGCGTTACATTCATGCGTTCAATCTGATTCTTAAGTTCCTGAACGGTTCGGTCAGGAACTGCTGAGGCAGATGGTGCTGGTGCATCAAAACGGGGTGCACGAGACGGTCCGAACTCACGCTTTGCGGGATGTGCGTATCCACTGTTTCCTTCAGAACTGCGCTCTGAACCACGTTCAGAATCCTGTGTAAAGCACTTTGCACAGAAGACGGGCTTCTTTCCGTTAGGACGGAAAGGAACTTGGCAGCGGTCATGACACTTTGCGCACTCAGCGTCAAAGAGTTCTTTCTGAGCGAAATCGCGGGAGCCGCCACGTGAATCACGTGAGCCAGCGTATCCAACAGAATTTCCACCACGATTAAATGAAGGACGGGAAGGTCCTCCGAAACGAGTATTCTTTTTGTATTCAGCCATATGTTTGTAGATAAGTAAGTGCCGCTTCGTGGCTCAATAAGAGATGGTGTTTACGGCCTAGTTGTAAAAAGGGCAGTAGAAACTGCATAAGCCGTAAACATCGACTCTCATGGAGAAACGTAACGTTATATAAAATACTATAATGTACGAATTTAGTCAAGTATTTACGTAAGTCTACAATAGACAGAAAGAGCCAAGAATGGACTTTTTAAGAAAATTTAGTATAGTAAATGCATGACGAAGAACGGTGTATGAACACCATATTCTTCACTGAACGCCCGCGCGCGACACTTCTTATTCTGGGGGTACTTACTATAGCTATCGCTGCTACGATAGGTATACTTTTCCAATCCCCATCTCCCACAAAGCTTCCTGCCGCCGTTGATTTAATTACTAACGCTACTACCACGCCAGCAGAGGACGTGCTTGCAGAAGTAGTTCCCGTAAGTCCAAAACTATTTCCATACATCGAGGTAACGGGAGGTTGTAACTGGTCATACGAAGGAACGTGCGTAAATATGCGCTCAGGCCCCAGCACCGAGTCTCCTGTTGTGTTACGCCTTCGCGATGGAATGGTGCTAAAGGTTGCGGGCACGGTTACCGGAAAGGATGGTAAGGACTGGTACAAGATTCAACAAGATGCTGAACTTCGCTACCCTGAACGAGTGAAAACTGGGTGGTATGTACTAGCTGACGCGGTCACGTTATTGCAAGACGATGGTGATCACCGGCTAATCAAGGGGGAAATAGAAACCACTACCAAACGAATCGTGGTGAAGCTCTCAGAAGAAATGCTCTATGCTTATGACGGTGACATTCTATACATGCAAGAGTCAATATCAAATGGTCTTAATCTGACCCCTACCCCTGTAGGAAACTTCACGGTGTATGCAATGACTCCAAGTCGCTATATGCAAGGGCCAATCGTTGGAGTGTCTTCGCAAGCATATGACCTACCAGGTGTGCCTTGGAATTTGTATTTTACCTCCGAGGGGGACGTTATTCATGGAGCGTATTGGCATAACAGTTTTGGACAACCTTGGAGTCATGGCTGTGTGAATCTTTCTCCCGAAAATGCAAAGAAGCTTTATCTGTGGGCTCATATTGGAATGAAGGTATCGGTAGAACCTTAAGGGCGTTGCGTTATCCGTAGTCTCTGGGATGATGAGCCTATGAAGCTCTTTATACCAATGCTAATCGCATTGACGGTCGTTGTCTCTACGCCACTATCAGCACGTGCGGTCACAACCGTTTCATCCCCACTTGCTGCTGTTCCCACCGTTCCTTTCTATTCGCAGTTCTCAAACATAACCTCGCCGAAGTGGCAGAAGGTTGGCTGTGGCATAACAAGTCTAGCGATGTTGATAAGTTTTTATAAAAAATCACCAGTGTCAGTCGATACGCTCCTAACAGAGGGGATTAATGCAGGTGCATATTCGGAAGCCGGCTGGACTTACAGCGGTCTTCTCAAAGTTGCTAAGCAGCATGGTCTTACTGGTGTCGCCACAGACCTGGCGTCTTCAGGTTCAGCCGCGGCGTACGCGTCATTTAGCCATGCACTCACACAAGGTCCGGTTATCGCATCTGTTCACTATAAATTCGATCCTAAAAACCCTATCCCTCATTTAGTCGTTGTAACCGGAGTTAAGAATGGTCTCGTGTACTACAACGACCCTGCGGCAAAGAGTGGACAGAAAACAATTTCAGTTGAAACATTTCGTGCAGCATGGAAGATGCGGTACATCACTGTTCGGGAACCTTCTTCCAAACTCGCGCTTGCAAGCGTGTAAGACTCCTGACTAGTACTGTTAGTGGAGGCTTAAATAACTAAGCGAATTACCTAGGTAGTAGGGCCAAAGAAGTGCGGCAAGAACTGCTGTCCAGAATGAAAGATTCAGATATCCTATCGTAAAGAGCCATGCCGCAATCCAAAGCCCTCCCGAAAATGTATGATTCTCAATTCTGATTTTTTCCATATAATTATTTCTTTTCAACAATAATTGAACATTTTGTGAGAAGTGCAGCGACAGCTCCAATCGCCGCGAGTGTTGGGAGGAGGATTACCCCAATAGCCCCTACGGTCATTGGCACCTCAAGAACAGTTTCGCCTTTTTCGTTCTTAATAATAATACGACGGATACTGCTCTCATGCGCTAACTCTTTCACCTTAGAAACAAGGTCTTCGCCGTTAATCTTGAATTCTTGGGTAGTCATATCGTAACAATACACTTTGAGGATGTGGTTTGTGTGAGTAAGACCAATGCTTAATTACTATGAATAAGCAATTATAAGCCTTTCTTAAAAACTAAAAAAATATACAGACTCAATATTGCAGCGAAGAAACACCATACTGAGATGAATGGTCTGAAGTAAAACCACCAAGATATAAGAGCGGAGGTAAGTACGAGGATACCAAATACTTGGATGGACTTTTTACTAGAGATAAGAAGGCTGAGGGCAGTAGATGAAAGGTACGCAATCACCACAAATGGTTCAAATGAGTAACTCGCGTTATAGACAATACATTTGTTTATTATTTCTGACGTTACGGGAGTGTGGATATGTGAGTAGATGAGAAATAGTCCGACAAGAATACCAAAGACCTGAAGGATAGTTAGGCCTTTCCGACGCCACGGCACGGTCTCAACTAATCTGACAGCGTGTGGTATGTAAATGGGCCAGATGACAAAAGCGAATAGTACAAAAAGATTAGTGGAAACAGTATTTAGTAGGGCGTTATTCCAAGAAAATGAAAGCCATACGAAACCTTCAATGAATTGTTGAACTCCAAAGAATACGGGAATAAGAGCTAGAGGAAGCTCTTTCTTTTCCTTTGTTGAGACTGCTGTCACTACACCAACGGAAGTTAGCGTGGTTGCTGCTAAGAAGCTTGCTGTAGCAGAAAAACACATAATAGCTGAACCCTAGCATAGAACTGAAGAAAGCCTATCTCAAGAGTCTAATGTTTGGATACTTTTTTACCGCAGTGCATAATCTTGTCTTTTTACCCCTAACACGGCAAGCTGTGAGTACATGAAGGACTTATCAGCGCACGCCGCTGCACTCGGCATCACGTTTAACGACTACAGCTTCTTTGAAGAGGCATTAACGCACCGTTCCTACCTAAATGAGCACAAGGATGCTCGCTCACACAATGAACGTCTTGAGTTTTTGGGAGACGCGGTCCTTGAGCTCGCTGTCACGCATTTTCTATTTACAAAATACCCTCGTAAACCAGAAGGCGACCTCACCTCATTCCGCGCTGCGCTCGTGAATACCGTTTCGCTTGCCGAGAGTGCTGAATTGATTGGTCTTAACGACATGCTCTTTCTTTCTAAAGGTGAGAGTAAAGATACGGGGCGTGCACGCCAGATCATTTTAGCAAATGCCTTTGAGGCACTGCTCGGCGCAATCTATTTAGACCAAGGGTATGCGGCTGCAGAAGCGTTCATCGCAAAACATCTGTATCCAAAAATTGAACCTGTCGTAAGTTCGCGGACGTGGCAGGATGCGAAGAGTAAATTCCAGGAATTGGCGCAGGAGAAGAAAGGGAAGACCCCTGGATATAAGACTCTGAGTGAAGTTGGTCCTGATCATGACAAAGTATTTCGTGTGGGTGTCTTTGTAGGAGATGAGCATATTGCTGAAGGAGAAGGACATTCTAAGCAGGAAGCAGAACAATCAGCAGCGCAGGCAGCAATTGACAAAACGGGCTGGTAGTGTGATGTTTTCTTGGAGGTGGTACGAGTATGTAGCCACGTTCTCTTAGAAGAGGAGGTAGTATGAGTGAAATTATCGTTTGCGGAATCATTGCAGTCATTATCCTTGGTTGGATTGGCTGGAGATACTTGCTAAGTATGATGCAGTATTCTGCAAGAAATATTGATCCGTAAGGATTGATTTACAAAAGGGTACAGACTCTTTAGGCCGCCTTCCCAGGCGGCCTTTGTTTTTTTTGTCCCGTATGCATTTCATTCCCGCGTGTCTTGTGCGCTATACTAAAGCAAATGTTGAAGCGACTCGAGATCGCAGGGTTTAAGTCTTTTGCACGTAAAACAGTGCTTGATTTTTCGTCTGCAACGACAGCCATTGTTGGGCCTAATGGTTCAGGTAAATCCAATGTTGCGGAAGCGTTTCGGTTTGCGCTTGGCGAGCAATCAATGAAATCTATGCGTGGAAAGCGCAGCGAGGATCTTATCTTTGCCGGGTCTCATGCGAGTGCGCGTTCAAACCGTGCGGCAGTGACCATCATTTTTGATAATGAAACGCGTGCAGGAAGCAGATTATTTCCAAAGCTTGAATTTGATGAAGTAAGTATTGAGCGCGCGGTATTCCGTGATGGTTCAAGCGAGTATTTGATTAACGGATCAAAAGTGCGTTTGCGTGACGTGCAGGAACTCTTAGCAACAGCAAATATTGGTGAGACGGGCCACCACATTATTTCGCAAGGTGAGGCTGATCGTATTTTGCTTGCGCATCCCCGAGAGCGCCGCTCAATGCTTGAAGATGCGTTAGGGTTAAAAGCATTTGAATTCCGAAAGCAGGATGCAGAGCGGAAGCTTGAAAAGACTGATGCAAATGTACGAGAGGTAGAGAGTCTGCGCCGAGAGATCGCACCGCATATTCGTTTCCTAAAGAAACAGGTTGAACGCATAGAGCGTGCTGAGTCCTTGATTGAAGAATTGGCGGTGGCCTGTCAGACGTATTTTGCGATAGAAGAGAAATATCTGGAGGTGGAACAAAAAGAAACGGCGCGTATGCGCGGCGTCTCCGCAGAAAAACTTACGTTTGCCACTAAGGCGCTGATTGATTTCGATGAACGTACAACGCATGACGTAGAAGGTATGAAATTCGCGCAGCGAATACGAGACGCTGAACGAGAGGTGGATCGAGTAACTAACGAACGCAGTACTCTGGGGCGTGAGCTTGGACGTATTGAAGGTGCTCTCGATGCTGCGAAGCGCCGTGGCCGCAACGTCCAGCAAGCAAACGATGTGCGTGTTACGCGTGAAGATCTTCAGGCGCTTCAGGACTTAGCACAAGAGCATATGTCTCTAGATGAGCATGCTAATCCTCATGCGCTAACTGCAGCACTCCGCGCACTCCGAGGTGCCATTAGTGCGTTCTTTACGAAGCACGTACACGCAGGAGAAGATCTTCTTCAGGATGAAGAGCAGCTCGTACATTCCCTAACCCGTGAACAGGAAATAGCACTCGCGAAGGATTCAGAGCTTGCAGAGCGCATTGATGGAGCGCGTACTGCGCTCCTCAAGGCGCGCGAGGCATCCATGGCGCATGATGAAACGGGACGTGAAGAACGACACCGTGTGCTAAAACTTGCAGAAGAAAAGGCACGCGAAGAAGCGGCGCTTGTGCGCCTGGACGCTCGACTCCAGGAGCTTTCATACCTTCATTCCTCACTTGAGCGCGAACGAGGAGAAGTGCTCGCTCTTGCGGGAAGTCGAGCGCTTTCGTATGAACCACTTACGGCGCTTCCGCAGGAACCCCGTCAGATTCAGGAAGATCGCAAACGTATTTTAGAGCGTCTAAAAATACGTGTAGAGGAAGCGGGCGGCGGAAGTGATGAGGTTAAGAAAGAATATGACGATGCTGTTGCACGCGAAGCATTTCTCACGCGTGAACTTGAAGACCTCGCCGCGTCATCAGCAGGACTGCGTGAACTTATCGAAAACCTTGATGACGAACTCACACGCACCTTTAACGAAGGACTCGTCTCCGTGAATTCTTCGTTCGGTGAGTTCTTTAGCCTTATGTTTGGCGGAGGGGGTGCAAAACTCGTGCTTGAGGAATCAGTACCCGCTTTGGCTGATGAAGAAGATGTATTTGATATGGAAGAAGGAGATGAAAGCAGTGCCCCACAAAAACGCGTTAAACCAGGTATTGATATTTCCGTACACCTTCCTAAGAAACGAGTTCAGTCACTGCTTCAGCTTTCAGGTGGTGAGCGTGCACTTACGTCCATTGCTCTTATCTTTGCTATGAGTCAGGTGAACCCGCCGCCATTCCTTATTCTCGATGAGACCGATGCAGCACTTGATGAGGCGAATAGCCGCCGCTACGGAGACATGATTGAGAGTCTTGCAAAGAAGTCGCAGCTTATTGTTATTTCACACAACCGCGAAACTATGAGCCGCGCTGGTATTCTCTACGGTGTCACGATGGGAAGTGATGGTGTCTCAAAACTCCTTTCTATAAAGTTTGAAGAGGCAGCACAGGTTGCGAAGTAAATTTCCTGGGGCATAGGTATAAACCTTCCAAAACCTTTCCGTACTAGTGCGTACTGTGCTTAAATGGCTTTGGATCATAGGAGGTAGATATGGATAGACACCGTATTGCGTCTGGTCTCCTCCGAGACTTGTGGCGCATATATGATGCCGGAGGGCACTCACTACGCAGTATGCGCTCACAGCTCTTAGAAACTGATTGGGCATATGGAAACAGTTTGCTTGAGGGCGAACACCGCACTGACTTTAACGAATTTCTTGAGAGTGAGGACGTTTACGAAAGTATTCCTGAACAGTACCTTCTCTTTAGCGACCCG
This sequence comes from Minisyncoccia bacterium, assembly GCA_038207395.1. Taxonomy (GTDB): domain Bacteria; phylum Patescibacteriota; class Minisyncoccia; order Phycocordibacterales; family Phycocordibacteraceae; genus C7867-001. Next base: position 150,974 of record JBBQZW010000003.1, on the reverse strand, counting down.
TTATATCTTACTGATCTCGAAGCGCGCTACCTTGTTCTTACGGGACTGATGCGCTACTACGAATCTGTAATTGATGCCTCATACGTTGAAGCAAACATGGTGTATCAGGCCGCGCACTATGCCGGACTGCCAGCTGACTCAACACAGTTTCGTGCCATAACAGAGCGTATGGATATGGAAAAAATCATTACTCATTTGCGCTTCAGAGCTTGGGTGCCTGATCGCGAATACTAAAAACCGCAGCTACATAGCTGCGGTTTTTTGCACACCTCGGAGTCTGTCGCTAGTTATGATTGTGGTTCGCTTGGTGCAAGAGTGAAATCAAGTTCCTTCTCGGCAACGCGTGCGGCCATGAGTTTTACGCGTATGGGGTCGCCCAGCGCATACTGCACTTTTGTGCGTTCACCGATAATTCGGTATCGTTTTTCATCATACGTGAAGTAGTCATTTCCAATATCACGAATACGCACCATACCTTCGGCGCGCGTTTCTTTGAGTTCAACGTACAAACCGCGATCTGAGGCGCCAGAGATGACGGCATCGAATTCTTCACCAATGCGTTCAGAAAGGAATTCAACCTGCTTCATCTTAATGGAATCACGTTCAGCTTCAGATGCAGAAACTTCGCGCTCACTTGAATGCTGGGCGAGTTGGTCGAATTCAGCCATTTCTTCTTTTGACATTGGTTCACGGTCTGCGAAGTGCTTTACCAAGCGATGCGTCAGAAGGTCAGGGTAGCGACGAATCGGAGAGGTGAAGTGAGTATAGTACTCAAAGGCAAGCCCGAAGTGTCCAATATTCTTTGAGCTGTAAATGGCTTTCGACATTGAACGCAGTGCCGCAACCTTGATCAAATATTCTTCCGGCTTTCCCGTAACCTGTGCGAGGAGCGCATTGATATCTTTTCCACTTACTTTGCCGTTTGCTTCCTTAAGGTCATATCCAAGCACTTTGAGGAATGCGGAAAGATTCATAATGCGATCAGGATCCGGTACATCATGGATACGATATATCGGCATCTGGGTGAGGTGCGCTGCCTTTGCCTGCTGGGTAAGGTACGTCGCAACTTCTTCGTTAGCGAGAAGCATGAAGTCTTCAATAAGGAGGTTGGTTGCTTTACGTTCCTTGAGATGAACGGCGATAGGTTTACCTTCTTCGTTAAGTTCAATTTTAACTTCAGGAGTATCAAAGGCGATGGCACCCGTCGCTACGCGACGGGCCCGTATCTTATCAGCGAGCGTACGAAGCGTGTTGAGCTCCTCGAGCATCTCTCCTGATTGGGTGTCCAACACTTCCTGCGCATTTTCATACGTAAATCGCTTATCAGAGTGAATCACCGTCTCACCGAACCATCGTGAGACAATGCCGGCATTCTCATCAAGTTCGAAGACGGCAGAAACTGAAAGACGATCTTCATTTGGGTTAAGAGAACAAAGGTCCGTAGAGAGAATATGAGGAAGCATGGGAATGGTGCGATCCACGAGGTAGACACTTGTTGCGCGTGCGCGTGCCTCGTTGTCTATAGAGGTACCGGGGCGTACATAGAATGAGACATCGGCAATATGAACGCCTACTTCGGTGTTTCCATTTGGGAGTTTCTTTACCGAGAGCGCATCGTCAAAATCTTTCGCATCAAACGGATCAATAGTGAAGGTGGTGGTGCTTCGGAAATCTTTTCGTCCGCCAGAAGCAATAGCGGCTTCAGCTTCAGCCGCGAGTTGGGTGCGTCCGTCTTTCTCCAGCGCTTCTGCTTCATGCACGACACCAGGAGGGAAGTCGGAACGGAAGCCCACCCCTAAGGCGAGTGCACGCATTTCCGTCTCGTGGACACCAGCAGGACCGATTATTTCCTCAAGCGTGCCTGTTGGATAGAGATCCTCCTTATTCCAACCCACGAGTTTCACTAATACCTTCTGTCCCATAGGGAGAGATTCACCGCGCACAAGTATCGGTGTATACATTTTCTTCCAGTCCGGATAGAGGTACGTGTCAGCGGGGTTTTGCCCAATCTCATTTCCTGGGACAAGCTTGCCCACGAAAGTCGTGCGGTTACGGGTAATAATCCGGTCTACCTGACCTATTACTCGATCCTTACCGCTCTTTGGATCACGCTCCTGTCCGGTGATTGATACTTCTACCGTGTCTCCAGGGAAAGCTCCCCCTAGGAATCCGTCCGGAATGAACAGATCGTCTTTATCAGGGTCGTAGCTAAAGAAGCCTTTGCCGGTTCGGGTAACAGAGAGAGGACCTTGAAAGGTCTGAGTGGATGGTGTCATTAGGATTTACTTTACCATTCCAAGGGGAATATGGTATAAGAATGTAGTCGCCTTATTGCACGCACGCTTGCGGGTGACGCTCCCTCGGTGCGGTGGTTGTCCTCGAGCAACCACCGCATCTTTTCTTATACTCGTTTGACTCAATACCACTAATAAGATACTCTTCAAATCACTATGTTGATGATCCGATTTCAGCGAACTGGCCGCAAAAATGATGCGTCTTTTCGTATTGCCGTTCTTGAAAAAGCATCTGGCCCCAAGGCTGGAAAGTATGTTGACCTCGTAGGTACCTACAACCCTAAGACTAAGATCTCAACCCTCAAACCTGAGGTGATCAAAGAGTGGATGGGAAAAGGTGCTCAGGTTTCACCTTCAGTTCATAACCTTCTTGTTAAAGAAGGAGTGCTCGAAGGCGCAAAGACCGCAAAGGTGGTTAGCGTAAAGAACCTCGAGAAGAACATTATGAAGAAGAAAGCTGAAGAAGAAGCAGCCGCTGCTAAGGCCGCTGAAGAAGCAAAGAAAGCCGCAGATGCTGCCGCTGCAGAAGAAGCAAAAGCTGCTGAGGCCGCCGCTGCAGAAGCCGCTGCCCCTGAAGTTGAAGCAACTCCAGAACCAGAAACACCCGCTGCTGAAGAACCAGCTTCGTCAGAAGCTCCCGCAGAGGAAGTTCCTGCCGCGTAAGGTTTCTCGCAGCCTCGCTGCCCGTGCCGCCGCTTATCATCTGATACTACTGATACCTAGCTGACACTCATATGTACTCCGACCACGAATTTCTTGAATACGTTGTAAAGGCACTCGTTGATACTCCAGACGCTGTTTCTGTAACACGCTCCGTGGACGAAATGGGCGTACTTCTTACGCTCGCTGTTGCTCCTGAGGATATGGGTAAAATTATCGGCCGCGACGGCAACATTGCAAAAGCGCTCCGCACCCTTCTTCGTGTTGTCGGTATGAAGCATAACGCGCGCGTAAATCTTAAGATTAATGAACCAGCTGGCGGGAAGCGCCAGGAAGGCGAAAAGTCACTTGATCAGGTACTCGGCGAACTAAGTTAGTTTCTAGAAAACGAAAAACAAGAAAAGCCCGGCAGGGCTTTTCTTGTTTTTATACGTAAAAGAGATATACTAAGACTTATTAATAAATCTTAGTATCATTTCCATGAGCGTTATTACCGTCCCTGTTTCAGATGTCCAACAAGCGATCATACAAGAAATGGTTACTAGTGGCCGTGCCGCAACAAAGGCGCACGCTGTACGTATCGCAATAGATCTATTAGCTCGTGAAGAAGCGCTCGAAACGCTTCGTCGAGGACAAGCTGAAATCCGTGCAGGAAAAACCTTACAGGGAGATCTTGATGAACTCGCTAAGCACATTGCGTAACTATGCTTAGGGTCGAATACTCCTCTGACTTTGTGCGGAAATACGGTAAGTTGTCAAAACCTCTAAGAGAAGAAACGAAGGAGAGGATCGAGGAATTTAAAGATACTAAAAATCATCAGAAACTTCGTGTTCATAAACTTAAGGGCGACATGCTCGGATTTCTCGCTTTTTCCATAAACTATCGTGACAGAATTATCTTTCAATTCAGTAAAGATAAGAAAGTAGCGTATTTACTCAATATCGGCGATCATACTGTTTACGAATAATACCTATGCTTCGATTCCATCTCATTACTCTATTTCCAGAAGCTTGTGACGCATATCTTTCCGCGTCTATTTTAGGACGCGCCCGAACGGCGAAGCTGATTAGTGTGGACTACCAAACACCGCGTGACTACGTGGATAACAAATGGGGGAAGGTAGACGAGCGTCCGTATGGCGGTGGTCCGGGGATGGTGATGACGGCCTTGCCCGTTGTTCGTGCTGTTAAGAAAGCGCTCACGCGGCGCAAAGATAAAAAGGTGGCGCTCATATGGTTCTCTCCCGGAGGAACAGAATTTACGAATACTGAAGCAGACAAGCTTTTGAAATACGATGACGTGGTTTTGGTATGTGGCCGGTATGAAGGAATCGACGAGCGCGCAAAGAAACTGATGAAAACGTTCGGTACCGTGAAAAACTATTCCGTGGGAAGTGCTACGTACACCGGCGCTGAAGTGCCAGCAATGGCCATCGTGGACGCTATGACGCGCCGCATTCCTGGTGTACTTGGAAAAGATGAGTCCGTGGAGGAGCGCCGCACTGCAGCGCGCGAAGTCTACACCCGCCCAGAATCAATTATGTGGGAAGGGAAGAAGCACTCAATTCCAAAAGTCCTCGCTACCGGAAACCATGTGGAGATAGAAAAGTGGAAGAAGAGTAAGCAGTAGGTTAGTTGCCTACTCTGCCATAATAAAAAGAGTGCCGGGTAAGCGACACTCTTTAAATTGCAGTTAGCCATTCGCGGCAACAAGAGTCGGGCGAAGTATCTTCGCAAGAATCTCGTCAGCCTGATTCAATTGTGTGCGCAGCGCGCGTGGAAGTGCATGGGGAAGATAGAGAATCGGATTCTCATCAGAAACACGAGAGTCCGGAAAGGCTTCAAGACGCTCGATTTCCACCAGCTTTCTTTTCTTATGTTCCCATTGGTCAGGAACTTTGCCCCACACCGCGTGCACCGCCACAATGACTCGCCCCTTGATTAAGGAGTCGAGCGCATGATTTAGATCAATTTCGCCGGCATAGTATTTGGCGAAGGGCTTCCTGAGAAGATTAAGTCGCACTCCCAGATGTCGGTATTTGGGATTTCTGAGGTCGGGCGGGACTCTTGCGATCGCACGCGTAAAGAACTCGGCAGGTGTGAACTTGTCCATCGGAGCCTCCTTGCTACCTAGGGGGATTATATCCTGTCTGAGGATCAACGTGTACAAAAAGTTCTAACATCGACCCAGACAGACAGCACTGTTGTATAAACTTGAAGCTTTGGTATAAAGAGCTTGTCGGGCGTCTGAGTAGACCTCCTGGGCGATTGGCTTAGAAGCAGTCATTCGTTAAAGAAAGTCGCGTGCGGCTCACCAGTGGGAGCTAAGGCCTGACACGGTAAGTGGGAGAGAGACCGAATATGGTGTGCTGGAAGCAGTATGCCGATGGCAATTCTCCTTCGGGAGATGGGGCCAGTACTCTGGAGTGCTCGTCAGACCTGCCACCGTGCAGCGAGAGCCTTGTTGGGTGACCTAACAGAGACTTGAGTAGGGCGGTTGAACACTGTCTGAACATGGGGGCGGAATCCTCCAAGCCTATCTTTCACTTACCACCTTTTAGAGCCGTCTTGCACGGCTCTTCTTTTTATGGGTACAAGTTACAAGATTGCCACACATGCTTGTTCTGTAACCTTTCCTCAGATTTTCATTATCTTCCCTTGACGCTTTTCCTATCCCCAGCGTATACTGTCATTAACCAGAAACGGATTGAGTGGCGGCAGCACTCTGGCGGGCAAAGGCAAGAAGGTAACATAACGGTGCGAAAACTTTTAACAGCGTCTCGGATAAAACGAGGGACGCGGCTCATGCGTATGCATGAGCCCTATTCTAGTTTATAGGCATTTATTTCTATAAACTGCCCTCGTTTAATTCAAGGCTTCACCATACAACGACATGCGTACCCCCAAAGCGCTTGTGCAGAAGACGTTCGGCGCGTATCGCGCTCCTCGTGTTGATTTCCCGGACCTCGTCGGTCACCAGCGGGATTCGTTTAAATGGCTCATCCGTGATGGCCTGAAAGAACTCTTTCAGGAATTTTCGCCGATCAGTGATTACTCAAATAAGAAGTTCGAACTTCGTATCGATAACTTCGAACTCGGAGAACCTAAAGGGACCGTCGAAGATGCGCGTGACAACATGCGTACGTACGAAGCTCCTCTTAAGGTATCGGTAACGCTTCTCAACAAAACCTTTGGCTCTGAAAAGTCACAGGATATTTTCCTTGCCGACATTCCTATGATGACGCCGCACGGCTCATTTGTGGTGTCAGGCGTTGAGCGCGCTATCGTTCCTCAGCTTGCTCGTTCATTCGGCGCATTCTTCGTTGCTGAAGAAATTAAGGGAAAGAATTGGTTTGGTGCAAAGATCATTCCTTCACGCGGTGTATGGATTGAAATTGAATCTGATTCTGATGGATCAATTTTCGTTAAGATTGATCGTAAGCGTAAGTTCCCCGTAACTAACCTCCTTACTATCTTTGGTGCAGGAGTGGGAGAAGAACTCCTCGGACACTTCAAAGACGAAGTGGCTGTTGCAGCTCTTAAGGCCACCATGCTTCACGACACTGCGAAGACCTCAGATGATGCCTACGTAGAAGTACACCGACGCATGCGTGATGGTGATCTTGCAACGCCTGAGAACGCAAAGTCATACATCAACACGCTCTTCACGGCAGAACGCTACGACCTTAATAAGGTGGGGCGTCACCGCTTGAACGCACGTTTTGGACTCCCAACTGACCCTAAGGCGCTTGATAACCGTACACTCTCACTCGAGGATCTTGTCCGCATCGTGGGAGAGATCGCTCGTCTAAACCAGGACCCTAATGGAGTTCCTGATGACATTGACCACCTCGGCTTCCGTCGTGTTCGTTTTGTGGGAGAACTTCTCCAGGCACGTATGCGTGTGGGTATGTCCCGTATGAAGCGCAACATCCAGGATCGTATGTCAACGATTGAATCTGAGACAACGCTTCCTATGGCGTTCATCAACCCTCGTCCGTACCAGGCTTCAATCCGTGAATTCTTTACGGCAAACCAACTCTCACAGTTCATGGATCAACAGAACATTCTTGCTGAGCTTGAGAACATGCGTACGCTTTCAGCGCTCGGTCCCGGAGGGCTTACACGTGAGCGCGCGGGCTTCGAAGTCCGTGACGTGCACCCTTCACACTATGGCCGTCTCTGCCCAATTCATACGCCAGAAGGTCAGAACATTGGTCTTATCCTTCGTCTTGCTATTCACGCCCGCACAAACGAATTCGGTGTTATCGAAACACCGTACTCTGTTGTTAAGAAGGGAGTAGTGACGGATGAGGTTGTATACCTCAACGCGCTTGAAGAGGAAGATCATGTTATTGCGCACGGCGCGACTCCTGTTGATGAGAAGAAGCGTATCGTTCCCGATACTATTGAAGCCCGTCGTTCAGGTGAGCCAGCAGTGGTGACCCGTGATGAGATTGATTTCATCGACGTTTCGACTTTCCAGATGTTCTCAGCCGCAACGGCCATGATTCCCTTCGTTAACAACGACGACGGAAACCGCGCACTCATGGGTTCAAACATGCAGAAACAGGCAACACCAGTTCTCATTCCTGAGGCACCACTCGTTGCAACTGGTATTGAAACGCACGCAGCTCGTAACACTGGACGCCTCATCCTTGCTGATGAAGCGGGTACGGTAGTGTACGTTGATGCACGTAAGATCACAGTGGAAAGCAAAGAAGGAAAGCGCCAGGAATACAAGCTCCAGCAGCTTACCCAGACAAACCAGAACTCAGCCTTTATGCAGCGTCCTTCAGTACTTACTGGAGACAAGGTAAAGAAGGGTGATGTACTTGCTGACTGTTCATCGTCAGATCAGGGACAGATGGCGCTCGGACAGAATGCCCGTGTTGCTTTCATGTCATGGAATGGTGCGAACTACGAAGACGCCATCATCGTTTCTGAGCGTATGGTGCAGGACTCAAAGTTCACAACGGTTCACATCGAGGACTTCGAAGCTGCCGTTCGCGACACAAAGCTTGGGGCTGAAGTAACGACTCACGACATTCCTAACGTTGGTGAAATGCGCCTTAAGAACCTCGACGAGGAAGGTGTTATCCGCATCGGTGCTGAAGTTCGCCCTGGTGACATCCTTGTTGGAAAGGTAACGCCTAAGGGTGAAACTCAGCTTACGCCTGAAGAACGTCTCCTCCGTTCTATCTTTGGAGACAAAGCAAAAGACGTGAAGGATACCTCACTCCGTATGGAAGGAGGGAAGCGCGGTCGTGTTATTGGTGTTCGTGTCTTCTCTCGTGAACGTGGTGACCAGCTTGAGAGCGGCATCATTAAGAAGATTGTGGTTACGGTTGCACAGGTCCGTAACGTATCAGTGGGTGACAAGCTCGCTGGTCGTCACGGAAACAAGGGAGTTATCTCCCGCGTGCTTCCGGCCGAAGACATGCCATACGACGCAGATGGAAATCCAGTGGACATTATTTTGACACCACTCGGTATTCCTTCTCGTATGAACCTTGGTCAGATTCTTGAGATGCACCTTGGACTTGCGGCTAATGCCCTTGGGTACCAGGCTATCGTGCCTCCATTTGCTGGCGCTACGCCGGACGAAATCCGCGACGAGCTCGTCTCTGCAGGATTTGATCGTTCTGGAAAGATGCAGCTCTTCGATGGGCGCACCGGTGAAGCGTTCGCTCAGCCCGTATCCGTGGGATACATGTATATCTTGAAACTTCACCACATGGTGGAAGACAAGATTCACATGCGCTCAATCGGTCCGTACAGCCTTATCACCCAGCAGCCGCTCGGAGGAAAGGCTCAGAACGGAGGACAGCGTTTCGGAGAAATGGAAGTGTGGGCACTCCTTGGCTACGGAGCTGCCTATACTCTCCGCGAAATGCTCACTATCAAGTCTGACGATATTACCGGACGTTCTGCAACCTTCGACGCTATCGTTAAGGGTGAAGCAGTCAGTCACTCAGGCACGCCGGCATCCTTTGCCGTTCTTACTAACCAGATCCGTGGTCTCGCACTCGACATCGAGCCGATAGAATACGGTAACGAAGCGGCTATCTAGCCGTATAACCCTGAACCTATATGGCACCTCACTCATCCCGTTCTGAAAACACACCATTCCAGGGCAAGAAGCAGCCACCACGCATTGGTGGACGCGCCACGGACTGGAACGCACTTCGTCTTTCTCTCGCGTCACCTGAGCGTATTCTCGAGTGGTCACGTGGTGAAATCACGAAGCCGGAAACCATTAACTACCGCACTCAGCGCTCTGAAAAGCACGGTCTTTTCGATGAAAAAATCTTTGGTCCAGAGCGTGACTACGAGTGTTACTGCGGTAAGTACAAAGGTATTCGCTACAAAGGTATCGTTTGTGACAAGTGTGGTGTTGAAATCACCCGCTCCATCGTTCGTCGCGAACGCATGGGTCACATCGAACTCGTAAGCCCGGTGGCACACATCTGGTTCCTCCGTTCAATGCCATCTCGCATGGCGCTTATACTCGGCATTCCTTCATCTGATCTTGAGAAGGTAGTGTACTTCGCTGGCTACATCGTTACGAAAGTAAACGAAGAGACAAAGAAGCGTATGCTCACCGAACTCGAAGCTGAGTACAAGAGCAAGTTTAAGAGTATTGAAAAAGAGTCAGAGCGCGAAGCGCTCAAGGAGCGTATGACGGTTGCGAAGCAGGAAATTGATTCTGTGGTCGTCGGACGCGTCTTTGACGAAATGTCATACCACCGTTTCTCCGTAAAGTATGGAACACTCTTCGAAGCAAAGATTGGTGCAGAAGCGATCTACGATCTCTTCCGTAACCTTGATCTTACGAAGCTCAAAGTAACGCTTGAAGAGCGCTATCCAAAGGCAGGTGCTGCTGAGCGTGAAAAACTCGGAAAGCGTATTTCGCTCGTGACTTCAATGCTTGCGTCGAACGTTCGTCCTGAATGGATGTTCCTCACTCGCATTCCGGTTATTCCTCCGGCACTTCGCCCTATGGTTGCACTTGAGGGAGGACGTCATGCAACATCTGACGTTAACGACCTCTACCGTCGTGTAATCAACCGCAACAACCGTTTGAAGAAGCTTCTTGATATTAAGGCTCCAGAAGTTATTCTCCGAAACGAAAAGCGTATTCTTCAGGAAGCCGTTGACGCACTCCTCGACAACTCAATCCGTAAGTCAGGAGCATCAGGAGGGGCTCTCACCCCAGCTCAGCGCCGCCCGCTCAAGTCACTTGCTGACTACCTTAAGGGTAAGCAAGGGTATTTCCGCCAGAACCTTCTTGGAAAGCGCGTGGACTACTCAGGCCGTTCCGTTATTGTCGTTGGTCCTGATCTCGAGCTTGATGAGTGTGGTCTTCCAAAGCACATGGCGCTTGAGCTCTTCCGTCCTTTCGTTATCGAAGGACTCCTTACCCGCGAACTCGCCTTCAACATCCGCGGCGCAGGTCGTTTGATTGAAGATGGAGTGCCAGAAGTATGGGAAATTCTTGAAGAAGCTATTGCCGGAAAGTATGTTCTTCTTAACCGAGCCCCTACGCTTCACCGCCAGGGTATCCAGGCATTCCGCCCTCGTCTTATCGAAGGTGATGCTATTCAGCTCCACCCTCTTGTGTGTCCAGCCTTTAACGCTGACTTCGACGGTGACCAGATGGCAATTCACGTTCCTCTTTCAGAAGAGGCACAGTGGGAGGCAAAGAACATCATGTCTGCTAACAAAAACATCATTAAGCCGGGAGACGGCAAGATGATCGTTATGGTGAACAAGCCGCTTGATATCGTTCTTGGAACCTACTGGCTCACGAAAGATGTTACCGGCGCGAAGGGTGAAGGTACGTATTATGCCAACCCTAACGGCGCGATCCTCGCGTACGAATATGGCGCACTCGATCTTCGTGCAAAAGTCCACGTTCTTCCTATGAAGGACAAGGCGAAGTACGCAGAGTACGAAGGAGCAATCTTCGAGACTACCGTTGGACGTCTTCTCTTCAACACGGTCCTTCCGAGTGACTATCCGTACGTAAACGCACCAATCACCAAGAAGATGCTCGCAAGCATCATGGATGACTGCATCGTTCGTTACGGAATCGATAAGCTTCCTGGCATCGTGAACAAGATCAAGCGTTTCGGTTTCGAATATGCCACCAAGTCTGGTGTGTCATGGAGTATCGATGACGTATCTGTTCCCGAAGGAAAGCAGAAGATTGTTGATGAAGTAACCGAGAAGGTTCTCAAGATTGAGAGTAACTACAAGGACGGTCTTCTTTCTGAAGATGAGAAGCGCCGCATGATCATCGAGCTCTGGCACGGTGCTAAGACGCAGGTGGAGAAGCTCGTTGGTGACGCACTTGATCCAACCGGTTCGGTCTACGACATGGTGACGTCTGGTGCTCGCGGTACGATGGGTAACCTTACTCAGATGGCTGGTATGAAAGGTCTTATCCAGAACACCGGAGGAGAAACTATCGAAGTGCCTATCATCTCCTCAATGACTGAAGGCCTTAACCCTGTTGAATACTTCATGTCTTCACACGGAGCGCGTAAAGGTCTTACTGACACTGCGCTCGGAACTGCACGAGCAGGATACCTCACCCGCCGTCTCTTCGATGTGGCGCAGGACTCTATCATCACTGAAAAAGACTGTGGCACAAAGCGCGGTATTACCATCAACCGAATTTCAGCGTCCGGCATTACCATCGACTTCGCTGAGGCGGTTCGAGGACGTACACTCGCTGCTGACGTAGTTGCTGGAGATATCACGTTTAAGAAGAAGCATTACCTCACCGCTGACGAAGCACGAGTTATTGCTGCTGAGAAAACGGTTACGAGCGTTATGGTTCTTTCACCAATGTCCTGCGAGACACGCTACGGCGTATGTGCAGGGTGTTACGGAATGGATCTTACGACACAGCAGCCCGTTGATTTGGGTGAAGCAGTCGGAACTATTGCAGCACAGGCTATCGGTGAACCAGGAACACAGCTCACGATGCGTACCTTCCACGCTGGAGGAACGGCCTCTGTGGGTGGAGACATCACCATGGGTCTTCCTCGCGTTGAGGAACTCTTCGAGAAGCGCTCACCTAAGAATGCTGCGACTATCGCAAAGTTTGACGGTATGATCGTTGAGATAAAGGAGCAGGACCGTGACCGTGTCATCGTTATGGCACCTGAAAAGGGACAGGGTAAGAAGGATGGGTCAAACTCTGAATTCCTCATCCAGTTCCCTCGTCAGGTACTCGTAAATGCAGGACAGGCCGTTAAGAAGGGAATGTTCCTCACGGACGGTTCCGCAGACCTCGAAGAACTCTTCGAATACGCAGGCCGCACGGTGGTTCAGGAATATATCATTGCGGAAACGTCTAAGATTTACGAGCTCCAGGGAGCGTCTGTATCACGCAAACACCTTGAAGTTATCGTTCGTCAGATGTTCAACCGCGCGAAGATTACTGACGCTGGCGAAACAGACCTCTCTATCGGTGACATCATCGAACAGTGGGAACTTGCTGAGCTTGTGAAAGAAATGGAAGCAGAAGGGAAGGTTGCGCCTAAGGCCACAGATATTGTCTTTGGTATTAAGCAGTCAGCTCTCTCACGCCGCTCATTCCTTTCAGCAGCATCCTTCGAACAGACCACCAAGATTCTTATCGACGCCGCTCTTAAGGGCTCACTCGATACGCTTCGCGGTCTTAAGGAGAACGTTATCCTCGGACGCCTCATTCCTGCTGGAACAGGCTTCGCAGATAGCGCAAAGCACGCTGAGATTGGTAAGCTCCAGGGCGCACGTCGCGTTCGCGAGATGGCCGCAGCACAGGCTGCTGAGGAACTCGCACTAGAAGTTGCTGCAAATGCAGGAGCGGTAGTTGATACGACGAACTAATACTTTAGAAAGTGTAAAACAAAAACCGCCCGTACCGGGCGGTTTTTGTTTTGTAGAGAATGAAAAAATGCCTCGCAAACCAGAATGGTTTGCGAGGCAGGGTTATAGCGAGGTGACTACGCGAACGTGTCGGTGTCGTTTCTGCGCAGACGGGCAGCTTCTTCTCGTTTGCGCTTATATTTGTCATAGAGCGCGAACGGGATTCCGCAGAGCAAGAACGCTATGGCGGTGAAGTTCACGAATGTCGAAATAAGTTCGTATACCGTGGAGTCGAGCGCCAGTGCGAATTGGGCCGCGGCAAAGACTATTCCAACCGTCGCACTCATGATGAATGCTTCCTTGAAGTCACGTAAGAACATGCGCATATATCTCTCCCTGAATAATGCTTAGGAACAATGTCATGTAGTGAGCTGCCTGTCAAAGTGTGTGTTTGTGTGAGTTACATGCAAAGAATCCTAGGTGGCGTAGAATAGAGGAAATGACAGCTAACCCTGGAACCGACACCACTCAGCTCATCAAGGACCGACTTTCCATCGTGGAAGTGGTGCAGCCGTACGTAAAGCTCACACGAGCAGGGAAGTACTTCCGGGGACTTTCCCCTTTCTCAAAAGAAAAGACGGCTTCCTTTTATGTCTCTCCTGACCGTGGTTCGTACTACTGTTTTTCAACGTCTCAAGGCGGTGACCACTTTACGTTTATCGAAAAGATGGAAGGTGTGGATTTTAGAGGTGCTCTACAAATCCTGGCAGACAAGGCAGGAGTTGAAGTGCAGCAGCTTACTCCCGGGGATCGAATTAAGAGTGATGAGAAAGAGAGGCTTCGCGAAGCGATGTCTAAGGCGGATCAATTTTTTGCGTCTGCGCTTACAGATGGATCTCCGGCGTACGCGTATGCGCGTGAACGCGGCCTTTCGCCCGAAACTATTACCTCATGGAATCTGGGGCTGGCACCTTCTGGCTGGCGCGGACTTCTTGAAGCATTAAGCGCACAGGGATTTGCCCCTAAGGAACTCGCCGCTGCAGGACTTATCAAAGAAGCAGATGAAAAACCGGGCACCTGGTATGATCGATTCCGTAGTCGTCTAATGTTCCCCATACGTGACACTGCAGGACGCACCGTCGCATTTACGGGGCGTGCACTTGAAAAAGATGAGCAGGCGAAATATCTCAACTCTCCTGAGACAGATTTATTTAAAAAGAGTGAGATCCTTTTCGGCATGGATCGCGCAAAAGACGCTATACGTGCCCGCGGCTTTGCGATCCTTGTCGAAGGTCAGTTTGATCTCCTTCTTTTGCATCAGGCAGGCTTTACGAACACCATAGCGCTTTCCGGCACAGCGCTTTCAAGCGTCCACCTCGGACTTATTAAACGGTATGCAGATAATCTGATGCTCGCCTTAGACGCTGACCGCGCAGGACTTGCCTCGTCGGCAAAGACCGCACTTGCAGCTCTTGAAGCTGGAATGCGGGTAAAGGCAGTCCGTCTTCCTCAAGGAAAAGATCCAGCAGATGTTGTGGCAGAAGATGGAGGAAAGAATTTCACAGAGCTCGTGAAAAATTCTCAGTCTATTATCGAGTTCTTCCTTTCCGTGCTTGCTGCTCAAGAGACGGATGATTTTAAACTCATGCGCCGTGTGGAAGAGACGGTCTTGCCGCTTGTTGTTGCGGTGAAGAGTCCGCTTGAGCGAAACCGGTACGTGGAGATTATTGCACGCGCGCTTTCACAAACACCGGAAGCGGTTCGTGAAGCGTTACCTCAGCTTAGCGCTACTGACGCAGCGCATGTCCGACCACAATCCCAAAATGGATACGCGAACGCGCAAGGATCCGGCTATGAGAATAGAAACGGATATTCGAGTAGCGGTGCATACGGACAAGGAGCTCACGGGCACCACTCTTCGAAGTATGGTCCACAGGGCTATTCACAAAATAAATACGGAACGCGAGGCACTGCATACGGTCAAAAATATCCCCAGCGGTCTTCACCATTTCCAAGCTACGAAGACGGAGGAAAGGAAGAGGTGACTGACACGTCTACAGAAGCGTCAGGACTTGAGACTCGCCGCATGCTTATACTGGGCGCTATCCAGACATACCCCGAAACCACCCTTGCCGAACGTCTAAAAACAGAGTACTTTAGAATTACCGGCGCACCAGTAGATTTCGCAATGATAGCGGACCTGGGCGAACGCGCATTATTTGAGGCAGGACTCGCATTCGGTGAAACACCTGAAGAGCGGGCGGGCGACGAACTTTTGTATGCATTCGAGCGGATGATCCTGCGGGACGCGCTTAAGGACGCGACACGTGAGTTACGAGCAGCAGAAGCGGCACATGATGCCGAGGGAATACAACGCGCAGCGCTCCGATGTACGGAGCTAGGCGCACGTATAGCCACACTCGCATAGAGTCTTCAGCAGTGTTTTTATAGTTTCTAATTATCGGCTCAATTTTTTCTATTCCCTATGGCCACAAAAAAACCCACTAAATCCGCACCAAAGAAATCCGCACCCAAAGCTGCTCCTAAGAAGGTAGTAAAGAAAGCACCTGTAAAAAAGGCAGCTCCCGCTAAGAAAGTTACTAAGGCAGCACCTAAGAAAGTTGCATCAAAGAGCGCATCAAAAGCTACACCAAAGAAGGTCAGTGCTGCGAGCGTGGTACGTGCCGCTGCAGGCGGTTCAAAAGCAAAGGCACTTACTGAACGCGGAGACAAAGCAGAGCGCCTTATCGTAAAAGGAAAGGAGCGTGGCTACATTACGTACTCAGAAATCCTTCGTGAGTTCCCGCACGTAGAAGACGACGTTAATTTCCTTGATGAGCTTTACGAGCGCTTTACCGTTGCCGGTATCGATATCCTCGAAGGGGGCATGCTCGAAGATCATGCAGACGCGTACCTCGCAACGCGTAACATTAAGACCCGTGACTCAGGAGGATATGACTCGATTCAGATTTATCTTCGTGAAATCGGTCAGTACCCACTTTTGACCGGTAACGAAGAAAAGGAACTTGCACGCCGCATTGAAAACGGTGATGACGAAGCACGTAACATTCTTGCGCGTTCAAACCTTCGCCTCGTGGTGTCTATCGCAAAGAAGTACGTGGGGCGCTCTCCTGACCTCACACTCCTTGATCTTATTCAGGAAGGAAACCTCGGTCTCTTCAAGGCCGTTGATAAATTCGACTGGAAGAAGGGATATAAGTTCTCAACCTACGCTACCTGGTGGATTCGCCAGGCTATTACGCGTGCGCTTGCCGACCAATCCCGTACCATTCGTATTCCTGTTCACATGGTGGAAACAATCGCCAAGTATAAGCAGGTGAGTCGTCGCCTCGCGCAGACCTTGGGCCGTGACCCCCAGCCTGAAGAAGTTGCCATAGAGATGGGTGTTGAGGTTGAAAAGATTTACCAGATTGAGAAGATCAACCAGGACACGCTTTCACTCGAAAACCCTATCGGTTCTGATGATGATGAGAAGAGTACCCTTGGTGACTTCATTGCTGACGATAAGATTCCATCTCCTATCCAGGAATCATCAGAGCGTATTTTGACTGAACAAGTTCGTGATATTCTCGACGATCTTTCACCAAAGGAGCGTAAGATTCTTGAAATGCGTCACGGACTTCTGGATGGCGTATACCATACCCTTGAAGAAGTGGGTAAGGAGTTTGGCGTTACGCGTGAACGTATTCGTCAGATTGAAGCAAAGGCACTTGAGAAAATCCGCACCCACGACAAGTCCCGACGTTTAAAGAGTTATTAAATTTGGCAGTACCCTGATTAGGGTGTATACCAATAGCTGGCCAGTACCTATATATGGAGAATACGGTGAATACAAAATTACAGAATTACGCTATTGGCCTTAACAAAGCACAAAGTGATGCGTTTACGTCTCCGGACACACAGCTTGCACGCGAGTTGTACTTCGCGAAACATCCAACGCAACTTCTTGCGCTTAAGTGCATGGACGGAAGACTCAATCTTTCGCTCATTACTGAAACCCCTCCGGGAATTATAAAGCCGTACCGAAATATTGGTGGACGCTTTGACCTCGGTTGGCCGTACTTCGGCGAACTCATTCATGAAGACGTGAGTGCTGCCGTATCACGCGGTCAGGACACCTTAGTTTTTGTGACCTACCATTTCTCCGCTGGTGATACGCACCGCGGATGCGCTGGTTTCGGTTATGACACGGAAGGTGCAAAAAAGATGGTTGAGCACTTGCACGCGCAGTTTGAGGAGATATATGGTACCCAGCATCGGGTCGTGTATCCGCTTATGGTGGGAATCGAAACGGATCAGGACGCGCTCGTCTTCCACGGAAGTAACGGCGCCGAACTATCGGTGGCTGAAATGCCGGACGCCTCTCCAAGCGAGATGGACTCACGTCTCTGTCACTTGTATCCGGATATGCCGGAATCAATGCGTCGTAATCTGCTGCCTCTTGTGCTTGGAAATCAGCGTCACATTCGTTCTATTCGGGAAGCAGGTCGCGAACCTATCGCGCTTGAACACCGGGAGAATATCATTGGGGTTGGTCGCGGTTTTTATTGGCTCCATGAGCCAAACAAGGCTCTTATCATAGGGCCGTACGAGCAGTGGGTGAATGCAGTGCAGACTGCCGGTAAGATCGTGAAAGGAAATATGGACGCGGGGCGTATTGATCCCAAAGATGGGGTGTTGCTCCTCGTTTCTACCTTAGCGCGCTCAAAGAAAGGAAGTTCTGGATGGCGCACTGCCGAACAGAAAGCTCGCTTTCTTGAGCGTACGGCGCGTGAAGCCTTAACGGCTGCATATCCCGAGTTCGACTTAAGCGTCCTTGTGGGTGTTGTGGATGAGCAGACACTTTTGTTGCATCGTTTGTAAAGTGTGCGGAGCGCTGGTGATTTTCAGAATTACCGAATACTCATAAAAGACTGAAACCGGCACGGTGTGCCGGTTTCTTTTTATGACCTTTCTTAGCATATACTTAAGACATGAATCTTTACGCCCTCGTATCAATACTAGTTGTTGCGGTCATATTTGTTTCGATACTCAAAGAATTAGGGCGTGGGAAAAGCAGTCCTACTTCAAAAAAATATCCCTATCACCTCAAGCGATATCTCTTGACCCCAAACGAAACTGAGTGTTACAAGGCTCTCGTTCATACGGTAGGGAACGATTATTTTATATTTGTTCAAGTGCATCTTTCGAGTCTTTTAGACGAGAAGATTCCCGGGAATAACTGGCAAGGAGCTCGTTCGCACATAAACCGGAAGTCAGTTGATTTTGTACTCTGTGACAAGGATGATATTTCACCCGTGCTTGCTATCGAACTTGATGACTACAGTCATTCGAGGGTTGATAGGATAGAGAGGGACGGTGAGGTAGAACGAATCTTAAGAGAGGCAAGGCTTCCTCTTTTACGAATTAGGGATACTGAAAATCTGAAAGAAAAGGTCCTCCAAAAGCTCAATCCACATTTTGCCTCTTCAACTTTGACACACGTCCCGTAGTCCGTTAGGATACTTCAATCCGGCCGCAAGCCGGATATTCCTGTCCATCCCAAAAGGGGGTTTACATGCGTAAGAAAGTTCGTCGCTGTAACAGCCGTAAAGGCTTCCGTGGTTCGCGTGGCCCAAACCGCCGCAAATACAAACCGCAGAAGGTGGCTGCATAAGGCGGCACGAACGCTTCGAGATAAAAGGAGTTGAGTATGAGGTGCATGGATCGTTTGCGAGGTCGTTTTCGACCAAGGCGGAAGGATATTCCTCGGAAAAGCAAGGACACTCCTCCTGTCATTCACACCCGTCGGGGTGTGGAAGCGGCATTCCTCGCCCAAAAACGCTCTCCGCCGGATGATGCTGCTTAGCAGCTGACTGGCTAAATCTCAACCGGGCCCGCCCTACATTTTTTGTATGGCGGGCCTTTTGCTATCCCCTGATACAAGCCATAAACGCTGGTAGTAAGGGCGCTTCGGGTGTTTACTGAGTCTTGGTGCAGTGCAGGGAGAAAGGCTATGTATCGGTCGGTAACCATTATTAGTGGAGCGCGGCCGGAATTTCGCCGCCGCTTTGAAGAGTATGCGATACGAAAATATGAAGCGCAGGTCGTTGATGTAATCATTCGACCAGGCGCAGATGTGGCGTTAGCTCACGATGAAAAGCTAATGCCACGAGAAATGCAGTTTGTGATGCGGGATATTATTCAGACTCAGCTGGAACAGTCTCGAGTACGGTTACGTTCTGACGTCTGCATTATAATCTGCGCTGTGACGAGTAACCGCGAGAATGATGGATTTGAAACATGTTCTTTTTATGTACAACGAGCGTATGCGCAAGTGGCAAGCTGGAGATATTTTCCGAATTATCTTCTCGCCTGCCTTACGCCGAATGGAGCGATAGAGTCCATCGATCGCCCGTGAAAAGAGCCCAGAACTAATGTTCTGGGCTCTTTTGCCATATACGCTATACTGTCCGGATGACTGAATCAGTGCTTAATTTTTTGGTACGCATACTGCGTCCCTTTTTATATCCTTTAGCTCGCTGGATGGCAGCGCCGAAACGCGGATCAACGTGGCAGTATGAGGCTGGATTTGTTGCCGTTATTTTGCTTTCAGTATCGTTACTAACTACGCCATCAATCAGGTCTATTTTCACCGATACTGCGTCCCTACGTGCGTTTGTCATTATATGGATATCAGCAGCTGCGGTATTTGGTTCGTTTCTCCATGCGCAAATTGGTACCTATATGGCTGAAGATATGAGTCATGCCGAAGAGCCTCTTACTGACTGCTATCACAAACTCGGCAAGTACTGGGTATATAAAGAGACACTCTGGTTTGCAGTATTTATACTTAGCGGAGCATATCCTGCTATTGCCGGGAACATTGTCTTCATGCTATTTCCTATATGGCGAAAAATATATAAAGCAGAACGTATGAAATATACTCACCCTAAGAACGTAGTTTCAGTATTGGCATGATATACGAAGTCCGGGAGCATGGACGTGCCCGGCATCTACGCGTTTCGGTACATGAGGATGGTAGGGTGGTGGTGACGAAGCCAAAACGAATATCGCTTCATGCTGTGGAAGTATTTGTGCAAGAACGAGAAATCTGGATTCTAAAAGCGCAGGGCGAGATGAACGACCTGAGGGAAAAGAAAGAAAAGAAAAATGGTCCTTATGTTCAGGTGCCACGCCTGCGGCGTGGCACCGCTGCCTACCGCGAAGCACTTATTCAAGCACGCAGTATTGCTCAAGAGCGGGTGCATTTTTTTGCACACCTCGGCTCTTTCAAGCATGGCACTATTTCTATACGCAATCAAAAATCACGATGGGGAAGTTGTTCGGCGAATGGCAATCTGTCTTTTAACTACCGTCTTCTCTACCTCCCACCTGAACTCATAGATTATTTAATTGTGCATGAGCTTTCGCACACCAAGCACCATAATCATAGTGCAGCATTTTGGGCTGAAGTGGCGAACTATATTCCTGAGCATGGAGCGCGAAGAAAGGAGTTGCATCGGTATCGGTGGTAGACAATCATATGAATGGGGAATGTAAAAAGGCCAGGAACTCCGGGGGAGTCCTGGCCTGTTTGTGTATCTCGCTGATTTACTCAGCGGGGATGACGGATTTTCGTCTTTTCTTTCTCCTCTTTTTCTTTTCAGGGAATATCTCTTGGCCATTTCGTTCGGCTATTCGTTTAATAACCGAGTGAGGCAGAGGGATGTTTTGCCGTCTGCGTTCAAACCAAGAGAGCTGGGGTGTGGCTTCAGACACTAGTCCCGCCTCCAAGTACGGTGCAGTCTTGCGAGCCTTCAGGAGCGCCGAAAAACGCAGAAGCGTCTTCAGCCTCTTCCTCTGGTGTGAATCGAAGACCGAGATCCAGTTTTCGATTCAGGAAAAGAAGAAACGGAAGTCCGAGGCCGACGGTAAATCCAATGACGGTACCAGTGACGATGTATTTCTTTTGCATAACGCTCCCCTAGGAATGAACAGGTGTTCCAAATGAACAAGTCGAATAATGCCATTAAATGCAGTAAGAAACAAGGTATTTCGAGAGCTGGTACACTGTACTCACCATGAATCCGAATCAGGCATTTGAAGAAGCATACGGGCGCCTAAACGCAGAGCAGCGTACGGCGGTAGATGCTATTGAAGGACCTGTGTTTGTTATTGCTGGCCCCGGTACGGGAAAGACGCAAGTACTTACACTACGCATTGCGAACATTTTAAAACTGACCGACACGCCGCCAGAATCAATACTGGCACTTACGTACACCGAAGCTGCAGCACGGGAAATGCGAGAGCGATTGCGAAAGGTGATTGGTTCACGCGCGAACAAGGTACGTATGCATACCTTTCATGGATTTGCAGAGCGCGTTATTTCTGATTTTCCTGATCACTTTCCGCGAATTATTGGCGCACACGTTGCAACACCTGCAGAGCGTGCTGAGATTATCGACAAGATCCTTCTGGAGACTCCCGTACAGCACTTGCGTCCGTTTGGTGATCCTTTGTACTACCATGGTGCAGTCGCAAGTGCGTTTGCAACACTAAAGCGTGAGAATGTGTCTCCGGATGCGCTCGCAGAGCGCATCCTTGAAGAGCGTACGGCATTTGATGCGCTCGAAGGGAAAGTACATGAGAAAGGAAAGTACGTGGGGCAGATGAAGGGCGACTACGTCGCCCTCATAAAAAAGATTGAAAAAACAGAAGACCTCCTTTCCGTATATCGCGCGTATGAAAACGCCTTAACCGAAGCACGCCGGTACGACTTTGAAGATCTCATTCTGGAAGTAGTACGCACCCTTGAAAGTGATCCCGTATTTCTTCTTCAGGTGCAGGAATCTTTGCTCTATATTTTGGCAGATGAACATCAGGACGCAAATCGTGCACAGAATGCACTTTTGGAATTGGTGTCAGGTTTTCATGATCGTCCAACCTTGTTTGTGGTGGGAGATGAGAAACAGGCGATATACCGCTTCCAAGGTGCAGACCTCGATAACGTGCATTACTTTAGAGAAAAGTTTGAAGGCACGACTATTCTCACCCTGATTGATAACTACCGCTCGACGCAGTCGATTCTGGACTCGGCGCTTTCGCTCATTAGTTCGTCTCCGGACGAACGACTTTCCCGCGTGCCGCTTGTGGCACATGCAGGATATGCTGCGAAACCTCTCACTCTTACGGTGTGCGCAACGCCTGACGAGGAGATGGCGAATCTCGCACTGAATATTACTGCCACTATTTCAAGCGGTACGAAGCCAGGAGAGATTGCGGTGCTGGTACGTCGTAATCGGGATGCGGCTGAGGTAGCCCGCGCGCTTATGCGCGCGGGCGTAAGCGTGACTGGTTCTGGTGAAGATAATGCGTTGAGTAATCGGTTTGTGCAGGCACTACTGCGCCTTGCGCGCGTTGCGTGTGATACGCGTGATGAGTTTCTTTCAGGAGTGCTATCTCTTCCGGGATTTCCTCTGCGCGCCGCTGACGTGGCGCGACTTACCCACTACGCTCGGTCCCAAAAACGCACTATTCTTTCGGTACTCGCTGACCCAGAAGTACTCTTAGAGGCAAAGATAGTAGATACGGAAAACGCGCTAAAGCTTGGTAGAGAGATAGAAACGCTGGCACGTATGGTGTCCTTTGAACGCCCCGCTACCGTGATGGAATACGCACTTCAGATATCGGGGCTCCTACAGGTCATACTCGCTGCTCCGGACCGTGCAGAGGGCCTGGCGGCCATTCGAGGGCTTTTACTTGAGCTCGAAGATCTCTCACGGAGGGAGCATGACGCACTTCTTCCCCGAGCCCTGGCACTCCTTGATCTCTACGCAGAACGGGGTATTTCGCTTCCTGGTCGGGGAGGGGAAGATGAAACACGGGTAAAGGTTATGACGGTACATAAATCAAAAGGACGCGAGTTCGCTCAGGTATTTCTTCCAAACCTCACCTCCCGCGCCTGGTCCATCCGTGCACGCCCTGAGCATTTCCACCTTACCGACATTCTCTCAGGACAAAACGGTCTTGAAGACGAACGTCGTCTTTTCTATGTTGCTATCACTCGTGCAAAAGAACACGCAACACTTTCATACTCGGTCACTGGAGAAGATGATCGCGCGCAGGATCCCACCGAACTGCTTGAAGATATTAATCCAGCACTGATTGAAACTATTCCTCCGGCAAACCCTACGGAACCTTCATTCGTTACGCGTGCAGTAAACGCAGTCAATCAAGGAGAAATGCTCGCGCCTTCAGAAGATGATCTCACGACGCTTCGCGCCACCTTATTCGCGCAGGGCCTTTCGCCAACAGCTCTCAATAACTACCTCGAGTGCCCGTGGAAATATTTCTATGTAAACTTGCTCCGTATTCCTGAAGTTGAAAATAAATTCATGCTCTTTGGTACGGCTATTCATGAAGTCTTAAACCGGTATGCAGATGAACGGGTGCTCGGTAAAGATATTGGCGTAGATGGTCTTATCCGCTCATTTGCGTATTCACTTGAGCGTTCACCATTCACTGAACAAGAACAAAAAGAAATGCAGGAGAAAGGGGAACGAGCATTAACGGCATGGTGGAATGAGAGACATGGCGAGTGGCCGGCACAAGCGCGTGCAGAGCAGGCAGCACATGCTGAAATTATGCTCGATGACGGTGAGGTGCTGCGGATTCGTGGGAAGCTTGACCGGGTTGATGAAGTCTCAGGTGGCGTGAATGTTATCGACTATAAAACCGGAAAACCTAAAAGCCGCAACGAACTTATGGGAAGCACGAAGAATGCTGATGGGAATTACTATCGTCAACTCACGTTCTACAAACTACTTCTTGAAAGAGGGGAAGAGCCAGAGCACATGAAAGAGGGGATTATTGAGTTTGTTGAACCTGATGATAAGGGTCACATACGCACTGAAGCCTTTACCATTACAGACGGAGAGGTAGACGCTCTCGTAGCAACCATACAAAAGAGTGCTTTAGAAATTACGACGCTCTCGTTTTGGAATACTCCCTGTGAAGACGCAGACTGTCAGTGGTGTACACTCCGGTTTGGCGTCCTCTAGTCTTTTCTGCTTACTGAGCGGGAGTTGAAGATGCTTCTGCCATTGAAATAGCATGATCAATAATCTTCTTCAATCCATCATACGGAAGTGCACCGTTTATGGTGATTGGTTTCTGACCTTTAACTAACAGTACACTGAAAGGACTTCCTCCTGCACCAATGGCAATACCATTTTGGAAATCATCTCCTACTTTTTTCTGGAACGTATGAGCGCGTAGGCAGGCATTAAATGATTCAGGAAGAATACCAAGTGACGAAACAACACTGTCATAATTCTTTGGATCAAACTGCAAATCTCCGGGTGCGGCACTGTTGAGCGCGTCAATAAATCGATAGAATATATTTGAGTCACCGAGTGAGGCTATACATTCTGCTGCTTCAGCATGCTCAGCGGCGTGAATATGCTGATCAATGAGTGGTAAATGGCGGTATACCCACGCAACTTTTCCACCCTCGGCATATTCTGCCATCAGCTGCTCAAGGGTTTGTTGGAAGCTCTTTGAATAATTTGAATCAATGTCAGCATATTCAACTAAGATAACGGGAGCAGAGGGGTTTCCGACAATGTGATCCTGAAGCGTCACGGGTCGCATCAATGTAATATCAGCTTTCGCAGAACCTTCAACATCGTGGATGCGATTTATATAAATGCCGAGGGAGAGCACAAGACCTGCTGCGATAATTGCCCCTGGAATTAGCCAGGTCTCACGCTTTTGTACTAAAAAAGTGTCTGTTTCGTTCATAGCTTAATACTACAATATATTTCTCGAACAATAGGCGCATTCCCCGTCAAAACGGGGAGTGCTAAAAGGGAAGGGTGTGGGTAATGGCTGAAGCTTCTTGGGGTACGTTCCAAGCAGACGTGTCTATCTTAAATTCACGAGCACCACCAAGGTCTTTATGCTTAAGCTTTCCATGCTTAAGCGCATAGTCATATATATCTCGGGTAATCTTAACGTCGTCCAAACAGTACGCACGCACCTTATCAACAAGCCCTTCCTGCCACCAGGTCACCGCTTCGAGTCCGTTTCCACTTTTACCCACACCGAGTGTGGCCTCAGCAAGTGACTGAAGGCGAACGCGTCGTCCAAGCATTTTTTGCACTTCAACGAGCAAATCAAGCGAACGAATGCGAGTAAGGTCTCCAGGGTAGTAGCGGTTCAGGATGGGAATATCAAACGTGTCAGAGTTAAAGCCAATCAACATATCTGCGCGCTCAATGATAGGCCAGAGTTTCCCAAACTCTTCTTGGGTGTAGGAGGTAAGCTCTCCTGTTTCAGAGTCATGGATGCCGACGATTGAAACATCCATGCGCGAAAGATCCCCTCGTCCGAGCGTGGGGAAGGCATTTGCTGTTTCAATGTCAAACGTAACGACGCGCATGTTACGTGCCTTTCGTAATAAATCCTGCTACGGTATCGAGTGTCAGTGACTCCTCACGGCTTTCAGTAAGTACTTTGAGCGTGATCATGCCTGAGTCAGCTTCTTGTGCGCCGTACGCGATGAAGTAGGGGATTTTTCTTCGAACCGCTTCCTTAATTTGGTCTCCAAGTGATTTCCCTGAACCATTCACGAGCGTGCTTACCCCTCGTGAACGAAGTACGTCAGCTGCTGCATGTGCATGAGGGATGTCTGATTCTGAAGGAGTACCGATAAAGAGATCAGGTGCGCCGGTTAGGTTTTGGGGAAGAAGGTTGTGAGTTTCAAGGAAGTCGATAAGGGTAACGTCTCCCATACCAAAACCAATGGCTGGAATAGGTTCGCCGCCGAAAAGTGCAACGAGATTGTCGTAGCGTCCGCCACCGAAAAGCGAACGGTTATTTTCTGAGTTAGTATCAAATACTTCAAAAACAATACCGGTGTAGTACAGGAATCCTCGGACAATCGTTGGATCGAAAACAACGTTCGTCATACCGCGTGCTTGGAACGCCTCAATGAGTGCTTCGAGTTTTTTAAGTTCAGTATCCACTTCAGTGTGCGTACCGGATTCGATGAGTTCGAGGGGATCGGTGCCAGAACGGCGGAACGCGGAGCGTTCCGCTTCAAAATCTTCCCCTGATGTCTTATTCTTTCGATCAAGAAGGGAAAGATACGCACTCATTTCTTCGGTGCTCAACTTTAGTGCCTGCGCTGCTGCGTTTAAAAGCGTGCGAGAGTTGATACGAATAGAGAAGTCCGCATCTGTTGCACCAAAGGCACGGAGAAGTTCTGACGCAATGACAATAATCTCTCCGTCTGCTTTTTCGTCAGCAATTCCTAGGATGTCAGCGTTTAGCTGGTAGTGCTCACGAAGACGTCCACGCTGAGGACGTTCATAGCGGAATACATTTGGAATTGAAAACCATCGTAAGGGAAATACCAACTCACGCCGCTTCGCGGCGACCATGCGCGCTAGTGTTGGGGTCATCTCTGGTCGAAGTGTAACTCTGCGGTCTCCACGGTCCGTAAACGAATACGTCTGCTCATTTACAATTTCTTCAGAACTTTTACTCTCATAGATTTCAGCACGTTCTAGGGGAGATGCGGCATATTCTTCAAATCCTCGACGGCGCAGTACTGTGCGCATCACCCCAAATGCGTACTCAAGTTTCGCCCAGTCTTCAGGGTAAAAGTCCCGCACTCCTTTATAGGGCTCTGTTGAAAGCGCTTCGCGGTCAGTCATAGTGCCAGTGTACCAGATTGAACGCGCCGGTTAAACGCCTCCTACACTCCGTCAGTAAAGCCTGTTTGTCCGTGTAGATCTGCAACCTGCGCCATAATGGTGTCACGAATGAATTCTGGGTGTACAATTCCCGACATTTCAAACTGTTCATCATTTCCCGCAGTCTCAACAGAGAGTTTTCCAAAGCGGAAGAGGGTAGCGAGGAGTCCTGAAACGTCAGTTGTTATATCTTGTACTCTGATCAAAAGGAAGCTCGAAACAGAACGATTAAAGAATCCATACTGTTTAATATCCACAATGCGTATGTTTGTAATTATCCAAACCGTCAGGACATGGCGGGTGAGCATGCTAAAGAACGCGGTCCAAAGTGCGAGAAGCCAAAGGCCATAGAAGAAACGAGTGAAATGCGCAGGGAGGTTAAGTGAGGTGTATGCGGCGCTCGTCTGCGGACTCATTGATGCGAATACAGAAAATAGTCCTGAGAGCAGTGCGGGAACAAAGGCAAGAATAACTAACGGGAGCACTCGTAACACAAAGACCAGCATATGCTGACGTACTTGAAGTACTATCTCTTCGCCAGGTTCAAGTTCAAATTCTTCCATACGCTATACGCCGGTGGCGATGTAAAAAATCAAGAATCCCGAAACCACTATGTACGTCGCAACAGCTGGAACAGCGAGCCATGAGTTATGAGCGTAGCGAAACCAGTGGTACGACGCAATTACCGTGTAGATGAGCCAGCCAAAGAAGATAAAGAAAAAGGCGATGGTAAGGACACTACTAAAGTCAGCAGTGGTGCTAATGGTATAGAGCGGTTTTGAGAACGGGCTTTGGTACGCGTCGGTGGTTGTCATTACGGATAGTATGACACTACTACGCGCTGCCTGTCATACGGGTCAGTGAGTATTGTCGTCTTTACCGCCCCACCATTCATCAGAAGATTAGCTGCAGCATCAATATTTGATATGTCAGCTTCAAGCCACACTTCACCTTTAGGGTACAGATAATCATCAACACGTACGGCAATCTCCCGAATTAGATCAAGGCCGTCTGAGCCGCTAAACAATGCCTCCTTAGGCTCAAAGTGTATGACACTCGTCTCAAGTTCTCGTTCTTCAGGAACGTAGGGTGGGTTTGTTGCGATAACGTTAAAACGCATCTCCTGATGAATGTCATTTCTAAACGATTCAAAAAGATATGATTCCCTAATATCAGCACGGGAAGCATCGAGATTGTTAAGGGCAATATTTTTTCTAATTTGGTCACCGTGCTCAGGAATGAGTTCACCAAATGAAACGTGAGCATTCGGAAATTCTTTGAGTATTGAAAGCCCGATAGCGCCAGAGCCAGCACAAAGGTCGAGAAATGCGAAAGAATCATTCTTGAATTTCTCACGCAGACGAATAATGAGTTGTTCCGTCCACCACTCTGTTTCAGGACGGGGAATGAGCGAACGGCTGGAGAGATCTATGTGAAGAGTAAGGAAAGGAATCCAGCCGATGATATATGCAAGCGGCTCGCCTGCGGCGAGCCGCTCTGTATCTTCCTTAGTTACCTTTCCTGCATCTCCTGCATACTTGTCCCGAACGAGTAGCTGTAGGTCTTTTTCGTATGTATCCGAGTCCATTATGTGCATTGTACCGTATTGGTTCGATCCCCACTCTGCCAGCAATAAAAAACTGCCGGGCCCTTTCGGTCCCCGGCAGTATCACCTCCCTTAATCAGCTTTGTCCATTGCTTGGCGGCCTTCAAAAAGCTTCTCAGGCTCGTCGATCTCCTGCGTCTGCAAAGGTGCCTTAAAGTAGTTCGCAAGAGAGTTCGCTTCCCACAAAAGCAGCTCGGCAAGGAGAGCTTTTTCTTCTTCTGGCGTTCGAGCAAAACTCTTGATCTGCGGCCAGACTTTCTTTGAAAGTAAGTGCCAGACCTTTTCTTTGGCAACTACAGTGATCGGCGCTGGCGAAGATGCGCCCAGAAGTTCCATCACCGCGATCGCAAGAGGAATCTGAACGGTCAGTCTCTGATGAGATTCTTCTTCCTCATCGATAATTTGACGCTTAAGCGATTCCAGGAATTCCTGGCGCTCGGCGCCGCGCTTCATCCACGCATCGGTCATTTCTTTAACTCCTTGTGCTAGCCTAGACAAAACTTAGCATATGTTGCAGAAAGGTTCCAACATCGTCCCAGTCTGCCAGCAATAAAAGAAATGCCCACCCATATTCCATGGGTGGGCATTTGCAGTCATGCTGCGTTAGCTCTCGAGACTCCGAACTCATCGAGAAAATAATCAGCTAAAGTACGCGCGAGCTGCATTCGTTTCTTTGCACAATCTCTTCCGTCACCACAGGCCATGGTGTGACTTGCGAGAACGAAACAATGCCCGTCATCCTTGGACAGAAATTCTGCAACTGCAATAGCTTCCTGTTCCGTCTTGATAATCGGACGTTCATACCAGGCGCTCATTCCGGAGCCACGGCATTTTTTGCCCAGGGCTTTGTGGTGCGGAAGCGCAGTCCCATTCTTGATAGAAGGTGGTGGCAATTCGAACTGCTGCTTACAGGTGAAGCAGGTTCCCGTGCGGTGCAATTTTATTAAAATCATCAGTGCCTCCTAGGGTAGCTGTCTGAGTAGAAGCTAGCATGGCGGTAGAAAAGTTCCAACATCATCTCGCACTGCCAGCAAAGAATTTTTGCTATAGTGCAGGTATGGTTAAGATTGCGAGCGGCGTAGTTCATACCGTACCTTTGGATGTGCGCAAAGCACTCCTTACTAATCCTAAGGTTCTGGAACTCTGGAATGGACTAACGCTACTGGGGCGCAACGAATGGATCTGCTGGATTACTTCGGTTAAGAAAGCTGAGACAAGAAAAGAACATACTACGCGTATGATCAAACAGCTTACGGAAGGGAAACGTCGTCCGTGCTGCTGGCCAGGGTGTCCGCACCGATAATATGCCTCAAGAATGACCCGGACCGGGTCATTCTTGATTACCTTACATATTCACCCGCAGAGCAGTACACTAAGTACATAGCCACTATCTATACCTATTATTTATGCGAATTCACTTTTGGAATGTAGTTCTCAGTTTGTTCTTTGCGCTTCTTGTTATCGTTTCGATTGGAACCCTTTCAGCCCAGGGCCGTATTTTCTATGAGGTACCCGTTCGTGACCTCATCCTCATGGCACTCGCTATTTACCGCCTGATTCGTCTGTTCACGTACGACAAGATAACTCAGTTTGTACGCGACTGGTTTGTGGGAGCAGAGAAAGGCACGCTTCGCGAAGCACTTGGCGTTCTTATTAACTGCCCGTGGTGTATTGGACTCTGGTTTAGTTGGTTTATCGTTACCTTCTACTTTGGAAGCATATACTCGTGGCCCGTCATTCTTATCCTCGCGCTTGGAGCGCTTGGCTCATTCTTCCAGATAGTCTCAAACTTGATTGGATGGAGCGCTGAGCGTGCGAAAATTGAGGCACAACATTTGAAGCCATAGGTACAAATAAAAGAACAGCCCGGCGTGAGCCGGGCTGTTCTTTTTGTCTCGAAGCGTAGTATTAGTAGCTGTTTCCACCGCCGAAGCCACCGCGGTTTCCACCGCCGAAGCCTCCACGATCACCACCACCATACCCTCCTCCACGAGGAGCGTTGTTGTCGCGAGGAGGACGGTCACCCTGAGGGCGCGCCATAGAAACTGATAGCATGCGGCCATCAAATTCCTTTCCATCCCAACGGTCAACGGCAGACTGTGCGCCTGCTTCGTCGGCCATTTCCACAAAGCCGAAACCGCGTGAGCGGCCCGTCATGCGGTCGCTGATAATACTAACGGATGTAACGGCACCTGCTTCTTCAAAAGCGGTACGCATTTCATCCTCGGTCGTGCGGTACGGGATACCACCGACATAGAGCTTGGTATTTGCCATGAGGCGTAAGTAACTAGGTTATATAACCTCGCCGATCCGAACCTTGAGAATCCTTGCTAACGCACGGCCAGAAGCTTGGGTTGTCTGCGAGTTATCTCGATTATGCTATATAATGGCCTAAAACTCAAGGGTTAGGCCGTGGGGTGTGGATAGAGTTATTTTATAAATAAAAAG
The DNA here is from genome assembly GCA_038207395.1 of Minisyncoccia bacterium. Lineage (GTDB taxonomy): Bacteria > Patescibacteriota > Minisyncoccia > Phycocordibacterales > Phycocordibacteraceae > C7867-001. The sequence continues at coordinate 120,339 of JBBQZW010000003.1, read as the reverse complement.
GCCGAACGTGATACGTACCACGTTCGGCCTATATATCGTAGCGGTTGGATTATTTTTGCTGGCGGAATTCGCGTCGCGCCATGTCGAAGACCGAAAAGAGAGTTCGGCCAAATTTGTCCACTTCCTCTTCCGACAGAACACGATTGGCATCGAAATAGAAAGCGACATGACAGGCAGAAACGGTGCCGTCCTCATGAGTACGATCACGTTCCTTCGGGAAGAGAATGCGACACACGACGTCAGTCAGTAGAACACGTACGCAACGCCAGTGTGTACCGTCTTCGGTAACAAAGTCGTCATAATATTTGACGTTTGGCATCATCAGCATGCTGAGGTCCTCAGCATAAAAGCGCAGGAATGCTTCATTGATGGGAAAGTGGTGATGCCGCCCCGTGATATACGCTTCTTGCATATAGTTTCCGGAGGAAGGAAATTCGGGCCCTTGATGGTCCGGAATAGTTGCCTCCAACAGCTTTTGATTACTCAATGCACATCTCCAATGGTGTAAGTGTTAATGAACTAGGTTCCTTAGTATTATAGCACTTTAGAACGCTATGGTCAAATTATAGGCAGTGCTATGACGAACTCGTAAGCATGTCGTTCTTGATGTCCTCAAATGTGCCGTTCACCTTCTTTCCAGGATTGAAAATATTCAGCGGATCGAATATACGTTTGGTATCTTCGAAGAGTTTGTACATCTCTGGTCCGAACTGCTTCTCTACGTACGGGGTGCGAATAATTCCATCGTTATGCTCACCCGTTGTGGAGCCTCCATATTTGAGCACCAAGTCATACACTTTTGGAGAGAGCTCAAGGATGACATTGCGTACTTCAGGACGGCTAAGATCCATCAAAGGAATAATATGGAAGTTTCCGTTTCCAATATGACCCGCTACGGTGTAAATAAAGTACTCCTTGTATTCATTAAGAAGCGCGTTTAGTGCAGGAAGGAACTCGGGGTACGTGTCGGGAGGAACGATGAGGTCATCGATAAAGGGTGCGGCATACAATCCTTTTGAATGTTTGCGAAGAAGGGCAAAGCTTTCACGACGAACAATCCAGTACTTTTCGCTCGCACGTTCGTCTGCGAGTACACTTGTCTGAAGTGAGAAGGGCGCAAGAGACTTCTGGGCAGCATTGGCAGCAGCCAATGCTGCCTCATGCGTATCTTCGGAAAACTCAGCCATAAGAATGAGATTTGGAAGTCCTCCGGTCAAAGTCATCCAGAGCTCAGGAAGGAAAGAAAGTCCAAGGCGCGCAGCGCGCAGTAGTCCCATTTGCGAAAGAATGCCGGGGAGGAAACGAATGGCGAGCGTGAGCGTGTGTTCATCAAACGACTCAAACGATTCTGGGTTATGGGGAAGTACAGCCTTAACTATTTCAGGTAACCGAGCAAGGTCACGCTTAGAAAGAAAGGCAACAAGCATACTGCGTGAGCCTTGATCTTTAACAAGCGAAAGCTTCATCGAGGTAGTAAGTGCAAGCGTACCCTGTGCACCGCAAATGAGTTTTGCTAAATTAAACGTGCCAGCCTGTTTATCTTTAATACTCCAGAGAGAGTATCCTGCTGAATTTTTTGAGACGCTCGGAATTGCCTTTTCGATCAATGCCGCGTTATCAATCAGCAGCGCATCAATCTTTCGGTAAAGTGCACCTTCAAGCGTTTCAAGTTTTTTCTTCTCATCAAGCTCATCGCGGGTGAGGGCACTGAACGTTGCCTGGGTTCCGTCTGAAAGAACAACATCAACTGAGTCCACATATTTTTCTGTCTTTCCATATTCAAGCGTACGTTCGCCGCCTGAATTGTTATTCAAAATACCGCCCATAGCAGCAATCTCACGAGACGCAGGGTATGACTGAAGCATGAGACCGCCGTGTGCCAGCGTTTCCTTTTCAAAGTCACGATAAAAAACTCCAGGTTCAGTGATTGCGTACCCTCCTTCAGGTGTTTGCTTCACTTCGCGCACCGTATTCATATATTTGGTAAAGACAGCCACTACGGAACGAGTGAGTGGACCACCAGACATGTCCGTACCTGCTGAACGCGCAGTTACGGAAATATCTGCTCCGTTTTCTTTTTGCCTTGCAATCTCACGCACAAGCGCCCCGACATCATCAGCGTCTTTTGGGAATACGACCACCTCAGGAACGCGTTGAAAGATACTCGTGTCGCGACTGTATTGCGCACGATCTTGGGATGAATTAGAAACATCTCCTCGTAGAATAGTCGAGAGTGATGTGCGTAGCTCGTCACTGGAGGAAGAAGAAGCGCTTTTAGATTCACGATCTTTCTTTTCTTCATCAGTATCTAGTTCACGTCTTGTTTTCACTGAACTTGGTACGAAAAGCTGATATATCCCGTACATAAAAGCGCCACTCGTAAAAACTGCAACGCCAAGGGCTATAAAAAATAGATATTCAGTCATATGCTCTACACAGCATACCGTATGTGTAAAAAAATACGGCATTTGGTATACTGATAAAAATGACTCCCGCAATTGAAATTACTGGTCTCAAAAAGACCTACACCACCGGCAAGAATACCAAGATGGAGGCTGTTAAAGGTGTGTCACTCACTATCCCGCAAGGAGAATTCTTCTCATTGCTCGGCCCTAACGGTGCAGGTAAAACGACTCTTATCTCCATACTTGCCGGTCTTGGCGTGAAGACTGAAGGTACCGTAAAGATACATGGCGTATCAATTGACGAGAATCCTGATCTAGCCAAATCATTTATTGGGCTCGTACCACAAGAATTTAACTTCAGTATCTTTGAAAAGGTACTCGATATCATTCTTGATCAGGCAGGGTATTACGGCATTACGCGCAAAGATGCGCTTCCGTATGCAGAGAAGATTTTGAAAGACCTGGGTCTATGGGAAAAGAAAGATCAGCAAGCTCAGGCGCTTTCAGGCGGCATGAAGCGTCGCCTCATGATTGCACGCGCGCTTATTCACAAGCCACAGATTCTTTTGCTTGATGAACCAACAGCCGGTGTTGACGTGGAGCTTCGTCGTAGTATGTGGGACTTCCTTCGTGAGCTAAATGCCTCAGGTACCACCATTCTTCTTACCACTCATTACCTCGAAGAAGCTGAGCAGCTTTCTCGTCGTGTCGCTATCATTAATAATGGCGAGATCATTGAGGAGGGAAGTGTGCAGCAGCTTCTTTCAAAACTTCACTTCATAACCCTTCATTTGGATACGGTTGAATCTATAACAGAAGCAATCATGCTGCTTCTGCGTGGTGAGCCTCTTGTACGAGAAGACGAGCATGTCCTAAAGCTCACCCTCAAGCCGGGAGCTACGCTAAACGAAGTATTCCGTAAGCTCTCTTCAGTAGGGGTCCATATTAAAAACGTGCGTACTACGGGCAGTATGCTTGAGGAAGTGTTTATTCAGCTTATTGAAAAGAAGAACTCGTAACCGCACCAAGGTATGAAATCACCAATTATTGTCGGGTATACCACCATGGTGCGCAAAGAAGTCGTGCGTATTTTCCGTATTTGGACGCAAACATTGTTGCCACCGGTAATAACGATGTCACTTTACTTCGTCGTGTTTGGAAAATTTATTGGGAGCCAGGTCGCGCCTATCAGCGGTTTCACCTATATTCAGTATATTGTTCCAGGGCTCGTCATGATGAGTATCATTACTGCGGCCTATATGAATACCGTCTCCACGTTTTACTTTGCGAAGTGGCAGCGAGTGATTGATGAAATCCTTGTTTCTCCGATGCCGTCATGGACCGTTATCGCAGGCTTTGTCTCAGGAGGTATTATCCGTGCCTTTCTTACAGGCGTACTTGTGGTTATCGTTTCACTCTTCTTTACGCACCTCGCCATCTTTAATTTCTTTATTCTCTTCTCAGCAGCATTCCTTACGGCACTTTTGTTTGCACTTGCCGGTATCGTAAACGCTATCTATGCAAAGTCGTTTGACGCCATATCTATTGTTCCGAACTTCGTTTTGACCCCGCTTACGTATCTCGGTGGGGTGTTCTACTCCATACACCTTCTTCCGCCATTCTTTGCAAAGATTTCGCTCCTTAATCCTATTCTGTATATGGTAAATGCCTTCCGGTATGGATTTCTCGGAGTATCGGATGTTTCTATCGGACGATGTTTCGCCGTTATCATTGCCTTCACGCTCGTCATGCTGCTTTGGACCCTTATCCTCTTCCGCACAGGCGCAGGATTGAAGCGTTAGACGGTATCCGAAAGGATCGATTCCTCGTGTTCTAAGTCGTCTTCTTCTAGGGCGGCTTCTTTCTTAACGTATTCACGCGTATCTGATTTAGGAAAGGAAAGCTCTATAGTGGTTCCTCGATTAAGTGCGCTACGAATAACGATAGTTCCGCCGTGGGCTTTCACGATATCGTTTACAATTGCAAGACCTAGGCCACTCGTCCCGCTCCCAATAGTGCGCTCACGCGAAGTGTCTCCTCGGAAGTACGGCTGAAAAACGTAGTACAAGTCTTTTTGGGCAATGCCAATTCCGGTATCGGTAATCGTTGCACGTACGTGCTTCTCATCGTCATCAATACGTACGACAACGCTTCGGCCGTCGTGCTGCGGCGTATAGTTCAGCGCATTTTTTACAATGTTCGTAAGTACCTGTTCAAGAGCAACTCTATTTCCCAGGGTGTACACCGCACCAGCACTCGACTCAAATAAAAGAGAAATGCCATATGATTCGGCAATGGTTGTATGGCGCGCCACAACCTCCAGCGCAGTTTCGTGCAGATCAATCGGCTCAAAGCGAATTTTTCCTGGTCTCATTAGGGAATCAAAGGACAGAAGATTATTAATGATGCCCGAAATACGGTCAAGTTCTTCTATGGTGGTGCTGAGCGTAGAGCGTGTATACCCATCAACGCTGGGATCCATGAGTGCGACTTCTGAACTGGTGCGAATTATAGAAAGAGGGGTTCGTAATTCATGTGCCAAGTTTCCAATAAATCGCTTTTGATACTCAAGACTTAAGCGTGTCGGGTTAAGCGCGTAGCGAGCGGATAGATAGCCAAAAATGCTTGCAAGCGTTACGAGCGTCCCAAGAGTAATCCAGAGGGTAGTATTACGAAGGGTATGAATCTGCGCATCAAGAGACTCTGGTGATAAGCGAAGACCACTTATATATGCACTACGCCGAGCATCAATAAACTGCTGAGTTAGTTGTTGCTGGTGGTAAATAGCAAAACCAAATACAAAGACGAGGAGTACGGCAAAGATCGTCTGAACGATAATCACGTTCATAGTTGAGCGGAAGAACGGATCTTCCTGGTATTGTTTTACGAATTTATGCATTGAGACGGTAGCCAATACCTCGAATAGTCTCGAAGAGCGGATCAGCCTCGCCATAATCATCAAGTTTCTTTCGAAGGTTCTTCATGTGCACATCAAGCACATTACTGAATGCAGGGAAGTCAAAACTCCATACGTGATCAAGCACGGCTTCGCGCTTCATTGCCTCATTCGGGTGGCGCATAAAGAATTCTAACAAAGAAAATTCTTTGAGCGTAAGCTGCATCTCTTTACCATTCTTAGTCACAATATGCTTTCCGGGATCAAGGGTGATATCACGCACACTGAGCATGGTGGGGAGTGATGCTTCAGGGCGGCGCAGTACCGCATGGATACGTGCCACCACTTCCTCTATCTTATACGGCTTCACGATATAGTCGTCAGCGCCAAGGTTAAGGAGCTTTACTTTCATATCAGTTTCGTCGCGCGCAGTGAGCATAATGATGGGAGTGGTGACCCCTTCCTCACGTGCTTCTTTACATATCGTGGCGCCATCTACATTTGGCATCATTAGATCAAGAAGAATACAGTCGTATTCGTCTCTGTAGAGCTTCACGCGTGTTCGTGCCTTTTCTGCATCTTGAAGATAGTCAACGGTGAATCCATTGAGTTCAAGGCCTTTCTTAAGAGGCTCAGCAAGCTTTTCTTCATCTTCGATAATCAGAATACGCATAGAGTAAGGCGTTACGGGTATGAGAACAGTATCACGTGGGAGCGATGAATACTTCATGAAGAAGGTTCGATCCCTACTCTCCAGCAATACTCAGGTAAAAGAAAACCGCCCTCAACGGTTTCTATAGGAATGTTGAAAGGCGGTCAGCGAGCCTCATCAGCGAGAAAGGGCTCGACCATGAACATGGCCTCGAATCCCTCAAGGCTCACCTTGTCGAAGTCATCGGCATTCATGACGAGGACACCGACCGGCGTCCGGCCACGATTGATCATGGCGACCAGGCAGTCGTCCTCGAAGAGATATTCCCGCGCGGCTTCATAGGTGTCGGGCTTCTCGTCGATCATGAGACCGTTTGCGACCACCACCAGCCCAGGAAGGGTGAGTTCGGATTTGCTGGGGTTGACGCACGATGCGAAAAGCACATTGTTGCTAGGCGAACCAGGCATGGTTAGACTCCTTAATGTTCAGGTTATAACAGAGTACACAATATGCCATAAATAGCTATTTGTTAAGTACTAAAAAGGTTCCAACATCGTCCCAGTCTGCTAGCAATGTTTGGTCTACATTCTAAATTTGCTACACTGCTCATATATGGCATACGACTTCACTAAACTAAAATCTCAGATAAAAGAAACAGAAGAATGGCTCCAGCGTGAGCTTTCGGGTGTTCGTACCGGACGCGCCACACCGGCATTACTAGACTCCGTCCGTGTTGACGCATACGGTTCTCGTTCAAAACTCCCTGAAATCGCGAGTGTTACGGTTGAAGATGCACGAACCATTCGTATTTCTCCCTGGGATAAGAGTTTGAGCAAAGCTATAGAGAAGGCAATAGGTGAGGCGGATCTTGGTATTTCAGCCGTAGTGGACGACACAGGTATGCGGGTTATCTTTCCTGATCTCACTGCAGAGCGCCGTACACTGCTCTCAAAGATTGCAGGGGACAAAGTTGAACAGGCAAAAATAACGCTCCGCGGACACCGCTCAGAAGCAATTAAGGATATTGAAGCGGCAGAAAAAGAGGGGGGTATGGGTAAGGATGATGTTACGCGGCTTAAGGAAGAAGTGCAGAAGTATATAGAAGGTACGACTGGAACCCTCGAAGCTCAAGGAAAGCGGAAACTTGAAGAAATTTCTCAGTAAGTAGGTCTTCTGGGCTTGAGATTCGAACGCAGATGAAATAAAGATAAAGTGGAGTGGGGGATATCCCCTAAGTATTTCAGTATGCCAATATCGTTCAGAAATATACTTGTGGTATGAGTAGCACAAGAGAAAAAGTATATGCACACGATTGAAATTGAAAAGAAGTATCCTAGCGTAGAGCCTACACTTCACGAGGTGATTGAAATAATGCAGCACGGTTTTGGAAGAATGGAATTAAAGTTTGAAGAAATAGATGAGCGTTTTGATCAAATAGACCAGCGGTTCGAGGGGATGGATGTACGGTTCGAAAAGATTGATGAGCGGTTTGAGAAGATGGATGTACAGTTCGAGAAAATAGACAAACGGTTCGAGAAAATAGACAAACGTTTTGACGCCTTTGACGTACGATTCGATGACATGGATAAGAGGTTAAATGATATTAATGCACGCTTTGATCGAGTGGATAAAAGATTCGACGACATGGACGTGCGATTTGATTCACTAACCATTGATGTGCGTGGTTGTCAGCGTACGTTGGGAAATATTGAGATTCAGATTGAAGATCTCGCAGATACGGTCCTGAATCACGAAGAAAGAATCGTGAAGTTGGAGATGCGGCCATAGCCCGTTATACTTTTGCAAATGACCGTTATTATCTTCATACTCGTTCTCGTTGTCCTCATCTTAGTGCATGAGCTTGGACATTTTATCGTTGCAAAGCTTTCGGGCATGCGCGTTGATGAATTTGGTATAGGGTATCCGCCACGTATCGCCGGATGGAAGTTTGGTGAGACAGAATATACCCTTAATGCACTTCCGTTTGGAGGTTTCGTTAAGATATATGGTGAAGATGAGACTGATCCCGAAGTCCTTTCATCTAAACGCGCTTTTTCACGACGTCCAAAATTTTATCAAGCACTGACGCTTGTTGCAGGGGTGGCGATGAATCTTTTGCTTGCCTACATTCTCATCACTGCCACCCTCATTATGGGCACGCCACGAGCATTGTCCGATGCGGAGATTAGTCAGGCCTCAGACGTAAAGCTCGCCATCGCTGAAGTACTTCCCGGAAGTCCTGCGCAAAAGGCAGGTCTTCAAGCGGGGGATACGGTTACTTCAATAACAAGCACTCCAGATGCCACACCCTTTACCTCATACATCACCAAGGATTTCCTTGCATACGTAGGAGCTGATACTACTGAACAACCTCTTACATTTAAGGTGGAGCGCAATGGAGCTGAAAAGATGATTACGGTTACACCGGTTACGGGCGTAATTACGAGTGACCCAACACGCCCCGCACTTGGAGTCTCGGTCGCTACTATTGGCGTCGTACCTGAGCCCATACTCCAAGCGCCTATAGATGGAGCGCTCTACACCTGGGATATAACAAAGGCTACTGCTGTGGGTCTCTTCACGTTCTTTGGACAAGCACTTACGCTTAATGCGAATCTTTCACAAGTGTCTGGCCCCGTTGGTATTGCCGGCGCGGTGGGAAATGCGTACGCGCAAGGCGCTGCTGCACTCTTCTCCATTGCGGCAATCATTTCAATAAACCTCGCAATTATTAATCTCCTCCCGTTACCTGCTCTTGATGGAGGACGTCTGCTGTTTGTGATTATCGAAGCAATAATTCGCCGACCGATAAAGCCATCAATTGCTGCAGCGGTAAATGGTATCGGCTTTGCTGCGCTTCTCCTCCTTATGCTTGTGGTGACGGGAAGTGATATCTGGAAGTTAGTCCATTAGTCTTTCAAACTCAGAACCGGGAGCTCTTTTTGCTCTTCGCCCTAAGGCGAAGTATAGTTAGAGAACTATGCGACAAAGCCAACTTTTCACGAAAACACGCCGCGAAGCGCCTAAGGATGAGGAAGCAAAGAATGCCCAGCTGCTTATTCGTGCAGGGTTTGTGCACAAGGAATTGTCGGGTGTGTATTCATACCTTCCTTTGGGCTTTAAGACGCTCACCAATATTGTGAATATTATTCGTGAAGAAATGAATGCCATTGGTGGACAGGAAATAGTAATGACTGCTCTTCAGGACAAAGAACTGTGGAGCCGTACTGACCGTTGGGATGATGATAAAGTCGATAACTGGTTTAAGAGTGCGTTTAAGTCGGGAGGAGAGACAGGACTTGCTATTACACACGAAGAACCGCTTACTCGCATTATGACGGATCATATTTCGTCATATCGTGATTTGCCTCGATATGCATATCAGTTTCAGAACAAGTTCCGTAACGAGCTTCGTGCAAAGTCAGGTATTATGCGTGGCAAGGAATTTCTAATGAAAGATTTGTATTCTTTCTCTAAAGATACGGAAGAACACGATCGTTTTTTTGCGGTAGCTCGTGAAGCATACAAAAAAGTATTTGAGCGAATGGGGATTGGTGACCGCACCTACGTAACATTTGCATCAGGGGGCATCTTCAGTGAATTCTCAGAGGAGTTTCAGACGGTTAGTGATGCGGGTGAAGATACTATTTATATTGATGAAGTAAAAGGGATCGCGGTTAACAAAGAGGTGTATACCGATCCAGTACTTGCAAAACTTGGTCTTTCAAAAGATACACTTATTGAAAAGAAGGCTATCGAAGCGGGAAATATTTTCAATCTAGGTACCCGCTTTTCAGAATCCCTAGGGCTTATGTATACCGATGAGCATGGAGAAAGAAAACCAGTAGTTATGGGTAGTTATGGGATTGGACCAACACGTCTTATGGGTATTATTGTTGAATCTTTATCTGACGAAAAGGGAATGGTATGGCCTGAAGCGGTAGCGCCATTCCGCGTGCACTTGGTTTCAATGGTTCCAAATGATCCAACTATTGTGGCGTATGCCGATGCACTTTACGAAGAACTCATCGCCGCCGGAGTTGAGCCTCTCTATGATGATCGTGACGTTCGTGCCGGAGAGAAACTAACGGACGCAGACCTTATTGGTATTCCAACCCGTATCATTGTTGGAAAGGAAACTATCTCTTCAGGCGAACTTGAGGTCATGAATCGTGCGACTGGTGAAGTGAAGAGAATTCCACGCACTGATCTTTTGAATTCTTTTCGCACGGTAGTGGTGGCTGAGGAAGTTGCCGCACAAGAAGCTGCTGTGGAGGCGGCGAGCGCTGATGAGACTAAATAGATATGGCAAAACGACTTTCAAAGAGTTCATTCTTCTCAAGTGATATTGGGATTGATCTTGGCACCGGAAATACGCTCGTGTACGTGCGTGGCAGGGGTATTGTGATTAACGAACCATCAGTGGTGACGGTCAATGAAAAAACAGGCCAGGTAGTGGCCGTCGGCGCAGGAGCGAAGCTTATGCTCGGCAAGACGCCGCCGCACGTGCGTGCCATTCGTCCACTTTCGCATGGTGTTATTTCTGACTTCGAAGTGACGCAGGAACTTCTCACGTACCTTATTCATAAGGCGCAAGCAGGCAGTACAAAGTTATTTGGTCCTCGCGTGGTTATTGGGGTGCCGACGGGCGTTACAAACGTTGAGAGCCGCGCTGTGCGTGACGCCGCACTTACGGCAGGCGCGCGTGAAGTATATATAGTTGAAGAACCCATGGCGGGCGCTATTGGTGCAAAGCTCCCTGTACGTGAAGCCATTGGGACGATGGTGCTTGATATTGGAGCAGGTACGACCGACATTGCTGTTCACGCACTTTCCGGTACGGTCTCAAGTAAAAGTTCGCAGGTAGCAGGGGACAGATTTAATGACAACATTATTGATTTTGTACGCAGTGAATTTTCGCTCGCTATCGGAGAACGTACTGCAGAGGAAACAAAAATACACATCGGCGCAGTGCTCCCTCTTGAGGAAGAATTAACGCGTGCTATCCGAGGACGTGATCTAGCAACGGGCCTTCCTCGTGAAGTTATTCTCACGGATTCACATGTACGTGAAGCGCTCGCAACTTCAATGGACAGCCTGATGGAGTCAATGAAAGATGTTATTGAGCACACCCCACCTGAACTTCTTTCAGATGTGCTTGAGCGTGGCGTGACGGTGTTTGGAGGAGGGGCACTTCTGCGCGGACTTCCGGAACTCCTCTCCCGCCTCTTAGGCGTGCCAGTACACGTAGCGGATGAACCTCTCACCGCTGTGGTGCGTGGTACGGGAATTATCACAGAGAACCCTCGCGTCTGGGAAGACGTTTTCATGCATGAGCAAGCGATACTCCAACAGGCTGGGTAAATACCGGAACGGATTGTCTACGGGCATTGCCGGAATTACGGCAGGAGTGCTTACGCTAACCATACTTATTATTCTTCTACTACGGTTATTTGTACCGAGCGTACTTGGATTTATCTCGAAACCATTCTGGAGTGTCGGAGAAGCACTCACAAATATGGTGCATGGTACGGCTACAACAGACTCGAAAGTTTCCTTAGTGCTAACGCGTGATCAGCTTACACAAGAAAACGCTGCATTGCGTGCAGAGAATACTGCGCTCTTGGCGAAAACGGCGGACCTTACGAAGCTTTTGGGAGGTCGTACTGAGCCAGAGAAGGGGGTCGTAGCGAATGTGTTGGCGCGACCTCCGGTCGCGCCCTACGACGTACTCATCATTGACCAAGGAACAAATGCCGGCGTACAGATTGGTGCGCAAGCACGAGGCACCGGCGGCACGCCTATTGGCACCGTGGGACAAGCTGATTCAAACCAAAGCCGCATCACGCTGTATTCAACTCACGGTATTCAGTCGAATGCCTGGGTTGGAGATACGCGCATACCTATAACACTTACAGGAGCGGGAGCGGGGGCTTTCACGGCAAGTCTCCCCAAAGAGGCTGGTATCAAGGTAGGTGATGGTGTGTATCTTGCAGGTAATGGTGCATTTCCTGTTGGTACCGTTGCTCATATAGAAGCAGATCCGTCATCCGCTTCTACAGAACTAGATGTACGTCCGTATACGAATCCATTTTCTAGTACGTGGGTTACTATCGCTCGGTAATACACTATGACAATACCTCGGTACGCTAAGGTTGCTGTTGTAGTGCTTTCAGGGCTTTCGCTATTTTGGCTCCCGTGGGGAGTTACGGCAGTGCTTATGTTTTGTGCGGCGCTGGTATTCCCCCCTGCCTCGCTAGCGCTCGGCATCATCGCTGACGTTCTCTACTATCCCGGTACCGGCTATCTGATTGGAACCCTTACCGGCGCTATCTTGGCAATCATAGCGGCACTCGTGCGTCATTTCGTGAAGACGCGTATTATGTAAGTAATGTGGTTCCGTAGAAAGAAATTTCGTGACTATGAGCTTGCGCCGGATGAGATATTCCTGGACGCTAGTAATCAGCCAGATTTTAATACTAGTCAGTTAGAGGGTCGTATTGAGCAGCCTATCTCACAGCGTAGTTTTATTGGTATTAGTATTTTTGTTATAGCGGTATTCGCGGCTCTAACGGCCCAAGCGGCAAATCTTGAAATAGTAAAAGGTGCAAAGTACGCACTGCAAAGTGAAAAGAATCGATTACGTCCTCAGGTAGTATTTGCACAGCGCGGTGCACTTCTGGATCGTAATGGAACTGCCCTGGTATCAAATGAGCAGCAGACCGACGGCGCTATAAAGCGCGTATATGAATCTCCTGGATTTGCACACTTGCTGGGATATGTTTCGTACCCGAAGAAAGATTCAGATGGAAACTATTACGACACGGATATCACGGGTCTTGCAGGCGCTGAAGCTTCATTTAATAGTACGCTTGCCGGAAAGAATGGTACGGTTCTAACCGAAGAAGACGCGCGCGGACACGTACAATCTCAAGGCATTACTCACCCAGCAGAAAACGGTAAGCCGGTAACACTTTCTATAGACGCGCGAGCTCAAAAAGCATTTTACAATTCCATCAGTTCGCTCGCAGACCGCATTCCATTCCAAGGTGGCGCAGGCGTGCTCATGGACGTTCAAACGGGAGAAGTGCATGCACTTGTTTCGTACCCTGAATACGATTCTAATGTGCTTGCGGCAGGAACTCCGTCAGATGTTATTGCCGGGTATTCGCGCGACACACGCCAGCCGTACCTGGACCGCGCCATTACAGGCCTCTACACCCCTGGTTCAATAGTTAAGCCCATAGAAGCAGCTGGAGTACTCACGGATAAGCTCATTTCTCCAACAAAGACCATATATTCATCAGGATCTATCTCAGTACCTAATCCGTATGATCCTTCACGTCCCTCAGTCTTCAAGGACTGGAAGGCTCTTGGGGCGATGGATATTCGTCATGCCATTGCGTGGTCCTCAGACGTATATTTCTATACGGTGGGAGGTGGATTTGGTGATCAGAAAGGTCTTGGTATTAGTCGCCTAGGGTATTGGTTCAAGGCGTTTGGCTACACCACTCCAACCGGTATTGAATTGCCGCGCGAAGCTCGGGGAATTGTACCTTCTCCTGAATGGAAGAAGTTAAACTTCAACGAAGAATGGCGCTTGGGTAACACGTACCACACCGCTATCGGTCAGTATGGTACGCAGATTACGCTTTTGGAAGCTGCGCGTTCTATCGCCGCCGTTGCGAACGGAGGAAAATTGGTAAAGCCAACTATTATTAAAGGCACCCCTCCAAGTTCTGAGAAAATACCGGTTGATGCAGGAGCGCTTCAGATTGTTCGTGAAGGCATGCGACTTGGAGCAACAGAAGGTACGTCCGTGGGTCTTTCAGATCTGTCATTTGTGCAGCTCGCAGGGAAGACTGGTACGGCACAGCTTGGGTACCATAACGAGTTCTATAACTCGTGGGCAGTCGGTTACTGGCCTTATGATAAGCCTAAGTACGTATACGTGGTGCTCATGGATCATGGACCAGCAGGGAACTCCATCGGAGGAATATACGCAATCCACCAGGTCCTCCAGGAGCTGCATAAAACAGCACCAGAGTATTTTCAGTAGTCAAAGATGCTCCTCATTGACGGCTGACGACACACCCGTACAATAGAGAAAACGTTCACCTTAATTACATATGATGACTGAGCAAGAAACAATGGTGAGCCAGGAGAAGTTTGATGAGATGGTAAAGGAACTTGAGAATCTTAAAACAGTGCGCCGTACGGAGATTGCAAAGAACCTTGAGTACGCACGATCACTCGGCGATCTTTCAGAAAATGCTGAATATCAGGAAGCGCGGGATCTTCAAGCAGCAACAGAAGAACGCATTCGTCGTCTCGAGGACCTTGTTAAGCGTGCACACATTTTGACTGACGGAAAGAAGAAGGATGTTGTTGGTTTTGGTTCAACCGTCGTTATTAAGAAAGAAGGGGGAAGCGACACGCACGAGTATCTCATTGTGGGATCTGAAGAAGCTGATATGCGCGCGCACAAGCTTTCACATGTCTCACCGCTTGGTGCTGCACTTATGGGAAAGAAAAAGCACGATGTCTTTACATTTGAAACGCCAAACGGAAAGCAAACCTATACTATAGAGAAGGTAGGATAAAGCCTATATTCGTATTAGTGCTGTAATGTACATACCTCGGTTTTCGGGGTATGGTGCTTTTGGCTTGTTCGCCAGCAATGCTGGCTTTGTAAAGTCATTCTGAATTAGCAACAGGAGAGAGAAATGTGCAGAATCAATAATGCTGCGTTTTTGAGCGACCCTCACAGCGCACATAAACTGGATCAACCGAAGCCCGTTCATGCGGACGTCGATATCACCGTTGATTTCGAAAACCGCCAGCTTCGGGTTCGTGAAGTGATTACCTTCGATACGTTTGGTTTTGTTAACCTCGACTACCGGGGCCAGGAGATTATCTCCATTATGGCCGGCGGTTCTGAAGTTGGCTTTGCCCGAAGCGGTGAAGACGAAGTGGTTGGATCGGACGTGTGCTTTCACGTGCCGTACGGAAAGGTAGTCGAGATTGTCTCGAGCACCAGTCCTGACGCGCTCGGTCTGCAATGGCTTACGCCAGAGCAGGCACAAAGCGACCACCCGCTACTGTATTCACAGTTTGAAACCATTAATGGGCGCTCTGCGCTCGTAATGGCAGATGCGCCGAATATTCGTTTCAAGCACACAGTGACCATCCGTGTGCCGAAAGCACTGCGCGGCCTTATTGCCGCCGGTGAATTCAAGGAACGAACTGAAGAAGGTGAATGGGCAGTGGAGAAATGGGAAATGAATACTCCCGTTCCGCTGTATCTTTTCGCCATCAATGTCGGCGACTTCGTTCATCATGCGTTTGATGAGCGTACCGGAGTGTGGGCAGATCGACGTCTTATTGATAAGGCGAAGATCGCACTCGCTCGTACACCGGACATTATGGCAACTCTGGAAGACTTGTTCGGGCCGTATCAGTGGGGGAACTACGACACGGTCGTACTCCCTGCACTGGGATACCCGTTCGGCGCAATGGAGCATCCGTGCCTGACGTCTATGAACGCGATGCTGATCGAAAACGAATATGCCGCAACCCGCGTGACTATCCACGAGATGACTCATTCGTGGTTCGGCAACCTGATTACGAACGCACACTGGGGTGATTTCTGGCTCAACGAAGGCCTTACAACCTTCGGCGAGTGGCTTGCTATCCGGGAATTACTCGGCGAGGAATCGATGATCATGCAGGTTGCATCGAGCATTGCTGAACTTGAAAAGGCCATCTCAAAATTCATTGCTGAAGGCAAGCCAGAATTCACTTGTCTGAAGATTGATTTGAAGGGTATAAACCCCGACGACTCATTCAGCAGGGTCCCCTACTACAAAGGTGGGGGATTCATGTGGAGGATTATGGAAGTGGTGGGCGAAAGGGAAATGTTCAATTTCCTTCGTGACTATATTGCTTCGTTTCGTTACACGTCGGTGGACACGGAACAATTCCTGGAATTTCTCACTGACCACTTTGGTGTTGATATCCTCGCGGCTATCGACATCACTACGTGGATTTATGAACCAGGAATGCCAGCAGACATGCCGGAGATTACTTCAGCAAAGGCCGAGCACATAGCGTGGCTTGGGCAGGAAGGCAGGCTTCCTGATGAAAGATCTGATTCGTGGGGGTTTCAAGAATTTGACCTCTATTTCTCAAAGCTGACGCGCTCTGCGCCGATATCGTTCTATGGAGCGCTTCGGCGGCAGTATGGTGAGATTCTCGAGAACGGTATGCTTGCATTCGAATATTTGCATGCATGTCTCGAGGCGCCAGCAGTTCCGGTGGATACGGTACTACCTGCAGTGGAGACATTTCTCTGCAGCTATGGACGCCAGGTGTACGTCATACCTCTGTACGATGCGCTATGCGCTCGTGGCCAGTATGACGATGCACTGCGCATCTTCAAAAAAGCAGCAGCAGGGTACCACCCGATCGCTCGTGATCAGGTGAGAAAGCGTCTGTTCGATTTCGAACAGCGCATGGCTGCATAGTTCTTCTGAATGACTACTTTGGCCCCGGTGCATAGCACCGGGGCCTTTTTCTATTCTCATCGAGAATAACTAAGTTGTGCTAGTATTTGGCTATATGTTTTGGGCCGACCGCATTGTACAGGATATTCAAACAAAGAAAGCTGCTGAAATTACGAGCGGTCAGAAGCTCCTTATCCGTGATGAAAAGACGCTGTCAGGACGTGTTCACATTGGATCAATGCGCGGTGTTGCGATACATGGCTTGATTGCAGAGGTTCTTTCAGAGAATGGTATTGAGAACGAGTATCGCTATGAATTAAATGATTTCGATGATTTCGATAGCGTACCGGGGTATTTACCAGAGAGTTTTAGTGAGCACTTAGGCAAACCACTTTTTGCCGTACCGTCTCCTGAGCCGGGGTTTGAAAACTTTGCTGAGTACTTCGGAGCAGAGTTCGTTGCCGTGCATAGGAAAGCGGGATTTACCCCTACCTACTACCGCGCTACGGAACTCTATCGCTCAGGGAAAATGGATGAGTATATTCGTATTGCGCTTACGCGTGCAGATGATCTCCGCAGAATACTCAAAGAAGTATCAGGTTCGGTAAAAGATGAGACATGGCTTCCTATTTCTGTCGTCTGTGAAAATTGTGGAAAGTTAAAAACTACGCGCCCGTATGAATTTGATGGTGAGACGGTTGGATATACGTGTGATCAAACTCCCTATGGCTCTACTGCGTGCGGCCACGTAGGACGCGTATCACCATTCAGCGGAGGTTCAAAGTTATTCTGGAAAGCAGAGTGGGCTGCTAAGTGGGCTGCACAAGGAGTTGCTATCGAGGGAGGAGGAAAAGATCACTCAACGAAAGGAGGCTCCCGCGATGTGGCGAATCATATTGCGCGAGAACTTTTTGGCATTGAACCACCGTTTGATATCCCGTATGAATTCTTTTTAGTTGGAGGAAAAAAAATGTCATCGTCAAAAGGGCGAGGATCAAGTGCGCACGAAATGAGTCAGCTATTTCCTCCAGCGGAATTCCGCCTCACACTTATTGGTAAAGATATAAATCAGCAGATTGACGTGGATCCTGAAGGGGACACGGTTCCTCGTATGTATGACTGGTACGACGAATTAGCGCTTAAGGTACGCGATGGTGTTGCAGATGATTTTACGCGTATCTACGCACTGGCACAGATGCCAACAGACCAGGCAGAAGTTCCAGCATATTGGCAGATGCGGTTTGGCCTCCTTGCGTTTATGGTGCAAATGCCGCATCTCAATCGTATGCAGGAAGCGGAAGCAGCAAAGGGAAGTCCGCTAACCGAAGAGGAGTGCACGCTCCTGGAGGAGCGTGCTACATACGCACAGTTCTGGCTCGAAACGTACGCACCTGAGCAGTTCAAATATGTATTACAGGACTCACTTCCTGAAAATCTGGCCCTTACTGACGCACAAAGGAGTGCGCTACGGGCATTGCATTCGTATCTTTCTGAAACTGAACGAAGTGGTGAAGAGATGCATGCCAGGCTTCACGAATTAAAGACAGAAATTCCCATTGAACCAAAAGAACTATTTGGGGCAATCTACACAGTATTTCTAAATCGCACTTCTGGACCTAAAGCTGGATGGTTTCTCGCTTCGCTTCCACGAGAACTCTCACTTGCACGGTTAGCAGAAGCTGGTGGCGCGTAGAAGAATCTAAAGTGATGTATAGAAAAAGGGCGGCCCATGGGCCGCCCTGCTTCGTTTTGCTTACTGAAGCGCATATCGATCAATCATGCGATCATGTCTGTTTTGCACAGAGCGCTCTCTTTTCGAGGTACTGCGACGGCGTTTTGGCCCTCGCCAAACACCGGTAGCAGAGTCACGGTAATGTGCGTTTGCAAGCGCCGTGTAGAGACCTTCAGTCTGAAGCGCCTCTGGCCGGATAATGATGCAAGACTGTATCGGAATCAAGCATGACTCATATACCCAGTCAGGCACATCAAAGTTTTTTTCTTCAGCATCAGCCAAAGATCTTAAGACCCGGATTGAGTGGCTGGGAAAATGTCCTTCACTGCAAAACACGGCAATGAGTTCGCAATCTCGCAGTTCTTGCGGGATCGAAACGATAATGGGAAGCCATTCTACATTCGCTCCAAAAGAGCTCAGTATGGTCCCCACATTGAAGATTCTCATTTCTTCTGCATGCATGACATACAGTTTTTTAATGTTTTCAGTCACGATACTCTCCTCTCTTTGTAAGAACTAGGTACAACGAAACGAATTTCGAATCAGACCCCATCCTACTCCTGTTTACTCATTACTCAAGCACTTAATTGTGAATAAAAGTGGCTTTCGAACAAACGTTCGAAAAATGGCTTAGATAAGCGGTATTTCTGGGGATAGTGGTATGAACGTGGGATGAAGTGGCATATAGTGAGATATAAGTGGGATAAAGTGTCATACACCGAATTCTGCTTCCTTTTATACCTATATGTTCATCGGAGAATATCGTCACACATTTGATGCAAAGAACCGTATTTCGGTTCCTTCGAAGTTTCGTAAGGAGCTTGGGAAAACGGTGATTGTGACGCGAGGACTCGACCGCTGTCTCTTTGTCTACCCCTTAAGTGCGTGGAAAAAAGAAGCGGCAAAGCTTGCAGAACACTCAACCGGAAGCGCTGCAGGGCGGGGTCTTTCCCGCTTGATGCTTTCGGGAGCTTCTGAAGCGGACGTTGACTCAGCCGGACGCATTCTCGTTCCTGATTACCTAAAGTCATTTGCAACACTTGCGACAAAAGCAGTTGTGGCTGGAGTAAACGAGCGGGTTGAACTTTGGGACGAAGATGCGTGGACAACGTATACCGAAACGATTGAGCGTGATGCAGACGCATTCGCTGAGTCACTTGCATAAGATATGGAAACAACTGAAAAACAAGTTCACGAGAGCGTACTTTTTAACGAAGTGGTTGAACATCTTTCAGTGCAGCCAACCGATACGGTGGTTGATGCGACGCTTGGCGGAGCAGGGCATTTTCGTGCGCTCCTTAAACCCCTTTCGCGTGCAGGGACCCTGATAGGTATTGATGCAGATGAGGATGCTATTGCGCGCGCTTCGCGCGCGCATACTGAATCTCGCTCTGAAGCCCGCGTGATCCTTGCTCACGATAATTTTCGTAATCTTGGCTCCATCCTCGACGCTAACGGGATTGAGGGAATCGACAAAGCCCTCTTCGACCTTGGCTGGAGTAGTTTTCATCTCACGGCAGGCCGAGGTTTTTCGTTTCGAGCGAACGAACCACTTCTTATGACGTATGGTGCACCGGAAGGAGCTGAGACAGCGGCAGATATTATTAATTCATCGCCTGAGGAAACACTTGCCGATATCTTCTTCACGTACGGAGAAGAGCAATTCGCACGGTCTATCGCTCGCGGTATTGTTCGCGCGCGCAAAGAGTCAGTCATCCTTACCACCCAGGCACTTGCGGACGTGGTCGCAAACTCAACTCCCGGATGGTATCAGCACCGTCGCTTGCACCCGGCAACAAAAGTATTCCAGGCGCTCCGCATTGCCGTAAATGACGAACTTGGTGCCCTTCGAGAGGGACTAACGACGGCAATGCAGCGTCTTACTCCTGGGGGACGTATCGCCGTCATCACCTTCCACAGTATTGAAGATCGTATTGTTAAAACAATGTTCCGTGACGCTGCGCACGGAGGTGCAGGAGTGCTTCTTTCAAAGAAACCAATAATCCCGGACTCACGAGAGACGATGCAAAACCCTCGATCACGCAGTGCGAAGCTGCGGGTCTTTGAAGCTTCGGTTTCAATGCGTGACGCATTCGAACCACTTACTCGTCATTATTCATTTTTGTAATTATCTTGCCTATGAACGCTCTTTCTCTCACTCGTCCTCGAATCATTCCCTCACTTTCTATACTGGCCGCAGTACTCCTCGCAGTGTATGTAGCACTTATGATTTCAGCGATTCTTTTTGCCGCACTTCAGACGCAACTGGCACAGAATGTGCAGACCTCACGTATGGAGATAAGTAAACTTGAACGAGCCTATTATGCAGGTGTTGCTCAGCTTGACTCAACCGACCCCCATTCTCTTGGGTTCGTCACACCAACTCATGTGCAGTATGTAACTGCAGCAGCACTTCCAAATCTGACGTTTGCTAAAAACTAACCATAGTCATTAGCCAGCAACATGAGACGCGCATTAATCTATCGGCTCCGTATTGTTTCCGCCGGTATCGCGCTCATTGCATTTCTTCTTGTAGTTCGTCTGTATTTTGTCCAAGTCGTACACGGTGAGGAATTTTCACTGCGTGCTGAACGTCAGTATGTAAGTTCTAGCCAGACACTCTTTGATCGAGGTTCTATTTATTTTACGAGTAAAGATAAGACAGAGATTTCAGCCGCGACTCTTACCACGGGTTTTCTTATTGCTATAGACCCTGAGCGTATAAAGAATCCTGAACAGATATACACGACGATACTCGAGCATGTGCCGACGCTTGACCGTACCGCATTCATGGCTTCAGCAGCAAAGACAAATGATCCGTATGAAGTCGTGGCGCACAAAGTACCGGATGAAGCGGGGCGGGCAGTAGATGCGCTTGAAATCCCTGGTGTCATTGTTGAACGTGAACGATGGCGTGATTATCCAGCAGGAACAGGGGCAGCACAGTCGGTCGGTATTATTGCTTATGATAATGACAATTCTCTTGCGGGTCGTCTTGGCTTAGAGCGTTACTACGACGACATCTTAGCTCACGGAGGGGAAGGGGTCTTTGGAAACTTCTTTGCTGAACTTTTTGCCAACCTTACGAGCGTGGTTGCGGATCCACGAACAGCTCAGCAGGGTGATGTGATTACGTCTATTGAGCCAGTGGTGCAGAAAAAACTTGATGACATACTCGCGAAGATAAACTCACAGTACGGTAGCCAGGAGACTGGTGGAATCATTATGAATCCAAAGACGGGGGAGATTTACGCGCTCGATACGGTGCCAACGTTTGATCCAAACCGCTTCCAACAAGCAGACGCAGATTACTTTGGTAATCCTCTTGTTGAAAAACGGTATGAGTTCGGTTCTATTTTCAAAGCACTCACTATGACCGCGGGTCTTGATGCTGGTGTTGTCACGCCTGATACCACGTATAACGATACCGGGTGTATTGAGGTAAATAAGAAACGTATTTGTAACTATGACCTCAAGGCGCGCGGCGTTATTCCGATGCAACAAATTCTTTCACAGTCACTTAACGTTGGGGCCTCATTTGTAGCGACGCGCTTAGGGCATGAGCGATTCCGGTCGTATTTCACAAAGCTTGGTTTTGGTACAGAAACAGGCATTGATCTGCCGAGTGAAATTCATGGCGACATTCATAACCTGAACAGTCCTCGCGATGTTGAATACGACACGGCATCATTTGGACAGGGTATTGCTACCACACCTATTGGAACTATACGCGCGCTTTCTGCTATTGCGAACGGGGGGAAGATCGTCACGCCTCACATCGCTACCGCAGTTCGTCTTCAGTCTGGCGTTACTAAGTCACTCTCATGGGGCGCGCCGGTACAAGTCTTTTCGCCCAAAGCAGCAGATGAAGTGACGCAAATGCTTGTTAAGGTTGTTGACACAAAACTTGGTAACGGAACGGTAAAGATTCCGACTATGAGTGTTGGAGCAAAGACCGGAACAGCGCAAATAGCGGGTCCAGATGGAAAGTACTATTCGAATCTCTACTTCCACTCATTCTTCGGTTTCTTTCCCGCCTCAGATCCTGAGTTTGTCATCCTCCTCTATACAAAGGAGCCTCAGGGCGTACAATACGCCTCCGAGACGCTCACGACCCCTTTCATCAATCTCACGCATTTCTTAATTAATTATTATGACTTGCCGCCAGATCGGGGCAGTGTAACGGCAACACCAAGCACATGAAACTCTTTCTCCGGAACTTCGTAGCAACAACCTTAGCGGTTCTCGCCCGCATGGTGATACGCAAGTACCATCCGAAGATAGTTATGGTTACGGGGAGTGTAGGAAAGACTTCCACGAAAGATGCTATTGCTGCAGTACTTGATCATCGATTTTATATTCGGGCGAGTGAGAAGAGTTATAACAGTGAGTTCGGCGTTCCGCTCACGATCATAGGAGCCTCAAATCCATGGTCTAATTTTCCTGCTTGGGCAAAGGTATTTGGCGAAGCGTTTGCCCTTATTCTTTTCCCAAATCACTATCCAAAGATTTTAGTACTTGAAGTAGGTGCGGATCGTCCGGGAGACCTTGCTCGTATTTTACGGATTGCCACCCCTGACGTGGTTGTGGTAACCCGACTTCCCGAGATGCCGGTACACGTAGAGGCGTACGCCACTCCTGCTGCAGTGCGCGAAGAAGAGTTCGCTCCTGCCTATGCGCTTGCGCCAGGGCTTCCCCTTGTCGTAAGTGCTGATGACACATTTGCGCGTGCATTAGCGGCCCCCCTCACGGCGCATATCACAACATATGGAACATCTCCTGATGCGGATATACGTATTTTGAGCGATGCACCTTTTCTTGAAAACGATACCGTCGTTGGTATGAAGGGTACCTTTAGCATTGATGGCGCATCATACGACATACCCGTATATGGCGCGCTAGGACGTCCTCAGCTCTTAGCTCCTGCTGCAGCCATAGCGGTGGGGCGTATCCTTGGCATGACGGTAAAAGAAACACTCGATGGAGTGAAGGCGTATCAGCCGCCCGCGGGACGCGGGCGGCTGATACCCGGTAAAAACGGTTCGCTTATTTTAGATGATTCCTACAACGCTTCACCATCAGCGGTAGAAGAAGCACTTTCTTCCCTCCAGCTTATTCATCAGGTACAGCCACATTCACGACGTATTGCCGCGCTCGGAGATATGCTTGAACTCGGACGATACTCACGAGTCGAGCATGAACGTATTGGTACCGATGCAGCCAAGAAATGTGATGTGCTCGTAACGGTTGGTGCTCGGTCACGTGCAACGAATACTGCAGCTATATCAGCCGGTATGCCCGAATCCGCAGTTCATCATTTTGATACTTCAAAGGAAGCTGCAGTATTTCTTAAAACGGAAGTCCAGAAACACGATGTGATCCTCGTTAAAGGATCACAATCAGTTCGTATGGAGCGTGTTGCTGAGGCTCTTCTCAATACACCGAGCGACCAAACATACTTAGTTCGTCAGGATCCAGAATGGAAGCGTCGGTAACGATTATCGAGTTGTAGTGGTTGCCGCAGGTTTTGTCGTCGTTGTAGTGCTCGTTACCGTTGTATTCGTGTTGAGAATAGGGCTTGCATCAGAAGGATTCGTATTAGCATTTACTGATGTATCACCAACCCCTTCAGTAGTTGGTGCAGGGGTACCAGTAGGCGTACCATTTAATCGTGGGAGAAGGAAAAGTCCAAGAAGAATAAGCACGACAATAAGTATGATTGCTATGATCCATCCGCCTGCGCCATTTCCGTTATCATCACCTGGATTATTAATGATTGTTGCCATATCTGAATATCATCTTTAGTAGTATCCCAAAAGAATAGTACGAGGTGCATGATGCTTTCATGAAGAGAACTTCTATATGCAAAGACCACCAAAAGGTGGTCTTTGCTCGTGTGATCCCACGGGGAATCGAACCCCGATTTGATCCGTGAGAGGGATCTGTCCTAACCGTTAGACGATGGGACCGTCTGTGTTTCGCACTATACCAAAAAGGCTCTTCTAACACTAGTACAAAATGGAAATGCCCGGCTATAGAAGCCGCAGGGTTTCGTATAGTCGGGCATTGCCGACCGTGGTGCATGTGGTGAGCGTTAGTGGCTCATGACAGACAGCAGGGCAGCGAAGGGAAGCAGCATATAGACTGCAATCTTCCCTAGGACCATAGCAGTGAGCGCCAACATAATAATGGCGATCGTAACGAGGATGATAATGAAGAGTGTCAGGAGTGCTTCCCGAATAAATCCTGCATTAGCATATGATCGTTTGAATGGTCCGTTTGAGAGATAGAGTGTAAAAATCAGTATAAGCACCATCAGGGTAATGGCCGATGCGAATATGTCCGCAGTGCCGTATGGCCCGATAAGGAATGGTCCTAATTCCACGAGTAATCTCCTTATGTAATGAACGGGTACTGAATATACTATACTTTATTTATAATAATTAGTCAAACACCGCATGAGTAGTGGGTATCGTAGTTCGTGTTTAGTATACTAAGTACTATGAACGCAAAACGATACTGGCTCATCAAGTCAGAACCAGAGAGTTATGGGGTACAGCACCTTAAAGCTGATAAAAAGACTGCATGGACTGGAGTACGGAATTTCTTAGCGCGTAACTATATGAGGGACGGTATGAAGATTGGTGATGGTATTTTGTTTTACCACTCAAGCTGTGCTGAACCGGGAGTATATGGGCTCGCGAAGGTGGTAAGTACCCCGTATCCCGACCCAACTCAGTATGATGAAAAAGGTCACTACTTTGAAAAGCGGGCGACTAAAGAAAAGCCGGTATGGTATCTCGTCGATATTGCATTTGTAAAAGTCTTAAAGAAGCCAGTGTTAATCTCACAGTTACGTAGCGACGATCTAACCTGCGGCATGGAGACACTGCGCCCCGGAAGCCGACTTTCTATAACACCCGTAACGGAGAAGGAATATGAACGGGTGGTCGTCCTGGCTTCTTAATATGGTATCCTCGATACGGAAGGAATCTACTATGCTAAATGAAAAGAATGCACTCCCGCTCCCTGGAGCACTTCCGGAGCCCGGTTTTTACTATCACTACAAGCATGATCCAGACTTCAGGAAACCTGGAGTGAAGGACGCACATATTCGTAACTATGCGTATAGGATTTTGGGAAGCATCGGCTTTTATACCGAAGATAATGGTCCTGAAGATAAGTACCGAGTGAACTATCTCCCACTTTACCCCTGGGCTCCGGTGTATGTGGCGGGATTGGAGCTCGGGCGAATAGTGGAGGATAATCGGCCGCTTTCTATGTTCATGGAAAAGGTACCCAAAGGTACTAACGGCGAAATGATTCCGCGATTTACCAAAATTACGGATACTGACCTCATCGCGCGGCTTACGGAACTCGAGGATGAACAGTATTCCGTTTTCTCACCTCGGTGAGAAATACCGTATGGAGTCAAAAGACCGGCAGCGCAGCTGCCGGTCTTTACCTGTATTGCTTACACCACACGCCCCATGGTCCAAACTTCAAATATCTTCCAATCTTTGTTCGCGTAATTGATAGGGCAAAACCCGTAGTGCCAAGTTCTTTTCCAATGCGCTCCGCAAGTGTACGCATGTAAGTGCCTGACGCACAGGTTACGCGGAGTGTGAGTACACTAAAATCTCGTTCGGGTACCTGTTTAAACTCTCTCTCCCATCGGGATCGTACATCATCTTGGCGAAAATCAGCCCCTAATTTTTTTGAGGGCTCCAGGGATAGGGGAGCCTGGGAAAGAATATAGGTAATTCGATCACCCAGCTCCTCTTTTGAAAGAGTCTTTTGAGTAAGAGTATGAATTGAATATATGCACTCGTCGTGTGTGGGAATTTCAATTGAATCCAAGGTACCTTCAAGGCTATATAAAAAGAGTGGTTTTCCATTAACCGTCTTGGATGAGAATGGCGGGTAGGGCAGGGTGTGGGTGCCGGTTAGTGTAGAGAGTGCGGCGCGCAGCGCCGCATACGTGGTGACGGTTTTATTTGTAGAAATATCTGCTAAGCCAAGAGCATCACCCGTGTCGGTCTTTATATCCAAAACCACTTCAATCTCATACTCCTTATCACACCCGGTATACTCATCACGCTTTTTACATTCTTCACCAAAGAGAACGATAAGTTTGCCGGAAGCCATGGGATCAAGCCGTCCTGCATACGTTGCCGGGACTTCAGCAAACTGAGGATGCGTGCGCTTCCACACCTGAATAGCCTCAAGAGGAGTCTGTCCGAGTGGTTTTTGTATAACGATGAATCGAGGAGTTCGTGACATGTGTAGGTAGTATATAAAAGATTCTGGACCGCCGGGGCGGTCCAGAGGATTCTTGATTCTCAAGTTTCAAGCGGAACAATATGTTCATTCGCTTCGATCGCTCTTTGACGCATGCTGCGCCAATTCGTTTCTGCTTCAATAGCTGCCCACGCGTCGCTGTAATCGCGTTCCCTTTGTGCGAGTTCAGCTCTGGCTCGATCGCTGTCGCGTCGCTTAGCGGCAAGTTCTTGCCGTTTTTTTTGCAACACTACAGCACGAGGCGATCTCGGTATTTTGGAAGCGATTTTCATTCCAGATCCTCCTTGCGATAAGATGAATTGAAACTGTTGTCCATCAGGACCAAGCATTACGTGATCCTTAATTCTTTCCAGATCAGTACGGACGTGAGGGGTGCGGGAAGGTTTCTGTGAGAGCTTTCGTTGTTCGCTCCCCATTTTTCCAATAGCGCCACTGTACGCCTGGTATTTCCGGGATTCTTCAGGGTCACGTTGGAGTAACCGCGAGTCCAGAGCCCAAACACGTGCCTCTCTAAAGCTGCAGCGTGTATGGGCGCGACGAGAACGCGTCTTATCATATAGATGTATCAAAAGGTCGCGATTCAGATCGAGACCGAACTTTTCTTTTCCATAGACGAGCCCGGCCTCTACGACGGACTCACTAATGTAGGGTAGTGAATTGACGTTTGGCACTGGTAACTCCTTTCGATGGAAATCCAAAGAAATAGTCCCGTATAAACGAGACTATGTCAACAAACATGCTATCAACATGCTGACTAGACAGGCACAGAGATGGACGTGGTAGTGTAAGTTCATAACGAAGTTACGGAGAAAACGTAAGCCTTCTGTGCGAGCACTCAAGAAAGGAGCAACATTTGTGTTGCTCCTTTCTTTTTTACTGCAACCAGTTCTTACGTTTGCACAAGTTATTAGTGAGGTACCAGAAGCTCCAGAAGAACCAGTTTCTTCAAGCAGCTCAATTTCACAAGAAGCTGATGCCAGTCCAGCCTTACCAATCACTGCTCCGGTGATAAACGAACCAGACATTAAACAGAATGTGCTTGTTGCAGAGCCTGAACAGTCAGCAAGTATTCTTTCTCCACAATCACTCTCACTAGCGGGGATTGAGAATGAATCGCCTGACCTTACTCGTAAAACAATACAACCAAGGTTCTATGGCGAACCTGATCCGGTAACTGGTTCATTAAACTACACCTACCCAATAGCAGTTCCTCCTGGGAGAAATAAGTTACAGCCAACAGTTAATCTCGTATATACCACTCAGCAAAGTCCAGAAGTAAATACAGTTGGATATGGGTGGGATGTAAGTATTCCATACATACAACGTATAAATAAAAAAGGTACTGACTCACTCTATTCTCAGAACTATTTCTACAGCTCACTTGATGGTGAGTTGTATCAAACATCAACGTCATCTGATATGTATGGGGCAAAAGTTGAAAATGGTGCGTTTACTACATACCAGTATGCGACCAGTACGTCGTGGATTGTAACGGATAAAAACGGGACTCGATATATGTTTGGAATGTCGTCATCTACTCGTCAGGATAATCCAAGTGATTCAACTCAGGTGTACAAATGGATGCTTCAAGAAGTTAGAGACACAAATGATAATTTTATTACATACGAGTATACAAAAAATACTGGTCAAATCTATCCGTCGCGCATCGTGTATACGGGTAGCGGAACGACGCCTGGAATCTTTGAAGTTAATTTTTTGCTTGGAGCTCGAACTGATGTCGCAACGTCATCAGTTGCAGGATTTCCTATAGTCTCAGCTAAACTAATTACCGAAATAAGTACTAAGGTATTGGGAACCACATCGCAAGTCTATATGCTTGGGTATGGAACAGGTGATAATGGATACCGCTCCACGTTGAATTCGATAATCCAGTCTGGAGTAAGCGCCCTAGGTACAACAACGACTCTGCCAGCAACACAATTTACCTACAAAGTTACGGAAAAGAATTGGGAACAAGTATCTACACCACAGCCACCTATTATATTTGATGCCGCAACGTACCTCGCAGATCTTAATGGTGATGGTCTGGTTGATGTCTTAGAATCTGATCCAAATGTTTCAAATAATACGGCATATCTAAAAACTGCTACAGGATGGACACATTCAACTACCTGGACACCTCCTATATATCTGTATGGAAAAGGAGCGCGACTTACTGACGTTAACGGCGACGGACTTACCGACATAGTCCAAGCGTTTACGAGTTCTGGAAGTACAACTATTGCAACGTATATAAACAATGGTGCCGGGTGGACAGCTTCTATTACATGGAATAGTCCAATTCTCATAGCGGGTGCAACTGACCCAGACCCAGGAGTCCGTATTCTAGATCTTAACGGCGATGGACTTGCTGATATTGTTAAATCAAACACCGGTACAAGTAATGCGTATATAAACAATGGTGCCGGGTGGACAGCTTCTAGTACCTGGAATGCTCCAATAGATTTTGTAACGAATAACGCAGATGCAAACACTCGGCTTGAAGATATAAATAACGATAATCTGCCAGACATTCTTCAATCCTTCAGTTCGACTACTGCCACTGATGCGCTTCCTGCGCTCACTATTTCAGCGTGGCTACGGCCAAGTGCCGTAAACGGTGAGCGCTCAATAGTAAGCTATGGAAGATACAACAGTGGATACGATTGGTCCTATTTGTTAGATACTAATGACACCGGCACGGTTTACTTTTCCGTGTACAAGTCTGCAGGAAGCGGGTACTCAGAGCGTCTTGAATTTAATACCAGTCAAACACTTACACCCGGCACATGGTATTACGTTACGGCCACGTGGAATGGCACGGGAACCGCGAAAATATATATAAATGGTGTTTTGCAGGCAACAAACACAAACACAAACATCACCAGTATGTACAACTCTACGTACGATGTTCTTCATATAGGAACATATCGAAACTCTCCGTATGGTGATAAATACTATGCCGGTGACCTCGACGAACTCCACATTTCAAGCGCTTCCACCACCGATGCCCGAGTTGCTGCGCTCTATCAAAATCAGAATACCCCCACGAGCTTCTATACCGTCGGACCGGAAACTGCCTTTGGCACCGCGTCAACATCAGAAACCTATACCTATGATCCAATTGGAAACATAACCAACAAATCAAACCTCGGCACCTACCTCTACCAAGGCAACCAAGGAGCAAGTTATGCAAATGCCCATGCCGTAACCTCCATCGGCTCCACTACCTACGCATACGATACGAACGGGAATCTAACCACGGTGGGCTCCACCACCCATACCTTCAACTACCAGAACCAGCTCCTAACTTCCAGCACAGCCTCCACCACCTCTTCCTACACCTACGACGCCCAAGGCTCCCGGGTACAACTCACCGTGGGCTCAACCACCTCCACCTACCCCAACCAGTACTACACCCTCACTGGTACCACCACCGAGAAAGACCTCTACGCCAACGGCTCCCTCATTGCCTCTATCTCAAACAAGACGGGCACTACCACCACCTACTGGATACATCCTGATCACCTCGGAGGTACAAACATCGTTACCACTCAATCAGGCTCTCCCATTGAAAACACTACCTATTTCCCCTATGGAGCACTACGCTCAGATACCACCAATACTACGTATGATCAGTCTAAGAAGTATATTGGGCAGGAGTATGATGGAGCTACTCAGCTCAATTATCTCAATGCAAGGTATCAGGATCCAGCCAGGGGACAATTCCTCTCCCAAGACCCAACTTTCTTAGGAAACCCGATGGCTCAGAATCTCACGAATCCTCAGACGCTTAACTCTTATTCGTATGCAAATGACAACCCAATTGTATATAAGGATCCGAATGGAGACTTTGCATTTCTCATCCCGGTAGCTTTTGGTGGAGTTGGTGCCCTGGCAAACGTTGGCGCTCTGGGAATTACAGATTTGGTAACAGGGAATAGAAGCTCCTGGCAAGACTATTCAGGCGCAGCAGTTGGCGGAGCGGCAGGCGGTCTATCACTCTTAACTGGTGCAGGAGCATTTGGATCAGGTGCTATTACGTCGGGAACCCAAGAACTTACAACAGAGGTTTTGAACGGTATTGGCTCAGACGATTACCTAGGTTCCTTTAATCCAAGAAGAATTGTTACTAACAGTATCGCTGGAGGAGTACTCGGTAAGGTAGGAGGGGCTATTAAGGTTCCTGGGGTAAGTTCAGGTAGGAATAGTCTTTCTGCTGTAACTCAACAAATCGTCACAAAGTATAGTAATGGCACGATTCAGAACGTGTCAGGGAAAACGGCAACGAAAGCATTGGGTTCTATTGGTGTTGGCTCAATACCACAGTCAGTAACTGATGCGGTGATTCAATATACGTCTAAGTATATTTACTATTCCTACACCACTGCTACTGGTTCAGGGTCTGGTAAAATAAAAGTGAAAACACCAACCATCTCGAGCTCCCCAAAGAAAAAGTAGAAATTTATGAAAAAAATAAAACCATATAAATTCGCAACTCCTCTCATAATATTCTTGGGTTTAGTTCTGCCTTTCCTTACTACGTATTTAGTAAGTCCTGAGTGGCTGGGCAGAGTGATAGCAATAACAGTCTTTTACTTCTTCGGCTTCCTGCTATTAGTTTGGATATTAGTTGATCCTAGGGCTGATCCTCCAGTTACTACAATAGGGATTCGTCTTTATGAAGAAAAGCCAATGAAGAAAATTAGATATGCAATAAAGGGATTTATAGTTTTATTGATTGCAATATCTTTTCCACTAATAGTTATTGATCAGATTAAAGATATTAATTTTCTCCTCAAAAATGGTGAACCATTGGTACTAACAGATAAAATAACTCGCTCTGATCACGACATATGGAGTTGTGTTGGAACCTGTATACAGGGAATTAAACTAGAGAGTAATTCTGGCGACTGGACTATGTATTTCCATTTTCCTGCTTTACAGCCAGATGGAAAAACTTATGAATTTCTGTATGTCCCAAATTCCAAATCAATTCTTGATGTAAAAGAGGTGCTATAGATTATTTCTGTAATTTGTTTGGTTCACGTAGATTCTCATATTCGTCCCAAATTATCTTTTCTACTTTCACAGAATCCTTCTTTTCAAGCTTTAGTTTAGCAATAAGTCTAGTTCGATCAAGATTAGATTCGATGCAGAATCTTATCATGCCGGTTTCAGGAGCTGCATGAAACCACCTCCACCTACCCCAACCAGTACTACACCCTCACGGGTACCACCACCGAGAAAGATATATACGCCAACGGTTCACTCATTGCCTCTATCTCAAACAAAACAGGCACTACCACCACCTACTGGATACATCCTGATCACCTCGGAGGTACGAACATCGTTACCACTCAATCAGGCTCTCCTGGGTTGCCTTGGTAGAGGTAGGTGCCGAGGCTTTAAAAGGGAATTGCACTCGAGGAAGGGTCACTTGTTAGGAAAGAAGAGAATCAACAACTTCTTTCACCATGCCACCGTCAGCCTGACCTTTGAGCTTTCCCATGATGGTTCCGGTAAGTTTACCTGCGCCTGATTTGTCTGTAACGCCAAGCTCAAGCATCGTTGCTCTAACTACTTCCTCAACTGCTTCACGACCCATTTGCTCAGGCAAAAGTGCTTCAAGAACGGCAAGTTCTTCCTTCTCAGGCTCAGCGAGTTCTGGGCGTCCACCTGCTTCAAATTGCTGGATTGAGTCTTTGCGCTGGTTAGCAGCGCGCTTCACCACAACTAACGCCTCTTCGTCCGTAAGAAATTCGTCAGGCTTACGCTTTTTAGCCACCACCTCATTTGTCATAGCGGTAGCAAGGGAGCGGTAGGTACGAAGGGTAACCTGATCTCTAGCGCGAAGGGCGTTGGGAATTCCTGCTTTTATGTGTTCGTGAATCATATAGCCAGAGTGTATCACGCCCTAGAACTTAGCTTTTCCGTGACTTTAGTTCTATATGGTAGTACGTGTGGAGGTACATAAGGTCTTTTCGAACGCTGTGTATAAGCTCACGCTCCAGCGCAGGCATACCGCTCGGACCGGAATCAATAGAGCTCACAGTTTCTTCAACAAACCCCAGTATGGTAGCGAGCGTCGGGAAATAATCTCCCGATTTTAGATGAAAGTGAAGGCGCGCAAGACGTTCGGTATCAGTCTTGGAAGCAGGAGGTTCTTGATCACTAACAGTAAGAGGAATGCGGTACAGCATAGAAAGGAACAGTTATGGCGGAAAAAAATATCTTGCGGCGCTTTCGCGCCGCAATGGAATATATTCACTTTACCTTTTTTCAGAACACTTGTCCTGTGGAAAAGATATTTTTCTCAAATTCTCCTGAAGTCGGTATACTAAGAGCATGACTTTTTTCTCAATGGGAATGCTTGTTTTAACACTGGTACTGGTTCAAGGTATTGGTTTATACATAATTGCTAAGCGTCAGGAAAAACCTGAAACGCCAAAGGATGATACTGGCATGCTACTTCTCCAGAAACAGCTTGAGAGCCTTGAACGCTCCATGGACAACCGTATGAGCGAGTCTTCTAAGCAGATGAATGAGTCTATGCGTAATCAGCTTGGAGAATCTTCAAAGCTTATTCGCGAGATTACAGAGGAGATTACGAGCGTGAAGGAGATTGGACGCGAAACAGGGAAGTTTGCTGAACAGCTGAAGTCTCTTCAAGATATTCTTAAGAATCCAAAACAGCGCGGCATTTTGGGTGAATACTATCTAGAGACCGTACTTAAGAACGTCTTGCCACCAGGAATGTATAAGATGCAGTATCCGTTTGAAAATGGAGAGATTGTGGACGCTGCCGTCTTTGTGAACGATAAGATTGTGCCTATCGACTCAAAGTTTTCGCTCGATAATTACAATCGGTATATTCACGCAGACGGCGCAGAGCGCATTGCGCTCGAAAAAGCATTCGTAAGCGACCTCAAAGTTCGTATTACCGAAACGGCAAAGTATATTCGCCCTGAAGAGGGAACGATGGACTTTGCCTTTATGTTTATTCCTTCAGAAGGAATCTACTATGATCTTCTGACGAACGCAGTCGGTGCAGGAGAAGAAGAAAATCTCATCCAGCGGGCTGCAGGGAAGTACAAAGTGATCATTGTCTCGCCTACGTCATTCCTTGCGTACCTCCAGACGGTCATGCAGGGCCTTAAGGCGCTTCAGATTGAGAAGCAGGCCGAAGAGATTCAGAAACGCGTTGGAGAGCTTGGAAAGCACCTGGGAGCGTACCAGGAATACCACAAAAAGCTTGGGGCGGCGCTCGGTACCACCATTTCGCACTACAACAGCAGTAGTAAGGAGTTCGGGAAGATTGAGAAGGATGTATACCGTATTGATGGTAGTAAAATAGGCCTTGATCTGGAGCTTTTGGATAAGCCGGGGGAGGAGGACTTTAGCTAGATGCAGCAGGGTTGCTTTTTATATATAATCCCGTAAAATGGTCCTATTATGGAAGTTGCAGTAATTAAGACCGGTGGAAAGCAGTACGTAGTTTCTGAGGGGTACACCATTACCATCGAGAAACTCGGCCGCGGATCCCTTACGCAGGACGTTAAAAAAGGTGATTCTATTACCTTTGATGAGGTGCTTATGACCGAAAAAGGTGAAAAACTCACCATCGGTACTCCCTTCATTTCTGGCGCAAAAGTAACTGCCACGGTGCAGTCTGTTGGTCGCGCTAAGAAGGTTGAGGTGGTTAAGTACAAGGCTAAGAGTCGCTACCTCAAGCGCCGTGGCCACAAGCAGCCTGAGATCAAGGTTAAGATTGACTCACTCGGGTAAGATACCATTCACAAAAGAACGCGCTCCCTTAGGAGCGCGTTCTTTTGTGGTAAAGTATCGCTAATGAGCAATTTCGAAGCTTTTGGTGCACGTTCGAATTCACGATCTCATGATTCTGAAGTAATTTCATCTATGGATACTCCAGAAATCATAAAGACTCGAGAGTCTGCCAAAGAATTATTGCAATGCCTCGACTCAGTAGATGAATTTGTCCTTGCAAAGAATCAGAATTCTTTGCTCACTGACTTACCCACAGACCGTCTTATTGTACGCAGAGAGGATCCAGATAAGCTAGTGGATCTCATTCGAAATCGGGAACCAATAGCGCTATCGTTTGTTGGTGGTACTCCTTATGCAAATTCAGTTGAATGGAATCCTTCAATTGACGGGACTCGTGGTCTGGATAATGCTTACCTAGAAGGTTTCAGCCATAAAGATAATGTTGTTGCTGTATATGGCTTTGAGAAACCAGCCGATTTTTACTTTGAACAACTAAATGATTCAGAACGTGTTTTTAATGGTGTAGACCGTTCGCGTGTTCGTGCAGCAGCAGGTTTTGTTCCGCTTGAGGCGATTCAGTTTGTGACTATCCGCATACCAATTAAAGCAATGAACCACACTGACTTAACTGAGGATGAGCTCGATGCTTTGTACGACTACAACAATGAAGCGCCTGAAAAACGTAAGCCGGTTTTTGTATACAGAACCTATCTTCGCGCCAGCGATGCAGTCACTAAATAAAAGAAAAAGCCATGTACTGAATTGGGTACATGGCCTAGGTATAGGAATCTTCGAATATTTTCTGACACGAAACGCATCTTGTCGCACCCGGTGCAACCTTAAGACGTTTTTTTGCTATAGCTTGGTTACAGTCGTCACAGATACCATAGGTACCCTCGTCTATTTTTGCTTCAGCACGCCTTAGTGCAGGAAGTACTCGGGTTATTTTAAGATCAACATATCCCTTTGGACGATCTTGGGTTCTTAAGATGTGCTCGATATGAGCACGTTTGCCAGCAAGAAGCTGACGTTTGCCCTGGCTCATCTCAATTTCTCCAATGAGAAGATCAAGTAGTATATTAACACTATATAAGCAATTTTGTCAAGTATTTATGTTTCCTTACGATTCACAAATGCAGCAGAGAGCGTCTCTTTGTCAGCATATTCAAGCTCTGAGCCCGTAGCGAGTCCACGCCCTAGCTCAAAGAGGCGTACATGGCCGCGCAGCGGCTGCAGGAGGGCACGGATATGATCACTCGTGTGTTCGCCTTCGCTCGTCGCTGAAAGAGCTAGAATAATCTCCTCAAGCCCTGCCTTACTACGGCGCTCAACACGCTCTACAAGCTCACGTTCACGAATAGCGCCTTTGCCTGAAAGCGTGAGTACACCGCCCAGTACGAAGTAGCGTCCACGATACGAACCTGCGCGCTCCATGGCTAAAAGATCCTGGTCTCGCTCCACAAGCATAAGCTGCGCATCACTGCGGTTAGTATCTGCACAGTACGTACAAAGTTCTCCTGAACCACTCCAAAAGCGTCGGCATTCAGAGCACTGCTTCACTGAGGAGCCGATGGAGCTTATGAGATCAGCTAGACGAGTGCGGTCGCCTGATGTCGATGCTAAGAGGTGATATACAAAACGTTTTGCTTGGCGGGTACCAATGCCGGGAAAACGTTCAAAGGCACGAGCGAGTTCATCAACGCGGTCCATAGTTAAAATTCGCTTGCGAGGTCACCATACCCTGATTTATCCATCGGCATGTAGCTTGTACGCTTCTCATCAAAGTACAGTTCAATCTTTCCGGTAGGACCGTTACGATGCTTCTCTACAAGAATCTCTGCGATGTTCTTTCGTTCGCTATCTTCTTTTGTGCGGTCTTCGCGGTGGATGAACATAACCACGTCCGCATCTTGCTCAATCGAGTTATGGACAATAATATCACCTGCAACAAAGTTGTGGGTGCCGGGCACGGTAGCATCAAACACCTCTTCTACTCCAAGTGGCGTGATAGAAGATATTTCATCCCAATACAAATCTGATTCAGCGAGATGTACTAGACGGTCACTCTTTACTGCTTTCGCTACTTTTGCGAGACGAGTACGGGAGACGCTCGTGGCCATAAGTGCTGAGCCGTTATACGAAGTGTGTAGTTCACCGGCAATATCTCTCCAGCTCATGCCTGCCTTTGTCTTTTCTTCGCCAACTAAGTCCCACACTTCCTGAGGGATGGTGTCAGTGTTTGGAAGTGGGGCAATCTCTGCGAGTGCCTTTTGCAAATCTTTCACGATAGCGCCACGGGCTCCATATGAACCAACAAGCTCAAGGAAACGCTGCTGAACAGGGGTACTCTGGACATGTACTTGGTAACAAGGACGGTATCCTTTTTTATTCATGATGCGTACCGTACTCCAAATACCAAGACGGAGAAGAAGGTGTTGAACGTCTTCTGCCATACCACGACTGGTGCTCGCATAATAAATTGCAGCTGATGGTTTTCGACCTTCGAGATTTTTCCACGAAATATTTCCATCAGTTGCCCATAGGTGGTGTAGGAACAACTGTATAGATTTACTATCTGAAGCAAACACCGCTTGAGGAATTCGTTTTTCGTACGAACGTACCGGTGAAATGCCAAGTGAACGGTACCAGTCAGTAATAGGGTTATGTTTCCTATGGGTTAGACGGTATGGAGAGGGAAGATACGTATGCCACCAATTCTTCTGCTGGACGCGGCGGGGTGTAATACCAAAAAGTGCACGGGCTGCTTTCTCAACAGCATCGAGGTTCTTCGGGTCAGCGCTCGTGTAGTGGATAGGTTGGCGGGGAAGAACACAGCCATCACCTAGGAGGTGAGCTAGTAGCGTAAGTTCATCCACTGAAAGTTTTGATAGCGGTGCATCAGCGGTGAGCAGGCGCGGCGTAGCAAGGCGTTCTCCTTCAGTAAGCGAGTCGAGAGACTGCCACCCAGCCATAGTGAGAAACTTATGGTTTCCTGATGCCTTTACCGTACGCCCACTTCGCAGAGTCATTTCGAATATCTGCTTTTCACCACTTGAAAAGAATTTTGAGGCGAGCATAGGGCGGAGGTGATATGCAGCATCCATTGAAACGATAGGTACATTTGTTTGACCAACGAGTTCTTTAATAGGAATGCGCTCTCCCGTGTCAGCACGCTGAATGAGTGTGTCGCCCGTAATACAACCCGAATCACGAAGGTCAGAGAGACGAGGCTTACCTCCGCGCTGCTCAACGGCACGAGATAGCTGAGAGAGAGCTAATACCGGTACCTCAAGTTCACGGGCAAGTGATTTGAGTGAGCGAGAGATCTCAGTAACCTGCTGCACCATGGAATCTGACTGTTTGGTGTTTGTGGGTGCCATGAGCTGAAGGTAGTCGACGACAATGAGTCCAATACCTCGTTCACGCTTTAATCGACGCGCGACAGCGCGCATAGAAAGAATGTTGTTTCCTGCCTTGTCATCAATATAAATAGGAGCTTTAGAAAGTGTTTCGAGCGCGTCACGAATACGTTCAAAATCCGCTTCTTCATGCACCGCTCCGGTACGAATTTTCCACGAGTTAACGTATGACTCCGCAGAAAGCATACGGTCCACTAACTGCTCGGCGCTCATTTCAAGAGAGAAGATTCCGACAGGTATGTTATTGCGAACCGCTGCATGGCGCGCAATATCCAGTGCAAGAGAGGTCTTACCAACAGACGGACGCGCAGCAAGAATGATGAGATCAGACTTATGGAGTCCTGAAAGGAGGTTATCAAGGTCAGGGTAGCCAGTGGGTACACCTCTCACAGAGCCATCTTTTCCAGCGTTAGCAGCAATACGCTCCCAGGCATTCTCAAGTTTGTCACCAATAGCAATAAACTTGTGAGACGCAGACGCGTTACCTATCGCATAGATCATTTTCTCTGCCTCATCAAGCACTTCTGCGGTGTCACGACTTTCCTCATATGCGGCTTCTGCAATGTTATGGGAAGCCTCAATCAGTGAACGCATGGTGGACTTACGCGTCACGAGTTCGGCATAGTGTGCAAAGTTTCCTGCTGCAGGTGCTGAACTTGCAAGCTCTGCAATGTACGCGCGTCCACCACAGCGCTCAAGCATTCCTTTTCCTTGAAGCCTCTCGGAAAGACTAAGAATATCTATCGGTTCACCACGGTCTGAGAGTTCACGCATACCTTCGAAAATGGTGCGGTGTTTCTCTGCATAAAAAGAATCAGCGTGAACGGTATCAGAGACGTCATGTATTGCCTCCGGCTTTAGTAGAAGGGAACCTAATAGACCGCGCTCAGATTCGAGACTTTGAGGAGGGATGCGCAGTGCGTAGTCAGCCATCCTTCTATTTTACCAAGTCCTACCTGTTTGGATAGCACGCTCTACGCGTGAAGGGTGTTTGGTCTATTTAGTATGTATTTTGGGTCCGGTCGCAGAGTCTTCCACAGCATATCCCCTGTTTTCGATGTGGATACGGAGCTCATCTGCGCGAGCGTAGTCCTGAGCCTGACGTGCAGCTTCACGCTCATGTGCCATCTGTACGACATCAGCAGGGATCGGAGTCTGTATTGAAGAAGCGTGAGGTGGATTAGTAAGCGAAAGACCAAGTACTGCTTCTGCTGTTTCAATAGCACCCCATATTTTCTTTGGGGAGAGTTCATCGCTACGAACAACTTCCCATAATGAGGCGATGACTCTTGGGGTACTTAGGTCGTCGGCGGCGAGTGCCCGAATACGTTCGCTTTCCTCACTATATACGGCTACACCTTTTGATTCTTTCTTAAAACTTTGCGCTATGTTCCAGAGTCGATGGAGTGCTTCCGAGGATGCGGTTAGCGCTTCCCATGAAAATGAAAGAGGGGTGCGGTAGTTTGCTTGAAGAAATAAGTATCGAAGGGTGAGTGGATGAAACCCGCGTGCCGTAAGGTCAGAAAGATAGAGTGCGTTCCCGACAGATTTCCCAATGCGTTCGTCCTCTACGGTCAAGAACGCAGAATGGAGCCAATACTTTGCAAAGACTCGTCCGCTTACGCTTTCCGACTGTGCAATTTCATTATTGTGGTGTACGGGAATATGATCCATACCTCCCGTATGAATATCAATCTCTGTACCGAGTAATGACTTACTCATAGCCGAACACTCAATGTGCCATCCGGGGAAGCCGCGACCCCACGGTGAAGGCCATTCCTGCTGGCGTACGACGCCTGGTGGTGAGAATTTCCACAAAGCGAAATCCGCAGGATTTCGTTTCTCCGCATTCTCCTTAATACGAGCACGACCTGCGAGAGCTACGCGGTCTGCAACATTTCCTGCAGTACCTGACTTAACTATGTCTTGAGGAATATTTCCGAGTTTGCCGTATTCAGGAAAGGTACTTACGTCAAAATAAATACCATCATGCGTGCGGTAGGTGTGACCTTTGCTTTCAAGTGCAGTAACGAGTGCAATCTGTTCAGGAATATACTGCGTGGCGTGAGGGAAGAGTATGTCCTTTGTGGGGATGTTGAGTGCACTAATATCTTCGAGGAAAAGTTTTGTAATATGCGCAGCGATATCACCCGGTGCGCGACCACTTTCTCGTGCACTCTTTTCCATACGATCTTCACCGCTGTTTGCATCACCTTCGTTATCACCCGTGAGGTGCCCAACGTCCGTAATGTTAATAACGCGGCGTACGTGAAGACCGTTTTGAGCTAGTACACGCGCAAGCGTGTCTGCCATAACGTACGGGCGAAGGTTACCGATATGAGCCTGACTGTATACGGTTGGCCCACATGAATATAGGGTTACGTGTCCTGGTTTTTGAGGGA
Organism: Minisyncoccia bacterium; assembly: GCA_038207395.1. GTDB lineage: Bacteria > Patescibacteriota > Minisyncoccia > Phycocordibacterales > Phycocordibacteraceae > C7867-001. Next base: position 80,239 of record JBBQZW010000003.1, on the reverse strand, counting down.
CGAAGCTTTGCTTCGTCCCTCCGAGGGTATTAGTCAAAAATACCTGACCACCACGTAATTCTTTTGCTGCACGAGAAAACGGCCACATATAGGTATACCGTACCACAGGTACGGATCGTTAAATCCACTTTTTAACCTTGAAATATACGAGGAGACCAAGGACTACTACGGCCATGCTAGCCACGACGATCCAAAATGCATTCTGTGATTGGGCAAGAGGTATTCCACCAATACTCATTCCAAACAGACCCGTTATAACCGTAAGGGGGACTGCGGCAAACGTAATGATGGTTAGGCGCTGAATGATCTCATTCTGAGCAGTTGAGAGCATTGAGTCATTTGTGTCACGAAGCTCTGCAGAAACCTCTCTATACGAAGACACTACGTTTATTGCATGAATGTGTTCAGCTTCAATATGCGCTGCGTGCTCTTCAAACTTTTTACCAAAGAACGCTGGTGTTGAAAGCTGTTTTAAGAATTCTTTCAATGGCTCAGTGTGGCGGGCTAGTGTTGTGTCGAAGCGTAGTAGCACTCGTCCTACCAGAGAGATATTTCGAACCGTAGCACGCTCACGCCCACTAAAGATGTCTTCTTCAATGCGTTCAAGCATGCGGGAGAACTGTTCAGCTTCCTCACTGATTGATGAATAGAGTTGGCGAAGAATTCGTTCGATTATATCTGCAGTACTTGGTTTCTTTTTCATCATGCCGAGCAGTTCCTCTGACTCAAACACCTTATGCATGCTGTGGATAGTGGTTATCACTTCATAGCGGCAGGTTATGAGAAAGTTCTTTCCTGCAATAAAATCAATTTCCTGGCTTTTTGCACCACCATTGGGATCAGTAGTAGGGAAGTGGAGCACGAGATACACGTAATTTTCCGTATCCACGACGAGTGGGTAGGGAGTAGGCGAGACAATTTCCTCCTCAACACGTGAATCAATAGCAAATTCAGTGATTATTTCCTGAAGTTCAGAGCGCGTTGGAGATTCAAGATCTACCCACGTAGTACCACTCATCTCGTAGCGCGTAATCATATGTGCGTATGGTATCATGCCTCCATACATGGAAGATCAGCTCGAAGAACAACACCTCTTTAATGAAGATTCAGTAGTACCCCCTACGGCGTCGTCTCGTCGCTTCGGCAAGACGCTTAAAGTTGGAGTACTCTTTGCCCTTGTACTTAGTCTTGGGTTCTTAGGAGGACTTACGGTCGGCGCCGCCGGAGGCGGCGCGAAGGTACTTGCCAATGTTCCACTCATTGGTGATGGTTTGGATGCAACACCAAGTTCAGAACTTAATTTTAGTGACTTCTGGAAGGTATATAACGTTCTACAGTCACGCTTTGTACAAACGCATGCGTCAGCTACACCTGCAACATCGCAAAGTGAAATATATGGAGCCATACAAGGCCTTGTTGCGGCATATGGTGATCCGTATACCGTTTTCTTTCCTCCTGAACAAGCAAAACTCTTTAGTGACACTATTGCCGGAAACTTTAGTGGAGTGGGAATGGAAATTGGCGTTAATGCGCAGGGCATACTTACCGTCATTGCTCCACTTAAAGGAACGCCTGCAGAGAAGGCCGGTATCTTAGCAGGAGATCTCGTTCTCGCCATTGATAAGAAATCAACTGACGGCATATCAACTGATGAAGCGGTAAAGCTTATTCGTGGACCTAAGGGCTCAACGGTAACGTTTACCGTACTGCGTGCAGGAACGGCGAAGGATATTAAAGTTGTTCGAGACACTATTCAGGTTCCCACTATTAATCCTTCATTTGATCCTAAGACGGGTGTTTACACTATCGCGCTCTATGAGTTTAGTGCCAATTCTTCTGATCTCTTCGATGGTGCATTCGCTGAATTCCAGAAGTCAGGCAGTAGGAAACTGGTTATTGATCTTCGTGGAAATCCTGGCGGATACCTTGAAGCGGCAGTACGCATGGCAAGTCACTTCCTTCCCTCTGGAACTGCAGTCGTAACCGAAGACTATAAAGGTACTCAAGAAAATCAGGTACACAAAAGTATTGGTACTGGCGGGCTTCCATCCGGCACCAAGGTAGTAGTACTTATTGACCAGGGTTCAGCCTCAGCATCTGAAATATTTGCCGGAGCCCTTCAGGATACTCATATGGCAACGCTTATCGGAACACGTTCATTTGGTAAAGGGTCAGTTCAAGAATTGGTAAGTATTGGTAAGGCATCACTTAAGGTCACGGTTGCTCGCTGGTTAACTCCTTCAGGACGGTCTATCTCTGATGGAGGTCTTACTCCAGACATTAAGGTTGAACGTACCCATGACGATGTTGTCGCAGGAAAAGATCCTCAGGCTGCACGAGCTGTTGAATTTTTAACAACTGGAAAGTAGTTACTTTTCTTCGCTATACTTAGTAAGTCTGTATGGCTAAAAAAGAACCCCTTGTTGAACGCATTTTTTCTGAGCCCGCCGAATTACTCGAAAAGGGAATTGAAGAAGCGCAGGTATTTGAGGAAAAACTTATTAGCAAACGCCCCTTTAAGGTAGCAGGGAAGTACTGGAGTACGCTTGGTCCGGGATTGGTCACGGGCGCCTCTGACGATGATCCTTCAGGAATCGCCACCTATTCACAGGCCGGCGCGAAATACGGATTCCAGCTTTTATGGCTTTCGTGGTTTACGTTTCCGCTGATGGCTGTAGTGCAGGAGATGTGTGCCCGTATTGGTATCGTAACGGGAAGAGGATTGGCAGCTAATATCCGCCATCACTACTCAAAGAACGCACTGTATCTGGTCACGGCACTACTCTTTGCCGCGAACGCATTTAATATAGGTGCCGACCTTGGAGCTATGGCACAGGGCGTTCAGCTCATCTTTCCGAATTCTCATTTTGCGTTTATTGTTGTCGGCTTTGCCGTCGTGAGTTTACTGCTCCAGATATTTACTACGTATGCGCGCTACGCGCGCTATCTTAAATACCTCGCCTTCATTTTACTTGCGTATGTCTTTTCAGCGCTTCTTAGTAATTTAGATTGGCAAGCTATTGTGCTTCACGCAACGCGCCCCACCTTCGTTTTTAGTAAAGATCAGATATTCCTGGTATGTGCCATCCTCGGTACTACTATCTCCCCCTACCTTTTCTTTTGGCAAACCTCACAGGAGGTTGAAGAGCGAACCTTGCGTACCCACAAAGAAGAAACAGGATGGCATCAAAAACCATCAGTACAGACGCTTAAGAACATGCGTTCAGACGTGTGGACCGGTATGTTTTTCTCTAACTTGGTTATGTTCTTTATTATCGCGGCCTGCGCCGGTACGCTCTATACGCATGGAATAACAAACATTACGAGCGCTGCAGATGCGGCTCTTGCACTACGGCCGTTGGCAGGTGACGCAGCGTACTTCCTGTTTGCCATAGGTATTATCGGTACAGGAATGCTCGCCATCCCCGTGCTTGCCGGATCTACCTCATACGCGCTTTCAGAATGTTTTGGATGGAAGCACGGGCTCTATCGAAAACTAAATGAGGCCTACGCGTTCTATGGCGTGATTATTGTTTCAATGGTTCTTGGAATACTCTTTAATTTTATTGGTCTTGATCCTATTCACGCTCTTATTTATGCCGCGATAGGAAACGGTATCGTATCTCCAGTCGTTCTATTCTTTATCGTACGGTTAAGCAGTAATAAAGAGGTTATGAGAGAGCATACAAACAAACCTTTCCTAACTGGAATTGGGTGGGTCACTATTGCACTAATGACGGTCGCTGGCATTGCCGTCATTCTCTCCCTTCTTGGCTAGAGCGCGTGCTTTTCTCACTTTAAGTTTCTCGTATTCGTGTCTGATGAGATATACGAAAAATACGTCTGTAACGATAAAGGCAAGAAGTATGAGTGAGTGAGTGTGAGTGAACCGATATATCTCATAGAACATAAAGAGAATAATAAGTGCGATGCTCGTCGTAAAAGCCCAAAGATGATGACGAATCATGGTGTAGGAAAGAACGATATCGATCACACCCCAGAATAGAAAGTGAGCAGCTAAGAAATACGTTATAGAGAATCCCTGCTGTGTAAGTGAGTGTGCTAGGAAACTAAAAATATGGTCTTGTGGATCGTCAGTAAGTTCATTCCGGAACACCCGACGGTATACGTCTATGGCTGGTACTCCTATTAGGGAGAGAAATTTGTAACCAATGTATACCCGAACGGTTCCATAGGCGATACGCCAATACATAGCTGCTTGGAAGATAAGTTCGTCTAAATCTCTAGGGGAAGAACGCGCTTTCATACGTGGAGTATAGCGTAATTTGCGCACCATGCTCCAAAAAGGTAGGATGTAGCTATATGAAAGTTGTACTACTTAAAGATGTGAAAAATATGGGCCGTGCAGGAAGCGTTATTGACGTGTCAGACGGGCACGCCGTTAACCTGCTTATTCCTCGTAAACTCGCCGTGCTTGCCACTCCTTCAGCAATGAAGCGTGCAGAAGGTATGAGCAATCAGGAACAGGTAGAGCGTGAGATTCACGCAAAACTTATCTCCGAGCGTCTTACCGCCCTTTCTGAGGGAATAGTAACTATCACCAAGAAAGCAAACGAGCAGGGTCATTTGTATGACGCCGTAGACGCAAAAGATATTGCAGCTGCTACAGAGCTTCCGGTAAATGCAATTCACCTCGAGAAGCCAATCAAAGAGATTGGAACGTTTGACGTGCCGGTAGCATACGGTGCTGATTTTGGTTCAGTAAAGATTTCTATCGTAGCAGAGTAATTATTTTTCTGTCTGGGTAGGTAAAAGGGTCGTCTTCGTGACGACCCTTTTTATTTATTAGGATCTTGCATAAAGTTCTTGCAAAGCCTCCACACGTTCTTCCCACCTTATTCTTTCTGCAGGTGTCATATTCAGCACCTGGGCTTCGTCTGCAATTTGCGTTGTGCATACAAACACACATTTATCGCAAATGAACACCTTATTACCGTTCACTCCTCCTTGGATAATACTGCGCACTTGACTCCTGTCCTTGTTGCAAAATGAACAGGACATCTTTGCTGCAAACATTGCATTTCTCCAGATACTTTCTTTTGGCATAGTACTGGATACTTACGGTATGTGCAAAAGAAAAACCCGAGGTCATATGACCTCGGGTTTTTCTTCAGTAAAATCTTAGAAAGAAGTTATGCTGCTGCAGTTACGTCTACCATCTTACGGCGGACAACTCGTCCATCGAAGTTAGTCTTACGCTTGTCGCGGAAGCTAACCAGGCCGGTAACCATCGCATAAAGCGTATGATCCTTGCCAACTTTTACGTTTTTTCCTGCCATGATCTTCGTACCACGCTGACGGACGATAACCATTCCTGGACGTGCTGCTGAGCCGTCAGAAAGCTTAACTCCGAGGTACTTCGGGTTAGAGTCGCGTCCATTTCGTGTCGAGCCACCGGCTTTTGTATGTGCCATATCTGTTATTCTTTACGTACCATGACTATACCAGAGAGCCGTGAGTGGGACAAGGGAGCAGATCCGGGGGCAGGGAAGAGTGACAGGACCTCCCGACGGCCTATTTTCGACATCTCACAAACCCCCGTATTTTTAGCCATTATTCTCCTTACGGGTACTTTGTGCCTGGGGCTGGGGCTTCTCGTCCAAAAACAGAACACCGCGCCAAAAGACGGTCTTTGGATTGAACAACTACCAGCGTCAGTCCTTTCAGGGAGCGCGGGAACGAGTACGTGGGGAAGTCAGTCAACTGATGCGTCTTTGCCCTCAAAGCCTCAGGAAGATGATCCTGAAACAGTAGCAGCAAAACCTTCGTCCATACACTCAAGCCAGAGCGCGGCCGCTGCGGCCGCGCTGAGTCCGAATGGCACGTATGTGGCCTCAAAGACAGGAACTAAATATTATCTTCCGAGCTGCGGCACTGCTAAGCGTATTAAAGATTCAAACAAGGTTTGGTTCATGACGAAAACCGAAGCAGAAGCAGCGGGATATCAGCCTGCAGCAAACTGCAAAGGATTGTAAACAGAAAACTCACCGTGCGGAAAGTTTTCCGTAGGCGAGTCAGCGAATGGTCAAATAGAGTATGAACGCATTCAGTACTCCTATGAATCCTGGAACGAGTACATACGAAACCGTACGCTCTTTGGCACCGAATATGGCGAGCGAGCATGAAACAACGGTGCTTGCCCATAACCACCAGGTATTCACTTGCGGCAAATACCAATAGTCGATGATGAGGGGAAGACTCGAGATCAGCACTGCCGAAACGTACGCTAGAAGTGCTGCTGTAGCACCAAGTGCTACGCGAAAGCCTATAGCAAGTACACAGGCAGCCAGTGAATACGTTTCTATTGCTCCCCAATGAACCGGGTTAGCACCACATACGATGGCCACAAATACACCGGTTGAAGAAATAAGCCAACCCCACTGCATGTACGGTGTGGCGTTACCTTCTTTGGTAACCAAATAGATACCGATCACGTTATTGATGCAGATCATTCCCCAAGTGGCGATGTTTTGCGGAATGCGGTCGAGGTATACCATGACCGCGAAAAGTGATGGTGCGACGAGTCCTATAATGCCGCTCAAAACATTTGCGAATCGCTTAATGGATTCCATGCCATATCCCCTATAAGATCAATTTAAACTAAACAAAACCTATCATATATATGATGGCTGGTATACTGAAGGTATGATTTCTCTCGATGTTGAAACAAGCGGTCTTGATGCTAACAGATGCTCAATTCTTTCTATTGGGGCCGTGGATACCGATGACATTGGAAATCAGTTTTATGATGAGTGTCGTGTGTGGGAGGGTGCTGAAATAAATGATGCTGCGCTTGCCATAAATGGGTTCAGTAGGGAAGAGACTGCCGCCGCAGGCGGCAAGAAAAGCGAAGCTGAACTCATTCGTGACTTTGTTGCGTGGGCCACTGACCGCCCAGAGAATCGAACCTTGGTGGCGCAAAATGTAGCCTTTGATTTAGGATTTGTTCAAGCCGCGTGCATGAGAGCGGGGATAGAATCTCCATTCGCTCACCGAACTATTGATACCCATCCTTTGTGCTGGCTTCATATGATGAAACGTGGTCTCACGCCTCCGGTAGCAAATCACCGCACTGCCATAAACTTAGACTTCATTCTGGAGTACTGTGGGCTTCCCGGAGAGCCAAAACCACATAATGCGCTCACGGGAGCACTCTGCCACGCCGAATGCTTCTCGCGCATAGCGTATACTAAGAAATTATTACCGGACTTTAGTACTTTTGAAATTCCATGGACGAGCGAAATGTAGCAGATGAATTAGGAGGATCAACGAACGGGGAAGGGATGTGCGGCATAGAAGTGACAGCACCCTCTGCTACACCAGCTTCAGCTAACTCTGCAGCGCCTGAACATCATGAAGCAATGGGGCAGGTTCTTACGCAGGCTATTCAGAAAGGAAAGCAGGAAGTACCGCACGCACCTGACGCCATGGTACGTAAGCCAAGCGAGCTTGAGAGTTGGCGCGTATTCAAGATCATGTCTGAGTTTGTTGAAGGGTTTGAGATTCTGCGGAAGTACGGACTTGCCGCAAGTTTCTTTGGTTCTGCCCGCCAGTCATTCGCGACTCATTATTACGAAGATGCAACGGCATTAGCGGGGAAACTTGCAAAGGCTGGCTTTGCAGTCATTACGGGCGGATCTGCCGGCATTATGGAAGCTGCTAATAAAGGAGCCTTTGAAGCGGGAGGTGCATCTATAGGCCTCAATATCCGTCTGGACGATTCGCAGGGACTAAATAAATATCTTACTGACTCAATGACCTTCGAGCATTTCTTCGTACGTAAAGTAATGCTTACGTTTGCATCTGAAGTTTATATTTATTTTCCTGGAGGATTCGGTACACTCGACGAGTTTTCTGAAATTCTTACGCTCGTACAGACAAAAAAGATTCGTCGCATTCCGATCGTACTGTATGGTCGCGAGTACTGGGAGCCCTATACTGCTATCTTTGAAAACAAACTATTGAATGAGTATGGTGCCATTCAAAAAGCTGATCTTGACCTATACCGTGTCGTTGATTCAGTGGATGAGGCGTACGAATACATTATGAAAGCCACAAATACATAAGAATACTGGAGGGTGTGTAGTGTTCAGGACAGGGAAGTGAGCCCTTCTCGAGTATGCAAAAAAGCACTCCCCCGGGTGCTTTTTTGCATATCGGGGAAGGGCTTGGCTTTCTCATTTTTTCGTATAAATAATTTTGGCATCAATTACGTCGAACCACACCCAGGTCAGCGATATGTATTTGCACGTCTACAGACAGGGAAGAGGAGTACACATAGCCCTACATAAAACGACTAATTTTAGTGAATTTAGGCCTCTGGGTGAGACGAGTTATACTTCGCACAATGTATCTTTTACGAATATAGTCTACGTAAAAGCCAAAGAGTGGGCTGTTTTTCATCTCGGTACTTACTTCGCATTATTTCCTTTTAGTACCTCTAGCTAAGCTCTACTATGTGGTCGTAGAGTCGGACGTAGTAAGTTTTGTCCGAATATACCTCTTTCCTGAGGACACTAATTTTATGGAAGTTCTACTTCCCTGCGCATCTATTTGTTTTCACACGTTAGTCAGGGAGGTACTACTCCCCTACTCTTTCTGTAGCCTGATTACTGCACGTAGACCGTAAACGAATTACTTATCTGACCATTTCCATTTCGTACAGAGATGTCATAGGTACCTGTTCCAATATATGGAAGAACGAAACTGATTGCTGTTCCGTTATTAAATGAGCCTACGTTGTAGGTGGAATTTCCAAACTGTACGGTATTATTCGAACTAAAGTTTGATCCGTAAATTACAATAGTTGAACCACGCGTAGCAGTTGATGGTGAGACGTATGAGATGTTCGGTGTACCATTTGAACCGTAATAGGTAGTGTAGTTGTAATTAGTACTGTAGTTACCATAGACGGACACTTGCTGCGTTGAATATGCATATCTTCCTTGGTTGTCCGTGGCGGTGAATCGCATAGTGTATGTTCCCGGATTTAGGTAACGATGTGAGAATGAGTATGTCTGCTGGCCAGTATTTGAGTACGTCCCATTGTATTGATTGTTGTTGTCTTGCGAACTACCATCGCCCCAATCAACACTCACAATCACTGACTGATTAGTTTGACTGTATGCAGTAACAGACCACGAACTAAGCGAGCCTGTTGAAGCTGAGGTACCGCCAGATATGCTTGAGATGCGTGGCTGGTCATTGGTGCCGTATATCGTGCCTGAGTTGTTGTAATAGGGGTAACTATTTGTGTTGTTGTAGCTGGTGGTGCAGTTTGAATATGAATTAGAATTCGAATTGGAATAATTGTAGTAGTACGTATTGTTGGTACCACTGGAGTAATTCGTGCTGTTACAGCCACACTGATTGTTGCTGGAATAGTAACAATTAGAACTATCTGATGATTGTCTTAGTATGGTGAAGCTTACTGAGTTGCTTGAACCATTTGAGGTGCGCAGGTAGAGCTGATACGTTCCTGAGGAAAGATAGGGAACGGTAAAGGTAACTCCGTTATTTGATGAATAGGACAAAGGTATTGTCGAACCATCGAAGTACAGTGTTGGATTCCCGTTTGAGAGGTCGTTTCCGTATATCGTTATAGCTGAACCAGGAGTCCCTGACGTGTTTGAAAGTGAGGAGATATAGGCTCGAGAATTTCCCGAGTTATTTCCAAAAGTAGGGTTCCCGTAGGTGGTAGGGTTCGTTCCGGAATACGCACCATTACAAGTCTCCTGAGTAATACTTGAACGAGTTACGGGCCCCAGAGTTCCTGTGGGGGTAATACCGCGTTCACGCTGGTAGTTTGTTACGGCGCCCACGGTACCTTGATCGTAGTAGCCAGTAATACCCTTAAGGTAGTTGGTACGATTCAAGAACTGTTGAAGCGAGGTGACTTCCCCGCTACTAAAAGTATCTCGGGAACCAAAGGCAAGAAACTGAGTAAAGACCACACAAGTCCCCGTATTTGAGTTTGTATATGAATATTGGTAGTCGCGTGTCTGAGCTGCCGCAGAGAGCGGGCTGGTAAGTAGAAATCCGAGTGCCACGAAAGTACCAGAAATAAGTATTTTTTTCATAGATAAGGTAGGTTACACTACAGCCGTACGGCCGAAAGAGTATTGACTTATCATATCATTAGTTTATAATTTTGCATAGGTACGAACGATACGTTCTATCAGCACAAGGAAACGACATGAATTTAGTACGTTCTATATATCGTTTTTTCTGGCGTCGACACCGCACCTGCTGGCGTAAAGTGAAGCATATGACCAAGTCAAATGCGGCACGCGAAGCCCGGCGTATGAATAACGGTGTTCATGAGTATAGGTGCCCTTACTGCCATAAATGGCATGTTGGGCATTAGTAGTATGTCACAAAGTTCTATCCCTTTGCCACGTAGTGGACCCCAATCCACTACGTGGTTTTTATTTTAGGTAGTCAGATCTATTACGTCAGGGCGAGGCGTTTGTGCATTGATAAGACGTTCTTTTGCTGCATCAGCTAGCTGCTTATGTATTTCTGCTTCACGGGCAAGTGTCTCATTATTCTTACGAAGTTTTCGCATTGCGAAGGTGTTCCCTATGGCTCCGGGAAGGGTCAGAAGAAGGGTGAGAAGAATTCCTACAAGTATCGCAAGGATGACGAGAACTGCTATAGACGTTTCGAACTGGTAACTAAGAAAGGTAAGTGCTACCACGGTCGTGTTCTGAAGAATAAAAAGAATTGCAGCAGCACCGAGCAAAAAACCAAGAAGAAGGGTGAGTATCATATAGCAACAGTATAGTACGGAATCTGTTGATACCATGAAAGTAAACGCACAGTGTGCGAGTATTTGTATAATTTCTTTTATTGTGGTATAGTTTACTTAGAAAGGAAATGCGTATGGATACGTATGAACAAGAACTAATCCGTCTGTATCCATCGCTTATGCGATATGGACTCAGACTTACTCGAGGTAACGTCGATATTTCCTGTGATCTTGTACAACAAACCATGGAAAACGCAGTGCGGTATCGAGCTAACTTTACCGAAGGCACCAACCTGCCCCTATGGGTGCGGGTGATTCTCCGCAATATTTATATTGGGGTTGGTAAAAAGCAAAGCGTACGCATGCATATAAACAATGAATGCGAAGATCTGGATAGCATTCCGTCAACGCACGCTTCTCAAGAACAAGTGATAGTTGTTCAGCAGGTAGTCAAAGCGCTAACTGAGCTCCCGGACATTTTTTCCGATGCGCTATACCAATTTTGCATTGAAGGGTTCACCTGCAAGGAGATTTCTAGGAATACCGGCACTCCTATGGGTACGATTCAACGTCGCGTCATGATTGGACGCGAGCGTCTGCGCAAGGAACTAGGTATAGAGTCAGTAATCATGCTTATCATGGATGATTTCTAGTTCACGCTTCCCTATCCGGATACTAACTTTTACCGCCTGCGAAAGTATGGCGGTTTTTTATTAAGTATGGCATAATAGGTGTATCAATTCACAGCGTTCTAAAAAAGCTGAAAAGCTAGTTTAGAGCCTGTACTTGATAGTTATCAAGTACACAAACATACATCGTATATGCAGCAAGGAACAATTCAGAGCCTAACCGACAAGGGCTTTGGCTTTATCAAGGTAGAAGGAGCCGCTAAGGATCTTTTCTTCCACTCTAACGAGCTCGTAGGCGTTGCCTTCGATGATCTTCGTGAAGGAGATAAAGTCGAGTTCGAAGTAGGTGAGAGTCCAAAAGGACCAAACGCCATCAAGGTTAGCCGTATCTAAACTATGGTTAAGAATAGCCATGGTGTGAGTTCAAAGAATAATCCAAACAAAACGCGTAAGACGAAAGCTCGTGTTGCTGTGAAAATGGCACGCAAAGCGGCGCAGTACGCGAAGAAGGGTTAGTTGAGCGCTTACAAAACAAAAGCCCCGCACATAGTGCGGGGCTTTTGTTTTGTATAAAAAACGACCTCGACGATTCAGATAGCAGTGCTGCTTCCTGATATCTATCCGAGGTCGTTAGAGGCCACACTATTGCGCTGCAGTCATTGAGTTCAGCGTATCGTTGTGGAATTTCGAATTCTGAGAACGTACCCCGTGAATTGTGGCAGCAATTGCGATGACGAGAAGAAACAAGATGATGCCATATTCGATAGTGCTTGCGCCCTGCTCACCGTTGCGAGATGAGGCGGGTGTATCTTTGAATGACTTTCGTTTCGGCATCGTTGCCCCCTTTTGAACTCCCGTCCCAATAGACGGTATACGACTATATCACTGCCAATCGTTAAAGCGCAAGTTACACTACGTATTCATTTCATAAATAAATGGAGTGCAGATATATACGGTAAGGAGTTATCCAAACGTAAAAGTATATGCTTTTAGTCCCGCTCCCTGTACTTTGATTTCAATGGTATGGGCACTCGCCGATGCATCATGGACTAGGTGATATAACCGTTCGCCTTTAACGGTAACGGTTGAAGTTGTTTTGTTTACGTCAGCTCCCGCAAATGAGCCCACTGGTACTCCATCACGAAGCACGGTAAGCGTTACGGGCGCAGCTGCACTTGCGACGAAGTACACGTCATGCGCTGAGTATAAGAATTTTATTCCTGCACTGACTGTATTTGAAGACGCAAATTCAGGATCAATAGTCCATTCTCCTTTCAAGTACAGCATATTTGGCTTTATGGTCATCGGGAAAGTGTATGTGTGGGTACCTTCCTGTCCGGGCGTTCCGTTACCTATGTTCTGATTCCTGCTTGAACCAAAATACGTTTCGGGACTTGCTACTTCATTCAGTTTCGGATTAGCAATACTCACGGTTGATGAAGCGATTGTCTGCTCACGTTCCCCGAGGCGCTCAGCGCGCTCAGCAAGTGCTGCTTGAATGGCTTTTTCTGTGACATCATACTTCCCTTCTCCAATGTGATCATAGACTATGTATCCATCAATATCAACCAAGTATTCGTGCGGCCAGAACTGATTCCCGAATGCATTCCAGGTTTGATATTCGTTATCAAGAGCAACAGGATATTTGATACCGAAACGTGCAAGTGCATCTGCTACATTCTTAGGATCATGCTCGAAGGCAAATTCAGGTGTGTGAATACTAATGATTTCAAGACCCTGATCTTTATACTTTGCATACCACTCATTAAGATATGGAATTGTTCGCTGACAGTTAATACAGCTGTAGGTCCAGAAATCAACAAGCACTACTTTTTTACCTTTCAACTCACCAATAGTTATAGGTTTTCCTTCAGTATTTAGGTAGCCATCGGGAGTTACGAGTTCAGGAACACGTTTGAACGTAGCGGCCTTTTGTTCGGGAGTAAGCATGTTTATTGTCGTTCCGTTAATTGATTTTGTGGTACCGCCTTGCGACTGGAGTAGTGTCTGCTCAATGCGAGTGACATCAAATATACCGATGTGTGCGAGGATAGACGCTTCAACTTTTTTGTCGTAGCCCGTAATGACAAGAAGACCGACAATGATGAAGAGCGCGCCAAGGGCGCGCTTAAAGTATCCATGCGAATCTGAAGCACCATCGAGTTTCCCTACCAAGCGCTGTCCAAGCAGTGCAATAGCGAAGAGTGCGAGGCATAACCCAAAAATATATACGAGAAGGTATACCGTGCCGGTGAGAAGGCTCACCGGGAGAACGGTTGCTAGGATAAGGAAGTACGTTGGACTACAGCTTGAAAATACGGGACCGAGCGCAGCACCAACGACAATATCACCAAGCAAGGTTTGCTTCATAAAACCCTTCCCCATCACTTTATTTGAGTTGATATTTATTTTATTGAGAAAGCCAATATGCTCCCAGATTTGTGGAAAGAGTGAGAATACTCCAAATGCGATAAGTAATACTCCTGAAAAGATGGAAAGAGCCTCGAGCGGCACATGAATAAGCACCGTTGAAACTTTAAGGAGAAAGGTAAATACAAAAAGTGACGCACCAAGCGAAGCTATCGTTACGAGTGCTCGTTTTTTACTCGGAACCCCACTTACTGATTCTCCGATAATTACCGGAAGGAGTGGAAGAACACAGGGAGCGAGTACGGTAAGAAGTCCTGCAGCAAATGAAATGAGTAAAAGAGCCATAGAAGTACCAAAATAAAGTAATACCTCTATGCTATCTGAGTATCAAAAAATGTAAAGTAAACTTTACACACTTATCCCCACACTATAGGACTATCGATACCGAGCGCTGTACAGATGGCTTCCAATCTTTGCAATAAGCATCACACAAAGCGCAGCAACGAGCCATGGGTCGATGTGTCCCGTAATTCCTTGGTAAGCAATGCCACATACTGCGACTGCTGCAGCTGAAAGAAATGCAATTCTTCCGGAGAACATTCGGTGTTCGCTTTCACGCTCGTCTCCTCCACGCTCCTGCATAACAAAGGCAACAAATCCGGCGAATGCGACAAGGAATAGCGTGAGCGCCACCGTGTGCATCATTGAAGGCATCCAAAGCCCCAAGGGATTAAGGAGTAAAACAGAAAGCAGGATAATAACCACTGCGGAAAAAATTTGTGAAGTAATTTTAGTCATGGAGTATAAATATTTGTTCCACCGGCTCTTTAAAGAATACTCCAATACGAAGGGCAAGAAGTATCGAAGGTGCATAATTACCTCGTTCAATCGCTATGATTGTTTGGCGAGATACGCCCAGTTCCTGAGCCAGTGCTTCTTGAGTTATTCCGCGTTTTACCCGGAGCTCCTGTACGGTGTTACGAATATGAATTTTCACCTAGTAAGTATAGGCATTTTGTATAAAATGTCAAGTTTCCTTTACACGTGCATTGCACCTACTTCTTTTTAGTATTCAGAAGAACGTGCTCAAGAACGTGCATATAGGCACCTAATGACGCTGGTGATATACCTGCAATAAGAGGGCGCATTTTTGTACGCATGTAGGATTCTGCCTCAGCAACAAATGACTCGCCTTTTGGGGTGAGACAAAGTACTTTGCGTCTGCTGTCTTCAGCATCTTTCTCTTCAGCAACGAGTCCTCGTTCTTTTAGCGTATGTGCCATAACGCTTATAAAAGGCGCTTCAACGCCAAGCTCTTCAGCAGCGCTGCTTGGGGATAGCGCTCCACTATCTAGGAGTAGGCCCAAAAATGCCCAGTGAGTAGTTGAAAGATCAAATGGTTTAAGATGCTCGGCCGTTACATGCTTTAACTCGCGATATGCCTTAGCTTGAAGAAGCCCTATGCGGTAAGTTGTGCGGTTACGGTGGAGAATAGAAAGGTTTTTGAGCATGGTGGTGCGATATGTATACCAGAAGAGTTCGATGCGCATAGGGCAACGAACTCTTCTGTGTTCGGAAAATTCCCGAACGAGTTTAGAAGAGTGTTAAGCGAAGCAGTATCACTACTTAGGCATGAGAACGCTGTCGATGACAAACGTTACGCCGTTGCTTGAGATAACATCAGGCGTCTCAACCATGGCTGTACCATTTACTGAGAGCTTTCCTTCTGCGGTCTTGTTGATAGTAAGGGTCTTTCCTTCAACGGTGGTGAGAACCTGTCCGTCCATAAGGTCAGCTGAGGTGTAACGCCCTGCAACAACGTGGTAGGTAAGAATATCTACAAGCTGTGCCTTGTTCTCAGGCTTTACGAGTGTTTCCACCGTTCCTGCAGGAAGTTTTGCGAAAGCATCATTCGTAGGTGCGAAGACGGTGAATGGTCCTGCACTCTGAAGTGTTTCAACAAGTCCTGCTGCAGTTACGGCAGCTACAAGCGTAGTTACGTTGCTTGCATCAAGCGCGTTTGCAACAATGTCGCGATTTGGCGTCATAAGAGCGCCACCGACCATAACTCCCTCCTGACCGTCATGGGCCATAGCGTCTGTATTTTCGTGCATAGAAGTTTCTGTATTAGTTGAACGTGAATAAGCGTATGCACCTCCTGCAATAACGAGTACTGCAACGAGTGCGATAATTCCTCCTTTTCCCATACTATAAATGTGCGTTAGTGAATTAATTAATGCTTAACCCAGTTAAGTATACACCAGTCTGGGGTATCGCAACTGATGCTATGCACCGCGACGTATTGCTTTAACGATTACGAGCAGAACAAGCGCACCAAGAATTGCGACCAGGAGACTGTACAGGTTAAACCCCGTAGTTCCAGTACTGCCTAGTGCGTTCATAATCCACCCTCCAAGTACAGCACCAACGATGCCAATAACAATGTCGAGTAAAAGTCCGTGATTAGTATTAGTAATCATAGACGCAATCCATCCTGCGATAGCTCCAAACACAATCCAAAGCAATAGACTCATAGAGTAAATATAAATAAGTGTAATTAATAACTTACTTAGTATAAACAGCAAATCGTGAGGTGTTCATGAAGAGTGGAAGTATTGCTCTATTTACGGAGCAAGGTTCCAGGTTGTTCCCGGAATAGGAAGTTGTGCCGTGAGTTGGAGCGGAGAATCAACGCCGGTTACGACAAGCGTAAGTGATGTTCCTGCGTACTGACTCAAAGAAGATAGTTGCGCCTTAAGGGTAAAGAGTTTCATTTGACCAGGCGCAATCACGGCAGTGCTTGGGATATAGCCCACATTTCCCTGAAGTACGTTTGATCCTTCTGTCCCCCCTACCGCTCCGCGCGAACCACTTTTGTCATCAACAGAACTAAACCCGATAACTCCTGTGTCAGGAGTGGTGCCTTGCTGGCGTACGGTAAAGCCTTTAATTGAAACAGTTGACGTACTTTGATTGATCACTTGAAGATACGATACGGGGATCGTTGCTCCTAGGCGGGCCGTACCGCCTCCAAGGAGGGCGATTGGAGATACTTTGAGAGTATTTGTTACAGGAAATGAAGAAGCTGGCGGTGCGCTAGGTGCAGGAGGCGTTATCGTTGTTGTAACTGTGGTTGTTGTTTGTACGGGTGTTGGTATGGGTGCTACTGGCACTGGTTTTTTTATGGGTGCGGGAGGTATATCAGCTTTCACTTCTTTACTGATTATTGTAGTGGTCGTACTCTCAGTACTCGATGCTTCTGGAATGGTATTCGTAGCGGGCACTGAAACACTAGCGCTACTTGAAGCTGTGCCTGTGGGGGTGGGTCTGTTAGGTGCTTGAATTAGAGCCGCCGCTAGTGCGCCAGCGCCAGCAAGGAGAAGAATTCCTAAAAGAATCCAGGTACGTAACGAGGATGAGATATTCATAGAGTAAGTATACGGCTAAGTTTTGACTATGTAAAAATATATTGCAAAATCTTCATGAAGTAAGGGCAGTGGGTCGCGTGCGACCCACTGCCCTTACTTCATACTGCGTAAGCAGAAGTACTGTTAGAAGACTTTGTCTCCAACAATTCCGTCGCTTGGGCTTGAGATACGAATTACACCGCTATGGATATCCATATTTGGTGCAGTGCGAAGTGCGGTATTTGCATCAACTGCTTCGACAGTAGTTACTTCCCCTGACGTATTTACGTAAGCGAATGTCTGTGCAAATCCGACCGCTGGTACCGCGATCAATGCTCCAAGAGCCATAGTTCCGAGTATTTTTTTCATGTGTCGTTCGATTAGTGATAGCGAGGATGCCAACGGCTATCCATACCCATAGGTATACTCCTTCATGAATGAAGGATGGATGAATCGCATCATTACTACCCAGTACTACCAAATACGAGGGACAAAGTTTGTAACAGATTGAAGATAGTGACGCACCGATATAAGCCACGTTGGTGTAGGATTTTGGATTTGTGGAACGGTTCCCTTCTCGACGGGTCCAATTCGTTCGTTACTGCGCGCGACCTGAACAGGTGCGTAGAACTCAGCAGCGAGTGCATAACTAAACGTAGTAAGACTAGAAGTGGCAGTTGTTGTACTAGACAAGGGTACTGTGGATGTACCTATCGTGCCTGGTACGATAGCAAGTCTTACTCTTTCTTTAGGTGGAATCTTGACTGTCTTTTCTACAGAGGCTGGTGCTATTGTCTTCGCTACAGGAGCGGCGAGTGCTTCTATATTTGTTATAAGTTGAGTTTTTTTGAGTGGTTCGACTGCAACTATAGGCTTTGGAGGAGTGCGAAGCGCCGGCGCACTTAGTGGGTACGGAGTGCCGAATTCTTGAACTATGAATATAGTGGGCTGTCCGTCGTATACCCCTTCCGCGACACCAATACCAAATTCCGTAAATTGTGGGCGGAGGATATTCTCACGGTGATCAGGCGAATTCATCCAAGCGCTCACTGCATCTTCAGACGTGGTGCGATCAATAACGAGATTCTCTCCTGCGTTTAGGTATTTATACCCGACCTGCTGAAGCCAGTAGAGAGGAGATTTTCCGTCAGGACTTATGTGAGCATAGTAAGAATGTTGTGCCATGTCTTCGGCCTTACGCTGAGCTGCTTGGGAAAGAAGCGGGTTGATAGTAAGTGCTGGCAACCCTTTTTCGATACGGTTCGTATTAGTGAGCGTAGCAACATCTGAAGGAACGACCGAAGCGGTAAGAGCGTTCGAAGGCACTAGGGCGAGATAGTTTTCTATAGGGAAAATGCCGCTAAAGAATAGAACTACGAGACCCGTAATAGCGAGTGCAATTCGGAGAATATGCCAGGTACGGGCGGTCTCAGTCATGGGTTTGATAATGCTATAAAAATGATATTTAGCAAGGAGCGCGGCCGTTTCGGCCGCGCTCCACAACTTTTATAGATGCCGCGTAAAGTGCTCTTTTATCGTCGTATCGAGCGCTCTACTAAAATCAATGGCATGTTTTGGGGAGAGAACAATTTCTCCGATTAATTGCCCTTCTGCAGTATTTGGACGTACATAGGCAAACTGCAGTACAACTGAGTCATCTGACACGGTTACCTGTGTTGCATTTGAAAATGTAGGCCGTGACGAAGATGGTATGTCTATTTTTATATTTCGTTCTGGAGAGAGTTCAGGAGGCATAAAGAGTAGATTATTTTTACACAATACTGTGCCAGATTTCGTTTACCTGCTTCACAATATCATCCCATCCCTTGCTGAGGAGATCTCCAATGTAATGAAAGTTTGCTTGAGTGGTTGGTGAGTCTACAAGGTGCTGGAGTGAAATACCAAAAAAAGATAGGACCAGTAGTCCGACCACCACATATACAATCAGCTTTATCATGCGTACAGTATATAACATACAGAACAGGTATGAAGACACCGCTCCATGAAGAAGAACGCCGAGCACTTGCACACTTAAAACGTACAGATCCGAAACTGTATGCGGCAGCACTCCCCTATCGCGGAACGGTAACCTCACGGGTTAGTCCAAAGCATACGGCAGCAGCGCTTTTTGAGTCACTCGTCTCATCTATTGTAAGTCAGCAGCTTTCTACGAAAGCTGCTGACAGTATATTTACGCGCGTGAAATCTATCCTAGACGGAAAAATAACATCACAGCGCGTCCATGAAGCTACTCCTGAGCTTCTTCGGACTGCAGGGCTTTCTGCGGCAAAAGTACGAAGTCTAAAAGAGCTTGCGCAGGCCATAGAAACAAAACAACTTGTTCTGCTCTCGCTGGCTGCCCTTTCTTCCGAAGAAGCAACGAAACAACTCACGGGAATATATGGCATCGGACCTTGGACTGCGGAAATGTTTTTACTCTTTGCGCTTGGTGCGCCTGATGTGTTTTCTCCGGGAGATCTCATACTAGAGAGACAGATGCGGGAAGCGCTTGCGCTTCCCGCATCTGTCTCTAAAAAAGAACTTGCCCGTATCGCTGAACGATGGTCACCGCACCGGTCATATGTCTCTCTCTTATTTTGGAAACTTCATCACGCAGCGCTCGATGCTAAGAAGGAGAATCCACTATAGATATGCAGACGGGTTAAGGTATCCGTTTGGAGGCGCAATAGGAATAGTTACCGTTGGGCCGCTCTTACACGTGTATTGCTTAAGCGTAACAGCACTCGCAACATATACCGTGAAGTGAAGATGAGGACCAGTTGCATAGCCTGTCATGCCTGAGTACCCGATAGTGTCTCCGGTAGTGACGACTTGGCCATTAGTGACGCTAATTTTTGAGAGGTGCGCATAGAGCGTTGCGAGTCCGTTAGCATGTTTTATCAAAACCCATTTGCCATACTGACAGTTCTGAACGGCACCTTCGTTTGTTGCGAATACGGTTCCCGTGAGCGCTGCATGCACGGCAGCACCTGACGGCACCCCAAGATCAATTCCGTCATGCGTACCAGATGCGTACAACCGTCCCGAATCAGTCGTCTTACCGAACAGCTGCGTGATATGGACGGAGTCTAATGGCCACTTAAGAATCCCCGTACCTGCGTTTGGAATACTGCTCGTGTCAGCAGCTTTTAACTTAAGAGAGAGTTGATACAGGGCAGCCTGGAAGGACGCCTGCTCAGCACGTTTCTTTGAAATGAGTGACTGGTAGCTAGATTCCTGATTTTTTGTTTGAGAAAGAAGCGTTGCTTTTTCTGCTTTTTTTACATCTAACTCTTTCTGCTGTGAAGAAAGTTCCGAACCAAGCTCTGCCAGCTTTGCGCGCGTTGAGCTTTCGTCGGCTTTCTGTGCCCCTAACTGCTGAGTAATGCCGGAAAGTGTCGCCGTATTTGCACGCAGCGCCTCGCTTACGGAAAGTGAAGCGTCAGCAGCAGTCCACGCATCTGCAAGACTCGACGCTCCGAAGATATGTTCAATGATGCTATTTTCCTCTGCCATAGAAAGATCACGCAGTGACTGCTCCACCGACTTACGGTTAACGGCAATCTGATACTGTTTCTCACTAATCTCCCCTGAGAGTTGCTGAAGACGAAGTGCACTCGCATCCATCTTGTTTCGAGTAACCTTAATTTGAGTATTTGTTTGCTGACGAGAAATATCGATCGTACTTATAGCGCTTTGGAGTGTCTTGTGGGCAGTACCAAGTGTGGTGAGCTGTTGTTGATACTGCGCAATCTCTTTTTCAAGATTCGCTATTTGTTGATTGTGTTGATTTATTTCGTTTTGAATTCCTGACGTGTCGGTTGTTTGTGCTTCTGCTAAAAATGGGGGTATCAGCGAAGTACCTCCGACTCCGAGGAGGATAAGTAGCGAAAGGGCACGGATCTGAAATGAACGCACGGTCATCCCTCTAGTATACCAAGAGCTGTTTGAATGCGCGAAAGACTTTCTGACTTCCCAATGAGTGAAATAAGGATAAACGGGTCAGGAGAGCGCTCTGCACCTGAAAGTGCGTATCGAAGAGGCCAAAGTACGGCACCTCGCCCACCCTCTTCTTTCGAAATACTATCGGCGTAGGGCATAAGCACGCTTTTTACGTGGTCTGCACTCTCTTGGTCGCTAAGTGCCCCCACAAGCTCAACCAAGGCCTTCAAATGGGTCTTGGTAGTACCTGCTGCCGATACTGGCTCTTTTGCAAGAAGACTCTCTTTTTCGAGTGTAGGTACAACAAAAAGACACGAAAGCTCTCCCTCGAGCATTTCCCACGCTTCGCGGAAGGTATGCGCGCGTTCCTGCAGAAGGGGCACTACCTTTAAAAGCATTGACTCTGATGCCGCTACTCCTCCGGGAGCATTCTTTAAGCCTGCGCGCTCAATGTACTCCACGGGAGAAAATGATCGAAGCCACTCACGATTTAAATGAAGAAGTTTCTTTTCATCAAATTGCGCACCACTCTTTTGTACGCGCTCAATGGTGAATTCACGGAGAAGCTCTTCCGTACTAAATACCTCCTTATCCCCTGTTGGGTGCCAGCCTAGAAGTGCCAGGAAGTTTCGCATTGCTTCAGAGGTGTACCCTTCTTCACGGTAGTCCAAAATATCTTTAGCCCCGTCGCGCTTTGAAAGTTTCTTCATTCCTGTTTCTCCAAGAATAGGAGGAAGTGTTGCGAAGACCGGAGGCGTTACGCCAAGCGCGTCATAGAGCGAAAGGAATTTTGGAGTGCTTGAAATAAACTCCTGGCCTCGCATTACATGCGTGATACGCATCTCAATGTCATCAACAACATGTGCGAAGTTATAGGTGGGATACCCGTCACCTTTCATAAGAATAAAGTCGTCGAGGGCTTCTTCCCCTGCGGACAGGTCTCCCATGATGACGTCATTCCACGTATAGCGTTTAATCTCAGGTACACGGAAGCGAAGTGGTGATTTCCCGTCCCACTCTATTTCTCCAGACGGGCGGTGGTCACGGAACAAAAAGGGGCGCTTTTCCGCTTCTGCAGCATCACGAAATCCCTGAAGCTCCACTTCGGTATATGGGTCAGGATAGGCAAAGCCAAGCGTTAGAAGTTTGTGGGCATATGAGCGGTAGATATCGAGACGCTGGGACTGAATGTACGGTCCATAGGGTCCGTCGATATCAATACCTTCATTCCATTGAATACCTAGCCACTTCAAGGATTCCATTAAGTGACCAATAGATCCTTCCACTTCACGTTCCTTATCTGTGTCTTCGATGCGCAGAATGAACGATCCTCCATGCTGAAGTGCATAGAGCCAGGCGTAAAGAGCTGTTCGTGCGCTCCCAACGTGCAAGAAGCCAGTCGGACTTGGTGCGAAACGGGTACGAACTTCAGCGGCGCCAGTACTGCTCACGGTGAGGTTTACGGAGAATAGATCCATATGATTGAAATTATACTGCAGGCTCTTTCGGAGTGTGAGAACGAGCAATTCGCAAAAGTTCCTCAGCAATAACTCGAGCTGCCTGTGGATTTGCAAAACCCTTACTGTGTTCGCTCATGCGTGCACTAAGAGCATGGTCTGCTGTAATACGGCGAATCTCTGATGCAACAATGTTAGGCGTGAGGTTATCTTCCTCAAGCACGATAGCGGCTCCCGTGTGCGCATACGCATACGCATTTGTTCGCTGATCATGACTTACTGTCTCGGGGATGGGAATAAGAATTGCTGGCTTTCCCCAAAGTGAAATTTCGGTAATAGAAGTACTGCCCGCTCGCGATACGACGAGTGCTGCTGCTCCCGCTGCTTCGCGCATTGAGTCCTGAGAGAGATACGGGAATACGTGGTAGCGTTCCTTGTGCATAGAGTTCTCTAAGAGCACTCCTGCAGTGGATTGTACTTCGGCAAAGTTATTTTTTCCGGTTTGGTGAATAACGTTTGCAAACTCTAGTATCTGAGGGAGACCTTGAATAACCGTGTCGTTAATGCGCTTTGATCCGAGCGAGCCCCCAATGATAAGTACGGTTGGAACACTGGGGTCAAGTTTTAGTTCCTGAGCTGCGCCTTCAGGTAGAGGATGCGCTAGTGCGGCACGTATCGGAATTCCAACGCGCGCTATTTTACTACGTACTGCCACAGGAAAATACTCTATAGAGCTTTCGTACGTTACGGCAATACGCTCTGCATATTTTGCTGCAAACAAATTAGCGCGTCCGGGCTTTGAGTCAGATTCATGAATAACGATAGGCACACCAAGCCAGTGTGCTGCTAGGACAACCGGCACACTTGCAAATCCTCCTTTAGAAAAAACAACATCGGGAATATCAGCAAGAAGTACAAAGAATGAAAATACTGAACCGTATATCGTACGAAAGAAGTCAGTAATATTTGAAATTGCGAAGTAACGACGAACCTTCCCCGCGGGCATGGGGCGGTATGAAATATCGTTTTGGAAAAGCGCCTCCTGATCAAAGGGTGTTGGGGCCATGTACACCAGACTAGGGGGGATGAGTCTTTGTTCGCGCACTATGTCGCGGATCGCTTCAGCGACTGCGATTATGGGATAGAAATGGCCGCCGGTTCCACCGCCGGCAAAAACGATTTTCATAGGGTTTAGGCCAGTATATCACGCAATCTCGATGCGAAGCGGTGCATGGTCAGAGACTTCGTCTGGAAGTATTTCGAATCCAAGAACTTCAACTCCTTCACTAACAAATGCGTAGTCAGCATATCGCTCAGGCTTCGTGTAAAAACTCGTACGGGTAGAGGTAATGCCATATTCGGAAATAAGGTTTCGATGCCCTTCTCGTTCAATTCTTTGCAAACTCTCAGTGTCTGGGGAGAGATTAAAATCTCCGCACAGTACAAAGGGGTTTGAAAGTGAAGAAATAAAGCTAAGTATGCGGTCAGTCTGCACGATGCGCTGATCTGAGTCTGACTTCCCTGCTCCATTCCATAGTCCGTGCAGGTTAAGAACGGTCTTAGGTCCGAGCTCGGTCTCTATGGTCACATACTGCATGTTGCGCGCGTGATTCCCTACATCACCTTCAGGTATGTACCCACGTGCAAAGTGCACGAATATATCACCTTCTTCAATCACGTTTAGCTTTTTATGGACGAACATACACAGTCCATAACTATGTAAGAAGCTTGGCTTGAAATACGGTACATGATCAGGGAGTACGGCGCATATGTCTTGGAGTGCATACGACATAATAGTGTCGTGGCTAATAGGTACGCCTCCGGCAAGTGCTCCTTCAAGGAACTCATAGCGGTCTGACCAAACTTCCTGGAGGCAAAAAATATCAGTAGTTTCTTTATGTGTTTCAAAGAATGCGAGTAATTTCTCCTTACCTGCTCTGCCTCCCCAGATGTTTAGACAAATAATGTTCATGGTTATGCCAGCTGAGTTTTTCGCTTTGTTCGATGTGCAGCGATGTTGAGAATTATTCCCACAGCCATAAGAGCGGCCATAAGTGCCGTTCCTCCGTGACTAATGAATGGGAGCGGAAGTCCGGTTAAGGGGAGAATGCCAAGCAATGCCCCAATATTCATAAATGCCGAGAACGTAATCAAAAGGGTCAGACCGGTAACTGCGTATGAACCAAATAGTGAAGACGACTCACCGGCAATAATAAGTCCTCGCAACGCAAAGGCAATGAAAAGCATAACCAGCAGAACGGTACCTAAGAATCCAAACTCTTCTCCGTATACGGCGAATACTGAGTCGCTTTCAGCTTCCGGAAGGTAATTAAACTTCTGTACACTTTGTCCAAACCCCCGGCCCGTTATTTTTCCAGATCCAATAGCGATAAGTGACTGCTGAATGTGGTACCCGCTTGTTTGCGCATTGTTTTTAGGATTTATGAACGTGGTAACGCGCTCCATAAGATACGGGCGCGCGATAACGAGCACAACAAGTAACGCAACACTCGCAACTGCCATGATGGCAAAGTCCCGCCACGGTGCTCCTGCAAGGAAGTACATGGTTGCCGAGGTTAAGCCAATAATTAATACCGTTGAAGTATTTGGCTGAAAAAGAAGTAGCGCACACGGAATCCCAACAATGACCCCAAATGGTACAAGTCCTGTGCGAATTTCTTTGATCTTTCCTTTTGCATGAGCGAGGTACGCTGCAAGCATGAGCACAACACTGAGCTTTAGGAACTCGCTTGGCTGAAAGGTAGTAAACCCGAGATTAATCCATCGCCGTGCACCGTTTAAGGTAAGGCCGATATGCGGAATAAAGACAATGAGCGTAAGGATAATAGTCACTACGTAAAAAGGTGTAATGAATTGAGCGAGTCGTTTCTGAGGTAGAAAACGAAAAGCGGTGAGGAGTATAAAGCCGGGGATAAGCCCAAGACCGATTTGAGAAATAACAAGCCTCCAGGGAGAGCCATCAACACGTGCAAGAAGCCCAAGCGCCGCTGAGGAAAAGAGCGCAATACCTCCAATCACTAAGATGAGTACAATACTCGCAAAGATCTTGTCTCCTGTAACTTTCATTCCCCTATTCTAGCAAACGAATGCGAAACCAAACTACTCTAACTAGTCTGAGTTACTGATATGTAGTGTTTTAGAAAGCAGTCCCTGCAAAACCTCAGCTTCTTCGCACGTAATGTGGTTAGTAGAGGTAGAGTCGGGCCCTGTAATAGTAATCAGGATGCCTGGATGATCCTGTATTTCTTGTTCCTCAACTTGAATATGAATAGTGTTGCCAAGCTCGTTTATAAAATGGGTCTCGGTGCTCATTGTGAGTAAGTATAGTGCATTACTAACAAAGTAGGGCTACGGATATCACATAAAAGCTCTGC
This sequence comes from Minisyncoccia bacterium, assembly GCA_038207395.1. Taxonomy (GTDB): domain Bacteria; phylum Patescibacteriota; class Minisyncoccia; order Phycocordibacterales; family Phycocordibacteraceae; genus C7867-001. The sequence goes on along the minus strand of JBBQZW010000003.1, from coordinate 54,268 downwards.
CCTAGAGGTTATATACTATATCTATGAGCGAGCAGGCCACTTTGTGGAAAGAAGCCGTACTGAACTACTACCGGTATATTGACGAAGGTGATTACAAATCACTCTATGCATTATTTGATAATGAGATCGAATACTTGCGGGATGGCACTACTCCACTCCAAGGAATGACTGCGTTTAAAAAATTCTATAGTGAAGAAAGGATAATCGCGCATGGAACGCATACCGATATTCTTGTAACAACGCTGCCAAACGCAGTATCAACAACGGGAAGATTTTCTGGCTCACTTAAAAACGGCGAGTCGGTGGATGTTCAATTTCAAGAATACTTTTACTTTGGAGCTACAGGATTAATTACTCGACGGATAACAACCTTTCCTACAGGAGCACGAAAGATTTAGGAGTGGCACTGGCTGTCTGGGACAACGTTGGAACTTTCCTCACATCCTCACATTGACAGCTGTTAGAGTCGAAGTATTCTTAATACTGGACAGCGTGGACATCAACCGAGATACCGGGAGTAAGTGCCGTATATTGAAACCGGTCCAGGCCTTTAGCATATCGATAATCCAGGGGAAATCCATAGAGGAGGGTCCTCCATAAGGGCTCCGTCCCGTACCCGCAAACATGAGCAGGATACTGCGCATGTGGATGAGGCGAAAGCTACAGAGTAGGTGTGAGCCTCGGCAGAGCTCATATTCCAAAGCCATTCATTTGAGCCGAGGAGCTCGTAAGAGTCGAACAAGGGAGATCTGAAACCATGCCTAATTGGTCACTCGGAATCTTCCAAGCCTAAATGCTGTCCCAGCAGATCTTTGCAAGCTTAAGCCGTTAGGTGTAGGCGCAGCGAAAGCGAGTCTTTAGCGCAGGCGATTGAGTAAAGTATCTGCACTTTTTAGGGTCCGTGGCGAAAGTCACGGACCTTTTTATATTATCGGTTCTAAAGTAGCGTTCTTTTTCACTGTTTGAATTTTATTTTAAAACATTGCTGGCTGTCTGGGTCGACGTTAGAACTTATTACATTCTTGATACCTGATCGCGCGTCTTTTGCCACTTACGTTCACCTGTAATACTCGCGGCTTCGGCAGCCTTCACGGCATACTCTGCCGCGTGCGGAGCATGAGTTATGACATGGACCGTAGCTGCAGCGTGGCCTGCTGCACGCGCCGCAGCGATAGCTGCGTCTGTTTTTACCTCGCGTGCTGCGTCATGAGCATCAAACGCAGCAGTCCTAGCCTCGCTAACTTTTAGTTCACCCTTTACCCACGCGCGCGCTGCTTCTATCGCTAATCGCGGCCTCATGTCTCCAGGCCGTTCCTGTTCAAAGTATGAAAGTACGTGTTCAGCACATTCGGCTGCCCAAAGTGTCATTTGTTTTTGGTCCTGCACATTACTTTCTGTCATCAACATAATATTAACAAGAATAAATACTTTTCGCTGGCTGTCTGGGTCGACGTTAGAACTTTTTATACTTGACAAGTACTATGAATGATGCTAATATAGTCTCAGCTATCGCCTATTCAGGGAGGATTTCACATGGACTTCTGGGCAAACCACGGCTGGCTCTTTCTATTCTTTCTGCTCTTCTGTCCGCGTCTCACGATGCTGTTTGCGGTGGTGACACCGTTCGGCATCTTGAGCTGGTTGGCGTGGCTCTTCTGTCCACGCCTACTTGCCGCATTCCTCGGGACAACCTACTACTGGCACACAAATCCCGTTCTGTGTGTCATGGCATGGATCTTCGCTCTAGCTGGAACCGGCGCGGAAGGAGAAGGAGCAAATCGGGTTCGTTCCTGAACCCAAGGGAGACCAGCAATGGTCTCCCTTTTGAATTTCTTACTTCAAGGCTGTTTAGGTCGACGTTAGAACTTTTTATACCTCTAAATAGAGAAAACCCGACCTCGCCAAAAGCGTGATCGGGTTCCATTCGCACCGCTAATCCCCTTGCATTAAACGTTGAAGATCCTCATCGGCCAGCTCTTGCTGGAAACGAGCTGTTTCAAGGTCGTAAGTCAGCTGATCGAACTCAAGACATGAATCGCAGTAACCTGACTGCGGGTTGGTAACCGGAGTGCGGCAAGTAGGGGTCGCGCACATGCGAGTGTTCTGAACTTCGGGCATAAAGACCTCCGTAAGGTGAAAGGGTTAACTTATTCCTTAAATTCGCTGTATATAAGATGGCATGAAATATAGTATAAGTCAAGTTTCTTATCCGTGGCTGTCTGGGTCGACGTTAGAACTTTTTATACTTGACAATATATGTTTAATGACGTAATATGTACCCAGCTCTTTTGATGGAGGATTACATGATCAAGTTTGTAGCTTGTGTTCGTATTGGAGAAAAATTCTGCGAGGACAAAGAAAAGCTCGATCTCGAGCCAATTTTCAAGGAGTTTGAGTGGCCAGTTCTTCCTCGCGAAGCCGAAATGTTCCAGCTCGGCGACGATATGGCAGATGAGGTCTCGCAGATTTTCCACTGGCGCCATGAGGACGGGACCCCGAACATCACCCTTTACTTCTACGTGTATGCTCACGACTACGATGGATTTCGTGAAGATGGGTGGAAGACCAGGGGAGAAGCCCGTGCGCAAGGCAAATATTTCAAAGCCTGACCATTCCGAAATAATGCGCACCGGATAATTTGCGCAAAGAGGCGACCTTCGGGCCGCCTCTTTCTTTTAGCACGTACATATGGGGCTTTGTGGTTTGGTGCTGGCTGTCTGGGTCGATGTTAGAACTCTATTAATGAATTAGCCCCGCCACATTTCTGCAGCGGGGCTTCGAGCTAATAGGTCTTCCACCCGAGCCGCTCAAGCTCTCCAGGCTCGGGCTTTTGCTCATTGTGCCGTGGCTTGAGGCGAACGTTCCAGCTCCGCTCGTCCAGCCTGTACACAGCTGAGTGCACGTAGCAGGGCGGAGCATTGCCGAGATCGATCTTCATACCATTGTAAGGCGCGAAATCGATGTCCTGACTGAATTCATAGGTTCGATTTTCCGAACCGATGTCTTCCAGCACAAAACTTGCCTGAGTCATTGTAATTCTCCCAATTGAATGAACTTGTAAAGATTATATACCCTTTACATGAATATGTCAAGGGTATATTGAAAAGGGATTATTTCTTTTTCTCAACGGAAACCCTGCCTTTCTTCCCGTCCCAACTTGTTGCAACTAGCTTGCCGTCCTCTATCTCAATCGTCTTAAAATTATGCGAGATGGGTAATCCGGTCTTAGAATCAATTACATCAACTCCCGTGCCGTACATATTAGTTCCGACAATATGGCCGTCGATTAGATTGAACTCTGTGTAACCTCCAATGACTTCTTTTCCACTCTTTAAACTCAAGAGGCTTTCACTATTCCCATAAAGGCTTTTACCAACCAGAATTCCATTTTTGTATTCAATGGATTTATAACTTGCTTCAACAATATCAAACATTCCATTTGGATTAAAAATATCTACTTGGTTCGGTAGAATACCGATATAAAAATCAGCAATACCTTCTTTTGCTTTTTGTATTGCGTCATACTCTTTAGAAATTCGCTTACCCTCTTTGGTTATAAAGGCTTTACCATTATTAGTCTCAATCGTGAGATTAATAACCCGTGGTTTTCGTGCCTCATATGTAGGGCGTGTAGCTCCCGGGCTAGCTGATGCAGAACTATGACCTCGTTGAGTATCGTATTTGTCTCTTGATTCTGGTTTTTTTAAAGCGGTATACGCCTCAGAGATTTTCTTGTACTTTTCCTCATCTCCACTTTCCTGATTATCAGGATGAAACTTCTTTGAAAGCTCTCTAAAAGATTCACTAATCTCTTTATCAGAAGCATCAGCGCCTACTCCTAGAATTTCATAGAAAGTTTTCTTTTTGCGTGGTGGTCCTTCTAAACTCATGCAATAACTATACAATATCCCCATATGACCCCTCGTGAGCAGAACATACTAGCTGTCCTCAACGTCTTAAGGCTTCTTTTCCATGCACGGAAACAAGTACCCCATCTTAAGGATGAAGAGCAGCATACGCTCCGAATCACGTACGAGCATATCAACTTGTCCGCTCTAACCGTTCCTGTATTTTTGAACACCCTTACCCAACTTGATAGCAAAGGATATCTCGTTGGCTTCTATGTATTCGAACAGAAAGCTCACCCTGAGATTCAGAAGTTTCTAGCTGATGAAAACTATGAAAAAGTTCTCAATGAACTTGCGAATCTAGATACAACTGACTTTGTTGAAGCACTAAACTTAGCTGGTACAGACATGATTGAGAAAACGATACCCGCAAACATATTCATTCCTAAAGAAGTCTTCTTAGAGAACGACATGAATATAAAAGATGTTCTTGATGCCGCGAGAGATGCGATAAAAGGAAACCCTCCTGAGGTTGTAGCAACCATTGTCCTTTCGCCCTTTAGAAGTATTGAGCGATTACTAGAGAAAATGAATAACGGCATTTCTTTTGAAGATGTTAAAGATGCCGGTATTTGGTATGACCCTGAAAGGTATGAATTCCACTTTGATGATCAAACTGTATCAGTTGGATATCAAAACAAACCCAACAAGGAACACTTTGCGCTCAAGGCTCTATTCAACCAGTTCAGTGAAAACAGAATAGACTATACCGACATACCGGAGTTTGAGCAAAACAAAATGAAAGCGGAGAAGATATCGTATAAAGATGCTCTCAATCGCTTTGTTAAAAAGCACCCACGACTCTCTCAAATATTCAGCGTTCATGCTGACCACCTCGCCGTGCACGAACGGTACTTAGAGCATCCTCACTAAACCTCTCACCCATACTCACTCTCCTTTTTTATAGGGTGGGCTAATGCATTTTAGTACGGCACTAATTCAGGAGTATCAGGCAGAAATGGCCGCCACCCAAGGCGTGGCCGTTTCTGCGGATGATGCTCAACTGCACCTTGCTTCGCTCATTCGATGCTTGTTTGGGGACGGGGCGAGTGTCGGGACTTTAGTCCGGCACCGCGCCACGGAAGTCGGGGATAGTATTACCCCCGACTTCGGGACATTTGGACAAAATTAATATGGAGAAGAAACAGATTAAAAGCCGTAGATACTGTTTTACTATCAACAATTACTCCCAGGAGGACTTGGAGAGATTACACGTTCTTGCCGCTTTATTAGAAAATCATTACTACATTAGCTACGGTTTGGAGATTGGTGAAGAAAACGGAACTCCTCACATTCAGGGATATATTGAACTTAAGAATGCTCAGCGTATTCCATATCTACAAAAATATTTAAACTTCACTCGAAATGGAGAGCTACTCAAGTTCCATGTAGAAAAAGCAAATGGCAGTGTTGAAACAAATGAGACGTATACGCAAAAGGATGGAAACTTCTTTGTGTTTGGGGAACCCAGCAAACAAGGTTCTCGTACTGACATGAGCGAAATCAAAGAAGCTATTAAAGCAAATCCTAAAGATCTCAATAAAATTATTGATGAGTTTGCAAACAACCAACAGCAACTTCGCTATGCCCAGTGTCTTCAGCCAATTTATTTAAGACATCGCGACCAAAACATACCACCCAAGGTATTTTGGATATATGGAAATACAGGCGTCGGAAAAACCTCACTTGTATACAGAAACTTTACTGAAATCTGTTCCGTATCAGATGGTCACTGGCCAGGTACAGGGTATCAACAAGACGAATGTCTTTTGTTTGACGACTTCCGAGAAGGAAACGTTCCCTTTGCACAACTACTGCAAATCGCTGATCGCTACCCTTTTAATCTTCAGTTGAAAGGCGGATTCGTAGCTCTCAATTCACCGTTTATAGTTTTCACTGCACCTAACTCAATTGAAGATTCTTTTGACTTTCACAAAAAGAACGAGAACCTACAACAGCTTAAACGACGAATGACTGAGATTTATATCGACTCAGTAGAAACTGCTGAATCTCTCGATTTGAGGAATTACCCAGAAAGAGCATAATGCGCCTATCTATGGAAAACTATGTCTTATACATTCGTAAGTCCTCAGAAAGCGAGGAGCGACAAATAATGTCCTTGGACGCTCAGGAAAATGAGATGAAGCGTATTGCAGAACGTAATGAACTGAATGTTGTAGAGATAATTAGAGAATCTCACTCAGCAAAGAAAGCTGACATGCGCCCTGAGTTCAATCGCATGATAGCTGGTATCAATTCTGGCTTGTACAACTCAATACTCACCTGGGCTCCTGACAGACTCTCGCGTAATGCAGGAGACTTAGGAAAGCTTGTAGACCTCATGGACAGCGGAAAACTACTTTCAGTCAAAACGTACTCCCAAGAATTCAAGAACGACCCAAACAGCAAGTTCATGCTCATGATGTTGTGTTCCCAAGCAAAGCTAGAGAACGATCAGAAAAGTTTAAATGTTAAGCGAGGAAATAGAGAAAAACTAAAGCGAGGCGACTGGATTAACCGTGCTCCTTTTGGATATGTAAACGACAAAGTAAACAAGACTATTGCCTTAGACACTGCACGTGCTCCCTACGTCCAAAAGATATTTGAAATGTACGCTACAGGGCTCCACGGCCATCAATCAATCTCTACGACACTCTTTGAACAAGGACTGCGCACTTCTTCCGGCAAGAAAGTATATAAATCTGGTATACAGAAAATCCTCACTAGTTCCTTCTACTGCGGCATCATGGAATCAAATGGCATTCAATATCTAGGCAATCATGAGCCACTTATTTCATCCGAACTATTTCAGAAGTGCCAGGAAGTTTGTGCTAAGAAAAGCAAACCACGAGGCAAGACTCTTTCGTTCACGCTCTCCGGCTTCATGACCTGCGCTCAATGCGGTTGTGCCATTACTGCTGAACTCAAGAAAGAGAAATATATCTACTATCACTGCACTAATGGTAAAGGCATTTGCGATCAACGTTCATTCAATGCCAATGAAATTGAACTCCACAAACAAATAACTCTCGACCTCAATAAGCTCAAGATTAGCCAGCGCATGATTGATATCGTTTATAAAGCGAAGCTCGAAGAACTACATCATTCAAAAGGTACTCAAGACCATGCCTTGGAAGATACTCAGAAAGCCCTCAAATTGCTCACTACACGCAAGTCTAGGCTTGTAGACACCTACACCGAGGGAGACATAGACACCGAGCTCTACAGAGCCAAATTAAAGGAAATTGATAATGAAAGTGTACGGCTCACCAAGCGCATGCAGGAACTAGAGAAGAAAGCTCATGACCCTCTCGCAACTATCGAACTCATCTATTCTAAGTTTAAACAAGGTAATTCCTTGGCGGATGAATACAAGACAGCACTTCCTGACCGAAAGCGAGAAATACTCTCAGAAGCACTATCGAACTCTATGTTGCTCAATAGAAATATCGAGGAAATACAATACAAATCACCGTACAACATATTCGCTTTAGCACCTCAAAACCCTACCTTTTCAGAAATGCTGGCAGAGTGAGGTTAGAACTTACTTCAAAAGCGCGATAGCAATGCCAAAGATACCGGCAAGGATAGTTACAATCCAGTACCGCATCGCTACTTTATATGCAGGCCAGCCAATTGCTTCAAAATGATGATGAATAGGAGCAATACGGAAGAGTTTGCGTTTAAATACTTTTTTCCAGAATACCTGGAGTACATTCCCGACTACCGTGGCAAAGAGGGGGAGCGCAATAATTGGCAGGACAAAGACGCCAACTCCGTCTCCAAGTGAGTCTGCAGAAAACGCTGTAACGGCAAGTGCAAGGGTTAAGGCCATTGAACCTGTTTCCGAAAGATAAAAGCGTGCAGGAGGAATGTTGAACCAAAGGAAGGCAAACGTGGCACCTGAGACCGTGGCAGCGAATGCGGCGAGCGAGACTTGGTTTTGAGCAAAGGCAATCCCCGCATACGCCATAAAGATGATGGAGAAGACGCCACCCGCCAGACCATCAATGCCATCAATAACACCACTGGCATACAGGGTTAGGGTTACAAGTACGAAAAAGAGAATAAAGAACCCACCAAGAGGAATAGCACCAAAGAATGGAACACCGATACTTGAAACACCAAGTTTTGCGTAGAACCACCATCCGGCAAACGCACCGAAGACGGCCACCACAAGCAGACGCCACCGCATAGAAAGTCCTCCGGCTGAGGTGCGAATCTCCAGAACATCATCGACGAGTCCGGTAAGTCCTCCTACGATAAGCGCAAAGAGCGGAAGCCAGGTTTGCCCGCGGTCAACAAGGTTTAGGGAAGAATACGGTCCGCCTATAAAGAAGCTAAGAAGTGCAAGGAGTAGCGCTGTCGTAAATACTGAGGTCCAGACTAGGATACCGCCAAGCCGCGGCGTCGAAACTTCGCGTTCCTTGTGCAGACTATCAAAAAGAGGCGTGCCGTTTCCGTCACCAATTCCCTTTCCTTTCCCTCCCTTCTTTTTCCACGCCTTATATTTGTACAAATAGTGTGCAAGTACCGGTGCAAGTACAATGCCTACAGAAAATGAGACAATGAAGGGAATTAATACGCGCGCGGCTTCAAAGTAGAGCATATGTTTAGTTACCTATGGAGCAGGTTGGGTGCTGAGTGATGCGCGTGTTGCGCGGACAAGTTTTGTAACATCCGTAAAGCGCGCATCGCGTGTTGAGCCGAGAACCACCACGGCGACAGGGTGATTAATCCCGGCATCAAAGATCACCACCAGGTTTCCTCCGGCTAGATCAGTATACCCAGTCTTTGAAAGAAGAATTCCTGTCAGCGATGACACTATAGGATTCGTATTTGGAAGCGTGTGAGCTACGCCTTCTTTCGAAGTGACCGACACCGTGCGCTTTGTAGTTGCCTTAGAAATATCAGGAGCAGAAGTATAGAATTCATTCGCAAGCTGTGCCATGTCACGCGCACTTCCGTATGCTCCCGCCTCTGTTATGTCGATATCAAGGCCAGTTCCGTTCGCAGCCTTCGTATGAAGGAGTCCTGCGGATCGGATAGCGCCCTGCATGAACTGTGCGGGAGTTTGACCGGTAACTGCAGCAGCAGCTTCAGCGATAGCTTGAGCAACATCATTAGATGAGGCGGTAAGTGCTAGGCGTGCGCTATCCTTGTATGAAAATGTTTCTCCTTCAGTGAGTCCGTACTCTCCATCTTGCGCAAGTGACGTGCTTGAAATTGTAATGAGTGAGGCGTCAGAAAGGACGCGCTGCGCGCCATATACGGTGAGTAGTTTTGTGAGCGAAGCTAGGGGGAGCTGCGCATCAGCGTTTTGAGAGTAGAGCGTGTGTCCATTGGAAAGATCAACGACTATGGCTGATTGAGCAGAAAGAGAAAGAGTAGTAAACGGGTCTGTCGGAAGCGCTGATACCGCTTCTACGGCAGCTGCCGGAAGCGCTGATACCGCTTCTACGGCAGCTGCCGGAAGCGTGGGTACTTCCTGCGTGGTAGTAGCGGTGCGTGCCTGCGTACCCTCATCTTTTGAGATCAATGAAAGACCATATCCTGTAATGGTTACCAAGACGCCACCAATGACGACAGAGAACGCAAGTGATTGCCAGAGTTGATTCATAGAAAAGAAACGAGAGTCATCCATACACGCTTCATTGTTATTCGTTTTCTAGATGTACCGCACCACTCGTTTCTGGTTCCGGGGCATGCTGAGAAAGCATACCGGTAAGGGCTTGCACGTTAGGAAGCTCTTCAAAGCCACTGATACCGAGGTGTGCGTATGCTTCAATGCTGGGTGTATACCTTATACGTCGCTTATCATCACTATCTGTTTCGCGTTCAATAAGTCCACGTAAAAGGAGTGAGCGAATGGCGGCTGTGGAATTTACCCCGCGCACCCAGTCAACTTCGCTTCGGGTGGCACCTTTTTGATACAAGATGATAGCCAGGGCTTCCAAACCAGCTTTTCCTAGATCCCGCGCGAGCTCGCCTTTTCGGAATGCGTCTATAACGACAGCAGCGTCAGGACTCGTTCGAAGCTCAAGTTCGTTCTCCGTTTCTATAAGTGAAATACCTCGTGACTTGAGCTCATCCTTTAGCTCAAGTACTGCAGCGGTTAGCATTTCTGGAGGAATGGAAAGGAGTACCGCAATACGTTTTTTAGGCAATGCCTCACCTGCGGCAAAGAGTAAGGCTTCAAGCGTGTGCGGGAGCGAAAGGGCCATATATTCCCTTTACCATACCTCAAAATGGCCCTCGAAACCACACTAGTACCGGGGTACTGTTGTAGACGTGTTGGTGATTCTAATATCTCCCCAGCGGTCAAATTGCTCCGCTTCCATTGCTCCCATTTTCACGAGTTCAAGGAGCGCCAGGAACGAAACGATAACTTCTATTTTTTCTGTTTTGCTACCCGTGAATTCTTTAAACGAAAGGGTCATTGCTCGCTCAACGCGTTCGCGGAGGGTGTCCATCATTTCTTCAATAGACACGAGTGGACGAATACGCACTTCAGGGAGTTTCTCTTCTTTCTCCTTACTTGAAAGCACGGTACGAAGTGCCATCTCAAGATTCTCAAGTGAAAGGTCACGTGATGGAGCAAATACAACTTCAGGTTCACGCTCACCCCGAGAGACCATTACGCTTCTTCCAAAGAGTTTTGAAAGATCACGCGCTGCGGTGCGCGTTAGTTCGTACAAGGCAAGACGGCGCGTTAGATCTTCAACATCTTCTTCCTCTTCATGCGTAAGCTCGAGATCAGGAAGTAATGAACGGGATTTAATAAGAAGGAGCGTGGCTGCAACGTTTATGAAGTTCGATGCATCTTCCATTGGAAAGTTTTCCCCATTCTTTACATAGGATATGAAATCATCCGTGACTTGAGAAAGAGAAAGCTCATTAACAAGGAGTTTACGTTTTTCGATGAGCTCGAGGATGAGCTCGAGCGGCCCTTCAAAGGAGTCCGTGCGGATGGTGAATTTTTTCGTATGTTGATCCTGAATGGAGAGGGTCTCATCCATAATTTAATCTTCCGGAGCGCTTTCTGAGAGTAGATTGTCAATGCGGTTCATATCTCGAGGGAACGTCGATGCTTCTTTTACATTTCCTAGTTCAAGCATGCGCATTGTAATGCGTTCGAGACCGGTCGAACAGCCGCCGTGAGGTGCCATTCCATATTTGAAGGCCTGAAGATAAAACGAAAACTTATCAGGATCCATACCTCGTGCATGCATCTTTTCAATAAGATCGTGATAATTGTGGATTCGTTTTGAACCACTATTTATCTCAAGTCCACGGAAGAGTAGGTCGAAACTCAAAGTTGATTCAGGATTCTCCGGGTCAGCATACGTATAAAACGCACGTTTCTTATTAGGGAAATGAGTAATGAATACAAAGTCTGATCCATGTACTCGTTTTGCATATTCGCAAATCTGGCGTTCATGCTCCGGCTCTAGGTCTGGTTCACCTACTGCTTTGCCACCGAACTCCTTCTCAATTATTTCCTGAGCTTCTGAAAGTCTGAATCGAGGGTATGCTTCTTTTGGCAGAAGAGCGGGTGTAGTCCCCATACGCGAAAGTATATCTGCGTGTATATCAGCTACCGTTTCTGAAATTGCACGCGTAACTGTTTCAAGCATATCCATAACAGGTTCATGGGTCTCAACAAATGCCATCTCGAACTCAAGTTGAGTAATTTCAGAAAGATGACGCGTTGTTGCGCTTTTTTCTGCGCGGAACGTCTTAGCTGTAGTCATGACCCGTTCAAAAGGTCCGACCATAATTTGCTTATAGAGCTGACCTGATGTCGCGAGATATGCTTTCTTTCCATAGTAGTCAGGAATTTCAAAGACAGCAGAACCGCCTTCAGCATCTCCTCCTACTAGAACCGGAGCTTGGAAGTCCATAAATCCACGGCTACTGAGTGCCGTGCGGAATGCATTAACTATAGTTGCTTGTACCGTAAAGATGTCACGATCCCTCTGGCTACGAAGAGTAAATGGGCGGTAATCAAAACGAGCTTCTAGGCTGAGATCATTAGCCTCTTTATCAAAGGGCATTTCTTCAGCACGGGAAAGTATTGTAATTGCCTTTATCTCGAGCTCAATGTCTCCATTTTGTTTACCTTCCTGTACATTCTTTTCAGGTCGTTTATTAATCGTCCCTTCTACGCGCACAGAGAATTCCTGGCGTGTGTCTTTGGCTGTTTCCATGAGCACTTCTCCCTCTGGTTCTTTTGCAGGAAGGACTACTCCCTGAACGGTTCCGGTTCGGTCACGAAAATCGAAAAAGACGAGCTTGCCCTGGTCTCGGCGTACAGAGACCCAACCGCTTATTGATACCGTCTCGCCGATGTGGGAGCTGAGCTCACCTATAAGTACTCGTTCTTGCATATGTCTCTACGGTATCACGTGAAGCGCCTAAATAATATTCTTGCTAAAGAACACCGATGGCGCGACGTATCTGTTCCATCTTTTCGTTTGCGACCGTAGCGGCGGCTTCGCCGCCGCGTACTAACACCTCCTCGATCATCTCAGGTGCCGCAATTAGTTCCTGATAGCGTGCACGCATCGGCGCGATGAAGGTATCCACGTCTTCAATAAGCGCTTCCTTAAGTGCCTTGTATTTTCCTGCGTGCTCTTCATACAGGGGAAGAAGTTCAGCGTCACTCTTTAGAAGTTTGTGAATAGCATATACATTCTCTGGGCGGTCACCCCCAGAGTCGGTCACAATTCCCATTACGCGTTCGGTTATGGTTGCTCGGTCAGCAAAAAGTGGAATGGTATTTCCATAGCTCTTACTCATCTTTCGTCCGTCAGTACCAGGTACGATAGCCACACTTTCAAGAATATGGTGCTCAGGCAGTATAAACGTCTCCGTAAAGGTGCGATTAAACTTTTCAGCAGTATCTCGCGCATATTCAATATGCTGTTTCTGATCCTGACCAACAGGTACTACCGCTGTGTCGTACAAAAGAATATCTGCTGCCATAAGCATCGGATAATTAAAGGTGCCAACACTAATCTCTGTATCTTTAGCCTCAGCATCCTTAAACGCATGGGCGCGCACAAGGTACGGCATGGTTGTTATGGTGTCGAAGATCCATGCGAGCTCCGTGTGCGCTGAAACCGAGGATTGCTTAAAGATGGTGAGTTTCTCAGGATCCAGACCCACTGCCATGTAGCCTGCTGCAAGCTCTAAAATACGCTGCTTCATTTCAGCAGAGTCATGAATGAAGTTAAGTGCATGGTAGTCCGCAACCATAATAAAGCAGTCATAGGCACCACTTTGGAAAAGCTCTACCTGCTGTTTCATTGCACCAAAATAATTCCCAAGGTGTAGTTCCCCAGTTGGTTTAATGCCAGAAAGGAGGCGGGGCTTAGAGTTCATATCTACACGATATCACAGTATAAAAATGAGTACGCCTGCCGAGTGTAATACCCGGCAGGCGTTAAATTAGGACGCGATAGCGTCCGGGATGTCAGTTTCGACGCTCAGGATCATGATTTCAGCCGTCTTCCCGTTAGGGAGTTTGGCGCGAACTGTGTCGCCGGGCATTTTCCCCATGATAGCTCTGCCAATCGGCGTAGCGCCTGAAATTGGAAGACATCCATTCCTTAAATTGTGCGGGGGTTTCTGGGGGTTGCAGATACAAACCGTATTCTTTTCATCGCCTCTGTCCTTACGGACGAAAGCGACAATAGAACCACCACGCACAATCGATGTTTTTTCAGCACATTTCACTAGCATTACTCCCTGGTTTGTACTTAGGTCCACTGAACAAGACCGTGTGTGACTATACGCTTAAAAGTGTCAGTCGGCAATTATACCTAGGGGATAGCTGATAGAAGAACACGCGTTTTAGGACCCGTGTATCCGACAGGCGAAAGCCCATTTTTTGTTTGAAATGCACGAACAGCCGCTCGTGTTAGCGGTCCAAAATATGCCGTAATCGGTCCTTTGTAGATACCCGCATGTGTAAGTGCTTTTTGGAGTGCGGTTACTTCTGCTCCTTTTGAGCCGAGTGCGAGTGTATGAGTAAAGCGGTACGTATTAATCACTGGTGCTGATACGACACTATACCCAAGAGGTGCGGCAGGGATTGGTTTCAGTGCCGGACGGCCTACATTTGGAGATACGGGAGCAGGAATGGTAGGAGTGATCTTTGGCGCAGGTGCATTGGATGAACTACCTCCTCCACCACCTCCCGAGCCTCCGCTGCTTCCTCCACCTGAAGGTGCTGGTGCTGGAGTAGGTGGAATAATGGGTGCCGATACTATTACAGTACGAATCACCTGATTTGCTCTGTTACCCGCAGCATCAACTGAGTCATAGGTAATATGGTACGTGGCTGCAGTCGAAGTTGTTGCGGTGTCTCCTCCAACAACTACGGTTGTCGTGCCGTCATGAGTGTCATAGGCGGTTGCGCCGAGTTCGGTATATACGTCTCCTATCAAAAGCGAAAGAGTGCTTGATCCTGTGAGGGTAATTAGGGGAGGCGTAAGGTCCGTAGATGAAGCGGCAAGCAATGAGCCATATGCGTTGAGTCTCTTCCCTGTTAGGGTTTTGCCGGTAAGTGCGCTAACCGTGTCCCCTCCGGAAAGAATGGCCTCCTTAGTGCTCGTCGCTGAAAGAAGCGGAAATGCGCTTTTGATAAGAGCTACAACCGCAGCAACATGAGGTGCAGACATGGACGTTCCATCTGCATATGCATAGGCGGACGTAGAGGTCCCTACTACATAGGTACTCACGATGTTCGTACCAGGAGCACTGATGTCCACCGTCGTCGAACCATAGTTTGAAAAGGATGCGAGTGAATCATACTGGTCCGTTGCCGCCACGCTTATGATGCCTGGCAGATCATACGCTGCAGGATATATAGGAGAGGTGTCATTATCTGAGCTCCCGTTTCCAGCTGCTGCTACGAAGATTCCACCTGCATCAGTGAAGCGTTTTATCGCGTCGTACTCAGCCTGAGAGAATTGTGTTCCACCATAGCTCGCATTAATTATCTTTGCACCGTTCAGTCGCGCAAAATCGATAGCTCTAATTTCTGATGCAGTATCAAAATCAAAACGAAGTGCCATTACTACAGACGACGGGGCTGCACCAATACCTCCAATGCCGTTATTCTTTAGCGCTGCAATAGTACCCGAAACATGCGTTCCGTGTTCGTAGGTTGAAGATGCCGCTATAGGCGCGGGATCCGTATCTGAATCAGCAAAGTCATATCCGTGAATACAGCTACCAAGAGCGGCGCCAGTATCTGAAACACAATTCGTACCATCCCACATATTTGCTGCAAGATCTGGGTGAGTATATAAGACACCGCTATCAATAACAGCAACAACACTAGACGTGCCAAGTGAAAGATTCCATGCAGAAAGAGCGTGAATATCAGCACCGGCTGTTCCGGTTACTCCTCGAACTGCTTGTCCTGTATTTTCTAGGCTCCATAGCAGATCACTGTAGGTGTCGTTAGTACCAAGGGCAAACGCAGGACGCTCAAGATTTGGCTCTGCAAAGGAAACAAAGGGCAAGTCTTCGAGTGTCCGTATTGCTTCGTTTGTAGATGAATGAGCTTCGACGAGTACCGTGGTATCCGAAAGTATTTGGGTGATGGTAATGCCAGGTGTTTCTTCTACTGCTACAAGCGCAGAGTCTGAAGTGGTAGAAAGCGAGACTATGACTTCTGTCGTGGTTTCGGCTGGGAATAAAGTGGCTTCGTCAGCAAAAGCGCTTAACGGCGTACTCAGAAATGAGAGTGCAAGAATAAGTGAGAGGTATCGCTTCATAGTGATCTTCACGTAAGTATATAGGAAGGATGGGGTAAACGTAAAACTACCCCAGAGGGGTAGTTTTATTGGTGCGCCGGGAAGGATTCGAACCTTCGTAGACCGGAGTCGAGGGATTTACAGTCCCTTGCAATTGACCACTCTGCCACCGACGCAATACTGGCGAGTATAGCAGTTTGGCCCGATATATTCCACTACCAAATACTGACGACTGCAGCCTGCTTACCCCGCTTTACTAAGGCAAGTCCACCAAGCACCTCTTCAGTTGTCAGCACGGCATTTGTATCGGTCACGGTTTCTCCATTAATACTTATTCCTTTCCCTTCGATAAGGCGACGAGCCTCACTCTTTGAAGGAGTAAGACCACTTTGTACCAGTGCGTCTATCACCGATGTTCCAGAAGATACTTTCGCAAATGGCGCATTCTTCTGAATAACCGTCATTTCTTCACGGGTGAGTGATGATAGCGCTCGTTCACCAAAGAGTGCTTCAGACACAGCAATACTTTCTTCTGCCGCTCGTGCCCCATGAACGGTTTCTGTTACGTGTCGTGCAAGCATCTTCTGTGCATCGCGCTTTCCGGGAGTTCGTCCATGAAGTTCCATAAGCGCATCAATCTCAAAGGGAGACATGAAGGTATAAAACTTAAGATATTTCCCCACTACCTCGTCTGGTTGGTTAAGCCAAAACTGATAAAAAGCATAGGGTGAAGTCTTTTCTGCAGAAAGCCATACAGCGTTCCCTTCTGATTTCCCGAATTTCTTTCCGGAAGCATCAGTAACAAGCGGGCAGGTAAGGGCGAATGCTTCACGTCCAGTCTTTCGACGAATAAGCTCAACCCCTGAAAGAATATTAGTCCACTGGTCAGAACCTCCAATCTGTACATCAACTCCGTATTTTTGATTAAGCACGAGGTAGTCGTACCCCTGCAGAAGTGAGTACGCAAATTCGGTGTATGAAATACTTTCTTCTGCAGTTTCAAGTCTTCGACGAATAACGTCGCGCTTCACTAGTTCGTTGACGGTGAAATGTTTTCCTATATCACGAAGGAAGTCCACTAGTTTTACCTTAAGGAGCCAGTCAGCGTTATCAATCACCGTAATCTTACGCCCAAGTATTGCCTGCATTTGAGCTTTTAAGGCTTTCTTGTTTTTAGAAACCGTACGTTCATCAGCGAGGGGGCGCTCCCCTTTTTCTTTTGGATCTCCGATCATGCCCGTGCCTCCACCCACGATAAGCACGATTTTGTGGCCCGCGTCAGCAAGACGCTTTAAAAGTAGTACCAGTACTAAGTTCCCTGCTTGCATCGAGTCGGCTGTTGGATCCACTCCCAAATATACCGTTCGCGGTTTTCCAAGAATGTCGGTAAGTTCAGCACTCGTGTGCTCAACGAGTCCACGCGCTTTGAGGTCATCTACAAGATTCATATGCCGACTATACCATATGCTATTTCCGCACAGCTTGTGGCTAATGAGGCCTTAGTGAATGAAAAACAAAAGCCCTAGCAGCGGGGCAATGAACCACCAGAAGAAATACTGATTAGGGGCAAAAAGGCTGTTAATAGGGTCCGGGAAGGTGTAGATATTACTTACGTGGAAGACATGGTATGCCAAAGCCAAAAGAAATGCAGCGGCAAGAAATGAAAGAGCGAAGCGCGGCACGAACGAAAGCACTCCAAATCCTGAACCGACGAGCCGCTGAATGAAATGAAATGGAATGAATGTGCAGATTCCGTATATCACAATACTGATTATTGCTTTTATCGGAACGGACGTAGCGGCACCAATAATGCTCTGCGTATAGGGAAAGACAAGATACAACGCGTATCCCGCATAGAACGCAACTAGGAGCGAGATGATTCCGCCACGCCCTGCTTTGTAGGAAAAGCCAATCATGACGAGCGTCATGATGAATAGTATGAGAAAGTTCCCTGCAATAACCCATGCGCTCGCCACGCCATGGCTCGCAAAGGCATTTACTTGAGTGGTGATGCCGCTAAGTGCGTCCATATACTAGTAGTATACGATATCCAAGACGCTCAGTATTTAGAACCCTTCTGCCTTCAGTTCTTCTATAGCTTTCTTCGCCTTGTTTGAAAGTTTCTTAGGGAGCGTTGCGGATAGACGAATAAGAAGATCACCGGTACCGCGTTCGGTGTGTACTCCTTTACTACGAATGCGAAGTGTCTCTTCTGGAGCGCTCATGGCGGGGACCTTCACTTCGAGTACTTTGTCGTCAACGGTCGTGACTGAGATGGTTGTTCCCAGAAGTGCATCGGTGAGTTTAAGTGGTGCCTGCATAACGAGATTCAAACCGTCTTTTTTAAACACCGGATGCGGTTTTACGTGAACTTTTACATACAAGTCCCCAGACATACCATTCTTTATGGCTTCTCCGAGCCCTGGCATGCGGATCATCTCACCTCCATCAATGCCTGCAGGAATGGTTATTTTTATTTCCTCTTGCTTCTTTAATACACCCCGACCTTTACAGTTGTCACATGCCTCTGAAGGAATCTTTCCTGAGCCTTCGCATGTTGGGCAGGCGCGTACGCTTGAGAAGGCACCTAGCATTGAGTTACGAGTCTCATGAACCTTTCCTGCGCCGTTACAAGTCTCACAGGTCTTCATCTCTGTGCCGGGCTTTGCACCATCTCCTTTACAGGTTTCGCACGTACCAATCTTCGTGATGAGAACTTCACGCTTTCCGCCCATGACTGCTTCTTTAAAACTCACTTCGATGTCTATAGAAATATCGCGTCCACGGCGCGCGCGCGGAGCTCCTCCTCCAAAGATGTCACCAAATCCTCCTCCAAAGATATCGCCGAAATCAAACTCAACACCTCCCTGTCCGAATCCACTGAAGTCAAATCCGCCAAACGGATTTCCTCCACCCTGACCCTGCTGAGGCCCAGCACCATTAAACGTCTGGCCGTAGTTGTCATACTCACGACGTTTCTTGTCATCAGAAAGAATGCTGTAGGCTTCGGTTATCTCCTTGAACTTTGACTCATCTCCCCCTTTATCAGGGTGGTGTTTTTGTGCAAGTTTGCGAAAGGCTTTCTTCACATCGTCCGACGTGGCCTTTGTGTCAACGCCCAGGATGTCGTAATAGTTTTTTGCCATATGAGTACTATAACTATACGCCTATCAGTTTTTGTATGCAAAAGTCTAAAATATATATGAAAAACTCCTCGCGCTTTGATGGGCGCGAGGAGAGTTTTTAAGCTTCAAGCAGCTTCCTTAAGGCGATATGCGGTCCTGCGTTTGGGTTCATACCCACTGTACTGGACTTCGATAACTCCTTTCTTTCTCAGTTGATCAAGAGCTTTTGATACTGAGAAGATGGAAACTTGCGGGATTGTAGAAAGAAGATCAATGGACTTCTCCCCAAATTTTTGCTCGCATCGAAGATGTCGAACTTGTGTAGCGATGTCGCCGACACTCATCATCCCTGTGGGAGTAATGGTTTGACGAAGGGCACGTGGTATATCCTCCTGAAGCTTTTGTTGCTCTACGAGAAAAAGAGCCATCTGGAAACCCGCAAACGCTGCCACCCAAAAAATCAGAGCAGCTATAGTTTCGCCGACGCTCCACAGCGTGATTGCAATAATTGAAATTACTGCAATCGAAAGAACTTTAGTCATACGTTTCCCTTTCACAAAACCAGATTAAACTATACCATAAAGATATAATAGAACAAGCACGCAGGTAAACCTGCGTGCTTGTTCTATTTTTACTACTTACTTACGCAGCCTCTTCAGGTTTCTCCGTGAACTCTGCGTCGGTGGCAGCAGCATCAGGAGCTGTTCCTTCAGCAGGTGCACTCTCAGCTGTTCCCTGCTCAGCCTGAGCCTTTTGCATTGCTTCACCAATCTTTGAGAGAGAGGTTCCGAGTGCTTCTGAGGCAGTCGTTATTGCGGCGAGGTCATCTCCTTCGCGCGCAGTACGAAGCGCCGTAATTTTCTCATTTACTTCCGTAACCACGTCAGCTGGAGCTTTGTCACCTGCATCCTTTAGTGCTTTCTCAGCCGTGTAGATGAGCTGCTCGGCAAGGTTCTTTGCTTCGATAATCTCCTTACGCTTTGCGTCCTCATCAGCATGCGTTTCCGCGTCAGCTTTCATCTTGTCGATGTCAGCTTGAGAGAGACCTGTTGAACCGGTGATAGTGATGGACTGCTCTTTTCCACTTGTCTTATCCTTTGCCTTCACGGTGAGGATTCCGTTGGTATCAAGGTCAAAGGAAACCTCAACCTGCGGCATACCGCGCGGAGCTGGTGGAATACCATCAAGCGTAAACTTGCCTAGGTCTTTGTTGTCGTTAGCCATTGCGCGCTCTCCCTGAACCACATGAATCTCAACGCTGGTCTGGTTATCAGCGGCAGTTGAGAATGTCTGACTGCGTGAGGTTGGGACTGCCGTGTTGCGCTCGATGAGTTTGGTGGCAACGCCGCCCATGGTCTCAATAGAGAGTGAGAGCGGGATAACGTCCACGAGAAGAATATCCTTAACATCTCCTTGGAGAATACCTGCCTGAATAGCCGCACCAATGGCAACCACCTCGTCAGGGTTAACACCCATGTGAAGATCCTTTCCAAAGATTTTCTTCACCTCTTCCTGAATGAGTGGCATACGGGTCTGACCGCCCACCATGATAATTTCGTTGATGTCTCCTGCCTTCATATTAGCCGCCTCAAGTGCGCGCTTAACAATGTCTATAGAACGCGTGACATACTCAGACGCCAGCTGCTCGAGCGTTGAGCGAGAGAGCTTAATAAGGAGGTGCTGAGGTCCCTCTGACGTTGAAGTGATGAACGGAATATTGATCTCCGTTTCCGCAGAACTTGAAAGCTCGTGCTTTGCCTTTTCTGCAGCTTCATCAAGACGCTGAAGCGCGAGTGCGTCCTTCGTTACATCAATGCCGCTTTCCTTTTTATATTCGTCAGCGATCCAGCGGACAATTTTCTGGTCAATGTCGCGGCCACCCATATGTGAGTCACCGTCTGTAGACTTTACTTCGATAACATCGTCACCCACCTCAAGAACAGAAACGTCGAATGTTCCTCCTCCGAAGTCATACACCACAATCTTTTCTTCCTTCTTCTTATTAAATCCATATGCGAGCGCAGCAGCCGTTGGTTCATTGATGATGCGTAGAACTTTCAGACCTGCAACTTCCCCGGCAGCCTTTGTTGCATTTCGCTGTGCGTCGTCAAAGTATGCAGGCACCGTAATAACGGCTTCTGTGATTTTCTCGCCAAGCTTTGCTTCAGCATCGGTCTTAAGCTTTGTGAGGATCATCGCTGAAATTTCTTCAGGACGATAGTCCTTATCACCAAGATGTGCGACAACCCCTCCATCAGGACCTGCCTTAACTTCATACGGAAGAACATCCTTATCCTTCTTAACCACATCATCCTCAAAACGATGACCCATAAAGCGCTTAATACCGTAGATAGTATTTTTTGGGTTTGTTACGGCCTGGCGCTTTGCGAGTGTTCCCACAAGACGTTCACCGTTCTTTGCTATCGCTACGATTGAAGGAGTTGTACGTGCTCCCTCAGCGTTTTCAATAACGCGTGGTTCGCCTCCTTCCATGATGGCCATGGCGGAGTTTGTTGTACCCAGGTCAATACCTAGAATTTTTGCCATAGAGATTTCGTATTAGAAATGTAGTAATTTGCCCTTCGCACCAATAGTTCTATTTTACTCCTGTACGCTTTTGTATTCAAGTACTGACTATATCTCAAGGGAGTAAACACGTACGCGGGCGGGACGGAGAACGGCTTCACCGATGGTGTACCCTTGCTCTAGAATGCCGCTTACGGTGTCGTCTTTCGTAAGGTCGTCGGTAATATCGGAGCCAAGTGCTTCATGGCGTACAGGATCAAACGCTTCTCCAACTTCACCTATAACGGTAATGCCGAAGCTTCCGAATGCAGACTCTAGCTGCTTAGCAATGCCTGCGAAGCCCTCAGGAACCTCACCAGCAGTCTTTGCGCGCACTAATGCGTCGTATGCGGGCAGAAGTGCCTTTACTGCCTTTACGGTGCCTTGTTCACGTGCATTCTTCGTGTCTTCCTCAAACCGCTTTAGCGCATTCACATAGTCAGCTTTTGCACGCTGCCATCCATCAAGATATTCCTGCTTTTCTTTCTTGCAGGCATCAAGTTCTTTCTTACCTTTCTGCACCTTTGAATCCACGCGTGATTCCGTGGCTTCAAGGTCTTCCTCACTAAGCCCGTCTTCTTCGCGACCGTCGCGCTCTATAGTTACATCATCTTCCATATATACAGACTATGCCTTAAAGAATATTAGGAGTCAAAAGGATGGACTGGTGAGTATGTGCCAGTGTTTTAGCGGTATTGGTTTGGCTGATCAATTTCTGTATAGTACTCAACCTTGATGTCGTCCACCCATTCCGTTCCAGGAATGATTGAAAGTACCTTGCCGAAAATGCGTGAGTCTTCTTCGCGAACTACTATAGGGTGATACGTTCCATACTTGTTTTCTGGATTTAAGTACACAACCTCATCTATGCGAGAGTACCGCTTGATAACTGCCATGTTACCGAGCACCGCGACAACACGATCTCCGTTTTCAACTTCGCCGGTAACTTCCACAATTACGTAGTCTCCACTGAAGATGCCAGCATCTTGCATAGAATCCCCCACAGCTCGTACCGCTGCAATGTTTGAACTATCTTTCTTTCCCCCAATCAAACTCTTATCAATAACAATATATTCTCCAAAACTTTGCTCAGCGAATACTTCCATAGCATCACACCCTGCTGACGCTATAACCGGAATATGAATAAGGTCAGAGGAGAGTTGTGATCTCACCCCATTTAAAATACTAATACTTCGATGCTTAAATCGGTCACGAGTAATTAGTCCCTTCTTTTCTAGGGCTTCAATACGCTGACCGACACTTCTTAGTGATTTGAGATTAAGAATGCTAGCAAGTTCGGTAACCGTAGGAGAATGGCCATGTGTGTCAGTGTGCGTCTGAATCACGTTCAGTGTTTCTTTCTGTGCTGAAGTAAGTGATACAAGCCGACTCATATGATTATCGTATCAGTACACTGCGCTAGCTGGAATACACAACCTCTTTACTTTTCCACACAATATACACAAGTTTGAAACTTTAGATTTTTGCTACTCTGTCGTATCTCCCAAGAACTCATCTGAATGTTCTTTTTCATCGCGCTCAGCATCTGCTTTTGTTTGATGGATAATGCCATCAGTGTGATGTGGCGCGGCATATATAGTATAGAGCTTCAATGCATCAGCGCCGATATTTATGATGTTGTGGTGCGTACCTGCAGGAACAACAACTGCAGTGCCGTCAGACAGGGTATGCTCAACCCCATCAAGCACGGCAACACCTGTTCCGGCTTCAACACGAATGAACTGATCCTGCCCGTGCATCTCCATCCCAATTTCCTCTCCTGTCGGTACACTCATTATCACGAGTTGTAGATAATTTCCCGTGTAGAGCACGGTTCGAAACGTATCATTCTGTAGCGTACGTTCTTCAATGTTTTCTATATATCCTTTCATAAGATGGTGATTATGTTCGTATGCGCATAGTATGTCATGAGTAGTGAGTAGGTAATGAAGACGCTGCCCCTTTGGGGCAGCGTCTTCATTTGCACAGATGATTCTTTGTAGAATCTATCGACTATCCCTTAAGCTCTGCAGAGTTAAAGAGAACCCCAAACTGTTCACACCAAATAAGTACGTATTTGTATTTATTAGCATCAACCGTAGAAGGGATCTCGTAGTTGCTTGATCCTTCAGTTGACTTTACCTTTGCAATCTTTACGTAGTCTTTTGCGCCAAGGTCGTTTGCAAGATAGACATAGATATCAGGGCCATTGATCGTCTTCAAATTTTCGTAGCGAATAAAGTTCTTACCACCTGATGATACTATCTTTACTGTTCCAGAAGCAGGATGTGCCGCAGTTCCAACAATTACCCCGCTACGTTCGTGGCTCATCATAGCCTCGCCACTCTTGTCTGTAGAAGAGCCTGTCATGGCTTCCCCGTCATGCTTCATCATGGCATCGCCATCTGTTTTATTCATAACATCAGTTGGAGCCGCTTCGTTAGTCACTAGAGGATTAAAAAGTGGAGCAATACCATACCAGGCAATAGCACCTGCAAAGAACGTAACAATCGGGATAATATATGTTTTCATAAAATAAGTTAATGTGAGCAGGGCCTAATGCCAACTCTTCATGAACTCTATCTTCTTTTACGGTAAATGTAAAGTAGAGTTTACATCTGTGATGTAGATAACTCCAGGGTTGATCTCTCAAAAGAAATACCGCCAAATGGGCGGTATTTCTTTTGAGAACATTAACGCTTACTCCACTGTGGACTCTTACGAGCCTTGCGAAGTCCTGGCTTCTTACGTTCAACAGCGCGAGGATCACGCTTAAGGAATCCAGCAGCTTTAAGTGGTCCGCGAAGCGTTGCTTCGGTAAGGGTGAGTGCGCGTGCAACTCCCATACGGATAGCTTCTGCCTGAGCCGTTACTCCCCCTCCCTGAACTTTCGCTTCAACAGCAAAGGTACCGGTGATTTCATCAAGTCCGAATGCGTCGAGCGGAATAGCGCGACGGTTATCCGTCCTAAAGTATTCGTTTCCAGGAACGCCATTTACGATGATGCTGGTTTCAGTAGCGGGAGTGAGCTTTACGCGAGCAGACGCAGTCTTACGACGGCCGATGGCGAGAGTGTATTTTGTAGTTTCAGACATAATGATTTACAGATACTACACTACTACAGCGTAATTGAAAGACTCTTCATACGATCCTTGCGGAGCTTGTTTCGAGGAATCATACCATCTACCGTCATACGGATAACTTCTTCAAGACCTTTCTTATCTTTGAGTTCAGTCATGGTGCGTGAGCGAAGACCTCCTGGGTATCCGGTGTATCGAATGTAGGTGGTGGTAGCTTCTCGCTTTTCGCTGATCTTAATCTTTGCACCGTTAATGATGGTCACGTGTACGGGAAGAACAAGGTTCTTTACGTACTGTGCTGACTTCTTTCCCAGAAGCGCCTGTGCAGCATCGCTACACACACGTCCGAGAGTACGGCCTGCTCCATCAATCGTGTACTCGATTTTCTCAACTCCTTGTAGGGTGCGCTGTGCGCTTACTTTTTGTGCAATAGTTTTCATAGAATGGTGTAGCGCAGAGCCTATACGAAGGCAATGTACGCGTTATCGCGAGCGTTTACGGCATTAGGAGCGCGCTTCACGATACGGGTGTATCCTCCTGGGCGCTCGGCATACCGAGGAGAAAGGGTTGCAAAGACTTTCTTTACAATCTCATCATCGTTTCCAAGGCGAGCAGAAACAAGGCGGCGATTAGCCACTGAATCTACACGTCCTGTAGAGATAATCTTCTCGATCATAGGGCGAAGTTCCTTTGCTTTTGCTTCAGTCGTCGAAATACCCTCATGAATAATGAGTGAGCGCATTAACGAGCGCATAAGCGCTGTTCGCTGGTTTTTCGGCCGATTAAATGCCCGTCCTTTAACGCTGTGTCGCATGATTCCTACGTTACCACAATTCTAATAAACCGTCCAAATTACTCGCCCTTGAGCGATAGGCCGAGGGTGGCAAGCGCTTCCTCGATCTCCGTAACTGCCTTCTCTCCTACGCCATCAAGCTCCTTAAGCGCAGATGCCGTCTTACGGGTAAGACCTGCCGCTGACTTAATACCAGCATCAGCTAGTGCGCTTGAGATGCGGCTTGGAAGACCCATGTCTTCAACCTTTACCTTTGAGCTGTCCTTTGCTGATTCCATATCGGCTTCAGATGCTGAACCGATATGCCCACGTCCGCTTTCTTCCTGACCTTCCTGGAATCCAACAACTGACTTGAGCTGGTGGATCATGATCTCGATTGAGCGCTCAAGCGCTTCGCGAGGAGCGATAGTACCGTTTGTTTCGATAAGAAGTCGGAGACGATTAAAGTCCGTACGATCACCAACACGCATGTTTTCTACTTCGTAGTTAGCACGGCGGATTGGAGTGAAGGTAGCATCAAGGGCGATAGTGCCAATGTCTACTTTCTCCTTCGTAAGTACTTCACGCGGAACGTATCCAAGACCGCGCTCGATGGTTGCTTCAAGTTCAAATGAAATTTTTCCTGAGATGTCACAAATGTGCTGATCAGGGTTAGCAACCTCAACCTGCGTTGGAAGGCTGAAATCGGAAGCCGTTACTTCCTTAGGACCTTTGATTGAAAGACGAATGGTCTGAGGCTCATCACCATGAAGCGTGAAGTGAACGCGCTTCAGGTTAAGAAGAATCTCCATGACTGATTCGCGTACTCCTTCGATGGTAGCGAATTCGTGGTTAACATCCTCAATTTTCACTGAAGTAACCGCGGCACCAGGAAGTGACGAAAGAATAATACGGCGTAGTGAGTTTCCGAGGGTGTGTCCGTAGCCAGGGTATAGAGAATCGATCTCGTATACTCCCTGCATTCCCTCTTCGCTTACGACACGTGGCTTTGATGGTAGGGTGATCTGGTATTCCATAACTCAATCGTGATTAGCAGATGTAAATAATGATGGCTAAGAGCCATGATGGGCGGTCCGAGAAGTGGAATTCCCACCTCAGACCGCTGGTCATGAGTCCTAACGTGAGTAGAACGAAAGCACGGTACTGAGGTCTCCTGCAGGAGAAGCAGACTCAGTGGTTGGCATATTTTCAACGCCTCCTTCCATTTTCTTTACGTCCCACTTCAACCATGACGGAAGGGTCATGTCAGCGGAACGGACTTCGTAGTTCTCAAAGAGAGGAAGTGCCTTACTGCCGCCACGGATGCCGATAACGTCACCAATACGGATCTGGCGAGAAGGAATGCTCGTCTTACGTCCGTTAACCGTGATGTGACCGTGAGACACCATCTGACGAGCTGCACGGCGCGTAGGAGCAAGATTAAGGCGTGAGACGATGTTATCAAGACGAAGCTCAAGATGACGATGAAGCACGTCCGCAGGAGTTAGGTCTGCTGAAGCGTGTGTCTTCATTGCTGAAGCTACATATGAGCTAAACTGCTTTTCTGAAAGACCGTACGTAAAACGTACTTTCTGCTTTTCAAGAAGCTGACGGCCGAATTCTGTTGGGCCACGTCCACGTCCCTTTGAGGCACGAGGATTGCGCTCAGCCGCAATAGCGAACTTCTGCGTCATCGTCTTTTCGAATACTGAAGCGCCGAGGCGTTTTGCGATCTTGTACTTTGGTCCTACTTTCATACTAAATAAAATTAAAGGCTATACGCGACGTGGCTTAGGAGCACGAGGTCCGTTGTGGGGAACAGGCGTTGCGTCTTTGATAGCGCGGATAACAATTCCCTTTCCGGCAAATCCGCGAAGTGCTGACTCACGTCCAGCACCAACTCCACGAATGATGACCGTAGCTTCTTTTACGCCAATGATAGCAGCCTTTTCCCCAAGGAGTTCGCCAACCTTAGCTGCTGCGTACGGTGTTGACTTGCGTGCACCTGAGAACCCAAGAGCACCAGCAGAAGAAGACATGATGGCATTTCCCTTCTCATCAGTGAAAACAGCCTTAGTGTTGTTGAACGTTGCTTCAACATGAAGAACACCACGCTCAATACGCTTCTTAGCGATCTTCGAAAGAGCACGCTCTTTGCGTCCTTGATCAAGGCCTTTGCCACTCTTCTTGATGATTCGTTTCTTACCCATAGGAAATTAAATGTAGAGAATAAATGAATATATGCTCTATGTCTTCTCGAGCGTACGGCGACCAGAACCCATGGTCTTACGAACGTTTCCACGAACGGTACGTGAGTTAGTTTTTGTGCGCTGAGCGCGAACAGGTAGACGGCGCTCATGACGGACACCACGGGTTGAGCGGATATCCTTCAAACGCTTAATGTTTTGGCCAATCTCACGACGAAGTTCACCTTCAATAGTGAATGCTTCTGCGAGTGAGCGAACAGTCTGCTCTTCTTCAGGAGTGAGGTCACTTCCTTTACGAACAGGGTCAATCTTTGCTTCCTTGAGGATATCAAGGGCACGCGTTGGGCCAATACCATAAATAAGCGGCAGCGAATACGCGAGCTGCTTATTATCTGGAAGGGTTACACCGGCGATACGCATGAGAGTGATGTTAGGTTAAATAATATTACTGAAATTAGCCTTGGCGGGCCTTGCGACGTGGGTTGCGCTTGTTAATACGGTATAGCGTTCCACCGCGGCGAACAATAATGTCACCGGGCTGCTGTACTTTGATTGATGCGCGTACTTTCATAGGTAAAAATTGGTGCCCAAAGTAATCGAGGGCTGCGATGCTACGACAAGCGACGAACGACACGAGCGCGTCCTCCGTAGGGGTCTAAGACGAGTTCTACCTTGTCTCCAACCAATACGCGGATGCGATGTAAACGCATTTTTCCAGCGAGGTAACTTAATACGAGCTCGCCGTCAGGCATGCGTACACGGAACAAAGAATTAGGCAGTACCTCTTCTACGGTACCGGTTGGTGCATCTGTCTTTGTTTCCTCCATGTGTAGCTTTATTAATGTACCAAATAGGCTGTGGCGCGTCAACGGGTAGATAAGGATTTCCCTCTACGTAGTGAATTCAATCATCTCTGAAGACTGTCTATTAAAAAAATGGACACCAGTTACGGTGTCCAGAATGCTAGCCGATCACTTGCAAAGGTGCTCCTACCACAAGCGATCCCCTGGTTTTTGGTGGTTTCTCGTGTAGTGCAGTAATGGTCAAGCAGTATTTTGACGGAATATCTATCATGGGATGCGCCTTAGCGCTGACGTTCCATGACTCGTCTTTCGTCATGAGCTGGAAGAATAATTCGTCATTCGAGTCTTTGTCGTGAGGGAGTCTTCGGTAATTGCTACGTACCAAGAAAAAAACGAGCCTATAATAAGGAACTTTATTTCTGTCTTCAGATTTACGCGCAAAGCCGAAGGAATAGACAAATCCTTCGTTTAACAAATTTTGAGTAAGTGAACTTAACGATGTGTTCGTAGTAGGACCAAGTATTTCCAGCGATTCCTCCCCAGGATTAATAGGAACTCCATTTCGTTTTCGCTGGAACCAGCGACTTGGTATATCTCGGTGTTGTCTCTTCCTAAGTTCAATTTGTACAACACTTACATTGGTTAATGCCAGTGACATATAACTCTCCATCAGAACTGAAAATGTCTAGACAAAACCTACCACGCGTTGGATAAAAATTCCAACATTTATTGTTCTTGCGAAAGGTAGGTACATAAAAAGGCGCCGCTAAGGCGCCTTTTTATGTACTTAACGATAGTTGTACTTACTCACTCGAGCTTGTCGTTGAGACTTTGATACTTGCAGGATCGTCAGGGAATGAGGTCTTCCAGAACGGTCGTACGTTAAGAACTGCACGGTCTACTTCAGGGAATCCTTGGATTATTGTGTAGGCTGCGGTGCGATTTTTTCCGGCTACGGCGCCAGCTATTTTCGTCGCGTCTATGTCGTATATGATCGTGGCGTTTCCGCTAAGAGTAAAGGTATACGTACCTTGCTCTGCGGTTGGTGTTCCCTGCGTGTTTGGTGCAAGTGCCAGACTGCCGGGATTTTTAATAGTAACTGGTTGGCCGGTGTAGCTTCCATTAGTACGGAATGAGATTGCCTTAGCGAGCGCAGCACTTGGTACTGCCACAGCAACTGCAGTTCCTTTTAGGTTTACATTTACTGAATTGCTTTTGCCAACAGTGTCAGTTTCTGGCGCATAGGTGAAGGTGGTTGCTCCAGGAATGACAATATATCCAGAAGGAAGTTCGGCTGTTACGGCTTCGGTGAGGGATTCGGTAAGCGCGGCCTGACTCTTTTGGTTTTGGGTTGTGCGTGTGCCTTCACTTACGCTGGGACGTGTTCCCGAGAATCCGCCCGTAAATGCCTCGGTGGATTTTGCTGTTACTTTATCAAACGAAGCAGAGCCTTTGAGTCCTGGAACGCTAAACGTAGCGGGTGCAATATTGTACTGCTCTCCTCCGGTGTCAGCAGAAACAGTTGCTTTGACTGTGCCAGGTGAGCTAATTGAACCTCCTGGGATGGTCACTGAATCTTGAATGCGGAACACGAGTCCCGCAGCTGTCTGGAAGCGCGTGTTTTTAATAAGTGTCTGAGACGTTTCTTGAGTGTTTGAGATGGTAATGGTTCCGTGGGCAGGATCGTTTACGGTCTCAGTACTTTCTGCAGGTACGTTTGCGCTGACGGTTTTCTCTACGGACACAATCTGATACGGAAGATCTCCTGAATTAAACGTGGCGCTAAAATCTCCGGTCACCACCGTGGTCTTTGCTGTTGGGGTAATGGTTACTTGTGCCGAGGCAAAGGCAAAGAGTACTCCTACCGAACCAACGACGATAATGAGAGCGATAAGTGCAATTCCCCACGGGAACTGACGTGAACCCGAATTACTGCGGCGGCGTGGTGCTTCGTCATCCATAAGAGGGCGTGGAGGTGTTGGGGGCTGGAATGGAGGAGGGACAGGTGGTGTGTAGTCAGGAATACCTTCTGGGGTGTAGGGTCCGGGCGCTTCGCCGTTTTGCTCCATCTGTCGTCGGCGTGATGGAGGAATTATGTCCGTAATTGTTTTTGCCATGCCTTATAAAAGTTACCAATAAAGCGCCCTGCCAGTATTCATACAGTATAACCCGTATAAAAAGCTTGTCCTCAAAACATGGGGATGTGAAAGAAATGAGCGATTTATGGAGCGCTATTCATGTGTCACTTAAATAAATGCACCGTCCTTACTTGTAAGGACGGTGCACGAGTGCAGTTTTGCAACAAATTGAATAGGCACCATGAACGCTTTCACTCTCTGGTCACTTGTCCCAGTTTGGGAAACAGCGACTGCATACTGCCGCACCAATGAGCAGCAAAATTATGAGGTACGCAGGAATGGCTGATGCGGGATCGTGCACGTATCTTCTCCTATTGATTTGGGAACACCGAGTAAAGGTATATCACAGTAATTGGAACACTCAACATCTGGTATGTCTTCTGACGAAATAACATGAAAGAGACAATATGGCCTATACGCGCTAGTGTGGGGAGAATGAAAGCTGGTGAACAAAAGCAAAAGAGTGATATCTGGGACGTGGCCGTAATCGGCGGCGGAGCCGCCGGTATGATGGCTGCTGGCCAAGCCGCTGCTTCCGGAGCACGGGTGGTACTTATTGAAAAGAACACTCTCCTTGGAAAGAAACTTCTCATTACGGGTGGTGGGCGGTGTAACGTCACAAATGCAGAAAAGAATCCTCGAGTCTTTCTGTCAAAGTTTAATTCCAAAGGAAAGGCTGCAGATCAGTTCCTCTTTTCTCCCTTCTCTCGTCACGGAGTTTCCGACAGTCTTTCTTTTTTCAATACTCGAGGACTTGCCACGAAAGTTGAAGCGCGTGAACGTGTTTTTCCTGTAACAGACAGTGCTGAGTCAGTATGGGAAGTATTTCAAGATTTCCTAGCCGATGGTTCGGTACATGTAATTAAGGGAACGAATGTAAAGAATATTGCCAGTAAGGACGGTCTGATTACTCACGTAACCCTTGTAAATGATCAGCGCATCAACGCGCACGCCTATATCTTAGCGACCGGAGGCCTTTCACGTCCTGATACTGGCTCAACGGGAGACGGTTTTACCTGGCTCACGTCACTTGGCCACACTGTTGCAAAACCTGATCCGTCTCTTGTGCCCCTTACGGTAAAAGATGAATGGGTGGCTCCGCTCTCAGGTCTTAGTCTTCCCGACATTACCCTTTCACTCGTTGAAGAAGGCAAAAAAGTGCTAAAGCAAAGCGGAGGTATGGTATTTACCCATCAAGGCATTAGTGGCCCTGCAGTCCTTAATCTTAGTAAAGACGTAGGTGAACGTCTTCCCTATGGCCCCGTCCTCCTAAGTCTTGATCTTCGACCAAAGGATAGTGTTGAGGATATGAATATCATTCTTCAGGATGCTATTGCTGCTGAACCTAACCGCAAGATACGCAATATTCTTTCGTCCCTCATGCCCTCAGCGCTGGTGTCAGTGGTAGTTAAGGATGCGCGTGTATTGGAAGATACCCCCGCTCACTCAATAACACGTGAACAACGCATTACGCTTGGTGGATGTATTAAAAACATTTCTATACACGTGAAAGGACGTCTTGGTTTTGAAAAAGCAATCATCGCAAGCGGGGGTGTGGATCTCACGGAAATAGACACACGAACTATGCGTTCGAAGATACTAAGCAACCTGTATGTCATTGGAGATCTTCTCAACATTGACCGCCCCTCAGGAGGATACAGTCTTCAACTATGTTGGACGAGCGGAACCGTGGCAGGGCAAAGTGCAGCGCAAGACGCCCTAAATGCAAAGGAGAAAGGTAATTAGGTAGAAAACATCTTTTGCTGGTACAAGGAAAGAATTGCAAGAAAGATAGGAATTTCTTGATCAGCTTTTGAACGAAGCTTTGAAGAGAATTGTTCAGAGGTAATCATAATTATCGAGAGCGGCTCATCAGAAAGCCAAAGAGTGTGAAGAATCGTACTGTTTAGCGAACGTTTCAGATAATCACGCGCATTTGGCGGAGTAAGTACAAAAAGGGTACGAGGAAGCGCATGAAGCTGTGCAAACTTTTTAAGTAATTCAGCAAGACCGGTAAGCCATTGATCGCGCGCTGCGTCTACGCGTGTAGAGAAACGAGCGTTACGGTCAGGGTTAATATATCCAGGCTGATCCCCCATCTTGTGCGCAATGCCAGATTCTTCCTCAACCGTCATGCGCTCTGCACTCCTCGTTGCCGTTAAAAGCGCGGAAAGCCCAAACGGTAACGTGCCAACGTCTACCAGTAAATTCCCTTTTACAAAGGCAAGATCAGTGTCTTCTGCGGCAACATCAAGCGCAAGGAAGTCTCGTTCATGAGGGTATAAGTCACGAAGTACAGCGTAGGTTACGGGAGCAAATGCGGTGAAGGTAATGGTGTGGGTGTGATACAGCTTTCGCACGCGCTCACGTACCTGCTCAGTCACCCCTTTATCAAGGGTCGAGGAAAGGATAACCACTTCAGCGCGGTTAGCTTTTTTCCCAATAGCCTGTGGTATGTCATAGCCGTTAAGGATAGTTGCGATTACCTGTTCACCGAAACTCACGCGGTCACTAGGAGTTTTGTCTCCTGCGGACACTACTTCGCTCAGCATCGCACGCGTAAAGATAAAGGGTTTTCCTGGTTGAATAGTCTCTGTACGGACACGGGTTTCCTGCCATGGTCCTGCCACAGATACAAGTACACCATCAACATGCCCACTTCCTGTCTCTCGCCTAAGTATCGGTGCACCAATTTCAATTAAGTCAGTTCCTACAGCATCGAGTGCACGAAGCATGGCGCTTTGTAGGGTCTCATTTGAACGGAGCTCGATTGAGTGACGCGATGTGTAGTACATCGTGGGTATCTTTCCTGTTTCGTATGAGACATACGCACCGGACACTGCAGATGAACCGATGGTGATAAGCACCATCGACGAACTAGTGTTGCGTTTAAAAGGCCACATGTATAAAGAGTATAAACGATACTCGCGAAAGTGGCGTAAGAAAGTACGTTATATGAGCACTGCTTTGATACGACGAACACCTGACGCAACCGCTTCTTCTTTTTGAATCTTGAAACGCTTTCCACTCTCATGAATTTCGCTCGTGTTTGTTACATGCGGTCCACCACAGAATTCGAGTGAGAACGCATTAGGAATATCAGGCATTTCTTCAGTTGCATGAGCAGGGCCCACAGAATATACCGTCACCATATCTGGATATTTCACCCCGAACTCCATTTCAGCGCCAAGCTTTTCCGCTTCTTCTCGTGGCATGACAGTACGAGTTACGGGGATATCCTGATATAGCAAATCATTTACAATCTTCTCCACTTCAGCCTTTTGCTCGTCAGTTAGTTTCGCGGGACTTGAGAAATCAATACGAAGACGCTCGCTCGTAATGTTACTTCCCCGCTGGTGTACTTCGGGACCGAGTACCATCTGGAGTGCCTTTAAGAGTATGTGGTGAGTGGTGTGGTACCGCACCGTCTGCTCTGCATGGTCGGCGAGTCCTCCTGCAAAACGTTGCGCACCGCCGGCGCGGGAGGTGTCCTGATGTTTTTTCATCAGCTCCATAACGGCAGGAAGATCTATTTCTATATCGCGTTCATTTCCAATCTCGAGGGTGAGTTCAATAGGAAAACCGTACGTGGTGAAAAGTGTAAATACATCTTCGGGCTGAAGACCGTTTTCTTTTGCGGCAAACTTCTCAAGTTCTCGAAGACCTTGAGTTAGAGTTTTTCGAAACTGCTCTTCTTCTTTACCTAATTCGTCTTGAATCTTTTCTGCGGCCGCATGCACATGCGGATAGTGGTCAGCATAGGCATTCCCGAACCCGCGAGCAACATCTGCAAGTACTGAGTCAGTGATAGAAAGACGATCAGCCTCACGTATTGCGCGGCGAATAAGGCGGCGAAGAATGTATCCAGCCTCAGTGTTTGATGGAGTTACCCCTTCAGCAATCATGAAACTTGCCGCACGCATATGGTCGAGAATGATACGCATGGCGCGGGTTGAAGCTTCATTCTCTGCGTATTTTTCTCCCGTGCGTGATTCAAGCACTGCGCGCGCTTCATCAAAGACGTCAATCAAGAACGCGTCAGGGATGCCAAGCGTTGCAAAGGTAAGGCGCTCAAGACCTCCTCCGAAGTCCACATTTTGCTTAGGAAGATTTGAGAATGAGCCGTCTTCGTTCTTTATGAACTGCATAAAGACTGAGTTTCCTATCTCAACAAAGCGTCCACAATCACAGTTTGGATGACACTCTGCACCCCAGACTTCTGCGGAGTTTGCCTCGGCATGACCTCCTGGGAATCCACTGTTCGGGTTGAAGTCATAGAAGAGTTCAGAGTCTGGCCCTCCAGGTTCACCTGCAGGCATGTTTGCTGGCACTCCTGCGCGACTCCACCAATTCTTCTTTGCGTCATACGCAAAGATACGCTCTCCAGGCTTCATTCCCTTTTTATATCCTTCAGCTTCACTTCCTATTCGGGCAAATTCTGCGTTCACCCCCTTCTCCTCAAATAGATTTTGCCAGATACTGACAGCTTCAGTATCTTCTTCCATGCCAGTATCTTCATCTCCTGCAAATACCGTTACATATATATGTTCAGGAGAAAGTCCCAGACCTTCGTCCTTTGACATGATAAATTCACCTACCCAGGCGAGTTGTTCTTTCTTAAAATAATCACCGAGTGACCAGTTCCCGAGCATCTCAAAGAATGTGGTGTGTCGGTTGTCGCCAACTTCTTCAATGTCCCCTGCACGAAAGCTCATCTGAGAATCAACAAGGCGTGCACCCTCGGGATGATCTTTCCCAAGCAGATACGGCACGAGCGGCTGCATCCCTGAGGACGTAAAAAGCGTCGTGGGGTCGTTACCAGGAACAATAGGAGCGGATGGAATTATGACGTGGCCGCGTGCTTTGAAAAAGGATAGATAACGGGAGCGTACTTCAGATACTTTCATAGATATGACGATACCATGATTAGTGGTAGGTAAAAAAGTGGAGCCCAGGAGTGTATTATCCTGGGCTCGTGGTAACGGCTTCAAGTTCGCGCCTGCTACGCAGCAGCGCAAGATACAGAACCGAATCTTCTGCCGTACGAAAGTTCTCTCGTCTGGTTGTGCGGTTCATACCGCTCCCGACTTTGTGATCCAAAATTCCCGGACTCGGAAACATGTCTCGCGTCAGTCTTTGACCTGAAATTACACTCACGGTAATTCTCCTTCAATGAACACCCTCACCCTACCACCTAACCATAAAATGGCAATGCCTCCTGGGGA
This sequence comes from Minisyncoccia bacterium, assembly GCA_038207395.1. Taxonomy (GTDB): domain Bacteria; phylum Patescibacteriota; class Minisyncoccia; order Phycocordibacterales; family Phycocordibacteraceae; genus C7867-001. The sequence continues at coordinate 18,674 of JBBQZW010000003.1, read as the reverse complement.
TTATTCGATAGTCTCGGTATACTGAAGGTATATGGCACCTACAAAAAAGAATTGGGGATTTGATGTACGCGAACTTGATCAGACTACTCGTCCACAGGATGATTTTTATGCCTACGTAAATAAGAAATGGATGGATAAGAATCCCATTCCTAAAAATGAGTCACGATGGGGTTCGTTTACCATTCTTAGGTACGACACTGATAAAAAAGTACATACCCTTCTTGATGAACTCGAAGACATGAAAGTGGTGATCCCCGGCAGTGCTGAACAGCTGGTACGTGACTTTTACCGCTCAGGTATGGATATGAAGCGTCGTAATACGCTTGCAGGTGCTCCGCTCACTCCTTTACTTACTAAAATTAGTGCACTATCTTCAAAAGAAAATCTGGGATTACTACTTGCAGAGCTTCATCGTACGGGAGTCGGTGCGTTCTGGGGTTCTGGGGTAGATCAAGATTCTAAGAATAGTGAGAAATATGTATTTCACTTTGGTCAGGATGGGCTTGGCATGCCTGACCGTGATTACTACTTAAAAGATGATGCTGAGTCAGTACGAGTGCGTGACGCATACCGTATCCACATACAGGAACTTCTTCAACTTGCCGGGTATTCTGCAAATGATGCGCGAACTGCAGGTGAGGTGGTTATGGCTCTTGAGACAAAGATTGCTGCAGTAAGTATGAAAAAAGAGGACATGCGTGATCCTGAGAAGCTCTACAATAAGATGTCACAGAGTCAGTTCACGAAGCTTAATCCTGCCTTTGATTGGAAAACGTATTTTACAAAAACAGGAGTAGAGAAACTTCCCTACATTATTGTGCTTCAGCCGACGTTCTTTACTGAGATGGGTACTTTGATTGAGAAAACATCGCTTAAGGATATTAAAACGTATCTTTCCTGGCACGTTATTAATGATTTTTCAGGAGCACTCAGTGAACGCTTCGTTAAGCAGAGCTTTTCGTTTTATGGAACCGTGCTCTCGGGAACTACCACTATGCAGCCGCTCTGGCGCCGAGTGCTCGGAACGGTGAATGGTGGGCTCGGTGAACTTATAGGAAAAGTGTACGTGGAGCGACATTTTAGCAAAGAGTCAAAGAAAAAAATGGAGACGCTTGTTGCGGATTTATTTACGGCATATGAAGCCCGCATCCGAAGTTTGGACTGGATGACACCAGCTACAAAACGTAAGGCGCTTCAAAAACTTGCTTCGCTTACGCGAAAGATCGGCTATCCCGACAAATGGAAATCATACAAAGGCCTCAAGATTACTGACACTGACTATGTCGGAAACATCCTTCGGATGAATGAGTTTGAACACAAACGAGCAATCAAACGTCTCACCAGTCCGGTGGACCGAGGAGAATGGTTTATGTATCCGCAGACGGTAAATGCGTATTTCTCTCCGAATATGAATGACATTGTGTTTCCTGCAGCCATTCTTCAGCCTCCCTTCTTCGATCTCTCATCAGATGATGCCGTAAACTATGGCTCAATTGGCGCAGTTATCGGGCACGAGATCACGCATGGGTTTGATGACGAAGGGTCAAAGTATGATGCAAAAGGAAATCTCAAGAACTGGTGGACACCAGAAGATCGAAAACAATTTGAGAAGAAAGCAAAGAAAGTTGAGAAGCAATTTAACACGTATACGGTTGCTGATGGACTCACGGTAAATGGAAAACTTACTCTTGGAGAAAACATTGCTGACTTAGGTGGTCTGTCTATAGCGTATGACGCATATCAGCTTGAACTTGAACGAACAGGGCGAAATGACATAGAAGGTCTAACACCTGAACAACGATTCTTTATTTCATTTGCAGTTTTTGAGCGTGAGAATTCACGCCCTGAATCAGTTAAGAAACAGGTCCTTACCGACCCACACTCACCGGGTATTTTCCGCATTAATGGCCCGGTCTCAAACTTCGATCATTTCTACACGGCTTTTGGTGTAAAGAAAGGTGACGGACATTTCCGCTCTCCTTCTGAACGAGAAATGGTTTGGTAGCCAAACACCGGACCACTTCTAATGCGTCATTTTGTAGGTGACATATATACCCACCATCGCGCCGATAGCGGAAAAAATAATTGAGGAGAATGAAAACGTACCAGCACCCCAAAGCAGGGGTATGAAAGCTCCAATAGTTGAGCCAACAAACGTACCGATCCAAATCATTTGCTTCATAGGCTAATTGTATCAGCTTGCGTGGCGCAGAACGGCTAGTATTTTTGTGCAACATATGCTACCTTTTGTCTAGGAATAGATAGGGAGGCACCTGTGCGCAAAGATGAGATCAAAGGAGCGGAGACAGAATCTCGATTCCTTAGAGTCTGTAATACCAAGACTGCCAAAACGCCGAGTTGGTTTATTAGAGTCAAGGAATCACCGATCCCTTGGGATTTACGGGGCATTGATGCGTTTGCTTATTTTTTCCCCTTGGATGGGAAGAAACGTATCAAAGTGCCGATTCAGATAAAATCTTCGAGGGCAGGAAAGGAGAAATTCATAAAGCACTATTCTGCCTACATGGTAGAGAATGTTTTTGTTATCGTTGTTACTTCAAACAAAAGTGACGACGCTATCCGGAGGGAACTGTACACGGAGCTCAAACGGATTCGAGATGCAGAAATTAATTTTGTCGAGTTTCTTTCCGCGACAATCGCGAAGGAAATTCCAATAGCTGCAAAGAGACGGCTATCGTCCGGATGCAATCGAATAAAAAACTATAGAGCCAAAACTGAGTAATCAGGAGTAGGCTTTTATTTTTACCCAAGCGCAAACCGTAGTAGCACTAGTATGAGTGCGTAAAATCCCCAGTGAAGAAAATATGAGTATAAAAAACCGTTTCGCACTTTGAGCAGTAGATACGGGAAAATAAAGCCTGCGGTGGCTGCTGAAGCAGCAAAGAAGGTGACATACGGTACTCCTCCCCCATCAAATATCATTAGCACATGAATGCCACCAAATAGTCCGGCACACCAGTACTGTATCGCTCGCAGAGAGAAGTGATGCACGGCAAATGCCTGAACAAAGGCAACAATTAAAAGTTGCTGGAGAAGAATCTCAATTGATTTTGGCAGAAAATACCAACCCGTAGCGCGAAATAATTCAGCAGGTGGCACTGAACCAGGGCTCCAGTAAATGGTAGGTAATACCGGAAAGATGTAAAAAATATAGGTGAGCGCTAGTGCGCCAAGCGAGATAATAGAAACTGAAGTTGAGAGTCGGTAGGTGCTAAGTTCGCTTCTGTCATAAAATTCAGCGTACAGTACGCTAAGGAGTAGCACCCAGACAAAGTAGTACAAAGACAGGGCAATAGGATGCGTCGAGTAACTCGCACCAGGAGCAAACGTTGAAGACAGTAGGTAGTACCCAAAGTCTGAGAATATCCAAATACCGGCAATCTGAGCGATAGTCTCTAACAAAGGTCGGTTACTCTGCGCGTATGCCATACCTTACATACTACTGCCACTCAATTGAGTTCATACCCCACTGTTCGAGGTAAGCATTCGCTTTGCTAAACGGCTTACTTCCAAAGAAACCTTGAGCTGCACTAAATGGTGAAGGGTGCGCGCTTTCAAGCACAAGATGTTTTGATCGATCAATAAGCCCAGCACCTGCTTTTGAGCGGGCGTAGTTTCCCCATAGGATAAAGACAATGTGCTCTCGCTGGTCTGAGAGTGTTCGAATGACTGAATCAGTAAATTCTTCCCAGCCTCGTTTTTGATGAGAACCAGGTTTCCCTGCCTGTACCGTAAGTGTTGCATTAAGTAGCAGTACACCTTGCTGTGCCCACCCGGTAAGGTCTCCATCTTTGCTCTCTGTAGAGAGACCAAGGTCATCATTCAGCTCTTTGAATATATTTCGGAGCGACGGAGGTATGGTGGTTTCTTTTTGTACAGAAAATGAAAGCCCGACCGCTTGGCCTGCACCGTGATACGGATCCTGTCCAATGATCACGACGTTCACTCTACTAAATGGCGTGAGCTCAAAGGCTCTAAAAATATTCTTAGGCGCTGGGTACACAGTACCACTTGTGTACTCTTTCTTTACGAATTCAGTGAGATGTACAAAATATTCTTTACTAAATTCTTCTTCCAGCGCCTTCTTCCAAGACGGCTCAATCTGCACTTCCATGATTCTTACGGTGTAGCGCCAATAATTTCTTTCCTGCAGCTTCACGATAGGGACAGAATTCACAGGATGCTCCGGACGGTGGAATTGCATCAGCATCAAGCGTTTGCTTGATTTTTGGAAGCACGTCATCAATCCATTCAGTCTGTCCTTCGCACGGCACGAGCGTTACGGCAAATTCAAGCTGAGCATCGAATCCAGCTTTGTCATACTTAGCATTAGCATAGACAAAATAGCCCGTTGAGGAAACATCGTATCCGTTCTTACGAAGAAGCCATTGGTATACCCCCATCTGGCGAGCGTACGAGTCTTTCCAAGATGAGTCATCAAGTGAATCAACACTTCCTTCTTTTGAGGTTGCCTTATAGTCAACCACGATTAATTTTCCATCTTCGCCTTTCCAGAGATCGTCTATAGCACCGGAAATAGTAAAGCCGGTCACTTTGTCTCGGTACTCGATACCTTCAAAGTTTTCTCGCCAGGTATTCAAGTCTTTATGAATAAAAGGGATTGCCTTTACGCCATATTTTTCAGTGAGAGGATGCGGTGTTCCTTCAGCGCGGTGTACATCAAATTCTTTCTTTAAAAGCGTATCAACGGCAATGTTAAGGGTAAAGGCAGGACCCCGTGGACGCGCCGTGCCTAACTTATTATCAAGATAAAAACAGCGTGGGCATTCAGTAAAGAGCTCAATTTTAGAACGTGAGAGACGCCACTTTGCTCCGCCATAGTTCCAAGCTGCGTTACGGTCAGGATTATACTGTTTTTTGAATTCAGCCATGGAATGGAGGTTTGGTGAGGTGAAGAACAACGTCTTTTCCTGTGTTTCGTAAAGATTCTATTTCAGCAATGATTCTTCCAATACGCTCAGGCACTACGCCTATTTCCCTGAGTAGCTGACGGTTCTGCTGAAGTAGTTCTGTCGTTGAAATGTTTTTATCTATCAAGAGACGTTTTTCTGACTTGCGAAGCGTGGTGAGCGCCGTTACTGGATAGAGCCCAGAGGCAACGATACGATCATATAAGTTTCCGTGATGCGGGTAATTCCATCCGATAAGATTAACGCCTGAGCAGGTGGCGTACTGAATTGCTTGAGAGGTAAATTTTGTGTTTGTAACAAGGTACCCATGATCTATTTTTGGTGTGCCTGGCGCATGATCGTCACAAGACCAGATATCATCAAGACGAGCCTTTACGTAAAGCGCAACCTTAACATCTGTTTTATACCCCGGATCATTATGGTATTTAAGTTCTGCGGCAAGGTGTTCGCCATTTCGTTCAGCATAGACATCAACTTCATGCGTAACGCATTTTCCTTGAAGGATCTGGCGAGGGAGTACGTTCCAGCCTTCCGATTTAAAAAGTTCAGCAACAAAATCTTCAAACGGATGGCCACCTGGACCTAATTCAAAGAGTGCACGGCGAAGACTGTAGCGCGCTGCCGATGCCCTTCCATCACGGCGAAGCATTTGAAATGCACGTCTATATATTTGTGTACTCTCTTCGCTCTGACTAATGGTCGCCTCTATTGTTTGACGAATTCGTTCAGCCGCACTCGCCGTTGCACCAGCTCGACGCAGTGAGCGCTCAAGCTTTGCACCATCCCAGTGCTCAATACTCCCATCTGTTTTAACAATTTCTGGCATAGCTTATACAATAATACCACCTCCAATACATTCGTCTTCGTCGTAGAGAACGAGCGACTGGCCAGATGCAGCACCTTCCTCCATCCCATTAGATGGTTCATAATACTGATTAGCGGCAGTAAGCGTTCCTTCAACCTCTAATCCGTGATATCGATACTGCGCAGCATATGTTTTCTGGACTACCGGCTCACTAAACCAGTTGGTTTCGGAAAGCATGATACGTGAGGCAGTCTTTATGCGTGGACTATGGGCAACAGTAAGTCGATTCTTTTCCACATCTTTTGCAATAACATACCAAGGTCCAGGAGGAGCATCACTGAGCGCTATACGCTGACCGATTGTCGAGAGAAGTGCTCCTGAGTGTTCACCCACTTCAACTCCCTCAAGATCATAGGCAGATCCTGTTTCTGAACCGAATTCCTGTGCAAGGAATTCCTCAACCGATATGTTCCCGAGGAAGCATATTCCCTGACTGTCTTTCTTACGGGCATTGGGAAGTTTGAATGACTCGGCATATGAACGTACCTCTGATTTATGAATACCACCGAGCGGAAATAGAGTGTCATGCAGAGCTTTTTTAGGGATCGCCCACAGGAAATAGCTCTGATCTTTTTCAGAGTCAATACCACGCAGTAGTCTTGGTTCTTTGTTTAAATGATCTATGCGCGCGTAGTGTCCTGTTGCGATAAAGTCAGCCCCCAGTTCTTTTGCGAATGTATGAAATGCTCCAAACTTAACTTCACGGTTGCACATAATGTCTGGATTCGGTGTTCTTCCTGCCTTATATTCCCGCAGTAAGTACTCAATAACGCCCGTACGGTACTCCTCTGACGCATCAAGAGTAAGAAACGGAATACGTAGATGTGCTGCCACACGCATCGCATCTCGACGATCTTCGCTCCAGGTGCACGGCATGCCTGGTGGGTACCACCCCTTAATAAAGACACCAGTGATCAGTGCCCCTTCCTTTTGAAGGAGTGCCGCCGTTACTGCAGAGTCTACTCCTCCAGAAAGACCCACATATATCTTTTTTCCTTTGACGGATGTATCCAGTAACGTCTTCATTACTTCACTATATACCAGCACGTAATCCAGAGCGAAAATGCTTTATTTTAGATACCGTATACGATTTTTCTTATGATCCTCAAAAGTTACGCCATAGTGCATGTTTCCATCAAAGCCGGTGAGGTAATAGACATATGGTGTTGGCACGGGAGTAACTGCAGCTAGGAGAGATTCGATACCGGGATTAGAAATCGGAGTGGGAGGAAGTCCTTTAATGCGATATGTATTGAAGGGTGAATCCGACGTAAGATCGGAAGCCGTCGGTGTGTACCCGTTCTCTTTGTGGATATAGCCAAATGCGGCATCCACTTGGAGCGGCATTCCTTTTGCAATACGGTTCCATAGTATTCCGGCAATAATACGTTTATCTTTCTCGGTGTTTGCTTCACGTTCAAGAATAGAAGCAAGAATAACAACATCGCTAAAGGAGTGTTTTGACGCAAGTAGTTGTGGGGTAATGGTAGCAATACTCTGACTGAACTGAGATTTTAGGCGCGTCACAATAGCATCTTCGGGTTCTCCTGGCATGAAGAAATAGGTTTCAGGAAATAAATACCCTTCACTGGTCGATGCTTCGTTCAGAAAGGTGTCCGTGTTAAATCCAGGAAGTTGAGCGCTAAAGGTACGCGCCATGTCGTACTGAGTCATTCCCTCAGTAAGGGTAATACGCACAGGCTCGACGCCATGTATTCCTTTCCCTGTTCGCCAAAGAACAGCAAACACAGAAACCGGCTTAGTAAATATGTATGCACCTGTATCAAGATGGTGATCATATCCTGTCACACGAGCAAGAGCTTTGAATACGAATTCAGAGCGTATGACCTGTGCTTCAGCGAGACGAGCTCCAAAAGTACTTGCCGGTGCGTCCTTAGGGATGGTAACAATAGAGTTTTCTGGGAAGTCTGAAGGCGGAGAACTTAACCACACGGCTGTTGTTAAGAAGATGATAAGTAGAATAACTCCAGCAGTAATCCATGGACGAAAAGACGTATACCATGAGTATATATTTTTAACTCGTGACGAATTCACGCTATAGCGAGCAATATCAAACTGCATATTACGTAGGAAGGTTTGAAGGAGCACCACTCGTTGACGACTGAATACGAGGAAGACCAGGACTTTCTATTGCTGCTGAGGGTACATGGAAGAGTGTGGCGAGTTCCTCGGTACTCATGACCATCCATTCACCCACGTACGGGTCATGGAAGAACGCGCGCCGCCTGTAGTACTCAACGATCTGATGATGAAGGTGCTCCTTATGATGACCGCCTGGATCCTCCCATGGATAATCATTAAAGCGCGCATCAAATTTCGATGCTGGCTTGAATCCGTTATACGCATCACTTGAAAATGGTTTAAGCATGGTGCCGAGCATAAAGGTAATCATACTTCCCTGGTATGCCTCTTTTGGCGCTGTATAAATTCCGCGCATTCCTACGTCAAAGCCTTGTTTGGCAATATTTCGCTCTATAGCAGCAATCATGTCTGACTGGCCTTTTGTCGGGTTAGGGAATCCTTCTGACTCTTTAACCTGTCCAGTAACCGGATCAACGAAACTCGACTTCTTTGAGGTAGCTTTACGTATCTTCTCGATCTCATCTTTAGCCTCGTCCTTCCAGGTGTATCCCTTTCCTGCTGCATTCTTCTTATGACCCAACTTCTCATCTTTTGTTGCCCGTATGATCATCTGGAACCAAAGCTGTTCCTTTGGTCCTATAGACGCAAAGAGTTCGATTAACTGGGCGAGAGGATCAATAGTTTCATTCGCTTCAGCACCGGAGAGATCCAGTTTGTAATCAAGGTACGTTTTTATGGGAAATGCATCAGGCTGGGTATGAATCCATTCGTCTCCAAACATATCGTTTGCATGGTCCGCGGGATCATATACAAGGCTGTAATCTTCTGCCTCAACAATCTCCATATCAGGGTACTGACCATAAAACGCAGCCTCAAGTCCTCGGCGAAGGCCAGCACGCGTCCATACATAAAAATGCACTCGTCCCCCAAGGGAGACTATTTCAAGAGAGAACCATGTACGAACCTTTCCCTGCCAGAACTTTGCATAGTTCGTACCCTCACCTGAGGTGATGTGAATGTTAGAAAGAATTGTTTCAATAGCGAGCGGCGTCTTCTTTGTGTCCCGAGGCATACGAAGCTCAAGAAGTACGGTTTGCTGACTTGCAATAAATGCAGCGCGGCGAGCACGAACCCACTGTTCAAACGTAACGCGCGTTAATAAGAACGGTACCCACAATGGAGCAAAGAATCCTATGAATAGGAAGTTGCGAAGGGTTTGATAGGGATCAAGAAATAGAAAGACGACGTTGAGTACAACAAATATAATAATTAGTGGCTTTGCATCAAGGTGATATCCCGAATCGTGAATTCGATGATTGATACTTCCTGCAAGACCCATGAGTGGTGGGCCTCCTGCGCCTTTGCTGTCTGACATTACTTTCAGTATACGACAAAGGCGCGCCGGATGGCGCGCCTTTGTGTGTATGGGCGGTTTTGTTACGCAAGCGTATACGTACCGTTTTTATTTCGCTTGAAGTGCTTTGGATCGTTTAGGTTTACGAGAATCGTATTGTCCTTCACATAGCGAACCTTTTTTACTTCCTCGATTACTTGCTCGCGTGTAAGAGCACCTCCTTTTGAGAGTACGTCGCGGATAACATCACGAACTACTCCGGGAGAAAATCCCCATTCAGACAGTGCGTAGAGACCTCGTCCAACGAGTACGAATCGAGCGTCTTTAATGAGTTCGTTGTGGGTGGTGGCAACATGGGCTTCTTTTGCAAAAAGCTGACCAATTACTTTCGCAACATCGCTAAAGTGCATTGGCTGTCCGGCACGCTTAATAACCAGGTAGGCATAATCACGAATTCCCTTGGTGCGAATAGCTGGAGCGTCTGCGCGACCCCACTCCGCTAGAGGGTTTGAGGAAATAGTTTTTGAAAGAGAAAGCCAGCGCTTAAGCACTTCTTCGTTCTTGTATGCGTCATTGAGGGTCTTAAGTTCCTCAAGGAAACGATCCATCATTTCACCTTCAACAAGTACTTCACCGTCAGAAAGAGATGCGTAGAGTCGTGTAAGTGCTTCATGAACTTTCTCAGCGGTTCCTGCATCAACGTGCCATCGTGCATAAAAATCATCAGTTTCGCGCTCACGGAAGAACGAACTTCCTACAACGAGGAGAAAACGGAAACGGTTGCGTGCTTTTTCGTCTGAGGCAAGTCCGTTAAGAAGTTCTTCTTCTTCAATAATGGCACCCAGGCCATGCATGTGTGTCGCAAGTTCATCAAAGGCTGACTTTGCTGTTTTAAATGACTTACTTCCGCGTATGGTTTCGAGGCCAGCTGCTTCAATCTGGCGGACGCGTTCGCGGGTAATGCTCCAGCGCTCACCTATAGCTTCAAGTGTTTCGCGGTCAGAAGATACACCAAGTCCAAAGCGGTACGTAAGAACTTCACGAGCGCGCTCAGGTACTTCTGCGAGGAGATGCTTCACAAGGCTGGCACTATCAAAGCCGAGCTTGGTTGTCGCAACCTTAGGAGATTTCGACACCTTTGCGCCTACACGCTTTGGTGCAGTCTTCTTGCCCGTGGTTTTAGTAGTTTTTGCAGCCATATGAATAAGATATATATCTCTACTTTATACCAGATTGCCTCAAAACCGTCAAACTTTAGCGATACGCAGGCTTTTGGGGATAACCAGTAAAATATGCTCAAAAATCAATTTTAATGGCGTAGAACGTTCATATACTAGCGGAACAAATGATGACAAATCCTCAAGAAAGGCGTGTAATTCAGCGCGGTGTGCCAAAGTCTCTTCATGAAGGAACTGAGCATGAGTTACTTCTAACAAGCTTTTTAAAAGTTTGGTAGCTTCGGTCCTTGCTGCTTGTTTCACCTCGTCCTTATCTGATTTTGAACGGTCAAGTAACTTTCCAATATACTTTTCTTGCTCAGCCTTTGATAGAAGCAGTAATACGCTGGCGCTGTTCTCAGTCTCTAAGGCTGCATTAGTCTCTGCTAGCGCGATTTCTTCCGGTAAAGGTAGCAACCGAGAACGCAGTGTTGGTAAGAGTTGCCCCAACGAAGATACTCCTATGATGATAGTTACTCCCTCCGGAGGCTCTTCGCATATCTTTAGAAGTGCATTTTGTGATTCATGGAAAATACGAGAGGCGTAGATACTGACAATCTTTTGTCCGCTTGTTGAACTCTGGTATACCCTTGATGCTATGACGCGCACATCATCCACGGAGAGAACGCCGAAGGAAAGAGTTTGAATATCAGGATTAGATGAGCCAGTGAGGGAAAGAAGACGCGCAGCGTAGCTGCGCGTCTTTGACTCCACTTCCCCACTTGTCCCTACTGCAACATATGCATGGTGCGCCATATGGTGACAGTATAGCCTTAGCTACGAGAAATAATGCTTTTCTTGTACGTATCCAAATGTTTAAGTGCAACGCCTGTTCCGCGCGCAACACAGAAGTACGCGTCTTCCGCTAGACGCGACTGAACACCGGTGCGACGAAATACGAGTTCTGGCAGATTGCGAAGCTGAGATGTTCCTCCCGTTAAAATAATACCGTTATCAATGATGTCTGACGCAAGTTCTGGAGGAGTTTCCTGAAGCACTTTGCGTATTGCTTGCATCATTTCCCGAAGCTCACGACTCAGCGCTTGTACCACCTGATTTGTCTTAAGTTCAACCGTACGCGGAAGACCAGAGACCAGATCACGTCCTTTAATAGACATTGAAAGCTCTTCCGTAACTGATACGGCAGAACCAATCTGTATCTTTACGTCTTCAGCAGTTTTGTCTCCGATAGCCAGGTTGTACTGCTTTTTCACATGGTCAATGATGGCACGGTCGAGTGCATTGCCTGCCACTTTCACGGACGTAGAGGCAACGATTCCCCCAAGAGAGATCACGGCAACATCTATCGTCCCGCCTCCAATATCAGCTACCATACGACCCATCGGTTCATGGATAGGAATACCTGCACCGATAGCTGCGAGTATTGGCTCTTTGACCACAAATGCGTCGCGGGCGCCTGCCTTTGCTGCGGCCTCAATCACTGCGCGCTTTTCTGTACTGGTTACGCCTGCCGGAACTGACACCAGTACCGTTGGCTTAAAGAGGTTGTATCGCCCCAGTGCCTTACGCATAAAGTACCGAAGCATAGCCTCCGTAACTCGGTAGTCCGCAATAACCCCATCCTTCATAGGACGGTACGCAATAATGTCATCGGGAGTGCGTCCAATCATGCGCTTAGCTTCCACACCAATAGCTACCACCTTGTTTGTTTGCGTTGAAACAGCCACTACGGACGGTTCATTAAGAACAACGCCGCGTCCTGGCACAAACACAAGTACGTTAGTGGTTCCAAGATCAATGCCCAACTTCGGAGAAAACGTAGACATAATAGGCTGAGTATACGCCTTTTACATCAGGCTGCCAAAATACGCGTTTAAGCCAACTCAAAGCCAAAAATACGTTCTGCAAGATTAAGCGACCCAGGGATGAGATTGAAGATCAGAGGAAAGAGATAAAAGAAAATACTTGCCGGGATAAATACAAATGAACAAACAATACCTACTACGTATGAGTACGTGGTGAGATTTGAACGTACACGTGCTTGCGCAACAATGCGTGATTCAACAGCATTTCCTAAATGCATGTTCTTTCGTACATGGTTTATCATCATGCGGACGAAAAGAATAATGGCCAGAATGTTTAAGCCATATACCAGTGCCGCTGGCTGATTGAAAGGATACGTACCAAAGAGATGTGCAGAGAACGGTACAAACACTAAGAACAGTAAGTACCCCATGTTGAGTAAATTGATTTTGCGGTCAACTTCTTTAAGGAAAATATTGAAAAAGAAATTGTGATTAATCCAAAACGTTGCAAGCACAAGGAAGCTAAGTGCAAAGCTCGCTATTTCAGGAGTAAGAGCGAGGAGTTGCTGTACTAGTTCTCCATTGGTAATAGCGCCGTGAGATTCTGGAAGACGAATATCAAGGATTAAGATGGTCATCACAATGGCGAATACGCCATCAGTAAAAGTTTCAATGCGAGTCTTATTCATAGATTAGTACCTTTATACTAGCGTATTTGCCTCATGTATACTTAGGCAATGTCTGATAAGGAAATAGATTTTATTGTTACGGGAAAACAAGAACTCTCAGGATCCATACTAACGAATCGCTCAAAGAACGGAGCTGTCGCTCTTCTCGCCGCTTCCTTGCTAACGAAAGGGACCACTACACTCAGGAATGTTCCAAAGATTGAAGAGGTGCACCGCCTGCTAGAGGTCCTCACCTCAGTTGGCGTAGCGGTAGTGTGGAATGACCATGATCTTACCCTAACTCCTCCATCGAGAATTGATCTTGAGTCCATAGACACGAATGCAGCAATGCGCACTCGCAGCATTCTCATGTTCATTGGGCCGCTTCTTCACCATTTCAAATCCTTTTCACTGCCTCAGTCTGGTGGATGCACGCTTGGGCTTCGTAGCGTTCGCCCTCATCTTTGGGCGCTTGAGAAATTTGGTGTAACCATTACTGCTGAAACTGATCACTATGCTATTTCTCATACTGAACTCAAAGGTACCGGCATTGTCCTGTACGAATCAAGTGATACTGCCACCATCAATACTCTTTTTGCTGCAGCTAGAATCGAGGGAACTACCGTCATAAAATACGCATCGGCAAACTACCAAGTACAGGAAGTGTGCGGATTCCTTCGAGTTCTTGGCGTACGTATTGAAGGCATCGGCACAACCACCCTTGCCGTCACTGGGATAAAGGAAATGAATCAGGATGTTGAGTACACCATTGCCGAAGATCCCACGGACGCGATGTTCTTTATTGCGGCTGCTGCTGCCACGAATTCAAAACTCACGATTGAACGCGCGCCTATTGAATTCTTAGAAGTTGAGCTTGCTGTTCTTGAGAAAATGGGACTAAAGTTCTCAGTAACCAATTATGCTGTATCAGAGAATGGTATTACGAAGCTTGTTGACATACATATTGAAAAATCATCCTTGGTGGCATTTCCTGAGAAAATCCATGCGCGCCCATATCCGGGACTTAACATTGATAACCTCCCATTCTTTGCGGTCATTGGAACTCAGGCAGAAGGCCCTACGCTAATCCATGACTGGGTATACGAAAAACGCGCTATCTACTACACCGAACTGGACCGCCTTGGTGCAGATACCCAGCTTTTCGATCCGCATCGTATTCAAATAACCGGCAAGAGTCATTTACGCGGCGCGCAGATTGTGTGTCCTCCTGCACTACGCCCTGCAACCATTCTCCTCATCGGCATTCTTGCCGCGGAAGGAAATTCAATTCTCCGAAATGTATACAGTATCAATCGAGGATATGAAGACTTAGCAAAACGTCTTCGTTCTATTGGCGCACGTATTACGACCTCTCATCCGTAAGATTATAAATTAACAGACTGCTAGCAAAATGGGTTTAGAACCTTTTTCGGATTGGGCGTAAAATAGAGATATGTTCGTAATTAACGTACTTCCCCTTTCACGAACTGCGCCCGGTATTCTCTCGTACCGTAGCAAAGAAGACCTGCCTGCAGGAAGCGTGGTGGATATCACCCTTCGAAGAACTGCCACCCAAGGAATCGTTATCTCTTCTCTTCCGGTGCAGGATGCGAAAGAAATGATTAAACATGCGCGGTTTCTGCTCTCAAGTAGTATTCCTTCTGCTTCGGGTAAGCTTCCTGAGTCTGTAATGCAGGCAGCTGAGGAAGTTGCTGAGTATCACGCTACGTCAGTAGGTGCAGTACTCAGTTCTCTATTTGCTGAATATATTCGTTCAGGAGCAGCACTCCCTGGTATGGATATGGCAGAAGGTTCAGGATACGTTCGCGAGGTGGTTGAATGTGATGTAGGTGAGCGTGCTGAAGTGTATAAAAAGAAGATTGAGGAGTGTCAGGAGCGCGGCTTCGCCGCGCTCCTTGTCGCCCCTACGCTCGCTGAGTGTGAATACTGGAAAAAGGTATTTTCTACGTATGCACCGCTCGTGATTACGGGAAGTGTTTCAGGACCAGCGCGCGAACGGGCACTAGCTAAAGCAGCAAACTATTCTGGTGTCATAATCACCACACCATCATTCTCGTGGATCCCTATCTCGAAACTTGGCATCATACTCGTTGACCGCGTAAGTGCAGGCGCGTATACCCTGCCAAAGCGCCCTTATCTTTCAATACTGTATGCGCTTACTTCTTTAGCAAAAGCCCGAGCCATACCGCTCATGTTTGGAGATTTTCCTGTACCACTTGAATACCGTCCGAACCCAAAGCTGCCCATTGCAAAAACTCCTACAAACGTCGAAGTGATAGACGTGCGTCTTCCCAAAGGGATCGAGCGTGACACAACGGTTCCTTGGAAGGCGCTTACCGAACCAACCCTTGAGAGGATTCGAACAGAGATTTCTGAAGGCGGGCGCGTAGTGGTACTTGCGACTCGTAAGGGATATGCGCCTGCGGTTGTGTGTAAAGATTGCGGTCAAGCACAGACTGATGATCGAGGAGTGCCACTCCTGTTTTCAATTGCACACGGTACGCGAGTATTTGTGTCACGTGACGGTGTGCAGGTAATTGATGCAAGTAGACGCTGTATGCGTTGCGATAGCTGGAATCTGTTGCCGTTGGGTGTTGGTGTTGAGCGAGTAGTTGAAGAACTTCAGGATGCGTTTCCCGGGAGAACAATTCACACCCTTACCGCTGAATTACTTACCTCGCGCAAGGCAGCAAAAATGACGATAAAAGACGCTCAACGCCCCGGGAGTATCTTAGTTGGAACTGAAGCACTTCTTCCCTGGCTGCAGCTCTACGAGGGACCTAAAGGACTGCGGCCGCTCGGAATTATTGCGTCGGCCGATAGTTTACTTTCGCTTCCCTTTTGGCGATCCCGTGAGCGCTTCATCAGACTCTCTTATTTTATGAGTGGACTTTGCAGTACCGTTATTCTGCTTACACGCCGCCCAGAGGACTCCGCCGTACAAACGCTAGACACTAACCATGCAGGGAGTATAGAGGTGACTTCACCCATACAAGAGTTTTGGGAAGAAGAAGATGCACTACGTACCGCGCTTCACTATCCGCCATACGGAACGCTCGTAACGCTTGCTATCGATGCCAACGCTACCACCACTGAGAAATTTCATGCTCAAATTCTGAAAGATCTATCTTCCTACTCACCTAGCATTCTTCCCGCTCACGGAACGATAGTGATATCACTTCCTAGTAAGATATGGCCCGACAAAACACTCTCTACCTATATACGAGCACTTTCACCAAGTGTTCGAGTACGTATTGACCCTGAGTCTTTGTGGTAAACACAGGGAGTTCAGGTGCCTTTCTTTATACACAAATGTGGTATGGTGCGGATATGAAATCGATAGTTCAAAACGGAGATCCCGTACTGCGGGCAGAAGCTGCGCTTGTTGAAGAAGCTGAATTTGGTACCAAAGCCCTCATAGCAGAGGTGCAGGACATGATTGATGCCCTAGATGCTGAACAAGATGGCGTGGCGCTCGCCGCCCCCCAGATCGGCATCTCAAAGCGGATATTTATTGTCCGTTATGACCGCCTGCACCCCGCACCTGAAGGAAGTCCCGTTCCTGCGGACATCGGCATATTCATTAACCCCGAATTTATGCGAGTGTCCCGCCGACGTGAGGTAATGGACGAAGGGTGTCTTTCCGTACGAGGTATGTACGGAAAGACCTATCGTCATGAACGAGCGACCGTGCGTGCGCGCACCGTTGACGGTGCGCGTTTCGAGCGCGGCGGCGGTGGCATTCTCGCGCAGGTCTTTCAGCATGAGATTGATCACCTGGACGGTATCCTGTTTATCGATGATGCAGTAGATACGTATGAGTCATCAAGAACTACATCACGCGAATCAGACGCTCAATATGACGAATACTCCCATGAGTAAGTTTATCTATTTCGGTACGCCGTATGTGGCGCGCGACACTCTTGCGCGTCTCGTAGACGCAGGATACACACCTGCCGTAGTAGTGTGCTCCCCTGATGCTCTACGAGGGCGCGGAATGGCCCTGACGCCTTGTGAGACAAAAGTATGGGCAGAAGAGCATAACATACCCGTTCTTACTCCTGCGCTCCTTGATGAAACTAGTATCGCTGAACTAACTTCATATGAGTGCGAATATGGTATCGCTGTTGCGTATGGAAAGATCATTCCGCAAGCGCTCATCGATGCCTTTCCTAAAGGAATTTTAAATGTTCACTACTCCTTACTCCCGAAATACCGCGGCGCATCCCCTGTGGAAGCAGCGCTTTGGAATGGAGATACCACCACTGGCGTTACTATTCAGCAGATGGTTTTCGAGCTAGATGCAGGTGATATTCTCGCTCAGAAAGAAGTAGCTATCACTCCGGAGGATACGACACTCACTCTGCGTCCCCGTCTTATTGAAGAAGGAGCGAACCTTCTTATACAAACACTCCCTGCATTCCTTGATGGTTCAGTCTCAAGAACTGCACAGGACCCTAGCCACGCAACACGAGCCAAGAAGATTAAAAAAGAAGAGGGTGAGCTTCTCCTTTCCGGAGAAGCGCTCAAGAATTGGAATACGTACCGCGCCTTACGTGAATCCCCAGGTACATACTTCTTTGCAGAAAAAGAAGGCAAACGTATCCGCGTAAAGATTATGGATGCTTCTTTTGACAAAGGGAATTTTCAGCCACGAAGAATTATCCCTGAAGGAAAGCAGGAACAAGACTTCTCATATCTTTCACAAGCAGGGTGGAAGCCAGTGTAGCTTCTTTAAAAAAGTCTTTGACGTAGTGCCTTGAACATACCTCCGGTGCGCTTCATGGACGCCATTTGGCGCGACTTTGCATCACGAATAATGCTTTTAACTTCCTTAATCGATTGATCGATAGCTTTCTCCGGAGTACTCGATATTCCGGATGCGTTATGTCTATCTCCTGCCATATCAATGGTAAGTGTTGAACGCCACATTCGTTCAGAATTCTGAGAGCCACTTTCCTTGCGTATGTCTAAGTGTGCCTGAGCTTCATAGTTTCGCTCGCCTATAATCCGGGATAGCTTCTGTACTTTTTTCTCTGCTTGATCAAGTGTTTTCTGCAGAATAATCTCTGAACCGTGGCGGATAGTTATGTGCATATGAGTCGAAGTTAGCTAGTACCTCTTAGCCTGAAGTTTACGCCGGTATACTAAAGCGTTGATGAAGATAGTCGATGATGTCATCTGATTCGTACATCTCTGTGTCATGTTCATGGTCAACAAGATAGGGTGTCTGTATTTTCCCTCCACGCTCCTGGAGTTCTTCAGCAACCTCACTATCTTTGATATTTTTCAATTCAAATTCAACATTGAGGGTCTCCCCTACTTCTAAAACTTTCTCACAAAATGGACAACCCGTTCGAACGTAGAGTGTGAGCATATGAAATTTCTCTAGCGCTAGTAACATAGTAAGTGTAGCAGGTGCATAGCCACGTATCCCCTGTATTGCCGTTTTGCCCTTTTAGCACTAAAATAGCCAAGTTCCTGTCCCTTTGGCCAGGAGCCGCTCATATGAGCGACATTCCTCGGTAGCTCAGCGGTAGAGCAGTCGACTGTTAATCGATTGGTCGCAGGTTCGATCCCTGCCCGGGGAGCATACTAGAAAAAACATCTCTTTTAAGGGATGTTTTTTCATTTAACCCTTGTGTAGCAAAGTCTATTTTAGGTTCGAACTCTGGGAAATTCACTCTCATACCTTTTACTCCATCAATGAGTGCCTGTGTCGCTTTTG
>JBBQZW010000002.1:0-195188 GCA_038207395.1 Minisyncoccia bacterium | reverse complement strand
GGTGCAGGGGTTGGGGTGAAGCTGGCTGCGGGTGTTGGTTCAGCTTCTGAAGAGGGAGTGACAAATGAGGTAACGGCAGGAGGGGGTACCCCAATAGATACGCTTGCTGAAGCAGTTCCTCCTCGTCCACTACACGTCATAGTGTAGGTGCCGGGAGCAGGTACTGTTCCGCTAAAGCTTCCTGAGGGAAGACGAAGGGTTCCTGCGCCACTAATGCCTGAGACGAAACAGCTGTCTGCGTTCGATGAGGAGTAGAAGAACTGTATTGCCTTGCGTGCTTTGAAGACCGTGGTGTTAGCAGAGATTGAAGCCGTGGGTGCAGGGGTGGGTGCGACGGGGGTTGGGGTGAAGGTGGTGGGTGTTGGGGTTACTGGGGCGGGAGGAGGTACGGGAGTTGGTGTTGGTGTAGCTGGAGCGGGAGGAGGTACAGGAGTTGGTGGGACTGATGAAGAACTATTTGGGGTCACAATAGAAGGCCTCACTGGAGGCGGAACACCAATAGAGACAAACGCAACCACCGTGCCGCCCGGTCCACTACAGGTCATGGCGTACTGGCTTGCAGCTGGAGGAACATAACTAAAGCTTCCTGAAGGTATGCGGAGCGCTCCATTTGCGATTCCTGATGAACAGAAGTCGGCATTCGTCGAAGAGTAGCTAAACTGAACTGCCTTTCGCGAGACGAACTTATTTGTACTAGCAGTAAACGTCAGTGTTGGTGCGGGTACTTCTGACGCACTGGCTATAGAGCTCGTACCGAGAACAGTAACCGTCACCTTCGCTACCTCCGAACCAAATGATCTTCCTTGGATAGCTTCTCCTCCTTCACTGGTAGGAGCTGCGGGAGTAGGAGCGCAGTAAAGAAGGTAGGTGGTTGTTTGATTTGGCGTTACACGAACAGAGCCCGAGGTGCCGCTGTTTGGGAGAAACGTTGTTTGAGGAGTTCCATTAACACTGAAGCCTGCAGGTGAAAGCGCCACTCCTGAGGCTGATCCAGATCCTGCAATAACTCCAGTACAAGAACCTGCATTCGTAGAAGACCAGGAAAGTGTCGCGCTTTCTCCGGGATTAATAGTAGTTCTATCTGCGGAAAGCTGACTTGTTGCAAATGTCTGCAGCGTTGGATTTGAACCACCACCTCGCAACACAACATCCTCTACTTTAAATCCAGCACGCGGAGTCGCTATGGTGGAAGTTACGGTTCCTTCAGAATTGCGACACGTTAGAGAAATTCTTTCCGGAAATGGTCCACGCAGGACTACCCCTCCCCAGAAGTTTCCTCTCGCATTTATATTGTTTAGACCGCTTGTATCTTGTCGTGGATCAAATCCTGTTGCCGTACAGTCTGGGCCAACAAACGTTTTGAAATTTATGAAGAGAGAGTTCTCTAAAATCTGAGTACCTATATTAGAACTAGGAGGCGTAACAATTGCATTTGTTGCACTGAGCTGAATCGCCGGTTGTGTGCTCTGTGCAAACGCTCCCTGACTGCCTAGTGAAAACATAACCGTTAGGGCTAGTAGTCCTGAAGCAGCTGCACAAAGACGTAAAAAGGGAGTGTTCATGAATTGACAAGATTATAAAGAGGTAATGAAGTAACTTTATCAGTCGTACTTCTTCATTTTCATGATTTTTTGTGCGTATGGGGATAAGGTGGGCATATATGCAAAAGACCGCCCTCTGGGCGGTCTTTTGCTACGTGTTGCGGGGGCCGGAATTGAACCGGCGTCTGGAGGTTATGAGCCTCCCGAGGTACCTCTCCTCTACCCCGCTATAAGAAGTACTGTACGGGATTTAAACATAAAAGCAAGTATCAAATCTCCCCCTGCTCTCTGAATACGGCTTCATAGTTAGCTATAGTGCGGTGCGCGAGACGCTCCGTGAGTTCAAAGGTTGAACCTTGGTGTGCAATGTCATTACGCACTTTATGCGCCTCCCATGCGTTTTGCAATGTCTGGAAATGAGTCGTCGTAGCGCCACGCAACTTCTCTCCAACTGAAGCACCCTGGTACCCGAGTCGCGTTAGCATCTCATCCAAAATAATGTCACTTTCAATGATAGCGTTACGCCAATCACCTTCCTGACCGCTCTCAATCAGCTGCATAATGTATGTCCAGCGAGAGTGTTTTACCTGAACGTGTGCAGCTTCAGGGTTTATGGTCGCGTACTTTGGTTCTTCATCTTTACGAATTTGATATAGACGCATTGTGGCGTATACAAATATACCGATGGCTGCGAGTGAAAAAAGATACGCAAGAACCGTAAGTACGAGCCATAGATTACTTAAGAATACGAATAATCCACTCGATGCAAGATTAAATGAAGCTCCCCCTTCCCCGTTCCCACTTACATGAAACAGGTTATAGAGAAGCCGAAAGAAATATTCGACATTTAGAAAATGAACGTCTGGTCCATCTGTTGGCATTACGTTTAGTATAGCGTCTCTCCGGTCACCGTTGCTCCTACAGTAAACAGTGTCTCTTCCTCTCCATGTGGTGCGGTGAAGTGAATGCCAATAGGAAGGGTTGATTCTTCACGAACAACGGTGCCCATAGGAACAGAAAGTGCGGGCATACCCGTGAGGTTTGCCGTTACCGTAAAAATATCTTCAAGGTACATAGCAACAGGATCATTAGTCTTTTCTCCAAATTTGAATGCCGGGGCAGGTGTTGTGGGAAATGCTATAACATCACACGTTTCAAAAGCTTTTGAATACTCGGCGCGCAGTACAGTACGTGCTGCTTCTGCTTTACGATAATACGCATCGATATAGCCCGATGAGAGTACGAAGGTGCCAAGCAAAATACGACGCTGAGTTTCGGCACCGAATCCTTCGGTCTTACTCTCAATGTAATCATCGAGAAGTGTCGCGCCGCGCTTTGCAAGTCCATAGCGGATGCCGTCATAGCGTGCAAGGTTTGTGGACGCCTCTGCAGGCATAATGACGTAATACACCGGGAGTGCGTACGTGCTGGTGGGGAGTTCAATGTCTACGAGCTCATGCCCTGCAGTTTCGAGGCGGGCAAGGGTATCTTCGAATGACTTCTTTACATCAGCGTCTACTCCATCAATGAATGAATGAGGTACACCAATGCGGAGGGTGTTACCTAGCGAGCGCGGAGTATACAACCCTTCGGTTATCGTAGTACTGTCTCGTTCATCATGACCGCGTAGCGTATCAAACATAATCTTTGTGTCAGCGACACTCTTTGTAAGCGGGCCAATTTGATCAAGAGATGAACCGAGTGCTATTGCACCGTAGCGCGAAACAGCTCCGTACGTGGGTTTAAGTCCAACAAGTCCACAATGCGCTGCTGGCTGACGGATGGAACCTCCTGTATCGGTGCCGAGAGCAGCAATCGCCAGGTGAGCTGCCACAGCGCTCGCTGAACCACCTGACGAACCGCCGGGAACACGTGAGATGTCGTGCGGGTTACGGCTTGGACCATATGCTGAGTGTTCGGTTGAGCTACCCATCGCAAATTCATCCATGTTTGCGCGTCCTAAGAAAAGTGCACCAGCTATTCTGAGTTTCTCTATGACGGTAGCGTCGTAGCTCGCAACATAATTTTCAAGCATTTTTGAAGATGCACTTGCAATATGTCCTTTGATTAAAATATTGTCTTTGATAGCAAGCGGGATCCCACAAACCATTGGCGCTGCCTCCCCTTCTGTATCTATGCGTGCCTGTGCAGCAGTGATAGCCTCTTCGTCAGCGGGAAAGAGTTCAAGATATGCATTCAATTCTGCATTGCGAGATACTGCAGCAGAACTACAAGCGTCCCACAGTTCACGAACCGTGCATTCGTGCGCGCGCAAGGCGCGCGCCGCTTCCGTTATTGAATATTCATGTAGCGCTTTCATACTAGTCATTGGAAATAATCTTTTTTACTGAAAGCGAATTTCCTGACTTTGCAGGAAAGGCTTTTACTATTTCTTCAGTCCATTTTCCTTCTTCGTAGGCATCAGTGTCAGGACGAAACACGTTATGAAGAGCAGGGAGTACAGGCGTTCCTGATACTGGTATGGCAAGTTCATTGAGCTGTGCAATGTACGCAAGCACGCTTTCAAATTCACCCGCAAGAGCTTCCTTTCGTTCTTCAGGAATAGCAATACGCGAAAGGCGTGAGAGACGTTCAACGGTTTCGATAGGAGTTTCTTTCATAGTAAAAGCACTGTATCACATGCTGGTACGGCGGAGGAATTCTGCCTCATCAATAACTTCCACGCCGAGTTCTTCGGCTTTAATGAGTTTTGAACCAGCATTCTCCCCCGCTACCACAAACGCTGTCTTTTTTGAAACAGAGCTTCCGGGAGTGCCTCCTGCCGTACGAACGAGTCCTTCAGCGTCTTCACGTGAAAGTGTTGGGAGCGTGCCCGTAACTACCACCGTCTGACCAATAAGCGGAGCGTCTTTTGCTGGCGTATCAACTTCTTGTATCGAAAGATGAGGGAGTAACCGCTCAAGTAGTGCAGCGTTCTCTTCATCTGCAAACCACCCAAATACTGAGCTTGCGACAACGTCTCCAACCCCTTCGATCCTAGCAAGTTCTATGGTATTCGCTGCACGAAGAGCTTCTATAGTACGAACATGCTGTGCCAATACATACGCAGTCTCTTCTCCAACATGGAGTATGGAAAGTCCAACGAGTAACCGATCTAAGGAAACTCGCTTTCCTCGCTCGATAGCGTCCATAAGTTTGTTTGCTGACGTTTCTTTGAAACCAGGGAGTGCAAGTATTTCATCACGCGTGAGAGTAAAAAAGTCATCACACGAAGAAACCAACTGGTGTTCCATCAAGAGTCGTACCGTCTTCTCTCCAAGTCCGTCGATATCAAGTGCGGTACGTCCAGAGAAATGCGCAAGGGTTCGCGCAAGCTGCGCATAGGAACCTGCCACGGTACAGCGGTGCCGCGCTTCTCCCGGAACCCGCTCAATCTCTCCTTCTCCTCCACACAACGCTGAGCGCTTTGGGAACGTCCATTTCTTTTCTTTTCCGGTACGGAATTCCGTAAGCACTTGTACAATTTCTGGGATAATGTCTCCCGCTTTCTGGAGAATAACCGTGTCACCAATGCGCAGATCCTTCTCCGTAATAAAGTCTTCGTTGTGAAGCGTTGCGCGTGCGACGGTAGTACCCGCAACAGATACTGGACGAAGCTGTGCCACAGGAGTAACGGTTCCTGTTCGCCCAACCTGAAGCACTATGTCTTCTACGACGGTCGTTACCTGTTCTGCAGGAAATTTAAGAGCAATAGAAAAGCGTGGGCCTTTCCCCGTATATCCAAGCGCTTCCTGCTGAATACGGTCATTTACTTTAATAACGATGCCGTCTATTTGGTAGTCTTCTTTCTCGCGCTTCTTCCCTTCCCAGGTCTTCCAGAACTTCAATACTTCTTCAACGGTAGACGCGGTTATACTGTGCGGGTTTACGGGAAGTCCTTTCTTCTTTAGATATGAGAGCTCCGCTTCTTGCGTAGGGGGAATACCTGTACTGAGCGCACCGATGTCGTATAGAAATACGCCGAGGGGTCGGTTCGCAGCCACTGAGGAATCAATCTGGCGGATTGATCCCGCTGCGGCATTTCGAGGGTTAGCAAAAAGCGCTTCATTATTTTTCTCTCGCTCCTTATTCAGTTTTTTAAAGCCGGAACGAGTTAAGTACACCTCCCCTTCAGCAATAAGTGATACTTCTTCAGAAAGCGTTTCGGGCACACTCTTAATGGTACGAATATTATGCGTAACATCTTCCCCCGTTACTCCGTCTCCACGTGTTGCGGCAGTTGTGAGAACACCTTGCTCATACGTAAGAACAATATGAAGTCCATCTATTTTAAGTTCACAATCATACGCAGGAGTAGTAGCGATACCAGCTTTTAGGAGTGTTTTACGAACACGTTCATCAAATGCGCGAAAATCAGATTCAGTAAAGGCGTCGTCCAAGGACCACTGCGGCACTACGTGCCGCACCTTTTTAAGTCCTGCTCGTATACCCCCAGCAATGGTTTGCGTTGGTGAAGAGGAGGTCGTTAGTTCAGGGTGTGCAGCTTCGAGCTCTGCCAATTCACGCTTTAGGGAGTCGAGTGCTTCAGGAGATATCGGCGATTCATCCTCTACATGATAGAGGGTTCGGTATTTTTTAATGGTGGCGCGCAGCTGCGCTGCGCGCTCTTTGGGTGACCCAGAAACGGACATTCCCTTATTGTACATTGCACCTACAGCTTCTAGTAGCGAGCTTTCAAGCCGCGTTCAATACGCGTAGCATTGCTTGCATCACAGGTATTGTACCCATTTGAATACAAATCAGTGCTCCCACTACTCTGCTTATATATGGTAATAGTCGCCGAACTGCCCCCTGTGGCGCAAGGAATATCGAATGTGGTGACGCGCCGCGCACCGGATACGTTTGAGGCGTAGTTACTTATTGCACGCGTATCACAGGTTATGCTTCCGGAAGCAAGAGGAGCTGAGTAGTCAAAGGCATTTGATTTTTGATCCCAGTACAACGCGCATTCGAGTGCAGAGTCCGCATTATAAAAGGCATACTGAGAATTCTTAGCGCTTGAAGAAAGAAGTACCTGTTTGTAGGCAATATCAATAAGCGCAATTCCTACAGCAAGTACCACTGACGTAATAATGACTGAGATAACGAGAGCAAAGCCGCGGTTAGAGTGCATCATATCCAATTATAAAGGTTTTCTACGACCGTTACGGTGTAGTTCCTTTGTCCACTTATCCACGTAACGGTAACGGTAATCTTTACCTGTGCCGCTGACACTGATTGAATTTGCACCGTACGGGTAAAGCGCGTAGGAGAGAAATTGCCGGCATGGGTATAGAGATTAGAAGAACTGAGTTTTAAAGGAGTACACCCCGAAGATATACAACTCGTGAGAGTATTCTGAGAAGGATCTATCATACATCCGTATGGCGCATTCCCTGTTAGACAACTGTCCATTCCTGTTAACCAACTATTCCCTGCAAGGTAATTATTATCACGGAGATAGTAAATATATTCAGCACCTTCCTGTGCAAGAGATGATGCAATCAGCTGATCTCGTGCAGCGTTTGATGCAACTATTGCTTGCTGGACCGAGTAGAACGGTGCAGAAATAGCAATCATGAGTAAGGCAATAGCGACGAGTGTTTCTACGAGGGTGAAACCTCGTGAGGATTTGTCCTGAAAATAATTCAGTACATTCATAGCTATAGTTCAATGAGTCGCTGGGTTGCACTACTTTCAATAGTGAACGTTACCGGTGTCGCCCGTGCGTCAGGGGTAATGGTTCCGGAAATGGTAAACAATACTCGTGGCTGTAAGCCATCACCGGTACCAACTCCCTGGGTATAGAATCTAAGATTCGTAATACGAATACGGGGATCCGTGAGTGTGGTTGCACTTATATCATTACAAATAGATGTGCCGACACATGACGCGACTGCGCCTGCAGCAGTGAAGAGGTAGGTTGTTTGCTGATTTTGTACATCTACGAAACTAAATTTATTTGATCCAGTCCCTCCCCAGCAATTTGGACCACTTCCGAATCCACCACACACATACCCCGTTCCCGTACGAATATTACGACTCATATTTTCAATCGTGAACGAAAGATTTGTAACAAGATCATTCGTGGCACGTGCCTTACGGTCAAGCGCAATAAGTGAAAGATACGCAGTCATTGCAATAGTAACAACAATCGTAAACAAGCCGATCGAAACAATAAGTTCAAGAAGGGTGAATCCTCGTGCCTGACTACGCTCTGGTGCGGTATGAGAATACTTCATATTTATGGACAGATTTGGCCGATAGATATTTCACCAAGCGATGAGATTCGTACGGTCTTATTTGCTTGATTAGTTCCGTCAGCAATAGTTACTTCCGCGCATGAAAACGTAAGTAGTGTACTCCCATTTAAAAGACCACTCATAACCGTGGAGGTGTTCGGGCGCGTAAACACCGCATCGAGCGTTGTGAGCGGAGACGGATCAGTTGAACAATAGAGCGTGCTTCCAATCTTTCCACAGAATCTCTGTACTTTAAAACCACGCCCAAATGTATAGGCATTTACGGTTCCATCGGTTACGTCATAGCGGCAGTTACCGGGCTTCTGCTCAGGCGTACCTGCAGCACCAAGCGGACAGCCAGCAGGTGCGGCAAGCGTATTTGCCTTATCTGCAAAGACCGTATAGGAAGATGGGGTGGCATTTGAAAAATGAATACCGTATCCCGGGTTCTGTACGTTACCAAACTTACGACTTGAAATTCCAAACGACTGAGCTTCGCGAGCTGAGAACGCTACACCATATACCGTGTCGGTCAGTAACAATGTGCGGTTAAAGGTAGACTGCCCCGTTACGGCAATAACCGTAATTATGGCAATGATGCCAAGGACCACTACCATTTCCACAAGGGTAAAGCCTCGTGGTGTGCGTAGTGTATTTGAAGCAGTTAAAACGGGAGTGGATTCCATTGGGTAAATAGTGCGAGAAGAAACCCTGCGGCCATAAATGGCACAAACGGCACCTCTATACCCATTCTAGGGCCTCCCTTGCGTACCGCCAATATATATATGCCGATAAGTCCGCCGACCCAGAAAGAAAAGAGTACTCCCGCAAGCGCAGCCCGTCCCGCGAGCAGAGAAAGCGCAAAGACTATGGGAGTATCGCCAAGTCCCATCGCCCTTCCCCGCGAGAGGAAATAGAGTAAGAAAAAAACACAGGCGATACCGGCTGCATAGGCAAGTGTAGATAAAAACACCTGCACGGTATTCGAGGTAGAAATTGCAAAGAGTGCGGATATGCCAATTAAGACACTTGCGGCACCTGGTGGAACAATAGTATGACGGAGATCATAGATTGTTATGAATGCTAGAACCGTAACTGCTGCAAGAAACAAAAAGAGTGGAATAGTAGGGCCGAAGCGGAGGAATGCAAAGTAGAAGACAACACCCATTGAGATCTCATACAGGGCATACGCTATAGGAACCTTGGCACTACAAAAACGGCAGCGTCCGTGACGAAACAACCATGAAAACACAGGAATGAGATCAAGTGCAGTAAGAGTCTCCCGACACGAGTTACAGCGCGAACGTCCTTTCTTCCATGACTGGCCTGTGAATGCACGCTCAGCAACTACTCCAACAAAACTTCCAATAATCGCTCCGAAAATACCGACGATTATTGCAAAAAGGATAGTGCTATCAAATACCATGATTAGTTACATTTTGCATCACCAACTCCGAGCGTTGAGCCGTTCGTGGTGGTGGACACGTTAGTACTATCAACACAGTAGAAAGGATCTGTGTACCCTGGGCGGTCAGCCTTTAAGGGAGCTTCGAGTGCCCATGCATTTAAGGGTGCATATGAACCGGTAGTAGGTGTTGCGTGACACGTTACCACTGAAGCATTCGCAGTATTCGCACTCACTATAGAGGTAGAGATACTTGCTCCTGCTGCACTCGCAGCGGCAACCGCAAACGGATATATACCCTTACTTCCATTTACTGAAGCACTCACGGCACAGACATCATCACTTCCCCCAAGCGTTCCTACATATACATTATTGTTTGACGAGTAGAAAAGTTCTGCTTGCGATCGCGCATTAATAAGATTAGAAATAATGCCTGCATCATTTCCCTTTTTTCGAGCAAGCCCTAAAGACCCAACAGCAAGCGCAGCGAGGACACCAATGATAGCGATAACGACGAGGAGTTCAATGAGGGTGAAACCTGAAGAATGCGTGCGAGTGGTCATGCGCAAAGTAGTAAAGCGATTATAGGAATAATACTACCACGCAACAAAAGACCGCCCCGTGAGGGGCGGTCTTTTGTTGCTATGTTGTACTAACAAACTAGCAAGCCTGCGCAGTAGGGTTACCGGTACGAACGGTTGAAGTACCAGTGCTATCTACACAGAATGATGTTGTTGGCGCAGTCTTAAGTGGTGATGAAAGCGCCCATGCTGTTCCAGAGTCTGAACAGTATACGGTACCCGTAGCGCCAAGTGCTGACTGTGCACCAGCTTTCATACCTGCGATACCCGTCGTGCTGTTAGCACAAACGCCAGTGTAGCTGTTTGAGTTGCTGTCGTAGAAGAGTTCAGCCTGAGCACGTGCGTTATCAATGTTTGATTTGATAGCCGCGTCAGCTCCCTTGTTACGAGCAGTGTTAAGAGACGCAAGAACAACTGATGACAAGATACCAATGATAGCGATAACGACGAGGAGTTCAATGAGGGTGAAACCACGTCGTACTGATGAAGGAACTGATTTCATAGTAAGGATAGAAAAATAATTGACGCGGGTTAGTAATATTTCCGCTTTGTGTATTGTACGTGAAGATTACTCTCTATCGAGCAGGTATGTGGATAAGCCACGCTTTAATTTATAGAACCCGCGAGATTGTAGATAGGAATAAGTACTGACGCAAGAAGTGTTCCCACACCAAGACCGAGTAATACGATCATAAGGGGTTCAATAAGATCAACAAGAGTATCAACTGCTTGTGACACTTCGCGCTGGTAGAACTTCGCGAGTGTTGCGAGAATAGAACCGAGCTCTCCGGTTTCTTCACCCACTTTAATCATGGCCGTCATGATGCCAGGAATCTCTGGATGCCGGGCAAGTGCATCAGAAATTGAAGAACCTCCCTTTACGGCGTCCCCAGTGTCGGCGAGAATCCGTTCATACGTCGCGCTCCCTACAATAGATGCCGTAATCTCAACCGCTTCAATAACCGGCACGCCGGACACAAGCATGGTGGCAAAGTTATCAGCAATACGCGAAAGATATAGTTTCTGATACAGATTACCGAGGTACGGCACATCGAGTTTAAAACTATCGAAGAAAAGTTTACCGGGTCCTGTCTGGAGATACCGGAAGGCAAATACGGAAAGTATGCCGAGCCCTATAACAATAAGGAACCCGTAGTGAACAAGGAAGTTCGATGCCGCAATAACAACCTGCGTATAAAGAGGGATTGGCTGGCCAGATTCAATAAGAATGGCGCTGATCTTCGGAATAACAATAGTGAGCATGAGCACCATAACAATCACGAACACGCCAATAACAAATGCCGGGTAGATGAGTGCGTTCTGTGCCTTACTTACCACCTCATAAGTACGGTCAAGGTAATCCGCGAGGTACCCGAATGTGTCTGAAAGTTTTCCGGACTCTTCCCCTGAACGCACCATGTTTACATAGAAATTTGAGAAAACTTTAGGGTGACGTGACATCGCCTTACTTATCGGAGAACCACCCTGGAGATCATCTGCCACCTGAGTGAGAATTTCTGAAAGGTGTTTGTTATCAACTTCGGAAGCAAGAAGTCGAAAGATGCGGAGTGCTGAAACCTGTGCCTCGAACAACGTTGCAATCTGACGTGAAAGAATAACCACTTCCTTATTCGACACTCCTTTGAAAAAAGAAATCTCAATCGAGAGCGGTGACTTCTTTCCTGCAGGATCTATGGAAGAAACAATGAGACCTCGACGCTGAAGCGTGGAAACAGCGACATCCATTGATAATGCTTCCACCGTTCCTTCACGTTCATGTCCATCAGGGTCGAGTGCGTGGTAATTAAAGAGCATACAAAAATTTAGATATACCGCTCAAACGTTTTAGGGTCAGACGCGCGTTCATACGCGTGTTCAATGGTTACTTCTCCTCGACGCACCAGCTCAGCAAGTGAACGATCCATGTCGATCATACCTTCTTGAGAACTCGTCTGAATAACCGTTGCTATTTCATGAGTGCGACCTTCACGGATGAGGTTTGAAACGGCGCTGTTATTAATAAGGAGTTCATACGCAGGAATAAGTCCGCCTTGAATACGCGGTACTAGACGCTGTGAAAAGATTCCCGCTAATGATCCGGCAAGCTGAACACGCACCTGTCCCTGCTGGTTAGGAGGGAACATATCGATAATACGGTCGATAGTTTGAGATGCGTTATTGGTGTGCAGCGTTGAAAGCACCAAGTGACCAGTTTCAGCGGCGGTAACCGCGCTTGAAATAGTTTCCTGATCACGCATTTCTCCCACCATGATTACATTCACGTCTTCACGAAAGGCTGCCTGAAGTGCACTCTGGAAATCAGGTGCATCCACATGTACTTCACGCTGGTGAATAAGTGATTTCTTTGCGTCAAAGATATACTCCACCGGGTCTTCAATCGTTACGATATGTTCTGCGCGTGTTTCATTAATACGGTCAATGATAGCTGCCATCGTAGTGGACTTTCCCTGCCCCACCGGACCAACAATAAGAAAGAACCCTTGGGTGCGCTGCGTAAAGACTTCAAGTATTGGCGGGAGATTAAGTTTTTCAAACGTAGGAGTGTCGTGTGGAATAAGACGCATCGCAAGTGCTGCAGAACCTTGGACGATAAATCCATTAACGCGAAAACGAGCTTTTACGGTATGGGAGTATGAAAAGTCGATTGATTGCTTTGTTGTTAGCTGCACGAAGCGCTCTGGAGGAGACATCGCTTCAAGGATTGCCATCGTGTCAGCCGGTGTAAGAATAGGCTGCTGTAAAAGAGGTACGAGTGAACCTGATACTCGAATGATCGGATGACTGCCTGCAGAAAGGTGAAGGTCAGAACCTCCTTCCGTGATAACGAGATCAAGAAATGTACTTACTAATGCCTTTCCGTCGCTCATGCGGTTGCGTTATTAGATTGCTCAATAATGCGAATTGTTTCTGAATACACTTCAGAGGGTATTGCAGATGCTTTGATAATGTACCCATCTACCTTTAGCTGAGTTGCGCGCTCAAGATCAGCAGGCTGTCCTTGATTCGTAAGCATAATTACCTTTAGCGTGGGCTCACCAAGTTTTTCCTTACGAATTACATCGAGTACTCCAAATCCGTCGATTTCTGGCATAACCACATCTAAAAGAACCACATCTGGTGCTGGATTCTTCCGTAGTGCGTCTAGAACTAACATGCCTCCCTGAAATGCAGTGACTTCATGACCCGCTGCTTTAAATTTCACCGCATACATGTCCAAAAGGAAACGATCATCGTCAACTAAGTAAATTCGATACGCCATAGGATAGATACAAAAATTATGTGGCTGCCTGGATAGTGTCTGCGGGCTCAAGCGCCGGCATTTCTTCATCCGCAAGAAGTGCTCCACCAAGGGTATCCACTTCTTGAAACGGAATCAATCCGGCCAGTGCTTTCATGATAGCATCCTCACGCATAGTAAACATGCCTTTTGCACGTGCGGTGGCATACACTTTCTCCTCAATAGGGCTTTCGAGCACGACTTTCTCTAGATCTTTATCCATTTGAAGGATTTCGAAGACGGCGAGGCGTCCGCGAGTACCATTTGGGCAATCTGGTGTCGAATTCGCTTCATATATATGTTCGTATACAGGTACGGTATCGCGAACTTCCTTCGGGAGATCAGAGAACTCTTTATCGAGGTGCAGTTTTAAACTGTCACTTACGGGTACCGCCTGCCCTGCCCCTTCACAGAGCTTACGCACAAGGCGCTGACCAATTGCTGCAATAAGCGTTGGCGCAATAAGATACGGATCAACACCCATATCCACCAAACGTGGAATAACCCCTGCTGCGGTGTTCGTGTGAATAGTTGAGAACACAAGGTGACCAGTAAGCGCAGCCTGGATAGCAAGCTGAGCCGTCTCCTTATCACGGATTTCTCCCACCATGATCACGTCCGGGTCCTGACGAAGGATTGATCTAAGACCAGAGGCAAACGTGTACCCAATTTCAGGGTGGACTTGAGACTGCGCTACACCAGGAATCTCATATTCAACAGGGTCTTCCACTGAAACCACATTAGACTTCTCACGGTCCAGTGCAGAAAGCATTGCAAACAATGTTGTTGATTTACCTGAACCGGTCGGTCCTGAAATAAGAACAATTCCGTACGGACGATTAATCATTGCACGAACCGTTCGTAAGTCTGCCTCGGTAAACCCAAGGCTTTCAAGTGTTGCGACAGACCGTGACCGGTCCAAAATACGCATTACGACCTTCTCGCCGAACTGTGTCGGAAATGTTGAGACGCGGAAGTCAATACGCTTCCCTTCTACGGTTGCCGAGAAACGTCCGTCTTGCGGCTTTCGACGTTCATCAAGACGCATCTGAGAAAGAATCTTTATACGTGCAACTACTGCCGCATGTACTTTCGCGGGAAGCTCAAGCGAGGTGTGGAGTTCACCGTCCATACGAAAGCGAACCTGTGTTTTTTCCGGCGTTGGTTCAATGTGAATATCACTCGCTCCTCCTTCTACCGCATAGCGAAGCACGGTCGCTACAATTTTTGTAACTGGAGCATCTTCCTTAATCGCATGTTCGACTTTTTCCCCTTCTTTCTTTATTTCATCAAGAGACTGAGGAGGGGGTTCCAGTTCTGAGAGAGCTTCAGTTACTTCACCGGTAAGACTGTTGTACTCATCAATAATCTTTGCAAAATTGTTTTTACTGATTATGAAAAGCTTATACGGAAGCCCTACCCTTCCTGCAATAAACTGCATTGCATCGAGTGCTTCTACGTTATCAGGGTCGGTAATACCAACCTCAAGTGCTCCTCCGTTAAGAGCGATGGGGGCAAAGCCGTAATATTTTGCTGAATCCTCGGGAATATAACTAAGCGCCTGTTTTCCGATAGGAGTTGAGGGGAGTATTCGATACGGCATGTTGTATCGTTTACTCGCAACCTCCAACAACGCTTCCTGAGTAATACCTCTACGCTCAAGGAGTGTTTCGACGGGTGTTTGTGTTGATTGAGCTTCACTCGCAAGAGCGGTGGCATCATTCGGCGTGAGCGTTCCTTCATCAGTGAGTAGCGTAAGTATGTTCATGCAGTAAATACTCTAAGAGTCGTACTCGTATCATATACCACGGAGCACATGCACGTCCCGTAGTAGCGAAGGATACTGCTACCGACCTAAGGGTGCGAACGGGTCTCTGCGTCCTGAAGATTCAGGGATAATTGCCGTACGAATATCCTCACGTCCGGTAAGTCGTGGATCAGATAAAATACTCGTATCAAAAACAATAGGCTCTAATTTACTAACGAGTGCAATAAAGGAAATTTCTGCATCGCTTGCAATGACAGGTCCCGTAGATAATGCCGAGTCAGCGTTAGCGTTAAAGAAAAAGAAGTAGTAGCCGAGACCGCCAGCGACGATCACAAGACATATGGTGAAGACAATTGAATTACGTGACATATATTCTAGTGTAGCCAATAAATACGAACGGTTACCGCATACGTATATACGCCATTTGGTGCTTGAATGACTTCGAGATTCACGATGTCGAGTGGACGAAGACTATTTTCCATCCCGGTGAGGAAACTTCGGAATGAACTGTATGTTCCGGTTGCCTTGAAGGTGAGGTTAAGCGAATCAATAGGTGAACTTGAGGTAAGCGTTAGATTTGGCGAACCTTGTGGTGCTTGTGAGGCAGTTGCTGACGGAGCTGCAAGGACTCCGGAAGCGGCATTTGGAGTTCCTGCTGCTGCACTTGAACCTTGGGTAGTAAAGTCTGAGAGCGTAATGCCTGAACGTGCCGCAAGTGCATCCATATCAAGAATTAACTGCACATTATCAACACCATCGGGAAGAAATGCGTTTAGGCGCGCAAGGCTATCTGCTGGAATTTGTGAACGCGCAAGAGTGAGCTCAGCTTCCTTTGTTTGGAAACGATCAGCTGCCGTAAGCGCTTGGTCAAAACTCGCAATCTGCTGCGTCGTATCATGAATTGAACCGGAATATGTCGGTTTTATGTACAAAAAGAAAAGTGCGATGGCGAATAAGATAGCAATGATGGGAAGGAGTCGTGACATAGGATTATTGAAGAGTTCTAGGGTCAGCAGCTGCCGGATTTGGAGTAGGCACAGGTACGTTAGCGGGTACTGCTGGCGCGGCAGGCAAAGTAGCGGCTGGTTTTGGCTCTTTTGGAGCCGTGACATTTCCCGGAGTTCCACTTACGGGACTGGTACTTGCAACAGGTACTGGATTTGATACGGGAATAGGAGCAGTTTGCTGCGATGCCGTCACTGATGATCCTTCTATAATAAGTTTTGAGTCGACATCAGCGGTAAGACTAAAACTTACTAGTTTAGCTTGCGTAAGATTAATATCAGAGAAAATCGCTCGCTTGATTCGCTTCTCCCCTGCAAATGCGTTTGATTGCGCTGCAAGTGCATTAAAGTTTTTTGCCGTTCCCTTCATCTCAAGCTTTGCCGTATGATCTCCCGCAATAGAAAGCTTTAGATTGCTGAACTGAATATTCTGTAATGTAAGGGATTCAAGTGTTGTAAAAAATTGTGATAACACTACGTGATTTGTTAGGAGATCTTTTCCATTTGAAAGTCGGTCACGAAGGCGAACAAAATCTTCAATAGTATTTTCATCCACCTTTCCCTGCGCCTGCACGAGCTGCGCTTGTTTGCTTACAAGCGTATGCGTGAGGTATCTGTTGTAGGCAAAAATACTACCAGCAAGGATTACCGTTAAGCCTGCGATACCAAGTGATGCCAGCAGGAAGAGATTATTTCCTGACGACATGGGGCGACGCCCCGACTGAACCGGTTGCTTAGGGACGAATGAGGTTGGGATGCCGGGAGAAAGAGCCACAAAGAAAGTATACGCTATTGCGATCAACCAATACTACGGTTTATGCACACATGTATTAGGCAACCTCTTCGAGCTTACGTAGTGCCAAACCTACCGCTACAGCAAATTCAGGACCTATATCTGCGAGCACTGGACGCATAAAGGCTGGTGCTTGTACTTTTGCAAACGGATCGGCAATTTCCACTGGCATATTAAAGAATTCTTTCGCATACGGAAGTAGATTTTTAGTAACCCCTCCGCCACCCGTAAGAATAAGCGTGGAGATGGTTTTCTGGTTCGTTGCCTCGTACTGGGTTAACGTACGCTTTGCTTCTTCGAAAAGACGAGAGAAAATAATCTCGATAGTACTACGATCATAGGGAGACTGATCATTTGCCCCCACAGCGGTAAAACCGTGTTCTTTCTTACGAAACTCTGCTTGTTCAATATTCAGGTTTCCTGCGGCTGCAATAGTGCGTGTTACATCCTGCCCGCCTTGCGGGATATTATGCGAAAAGGCAACTACTCCATGTTCGATTACATACACTTTCGTGGCACTTGCACCGATATCTAACACAAGCACAGGCTTCACGGGTTCATTTACTATCGAACGAATGGTACTGAAGATTTCAATCTCATAGAAAGTCGCATTGAGGTTCGCTCCCTGCACGACACCCTGCAGAAGAGAGAGTTCGTCATTATGCACAGCAACCAGCAACACTTTCATTTTGTCTGAGGGTTTGTCCCCTTCTGGAATCGGTTCGGGGACCACAAACCAGTCTAGCTGTACTTCACTTACGGGTACCGGAATATATTTACGCGCCTCAAGTTCAACCATAGTACGCTGCTCTTCTGGCTTGTCGCGGCGTGGAAGCGTAATCAAACGAAGAAGTGAGCGTGAGAAAGGAATGGAGATGCCCGTGTCATTAGTCGTGACACTTGCTTCGCGGAGTAGATCACGCAGTGTTTCAGCAATTTTATCTGCAGGAAGATTCGTTGCCTGACCCACCTGCCCACCAGCATAGGGCCCGAGCGAAAGTTCACCATAGGTTTCAAGTACTGCCGTCTCCCCTTCGCGCCGTAGCTGTACAACCTTAAGAGATGAAGATCCAATATCAATTCCTATAACGCTTTTACTCTTCTTTTTTCCAAAAATATTTGATAAAAAGCTCATCTCACAAATTGTATCATGCAGTGTGTATGCGAATCATTCCTTCACTTATTGATGCAGTCTTTCCTCCGCGCGAAACAGAACTACTCGTTCGAAACATTCGTACGAACGCGCAGGCGCTTATGCCTGAGCCAGTAGTAACGGGGATAGAAGGGCTTTACAGCACCAGTTTGTTTCGCTATGAAAATCACATCGTGCAGGCATGTATTCAGGAAGCCAAATTTAATGCGAATACTGATGCTGCTCAAGTTCTGGGAGAAGCATTGTATGAATTTCTTTTTGAGTTTCTTGCTGAGCACCCGTATTTCAGTAATACATTGCCGATACTTATTCCCATCCCTCTCTCTACTGAGCGCATTCGTGAACGAGGGTATAACCAAACAGAACGAATTGTCCGGATTTCAACTAAAGACCTATCTCATGCTGAAGTAGATAGTGAATTGCTTGCTCGCATTCGAAATACGAAGCCGCAAACAAGCTGTACCGGAGTAGAGCGCCAAACAAATATGAAGAATGCATTTTCAGTAACAAAACCCTGTGACCCTTTACGAACGTACGTAGTAATTGATGACGTTATAACAACAGGAAATACCCTACATGCTGCAGTGGAAGCATTGCATCTAGGCGGTGCTTCGCGCATCCTCCCTCTTACGTTGGCGTATTAGCTCCAGAATGATACGTTATATGGTACTGGAGACGTGGCTGAGTGGTCGAAAGTACCTCACTGCTAACGAGGCGAGCTTTAAACGGCTCCGAGGGTTCGAATCCCTCCGTCTCCGCTAATCACCCATATGAAATATGATGAGGGGCTGCCTGCGGCAGCCCCTCATCATACGTTTAGTTTCGCTGAGTTATAGTCACCATACCCATTATGGTATTTTAGTAAGTAATGACCCGTATGCAGATTTTTCAATGGTGCTTCGTAGTAGGACTGATTGGAGTTGCGGTGCTTAGTAGTTTCTTTTTCTTATTTCATCAATCTCAGTCTGAGCCCTCTCAGGAAGAAACTCCAAGCCGCATAGAAAGCACTATTTCTGATTCTCCCAGTACTCCAAACTTCGCTGAAAGCACCTCTTCAGGTTTTATTAATCCAGAGGCTATTCCTCAATAAGGGTATATGACTCTACGCCGTACCCGATCCATTGGAGGAATTGTTCTGGGCGATAGCGGAACTATAGCTATGGTTCGCCACCGTAATGGTAACGGTGCATGGTTATTTCCAAAGGGCCACAGTGAACCGGGAGAAACAGATGAAGAAACAGCGCGCAGAGAAATTGCTGAAGAGTCAGGACTCACTGATTTGGAGTTGATTGATGATTTAGGAAGCTATGAGCGCCACCCCATTCTTCCAAACGGCCTTGAGGACCGAACTGAAATGAAAGAGATTAAAATGTATTTATTTGCTGCACCGAGCGGAGCAGTACTCGCTCCAACACTTGAAATAGAAGATGCTCGCTGGGTCTCTCTTCCTCATGTAAGTCATGAAATCGGAAACGTTGTTGACCGTGCATGGTTCACAACGGTATTTGAACGAGTCC
This sequence comes from Minisyncoccia bacterium, assembly GCA_038207395.1. GTDB lineage: Bacteria > Patescibacteriota > Minisyncoccia > Phycocordibacterales > Phycocordibacteraceae > C7867-001. The sequence goes on along the minus strand of JBBQZW010000002.1, from coordinate 175,886 downwards.
GTCACGCCATCCAGCGAGACTAGAACAACTGATTCTAGAAGTGAACCATATAGAGGAGCACATACGCTCCTATGGGAACCGCCCAGCTCATCCAATCAGCAATTCCCTTTACTAGGTGTTGGTTGTTTGTGCGTGGTTGCAGCACAAACTCTTGCCAGGTAATAACAATCATCGCGAATATGAAGAGTGCGGGGAGCGCAGTTTCATCTCCAAACACTGTTTTAGAAATAAACGTAGCGCTCAGTATAAAGAAAGCTGATCCGGCTATGTGACATATCTCACGGTAGGCACCAAGTCGCATACCGTATCTACCAACCCCAAAACGTTCCTGAATCTGTGCAAGTGTATATTCATACGAACGGCGCCAACGTACTTTCTCGCCATCAATATAGGATGCGAAAGGATATATGCGGTCTGGAATAGTAACCACAAAACTATAGGGGGCGAAACGACGTTTGCGTTTTGGTGTGGACATACCTTTATCGTACCGCCTTTGCAACGGTTGGCACGACTCGCTTGTCGAAAATATCAGGGAGAAGTTTTTCAGCAGTAGGTGCAGAAACGAGCTTGGCGAGAGCGATGGCAGCACGGAGCTTTGTTTCCTTGGTTATCTGTCTAACCCCCTTATCAAGGGCACCGCGGAATATACCCGGGAAAACCAGAGCGTTATTAATCTGATTCGGGAAATCAGATCGTCCTGTTGCAATTACCATAGCGCCCCCTGCCTTTGCTTCATCAGGATATATTTCAGGAGCGGGGTTTGAAAGTGCGAAAACAATTGCCTTAGGTGCCATAGTTTTAACCTGTTCACGCGTAAGAATATTTGCGCCTGAGACTCCAATAAATACATCGGCATTATGAATGGCACTTTCGAGACCACCCATTACCTTCCGAGGATTCGTGAGTGCTGCGAGTTCCTTCTTTGAAGCATTCATGTCTGCACGTGCAGAGTACAGTGTTCCTGCACGATCCAACACTATGATATCGAGTATTCCAGCCGCATGAAGGAATTTTGCACACGCACTGCCGGCAGCTCCCGCGCCAGAAATTACTACTCGCAATTTCTTTAAAGGTTTCTTAACCACCTTTGCTGCATTTATAAGTCCCGCAAGCACAACGATGGCAGTACCATGCTGATCATCATGCATAACAGGGATAGAAAGATGCTCAATCAAACGTCGTTCAATCTCAAAGCATTCAGGTGCCTTAATATCTTCGAGGTTAATACCACCGAATGAAGGTGAGATAGCAATAACCGTCCGCACAATCTCATCGACATCCTGCGTATCGAGCACGAGCGGCCAGGCGTCTACATTCGCCATCTCTTTAAAGATAAGTGCCTTCCCTTCCATAACAGGAAGCGCTCCGTATGGTCCAATGTTTCCAAGCCCCAGCACGGCTGAACCATCAGAGATAACGGCTACCGAATTCTTTTTAACCGAAAGTGCCCGCGCATCCTCTGGGTGCGCGGCAAGATATGAACTCGCAACCCCCACACCAGGCGTATAGAAAAGACCAAGGTCTGCCTTTGTTTTTAGCTTTACACGAGATTTTGTTTCAATACGTGCTCCCGCCTTCTTAAACTCCCGGAGTATATTCTTTTCTTTAGCATCCATAAGAAGCTAAGTATCTCACAGGTGGGAACTATTTAAGAATGGGGATTACGCCTTCCGTGACTCCATGTAGATATCGTGTAATTCCGCGGCAAGAATGCTCAAGATGGCAGCCATTGGAATGGCAAGAAGTACTCCACCTATACCAGCGACCTCAGCCCCCACGATACTCGCAATAATAATAAGCAGCGGCGAAAGATTAATCGATTTAGAGTAGACAAGAGGCTGAATAAAGTTACCTTCAACAAACTGGTAGAAGATCAGGACTGCCACTGCAATAAGCGCGACGATAGGACCCTGCGTTAGCGCAACAAATCCAACAGCTACCGTTGCTATAGAAGCTCCTACAAGCGGAATGAGATCAAATACGGCAACGAGTGCCGCAAGAGCAAAGGTATACGGCACTTTCAAAATATAAAGCGTAATGAGGGTGACCGTTCCTGCAATTGCGCTAATGAAAAGATTTCCTGAAATAAATCCACTCACCGCACGTGATATTTCAGCCGCAGCTTTTTCTGCTTGTTTACGGCGACTCGGTGAAAAGAAACTGAGAAATCGACTCCAAAGTAATTCTCCTTCAATGATAAGTAAGAACGTGAACACAAAGACAACGGCCGTTGAAGAAATAAAACTTAGGAAGCTTTTTGTAATAACGAGAATCTTGCTACTGCTTCCAAAGAGAAGTGCTGGCGCGTTATTTGAAAGCTGGGTTATCTCCTCTTTGAGATTCGTATTTGTGACGAATGTATTTACGTACGGATTTGCGAGCACTTCACTGGTAATGGTAGGAAAGTTTCGAACGAGCTGTGTACCTTCACTCACGAGCGGAGTAATGATGGCGGCGATAACTGCTATGAAAATCAGGAAGATCATTCCCATTGAAAGAGTAGTGGCGGTAACTCGTCCAATATTTCTACGCTCTAACTTGCGGACCAGTGGCGTAATAGCAATGGCAAGCAAAAGCGCCACGAGCAAATAGATAAGCACTACTTTAGCTAAGTAGACGAAGTACAGGACGCTTAGAAACAGCGTGAGTACGGAACAAATAATAAGGGTGGTTTTTGCAGTTTTCATAATAGTTCAATGGGTCTTTTGACTGTAGCACGACCCAGAAAGTTCAGTACAGGCACATAAAATCTTGAACGAGTATACTGAGAGAATGAAAGAAGAGGATCTTGTTATTCAGCATTTTGCACGGTTACGCACTGACCAGAAATCAGCGCTTACGAGGCTTGGCATACGAACTATTCGTGATCTCATGTACCACTTCCCTGCACGATATGAGGCATCTGGCCCCACAGGCACAGTGGCGAGTGTGACTCCCGGAAGCGAAGTAACACTTTTTGGAACTATTCGTAAGCCTGAGACGCGTAAGGCATGGAAAAGCAGACGCCCGATGGCGGAAGCGTGGCTCGAGGACTCATCAGGAAGGATTAAACTTATGTGGTTTTCACAGCCATACATGGCAAAGATGGTGGCCGATGGAATGGTGGTTAAGGCATCAGGAAAAATTGCAGGGACCGGAACAAAAATATACCTAGCTAATCCAGAAATTGATAAATCACCAGTGCGGCCAGATGAAGTGCATGATTCACTCTTCACGACGACTGACACGTCCCCCATCATCGATGACACCCTCTATGCCATCTACCCGGAAAGCCGAGGTATTTCTTCGTTGTGGTTTTTACATGCGGTGAAGAAAATATTTGAAGCTCATGTACACGAATCGATTCAGGATCCCCTTCCAGCTGAGATTCTTGAGCGCTATAACCTGCCATCTCTTTCAACAGCGCTTGTGTGGATGCACGCCCCGCGCAAACAATCTGACGCAGACGCAGCGCGAAAGCGGTTTGCCTTCGAAGAAATATTTACCTTACAGCTCGCGCTTCAGAAAGAACGCGCTGAAGCGGTGAAAGAAAAAGCCTTACCGGTAAATGTGGACCGAAAGGATTTGAATGACTTTGTTTCGAGCTTTCCGTTTCCAGCGACCGAAGCGCAGCTTCGGTCCATAGAGACTATCGTCACTGACTTCGAGAAAGCGCACCCTATGCGCAGATTACTTGAGGGTGATGTGGGCAGCGGGAAGACGGCGGTCGCTGCTGCGACCGCGTACCTTGTTGCCACAAGCAAACCACCCGGACGGAAATCCGGCACGCTTCAAGTTGCGTACATGTGTCCAACTGAGATCCTCGCGAAACAACATTTCTCTACTTTTGTTTCATACTTTAAAGATCACCCAATACCTGTTGGTCTTATTACTGGTAGCGAATGTCGGAAGTTTCCAAGTAAGGTTCCGTATGAGGAATCAGCGAAAGTCTCTCGTGCGCAGTTTGCAAAATGGGTAGCTGCAGGAGAAATTCCGATTGTTATCGGCACACACGCACTGGTGTACAAATCACTTGAATTTCAGAACCTCGCATTCGCAATCATCGATGAACAGCATCGTTTTGGAAAAGCACACCGTCAAAAGCTCACCAAAAAGCACAGCGTCTCCCCTCACCTACTTTCAATGACGGCCACACCCATCCCACGCACCCTCGCCCTTACCTTATATGGTGATCTTGATCTTTCAGTCCTTGATCAAATGCCCACAGGACGAAAGCCCATCATCACGGAAATACTAGGGCCCGAGAAGCGTGATGAAGGGTATGCACGAGTAAGGCAGGAACTCGCCGCAGGGCGTCAGGCATATGTGATTTGTCCCCGTATTGATGAGCCCGATCCAACTAAAGAGATGGCGGTGCAAGCACGTTCCGTTAAGGCAGAAGCTGAGCGCTTAAAGAAAGAAGTATTTCCTGAAGCGAATATTGGTATTCTTCACAGCAAAATGACTCCAGCTGAGAAGGAGAAGAGTATGAAAGCGTTTGAAGATGGCGTCACTGATATTCTGTGCGCGACGTCAGTAGTCGAAGTTGGGGTTAATGTTCCGAACGCAACTGTCATTTTAATTGAAGGCGCAGAGCGTTTCGGACTTGCACAACTTCACCAGCTTCGTGGCCGCGTTATTCGTTCTAATAATCAGGCGTACTGCTTCGTTCTGCCTGAATCATATGGTCCAGCCACAAAAGATCGTCTCAAAGCACTCACCACTGCAAAGAATGGCTTTGAGCTCGCTGAGTATGACCTCGCGCTTCGTGGCGCTGGAGAGCTTGCGGGTAACCGTCAGTGGGGAGTGTCAGACATTGCCATGGAAGCGATTAAAAATCTCCGCCTGGTGGAAGCGGCGCGCACGGAGGCAGCACGCGTTATTGAGACAGATCCTGATTTAAAAACGTATCCAACACTCGCCCCTATCGTGCGTGAAAAGCTTCAGAAGCTCTATATGGAGTAGCTTTGCTCGCCTTCGCTATTTGACGTACACTCCAGGTAAATTCATGGCTAAAAAGGTACTCAAACAGGTTTTCTTCATAGTGGTGTACTTTTTTGCCGCAGTCGGACTTTTCCTGGTAGCTGGATACTTTGCGGTGCGCTTTGGTTTCACTAACGAAAAAGGAATTATTGATGTTCAGCGAGAAGCGTTTTTTGGAACATCATCTCCCGCGTCTCAAGGTGCGGCGGCAGTAACTGCGTCATATACCGGGCCATGGCAACAGTCAGAAGAGTGGAACATTATGGAAGCAGCTATTCGCCGTGACCAGAGTACGATCGAACGCGCTGCACGTGACTCCGGAGTCCCTGCGCGACTTATTACAGCTAATCTAGTTTCAGAACAGCTTCGTCTCTTTTTCACTGACCGCGAGAATTATAAGAAGTTCTTTTACCCCTTAAAGATACTTGGTCCGCAATCACAATTCTCCTGGGGCGTTATGGGTATGAAGGAAGCGACGGCGATTCAGGTTGAGACCTATCTTAAGGACTCCTCATCTCCGTATTACCTAGGGCCAGAGAATGAGCACCTTCTTGATTTTCCTGCAGGAACAAGAGATGTAACTGGCGCCCGCTTCACCCGCATGACTGATCAGCATGATCACTACTACAGTTATCTGTACGCAGGTCTCTATATACGACAAATTCAAGCACAGTGGGCAAAAGCTGGATTCCCTATCGACTCAAGAGCTGACATTATTTCGACGCTCTATAACATTGGGTACGCACACTCGGTGCCAAATGCGAATCCGCAGGTTGGAGGTGCAGCAATAACTCTCTCAGATGGTACTCGTTCGTTTGGTGCACTTGCATCTGAGTTCTACAATTCAGCGCTTCTAACCGATATTCTTCCTCGGTAATTACTAGTGCGCCCTCTTGGACTCGAACCAAGGACCGCGGAGGTATAAGCTCCGTGCTCTAACCAACTGAGCTAAGGGCGCCCACTCACTATACTCTGGTGTTTGATACGAGAAAAGCCGCGCACTTCGTGCGTGGCTTTTCTCGTTCCATGCTCCACTTACCCCTTAGGTTCCACTGAAGCAATAAGCTCAGCAACAACCTCTTCTTCCTCTTTCTTCTTCGGCGTGATGCCGTTAAGGATGAGAAGTTTTTCAAACTCTTCGCGTTCCATTGTTTCAACCTTAACCAGCTCTTCTGAAATAGCATCCAGAGCACTTCTGTGCGTACTGAGTACTTCACGCGCCTTCTCCTTCGCTTCTTCAATAATACGCGTAACTTCACCATCAATCTTTGCAGCTACATCCTGTGAGTACGTTTCACTGCGATAGTTCTGATCTGTTGCAAATGCTACTGGCCCAAGCTTTTCACTCATGCCGTAGCGAGACACCATGTCACGTGCGAGCGCCGTAACTACGGCCAGATCATTTGAGGGACCGGTCGTAACATCTCCGAATACCATTTCTTCTGCAACGAATCCTCCGAGTGTTCCTGCAATATCATCAAGAAACTCTTTTCGTGATTGCATCTTCGTATCTTCAAACGGGAGCTTTAGAGTGTATCCAGCGGCACGCCCACGAGAGATGATAGAAATCTTATGCACCGGATCTGCGTACGGAAGAATTGAAGAAACGAGTGCATGGCCCACTTCGTGATATGCCGTAAGACGCTTCTGCTTCTTACTCATAAGATGACTCTTACGTTCAGGGCCGAGAATCACTTTCTCAATAGAACGAATAAGGTCGTACTGTGTAATCTCTTTACGGTCCTCACGAGCGGCTAGGATAGCTCCTTCATTCATAAGTGAGTAGAGCTCAGCTCCAGAGAAACCTGGGGTGCGCTCAGCAATAACCTCAAGGTTTACGTCAGGGCCAAAGGGCTTCTTTCGAGAGTGCACGCCCAAAATCTCAAGACGATCTTTTCTATCAGGAAGATCAATGGTCACACGGCGGTCAAAACGTCCGGGACGAAGCAGTGCTGGATCAAGAACGTCAGGGCGGTTTGTGGCGGCAATAACGATAACTTTCTCAGTGGGTTCAAAGCCGTCCATCTCCACCAGAATCTGGTTAAGAGTTTGCTCGCGCTCATCATTTCCTCCCCCTACTCCCGTACCACGAACACGTCCAACAGCATCAATTTCATCAACAAAGATAATTGCGGGACTTGATTTCTTTGCGAGCTGGAACAAATCACGTACGCGTGACGCACCGACTCCTACGAACATCTCAACGAATTCAGAACCTGAGATAGAAAGGAACGGAACGCCGGCTTCGCCGGCCACAGCACGTGCGAGCAGGGTCTTTCCCGTACCAGGAGCTCCCATGAGCATAATGCCCTTAGGAATGCGTGCGCCAATATCAAGAAATTTCTTAGGATTCTTTAAGAAATCCACGATTTCCATTAACTCTTCCTTTGCTTCCTTCGCGCCCGCAACGTCCGCAAATGTAACGCGTGTATTAAGGTCAGCAGGGTCCGTTAGACGCGCCTTACTCTGACCAAAGGTAAATGCCTGCATCCCTGCTCCTCGAACCTGACGCATAAGGAAGAAGAATAAAATACCAAGGAGGAGAATAGGAAGCAGAATAGGAAGGAGCGTGGAAATCCAGAATCTAAAACCCGATTCAGTTGCAATGGTGATATTCACCTGTGAAAGCTGATCGGGAGTCGCGCCGTATGCCGCAAGTGTTTCCGTGAGACCCTGGTTTGGATCTTTCATGGCTTTCTTATGTGACCCATCGCTATACGCGAGCTTCACGTCATTTCCCGAAACAGAAATATTCTCTACTTTTCCGGCACGAACATCGTTCGCCACTTCAGTAAGTGAAATAGTTGAGACTTTTTTAGTACTTGAATCAACAAGTGAGTAGGCACTTATAAGAAGCAAGAACACAATAATGGTTGTTACTAAATTTGCGAAAAAACCAGGGCCACCCGGCATGATTGATGCTAATGGATTATTTGATTCTTTCTTTCCTTTTTTTTCATCCTTTTTCACAGAACTATTTTCTTTCTTGTTCGACTTTTTTTCTGGTGATGCGTTGTGTGCCATAGTCGCTTGATTATACGTCGAATAATGCGATTCTGAAACCATGGCACTCATTCAGTATAAAAAGGCAGGGCTGAAGTATACGGTCATAGAATCACTGACAGCAGGGGTTCAACTTACCGGAGCTGAGGTGAAGAGTCTGCGAAACAAGCACGGATCCTTGGAGGGTTCTCGGGTGGTTATTCGTGGTGGCGAAGCCTTCATTGTTGGCATGTCCATCCCTCCGTACCAGCAAGCAAACACGCCCGCTGGCTATGATCCTGAACACCCGCGAAAACTTCTCCTTAAGAAAAGCGAACTCCTCTATTTGGCCGAACATGAGGCAAAGAAAGGGTTGACAATAGTGCCTTTAGAGTTGTATAGTGCAGGAAGATACCTAAAGGCGCGCATTGCTATCGTTCGTGGAAAAAACTCATCTGATAAGCGTGAAGACCTCAAGCGTAAAGATGCGCAGCGCGAGATGGATAGAGCAATGCGCGCTAAAAAATAAGGAGTATACTCTCCTATGGGTTAGATGAACGTTTGAAAGTGGTTCAACAAGGAGGAAATATATGTTTATTGATGACGAATCATTCATCCAGGATGAAACGGAAATTCTCCAGTCTACGTTCGTTATGGCGGCAGAAATCCTGGCCGAACGATCGAATTGTCGATATCGAGGTCCTGACAGACGTCGATCAAGACCCGAATATTCGCAAGGTGACCCGAATGCACGTGACCGCCGGTTCGACCGGCAATATACCGGTTTCGGCAAGCGAAAACTGTTGACTGACATCATCACGTAACCATTCCAGCCCACCTTACGCTGCTCACCCAGCACCACTCGGGGAACCTCGGTTCCCCGCCATTTTCAAGCGTTTATCGTGCGGGCCCTTCCCAGGCTGGATTCATGCTCCTGTTATGAATCCAGCCTGGGGGTGACCGGCTTTGACGGTCTGTACCTTGAGAAACGTGCGACGCGGGAGAACTATGCTGACTCGCCATACCAACGCATAGACCAATACGTGCAAACAAAACTGTTGCACGCGCAAAGACCCTCTCACCTTTCAAGGTGTCTGACTTTGCGTTCGCTTACGCGTAAGTCTTGAGCTTCGGCTCGACTCGCTAAGCGACGTTTTCACTATCCGGTTTCTGTAGCGAATAGTGGAGGCGGAATCTTCTACAGAATCGGTGGTTCGGTGTCCAACGAACTCATCTAAACAACGGACTCTAGCAAAAGCGTTTTCGCTCATGTTCTTATTCTTTTGCTGAAACCATAATATGAGCTACGCGTCGTAGACTCGTTCTCAAGGCCAGATACGGACGGGGGTCCAATTCCCCCCACCTCCACCGATATAGAAGTATGTGGAAACACATGGAACATTAGAAAACCGCCTTCAAGGCGGTTTTCTAATGTGTATGGCTGGCAGTATTGTTGTTGAGAATTATTGAGAATATTAGAATCAGCAATCCATTAACCATTAGTTAACCAATCGACTGCTTCTGACTCCTTATCAAAGTACCTAGTTGGCACAATCACTCCATCTTCAGTTTCGTCTTTTACGAACGTAAGATACTCAGTGGGCATCACTAGTGCTTGTTTTATTTTGCCCACCTTTGTTATTCGCGGGTAGAATACGTCATTTCGCCAGTGATCATTTTCTGCAGGTAATTGAAATTTAAAATTGGTAGTGTCTATAAGAATCTGCTGTGCATTATGTTCTATGACAAAGCCGGCCAAGTTCATCAACGCATCTTGAAAGTCTTGATACGTCATCTGGTCAGTGTTTTCGTTCCACCGATTGATAATGCGATCTTGTTCGAGTTCGAAAGAGTAAAATTTAGATTCGTATAGTTTCATAGGTGATCTTTTAATTTGTGTATGTACTTACGATAAGTTAGTATAGATAAACAGACAAGAACTAACACCATGGTAAGTATTAACTATGAACTCTTCGCAGAATTGCCCAAGCAAGGCGATTTGTATAACCGGCTGTGCCCCAGCCGTTCAATAATCGATCATGTTTCTAGCGTTTGGGGATCGGTGGTATTGAAGGCTTTATCCGAAAACAAAGTTATGCGTTTCGGCGAACTGCGGAATCGGATAGACGGGATTTCCGAAAAAATGTTGTCCCAAACCCTACGGCATTTCGAGAGAGACGGATTAGTCGTGAGGAAAAGTTATACGGTAATCCCGCCTCGTGTTGAATATAGGTTGACACCGATGGGTAAAAAATGCGCTCAGGAAATATTGGAGTTTTGCACCTTTATTGAAGACCACATGTATACCATAGTTAAAAACCAGATGATGTATGACAAATCCCCCACTAAGGCTACGTGGCAAGAATCCTAGTTGATACGAACTAATCTAGATCTTCTTAACAGTTTTTATTTCAATAGTCCCTTCCCCTTTGAAGACAGTGTGTGCAATTTCAGGTCGAAGCGTACCTGAAATCTCAATGTGTTCACTGACACCTGCATTCGCTATTTGACCTGGATGTTCTTCTGAATCACTGAGTGCGTAATATACGCCAGTATCAGTCTTAATACCAAAGGCACACAGTGCAATCACTGGACGTGTCGGATCCTTAGCAGGAAGACAACTAATCACCCCACGTACAGTTATCGGTTTCCCTACTGGCTTAGCGGGTACTACCTCTACGTAATAGTCCTTACTTCCATACAGGGTATAGTCTGCGGCACTTCCCGAAGTGGTGGCCGCGTACACATTTGCTGTTGCGCCTATTCTGCTCCCAAGATCACCAATGGAATCAACGCCCTTTAGCGAACCAACAGCTGGTGGAGAAATGCGAAATCCTGAGAGCAAAATTACGTTCTTCCCGCCTATGGTTACGCTACACACACCATCAGCAAAACATCCGGTATCAACGGCTGAAATAGTTCCAGAGAAAGTGGGGGCATGGTGACTAACGGTCAGTCCAGAAATAAGCGCACGAGTCTTTGCGCCGAAATACCCTTGGGTAGGAGTTATTAGATGTTCACGCTGATATTCTCCAAGCGCGGTGCGGGTAAGCGGACCAAAGTATCCGGTCGCTCCAGCTGCCTTAAGAGATATCGAGGCAGGATTACTGGAGTTCTCGATCAAGTAATTCTGCAACCACACCACTCCTTCACCTCGAGAGCCTAGGGTTAAATCTTGTGATGGGATCTCGGCAGCGTTAGCAAATGAAGCAGTCATGAGACTTATAAGGAGCATTGGAAGAATTCGAGTGAGGTAGAGACGCATAGGATGAAATTAAGGATGGCTATGGGATATATAGTAGAGACGTTTGCGAAGCTCCGTTCTTTCTCAACCTCTCACTAATTAAGCTTTTTTAAGCACTTTCTTATACCAATTCCCAACCACTACACCAATCACCATGCCTAAACATATGCCGGCGACTGTCTCGGAAATCCAGTGAAAGCCAAAACTAACACCTACCGCAACAAAGAACGCTAGCGTATACAGCGCAATACGCACCGGTAATTTTGGACGAGCAAGCACCACAAACGCAGTGACTAAGGCGAAGGTTACCGTCGCATGCGAGGAAGGCCACCCGCCAATGATTTGTTCCTGCATAAATCCAAAATGGAAGTCATGACTATTATCAAGCAGTACTGAACTTTCTCCATGAAAGTGGAGTGGGGGTGAGGTTCTACCCGTGAAGATTTTTATGATTTCAGAAAGCGTGAATCCTAAGATTATCGCGTACACCATTGCTGAGGCGTATACCCTTTTCAACAAGTCTTTCTTGAATACGAAATACCATGCAGAAACTAACAGAATACTTAGGGGAATAATGAAGCCGGTAATATCGGCAATAAAGAGAAGGTAAGGAGGTGCGTACTTGAGCGTAAAGATAAAGTATGCCCAGTCGAGACCTGATACCACGAGAAACGCCGTTGAAAGAACTGCAAAGAAATGTACGGGAATATATCTCCAGGAGAATACTTGGGTGACTAATCTCACGTACTGCCTCATACTCTGTTACGCGATATCAGACGTGCAGAACGCACACTTTTTCGCTTCAACGTTAACTTCACTCATACATTCAGGACATCGTTTTGTGGTTGGATCGGTGGGCGCCTCCTTCTTCGTACGCGCAATAAGTGTATTCATTGGTACTACGACAAAGAAGTACACTGCTGTGGCAACCAAGAGAAACGATATAAACTTATTTATAAAGTCTCCATACATAAACTTACTTCCGTTGATTGCGAAGGAAAGATTGCTGAAATCAGGCACTCTTGCGATCGCTCCAATGAGTGGGGTAAGTAAATCAGCAACAAGTGAGTTAACGATGTTAGTAAAAGCAGCACCAACAACGACACCGACTGCCAAGTCCACGACGTTCCCTCTAAGCAAGAATGTTTTAAATCCAGTAAGCATGGCTCAAATATCAATAGGTAATGGAGTAAGAATACTACATCACTATCCCCTTTTGCTTGAAGAGGCAGATATAGTACTCTAGCCAAGGAAACACCTCAGGAGATATAACGTGGTTGAGCCAAGAGCGCAGGTTTTACGAGAATTTGGACAAAAACTTGGTATTTCTGATACTGAAACACCCACGTATTCAGAAATTACTCAGGCAATTAGTGAAGTCCATGAGGGTTCCTGGGGGTTTACCCAGGATGGTCTTCGTGTAGAACTCACGATACGTCTGGATGGAGCACGTCCATTTCCCTAGCCCCGCAGGAGCTTCGCTCCTGCGGGGCTCCATCGTTAAAATACGTTGTAGTTTGGCGGTTATCGTTGTATACTGAGGACAAACAATGGCAACTGTAGAGAAAGTACGTATAAATCGCGAAATTAGCGCGCCGCAATTGCGCGTTATCGGCGCTGAGGGTGAAAACCTTGGTGTTATTACTGCTGCAGAGGCTCTAAAAGCAGCCCAGGCGCTTGATTTGGACCTGATCGAAATATCGCCAAACGCCCAGCCACCCGTTGCGAAAATCATGGATTATGGTAAATTTCAGTACGAGCAGAAGAAAAAGGATAGCGCTCAGCGAGCTAAAGCCAAGGTCTCTGAGACTAAGGAAGTACAGATAAAAGTCGGTACTGGGGAGAACGATATGCGACTCAAAGCCCGAAAGGCGGCCGAATGGCTTGCCGAAGGGCATCGCGTTCGCGCCGAGCTCTTCCTCAAAGGACGCTATAAGGGAATGGAGGAAGCGTTCCTCAAGACCCGGCTCGAGAAGTTCCTTCTTTTGATCCCGTATGCATACCGCATCGCTGACCCGGTAACGCGAGCCCCTAAGGGATTCGCAACCATCATCGAACGGGATCCGAAAGCAGCGTTGGGTGCAAAAGCACCTGTTGCGGCTGAAGGAACACCCGAAACGCCCGTGCTTGTCGCAGCCGTTGTTCCAAACCCAGAAACCCAATCTCATGAAAACTAACAAGTCATACACCAAGCGCATCCGCGTTACCAAAACAGGAAAACTGGTAGTCCGTAAGGCAGGCCAGGACCACTACAACGCTCAGGAAAGCGGCTCAACCCGTATGGGAAAGAAGCGTCAGCAGTCACTTACGGTTTCAAACCGTATTCGTCGCAGCTTCCTTTCGAAAATCAGTAAGTAGTGGCTAGCATTTAATCATTTTACGTAATTAGGTATGACACGAGTCAAAGGAGGAGTAATCTCAGCAAAGCGCCGACGCAACGTACTTTCACGTGCGAAGGGATACCGCCATGGTCGCGGAACAAAGGAGCGCCTCGCGAAGGAATCACTCGTGCATGCCGGAAAGAATGCTTTCAACCACCGTCGCGATAAGAAGACCGTTATGCGTCAGCTTTGGATCGTTCGTTTGAACGCCGCTATTCGTGAGGAAGGGTTCAAGTCATACAGCACCTTCATCAATGCACTTAAGGGCAAAGGGTTTGAACTCGACCGTAAGGTACTTTCTGAATTCGCCCAGATGCACCCTGAGACGTTCTCACGCATTGCAAAGGAGGTAGACGCCGTTCGCGCGTAAGCACGAAGAAATAGAAAAGCGCTCGGCTAAGCCGAGCGCTTTTCTATTTCTTATACGTACCGTACTTATTCAACGACTACTGCCGTACCGTACGCAAGCACCTCAGTAATCCCCTGCCCTAAGTCCGTAGCGTCATAACGCATCCCAATGACTGCATTGGCGCCTAATGCTTCTGCGTGTTTAAGCATTCGGTCAAACGCTTGTTCGCGTGCCTTTTCACACAATGTTTCGAAAAGTGTGATGTTACCTCCAAAAATACTTTGGATTCCGGCTCCAACCGAGCCAATAATTGAACGGGAGCGAACGGTAATACCGCGAACAAGCCCAAGGTTCTTACTAATACGATGACCTTCAAAGTCAGTACCGGTGGTTACGCGTGAATGATCAAGTGCCATATATATAAATACTTATTTCGTTATTTCTTTTGCTCCCTGCTTCGTAATTTCCCACACCTGCTTATAGACAGGAACAATAGCTTTTACACCCAAGAAACCATGGAGACGCTGTGCAAGGAATCGTGCTGATGAAGGTTCGCCGAGTGCGCAGAAGATAGTTTTTGTGCGCGGCTGGGTTAGTTCAGCAAATGCTATAAGCCCATCACGGTCAGCATGTGCGGACCAGCCAGAAAATGACTGTATATGTGCACGCACCGTGACCATGTTACCGCTCAACTTTACGTGTTTACCCCCGTCCTGAAGAATACGTCCTGGAGAGCCTGGGGCTTGGTATCCGACCATGAAGAGCGTTGTTTTAGGGTCTGGAAGGTACTTCTGTTCCCAGCGACCAATACGTCCACCATGGGACATTCCTGCACCTGCCATGATTATTTTCGTGTCTGGTGCTTCAAGTATCTTTTCTGACTCTTCACGCGTAGGGGTTTGAGTAAGCATGGGGAAACGGAAGATATCATGTTCTTTCTTAAGCTCTGACTGAACCCCCGGCTTAAAGAATTCAGTTCCCCATTTTGCATATACATCCGTGGCCTTAATGGCGAGTGGTGAATCAAGAAATACCGGTATCTTAGGCAGTTTACCTTCATCCATCAGATTACTGATCTCATAGAGCATGAGCTGCGTGCGCTCCAGGGAGAATGCAGGTATAAGGATGGCTCCTCCACGCTCTATAGCGGCCGTAAGCGCCTTCAGAAGCTCGTCTACTCGTTCATCCACGTGAGTATGCAAGCGGTCACCATAGACGCTTTCCATAACCATAACGTCAGCGTCGTCTACTGCTTCAGGCTCAGGTAAGTATGGTGAGGGCGAATTTCCAATGTCTCCAGTAAGAGCAAGGGTAACGCCATCCCCATCACTCATATCTTTAATACGAACACTCGCTGAACCGAGGATGTGGCCGGTGTTACGAAGATAGCAGGACAAGCCGGGAGCTGCTTCCCATTCTGTGTGGAAGTCTACTGTCTCAATATGCGCCATTGCCGCTGCAACATCTCGTTCATTGTAGAGAAGAGGGAGTCCCTTTTCGCGTGCGTCGCCAGCCATAATACGCGCTGAATCCTCCATAATGAGCTGTGCCAGGTCTTTGGTCGGAGCCGTCATATAAATCTTTCCTTTGAACCCTTCTTTCATGAGCTTTGGAATACGCCCGACATGATCAAGGTGCGCATGCGTAACAATAAGCGCATCTAAACTAGCAACATCATACGGAAACGGTGCATACATTTCGCTCTGACAAAAATCTCTTCCCTGCTCAATACCGCAATCCACCAAAAGCTTTCCCTTCTCTCCCTCTACCATGAAATTTGAGCCCGTAACTGTTTCTGCACCGCCGTAAAAAGTAAGTTTTAACGCCATAATGATCGCTTAGCTACATAGAAAGTAATACTTGCCCCTATCATATCGTTAATTATGTCCTTGGTTGTATCAAACCAGTACCCGGGCTGACCCGTTGATATGTGATTAATATTCTCAAACACCTCCCACCCCACCCCCACTCCGAGCATGAGAATAAAATACAGCCCGGCGCGGCGTACGCTGAAAAAGGCTAAAAGAAAAGATCCAATAGAAGCACCTGCAAGAATATGCATCGGAATATCAAACCAGCGATGTTGCCAGTAGAAATAGGTTTCAAGCGCATAGAGATGAAGCGCGAGGAGTAAGGCGGTGAGTATGAGTGCAATGAAAAGTGGCTTTCGGTTCATAGACTAAGGGTAGCATACGCCGGCCTTTGCGATGAACTAGGAAAGGTGCTGTAACGACAAAAGCCGGCCAAAGGCCGGCTTTTGTCGAGGAACCACCCCTATGTGGCAACTTTTTGTGCCACGTGGGTGCCCGCATCACGCGCCCTTAGAAAACCGAGGTCTTCACCAGATTCGCGAGATATAAGGCTCCCGAGATATTAGCAAGTCGCTTTTTGGGATGGCCCTGGGAGAGTATACGACATTATTTGATTAGACGTAACCGCCTTCGCACATAAGAAATGTCCTTCTGGCACGATACTACTCCATGATCCCATCAAGGTTCACATCGTAGAGAATCGCTTCGTTGAGGAGGCGATACTTCATGACCTCATCTTCTGAAAGCCACATGGCAATCTCTTTCTCTGCGTTCTCTGGAGTATCTGAACAGTGAATGAGGTTACGAACGGCACGGTCATCAATAGCTGATATTTCGTATGAGTCGATAGTGAGGTCACCACGGATAGTGCCTACATCAGAAGATGCTGGTGACGTTTCTCCCACGAGCTTCGTCACGACCGCAACTGCGCTATTCCCTTCCCAAACCATAACCACCACAGGGCCGCTCGTCATATATTTGTCGAGGGCGCGAATAATATCCTTTCCGTATTCGATAGGATCCTTTTCGGCAGAAAGTCCTGCGGCAGCACGGTCTGCAGCAATCTTAGTTCCCTTCTTAAGGAACCATTCATCATCTTTGTCGTAGTGCTTCCAAATACGATCTGAATCAAGAACCATCATTTTAATAGAAACGAGCTTAAGGCCCGTGCGTTCAAAGCGAGAAAGAATCTCACCAACAAGGCTGCGCTGGACGCCGTCTGGCTTCACGATAACGAATGAACGCTCGGTTTTAGGGTGTGGAATTGCCATACAATACAGGGTTAAGAAATGGGTTGAAAGTAAAAAGCGCCGTGAAGCGATTACTAGCACTATAGCAAAAACTACTCGTTTGGGCGACGCGTCACAACAAGCGTCTGATCCTTCTCTACCAGAATAGTATGCTCAAAGTGAGCACTCTTTGAGCCATCGCGGGTAATAAACGTGTAATCATCCTCAAGTAGATCAACATGCCCCTTCCCAGCGTTTGCTATAGGCTCAAGAGCAAGCACCATCCCAACTTCAATCTCAGGTCCGGTACCTGCGTACCCAACGTTTGAGATAAAAGGCTCTTCGTGAACGGCACGCCCCACCCCATGCCCGCCAAGTATTTTTACTACTGAAAATCCAGTTCCTTTGAAGGCTTGTTCTGTCGTGTATGAAATGTCACCAATATGGTTTCCTGGTCGAGCTGCAAATATAGCAGCTTCAAGCGCGTCCCGTGTTGCATCCATAAGTGCATACGAGGAAGATTCAGTTTTTCCCACAGGTACCGTAAGTGCTGAGTCCACAATAATGCCGTTATGGGTAAGCCCAAGGTCGAGGGTAACAATGTCGCCTTCTTTGAGTATGCGTTCTCCTGGAATACCGTGCACCACCTCATCATTCACGGAAATACAAAGTCCGGCAGGATACGGATATGTTGCTCCTTCTGGCTTGTAGTTCTTAAACGAAGGGTAATCTCCTCCGTCTACAATCATTTTTTCAGCAGACTCATTGAGTGCTGCGGTAGTGATGCCGGGACGAACTTGAAGAGAAAGTGTCTCAAGAATAACGCCTAATCGCTTCCCTGCTTCTATAAGATCTGCTCGCTCTTCGGCGGTACGGATAATCATACGTCTAAAAGTTTTTCAATATCTTCTGCAATCTGTGCTGGAGACTGTTCACCGTTCACATCTTTTACCACGCCGAGTGAGCGTAAGTATTCAAGCGCTGGTAGAGTATCTACCGAAAACTGTGAGAGGCGTGCTTTAATCTTGTCTTCGTTATTACTGTCTGGACGATCCTGGGTTTCACTTCGTGAAATCATACGACGCGTAACTTCTTCCTCGGAAACTTCGAGGTTAATTACCATTAAATTTCGTCCTATCCACTCAATTATGTCTGCAAAATGCTCTGCCTGCTGTTTGGTTCGTGCAAACCCTTCCGTGATAACACCCACATACGGCTCCAGGTCGAGAAGGCCGCTTTCGAGTAGATAATCTGCAAGCCAGTCTGGCAAAAGAGTTCCTTTGTCATATACTGCGCGCACCCGTGCTGAAAACGGCTCATTTCCGTCTCTAATCTGTTTGATGCGATCTCCTGATGAGAGGCAAATCCATGCGAGGCGTTCTGAAAGAAGTTTTGCCTGGGTACCCTTTCCTGAACCTGGGCGACCAATGAGGAGTATAGTATTTACGCGTTCCATATCACCATCCTATCAATAAAGAGATGCTTACGCACTTGGAAGTAGCGAACTGATAATCTCTTCAAATGCCTCATCAGCTTCTTTGAATTTTCCGTCAGGATTTTCCACAACGAACGTCGCTTCAGACTTAAATGACTGCTCGTCCTCATACCGAAGTTTACGCGCCTCAAGTTCTTCATCTGAAATTGGTGCACGCTCGCGGATACGTCGTTCTAAGTCCGGCCAAGGTCCAGCGTATATATACACAATGGTGAGGTTTTCTACAGGGATACATTCACGTATATGACGAGCTCCTTGAACCTCTACTTCACGCAGAACAAGCTTCCCTTCTTCAAGGCCCGGTATAATTTCAGATTTCAGCGTACCGTATTTATTACCTCCATATTCTGCCCACTCAAGAAATTCTCCTTCGGAAATTTTGTGATCAAACTCCTCTTTAGTCACGAAGTAGTAGGTTTCTCCCTCTGTCTCACCTGGACGCACAGCACGCGTTGTGCAAGAGACGGGAAACACAATCTCAGAATGCAGTTCTTTTGCGCGCTTTAAAAGAACCCCTTTGCCACTTCCTGACGTACCAACCACTAATACCAATTTCCCAGAATACGACATATGTTCAGATGGTAGCGTACTAGTCATGGTAGTTAGGGTGTGGAGGGATGGTAGAAAAAAGCCGCCTTGCGGCGGCTTTTTTCTAGTATTCGCGGAGTGAAACCTGCGCGTCGACTTTGCGGATGAGATCCAAAAGTACCTGAACCGCAATAAGGAGCGCAGTACCACCAATAAGGATGGCGGTAATACCAGTAAGCGCCTTGATAACAAACGGAATAACGGCGACAAGACCGAGGAAGAGAGCACCGGGGAGCGTAATGCGATTCACTACCTTTGAGATATAGTTCTCTGTTTCGCTACCTGGACGAACGCCGGGAATAAATGCCCCTGACTTCTGAAGATTCTCTGCAATACGATGTGGTTCGAAGGTAATGGCAGTATAGAAATACGTGAACATAACCACCAGTGCGAAGTACGCACCGCTGTAGAGCCATACACTGTTCGAGAAAGCTTGATATCCAAGCTGCCATCCGGCTGCAAAAGAAATCTTAAGCGCTACAAGTGC
Source organism: Minisyncoccia bacterium (assembly GCA_038207395.1). Classification (GTDB taxonomy): domain Bacteria; phylum Patescibacteriota; class Minisyncoccia; order Phycocordibacterales; family Phycocordibacteraceae; genus C7867-001. The sequence goes on along the minus strand of JBBQZW010000002.1, from coordinate 156,358 downwards.
TCCGATTAGAAGTTGTGGCAAAAGAAGAAGTGAAAGCGCAAAGATGATTGGAATTACTCCCGCCTGAAGAAGGCGAATTGGGAGGTAGGTGGGAGCCCCTGCTGATCCAGCGCGTACCTGACGTGCATACGCGATAGGAATAGAGCGCTCAGCGTCTGCAACCACGACTACTGCGTACACTACAGCTATAGCAAGAAGAACAAATCCAACATATGCAGGAATATTTGCGCTTGTGGCCGTAAAGAGTGCTTGTGCAATTCCCGATGGAAGATGGGCGACGATACCGGCAAAAATGATAAGTGATACTCCGTTACCAATACCAAATTCCGTCATGAGCTCACCGATCCACATAAGGAAGATTGAGCCTGCGGCAACCAAAAGCACATCAGTTATGAATTGAAGACTAGAGAGTGGGAGAAGAATGTTTTCTCGCTGAAGAAGTGAAATAAATGCAAAGGCCTGAAGAAAGGCAATGGGAATTGTTATGTACCGTGATATCGCAATAAAACGTGCACGCCCCACCTCTCCCTCTTCCTGATACATCTCCTTAATGCTTGGGAACAGTACGGTCGCCAACTGCATGATAATTGAGCTGGTGATGTACGGCGTTACCCCAAGAAGTACGATAGATATCGTGCCGAGTCCCCCTCCTGAGAATACGGAAAGGAGTCCTAGGTATGCGTTAGCACCGAAGAATTGCTCGAGCGCTGCACGATTAACACCCGGTACCGGAATAGCTGATAGGAAACGGAAAAGTACGATTGCGAGTACGATAAAGAGAATACGCTTTCGCAAGACGCGATCGCTTAGTATGATCCCGGCTTTGTGAAAGAAATTTGTAAGCATAGTTATTTTGTGCGACTTGTTCCAAACGATCCGCCTGCGGCTTCAACGGCTGCCTTAGCAGTTTCTGAGAATTCACAGTCCTGAATCGTAAGTGCCTTGGTGATTGTTCCTGTTCCAAGAATCTTTACAGGAATGATAAAGCCTCCACGCGAACGGACGAGTCCTTTCTGCATGAGTGCTACTGGATTTACCACATCTCCTGCAGTAAATGCTCCTTCTAGTTTTGTAAGATTTACCGGAGTGTAGATAACCTGTGGCTTCACGGTGCGTGAACGGTTCTTACCAAAACCACGACGTTTTGGAATTTTCTTAAGAAGGTCACGCATTTCTGGGCGGTTCTTGTGACCAGCACGAGAGTTCTGACCCTTATTACCACGGCCAGAGTTCTTACCACGGGTACTTCCTCGTCCGACGCGAGCGCTCGTGATGCGGGGTGTTGCTGCTTTAAGGTTGTTTGTTTGCATACCAATAGAAATTAAACGAGAACTTAGCGAGTCTGAAGTGACTTAAGTGCCTCAACCGTAGCGCGAGCGATCGTAAGCTTGTTCTTTGAACGAGTCTGGATCTTTGCAATGATGTCTGTCACACCAGCGTATTCGAGGATCGTACGCATTGCTGAACCAGCAACGAGTCCACGGCCTGGTGAAGGAATGATTTCAACGGTTGATGATGAGTACTTCGCAGAAACATTATGCTCGATTGAGCGGTTGCTCGTAAGGGGAACAGTGATGAGATTCTTCTTTGCAGCACGAACTGCCTTATCAATAGCAAGTGCCGTATCAGCTCCTTTTCCAAGACCAACACCAACACGTCCCTTCTTATCACCAATAACAACCGTAACGCTGAATGAGAAACGACGACCTCCGGCCATAACACGAGCCACACGACGTACGTCGAGCGTTACCTGGTCGAATTCACTACGCTCACGAGGAGCACGTTCGCGCGAACGCTGAGGACGTCCGCCAGGACGGCGACCATCACCACGTCCACCACGAGCAGCATCGCGTGTAGGTGCAGCAGATGCTGGTACTTCAGCAGAAGCGGTAGGAGTTTCCACAGGTGCGGGAACGGTTTCACCAGCAGGAACTGCTTCTACTTCGGTCTCGGGGTTGAGTACGGTGTCAGTCATAAATAAGTAAGGTATTAAAATGCGAGCCCTCCTTCGCGTGCAGCATCAGCAAGACCACGAATCTGAGCAGCATATGAGTATCCGCCACGATCAAATACGACCGCAGTAACTCCAGCAGCTTTTGCACGCTCTGCGATCACCTTTCCAACAGCGGCAGCCTGTGCAGACTGAGCTCCTTTGAATTCACGGCCGTGTGCAGAAGCAATAGTGTGACCCTTGTCGTCATCAATAAGCTGAGCTGATACAAAGCGGTTTGAACGATATACCGCAAGACGAGGACGAGCGGCCGTACCGATAACCGTAGAACGAATACGCTTGTGGCGAATAATACGCTTGTCGTTCTTTGAAGGTAGGATTTTAGTCATAATATATTTCGTGAGACCTATACGGCCTTCTTACCCTGCTTACGGCGGATAACTTCAGTGTCATACTTAATACCCTTTCCGAGGTATGGTTCAGGGCGCTTGATGTCACGGACTTCTGCAGCAAACTGTCCGACACGCTGTTTGTCAGCTCCTTCGATAGTAATGGTGTTCTTGAGAACCGTTACCGTAATGTCTTCAGGGATAGCAAGGATAACGGGGTGGGAGAAACCAACCGTAAGAACAATGTCAGTACCACGAACCTCTACTTTGTATCCAACTCCGTTTAGCTGAAGAACTTTCTTCCAGGGAGTTTCAACACCTGAAAGCATTGCGCGAACGTGTGCGGCATATGTCCCAACAAGTGCACGACCGAGGCGTGAGCTATCAGCAGGAGTTACCATAACCCCTTCTGGAGTAACGTTGATTGAGACTGAAGAGTGGATGCTTTTTGTAAGCGTTTCCTTAGGACCTTTTACCGTAAGCATACCTCCAGCACTTTCAATGCTGACTTTTGATGATACGGGAATTGGTTTCTTTGCAAGACGGGACATAGTACTAAAATATAAGGATTACCAGATCTCGAAGAGGGCTTCTCCTCCCTGACGAATCTTACGAGCTTCTTTATCAGCAAGGATGCCTTTAGGAGTTGAGATGATTGCTGCTCCAAGACCATTCTTAACGCTGTGTGCGTCACGGCTCGCAACATAGAGACGGCGTCCTGGCTTAGATACACGCTTTACATCATGAATTTTGTGCTTTCCGTTTGCATCATACGCAAGAGTTACTTCAATCATGCGAGGAAAATCTTTAGTGACTTCAACACGCTCAACGAATCCAAGATCCTTAAGCTTGTTTGCAATATCCTCAACGTGCTTTGAGTGAGGGGCGGTAGTCTTTGTAGTACCGATAGCTCCGGCATTCTTAAGACGAATTATGAAATCTCCAACGCGGTCTGTTACCATGATGCTTTTTTTACACCGGGAATCTTACCTTCACGGGCAAGTTCACGGAACTGAATACGAGAAAGACCAAAGTCACGCATGTAGCCGCGGCTGCGTCCAGTAATGGAACAGCGGTTCTTAATGCGGACTGGTGATGCATTCTTTGGGAGTGCCTGGAGGCCAATGTAATCACCAGCAGCACGAAGCTCCGCGCGCTTTGCAGCGTACTTAGCGACGGTCTTAACCTTCTTTAGGTTGCGGGCGATTTGTGAGGCTTTTGCCATACGAAAAATAGCTCCGGGGAGCGTTTATGTAATGTATCAGCCAGCAATTGCCTTGTCAAACGTGCGGGCCATATTCTTAGATACGCTATAAAAATGGCTCGCGCGTTAGCGCGAGCCTAAGGCAATAGAGTTGTTTATTTGAGTGTTGGATCAAGCGTTTTCAGACGATCCCATATCTCATCGGGATACTCTGAATTGCCCACAACATGAGGCCCACCATCACCGCCGGCGCACATCACTTGCAAATTAGGCACTTCGCCCCGAATCCACCAATGAAAGCCGCCTTGAATTACCGCATCGTCTGGTATAGCTAGCGGGCTCTGCGGCGGTATGGGACGCCACGGCTCGTTACTTACCGACTTGTCTTGCAAACCACTCATCACTACTCTCCTTTGTTTATTCTTATCCTGTATCAGCTATAGCAAAAATCCTCGAGCTAGTCGAGGATTTTTGATTTGATGTTCCTTTGGAACTTATGGCTTCATTGGAATATCCAAGTGACGGAGGAATGCCTCTGCTTCTTTTTTACTCTTTGCTGTAGTCACGAGGGTGATTGCGAGACCAAAAACGTCTTTAAGGTCTTCTTCTGAAGTTTCAGGGAAGATTGAGTTCTCACGAATTCCGATGGTGTAGTTACCCATTTCATCGATAGCGGTCTTGTTGAGGCCACGGAAGTCACGCGTACGAGGAAGAGCGATGTGTACCAGCTTATCGAGGAACTCATACATGCGCTGGCCACGGAGCGTTACCTGGAAGCCTACAACATCACCTTCGCGTGATTTGAAGGCAGCAATAGACTTCTTTGCCGTACGCTGTGCAGGCTGCTGTCCGGTAATACGCGCAAGTTTCTCGCTTACGAGCTTATTACGGTTCTTATCCTTCGCCTTTCCAACGCCACTTGAGACAACAATCTTCGTGAGCTTTGGTGCGGCCATCACGTTTGGGTAGTTAAATTCACCCTTGAGAGTTGCGAATGCGCTCTTATTTTTTTGTTCTGAAATCAACATACGTAAATAGATTATGAGAGCGTTGAGCTACTCTTCTTTGCGAAACGGACAACCTTTCCGTTTTCAACACGGCGACCAATACGAGTTGGTTTCTTTTCCTTAGGGTCCATGAACATTACGTTTGAAGCGTCGATAGGACGAGGCTTTTCAACGATTGCTCCTGCAACACCCTGACGTGCACGCATTGAACGCTTGTAAATACCAACACCTTCAATCATCACCTTCCCTGTTAGAGGATATGCGTGCGCAATAACGCCAGTCTTACCCTTGTCCTTTCCTGAGATCACCATTACGGAATCGCCTTTTTTGAGTTTCATTTTCATAGGTAAAAAAGTTATACGACTTCAGGGGCGATACTGGCAATGTTCTGCCATCCCTTTTCAATAAGGTCGCGGGGCACAGGACCGAATACGCGATTTCCCTTAGGACCCATTTCCTTACCCTGCTTCTCAATAAGCACGACTGCGTTATCGTCGAAACGTACGTATGAACCATTTGCACGGCGGAAGGTCTTATTCTGACGAACTACCACTGCCTTGAATATGTCTTTCTTTTTTACAGCCTTGCGGGGTTCTGCGGTCTGGATTGAAACAACAACGACATCTCCGATCTGTGCGTAGCGGCGCTTTGAACCACCAAGCACCTTGAAGATACGCGCAACTTTTGCGCCTGAGTTATCTGCGACGGTGACGATTGATTGGGTCTGAAGCATACGCGTGGATGTTAGTAATTAGTTATTATGCCTCTTCTGGCGCGACGTATGAAACATCGATTGACTTAAGCGTGAATCGCTTGAGCTTTGAGATAGGTGCGCACGCAACGATAGTCACCTGATCTCCTACCTTTGCAGTGTTTCCTGCATCATGCACCTGATACTTCTTTGTACGATTTTGGTACTTCTTGTATTTAGGATGCATCACGTAACGTGAGACAGCCACGGTAGTTGTGTCGGTCATTGCCGTCTTAACAACGGTTCCGCGGAAGGTCTGAGGCTTTGAGGTGGTAGTTTCCATATGGTAAAAAATTATGCGGCCGTGTTACGAGTTCCTATCTCAGTCATAACTCGTGCAATATCAGCACGAAGTTTCTTTGGAGCATGTGAATCCTTGATGCGTCCGCTAAGACCTGAGAAACGAAGTCCACGAAGTTCCTCACGCTTTTCAGCGAGCATCTTTGTCATATCTTCTACAGTCTTCTCTTTTAGGTTGAGCTTTTTCATACAATTATGCCTGTGAGCGGGTTACGATAGTTGTCTTAACCGGGAGCTTTGATCCTGCGCGACGAAGAGCATCACGTGCCTTTACATCATCTACACCATCAACTTCAAACATGATGCGTCCTGGTCGTACTTCGAATACAAAGTGCTTTGGATCTCCCTTACCCTTACCCATTCCTACTTCAGCTGGTTTTTGTGTTACGGGACGGTCTGGGAAGATGCGAATCCACATCTTACCTCCCTTTCCAGTAGCGCGTGTAAGAACTTTACGAGCAGCTTCAATTTGGTTTGAAGTAACTCGGTGAGGCGTTGTTGCCTTAAGCCCGTATGAGCCAAAAGATAGCGTAATACCTCGCGTATCAGGACGTGCGAGCTTCTCCGGAGACTTACGTCCGGTCTGCCACTTTCGGTGCTTAACTTTTTTAGGGAATAACATAAGCAGTAGTATTACGCGCGGCGTTCGTTACTTGAGCGCTGTGCGCTTGCAGGAGCTGCAGCATCATTCGTGCTTGCGCCCATTGTGAACTGCTCTCCAAGATATACCCAAACCTTGATACCAATAACACCAAACGGGAGGTGTGCTTCCTGAGTTGCGTAGTCGATGTTTGCACGGAACGTCTGAAGAGGAATACGTCCACGCTTAATAGCTTCAGTACGAGCCATATCAGCACCACCAAGGCGGCCTGAGACAACGATACGAACACCGATAACATCACGTGAAGACATTACCTTCTCAACAGTCCCCTTAAGAACACGGCGGAATGGCATACGCTTCTCAAGTCCTTCTACAACCATCATACCTACAACCGCAGCTGAGGTTTCTGGCTGACGAATTTCCATGATGTCGAGCTTGATAGCACGACCATGTCCTGGAGCTGCCTTCTGAACTACTGCAGCAAGTTCCTTACGGATCTTTGTAGCGTTTTCACCAGAGCGTCCGATAACAAGTCCGGGACGCGCAGTGTGAAGAAGAACGCGAAGCTCAGCCTGAGTACGTTCAATTTCAATCTCTGCAATATGCATTGCGCGAAGCTTCTTGCTGAGATACATACGCACGGCATTATCTACCGCAATATTATCGCGGAACGCTTTTTTGTCGGTAGCAAACCAGCGGCTTCGCCAATCACGAATGATGCCGAGGCGGTGTGCGTAAGGATGTACGGTGTGAGTCATGGTAAATAAAAGGCTTACGCGTTAGATGCTGAAGCATCGCTAAGGAATACAGAAACTTGGCTCTTACGGCGGCGTACGGGAGCAGCGCGACCCATAGCGCGAGGCATGAACTTAACGGTCATACCTGCTGAGTCCACGGTAATATTCTCAACCTTGAGGTCCTCGATCTTAGATCCTTTTACCGTCGCATTAGCAGCAGCTGAGGAAATAAGCTTGTGAATTGGAGCGGCAGCACGCTTTGGAAGAAATGAAAGCTCCTTAAGTGCCTGTGCAACAGACTTCCCCTTAACCATCTCAGTGACGAGGCGGACTTTTCGAGGAGGCTGATTGTGGCTGGTAAGGTGAGCTTGCATGGTGATGTACGTAAATCTAACGGCTTACTATTTCTTCTTAGCAGCAGGTGCGGCCTTAGCAGCCTTTGCAGCAGCGATCTCAGAATCTTTACGCTTCTGCTCAAGTTCTTTCTGCATTTTACCTCCGTGACGGACGAATTTCTTCGTTGGTGAGAACTCGCCGAGGCGGTGTCCTACCATGTCCTCAGTAACGAGAACAGCCACGTGCTGCTTTCCATTATGAACACCGAAGGTAAACCCAAGGAATTCAGGAGCAATCTGGCTTGCGCGTGCCCATGTGTTAATCACCCCGGCAGTTGCGGGTTTCTTGTCGATAAGCTTTTTAAGAAGCTTTTGGTCCACGTAAGGGCCTTTTTTGAGTGATCGTGACATGTCGTAATTAAAAGCCCGCGCTAGGCGCGAGATAGCTATAATCTATAGGAAACTACTCGCTGTGTCAAACCTTTACCTCATATTCCCCTACTTTGAGCAAACGGGGTGTAGTATTGGAGTATATGGATCTAAAACATAAGCACTGGGCCGTGATTGCTATTGGCGTATTAATCGGTGCTTTTGGTGTTTTATTGGCCTATTACCTACTTGGAAGTCAGAAAGTGCTTGCTCCGGGCGGTGAAACCACCTCAACCGCTCCTCAAACGGGTAATAGCCTTACTTCCTCAACCGCTCCTGCGCTTCATATCACCGAACACGCCAAATATTACGACATTGATATGACGTATCCGTCTGCAACTCCCCTGCTCTCCGTTAGCGCTACAGCGAACGCTCAGGCAGTGAGCGTGATGAGAGCAGCAATGCAGCAGGTAGTAGAGCAGTTTAAGAAAGATGGTAATTTCACGAATCTGACTCCCGAAGACGTGAAAATAATGCGCCTTGATGAGCGTCAGGAAGCACTTTCTTCTGAATACAAGGTATACACTGGCCCACGTACTGTTTCGTACTCGTTCCTCATCTACTCAGACACTCTTGGAGCCCATCCAAACAGCTACTACCAGACATTTACCTTTGATACTCAGACAGGAGCACAGCTCTCTCTTAGCGACCTGTTTCTTCCTTCAGTTTCCTATCTTGAGAAAATGAGTGTCCGCGCACGAGCTGATCTTCCTGACATTATTAGCAAAATGAGTGAAGGTACATTTGGTGACACTGATTCGATCAAACTTGGCACCGCTCCGACAAAAGATAATTTCAGCACATTCTACGTTGAAGGAAAGAATTTGGTTCTCGTATTCCCTCCGTACCAGGTTGGCCCATATGCGCTTGGTACTGTTTTGTACCCTATTCCACTTGCACAGCTTAGCGACTCTCTGAAAACTGAGTACCGTTAATACAGAAAGACGACTATTTACGCTGTAAATAGTCGTCTAGGTTGCGGGCGAGGAACAGCGAGCATGCAGTCTGCAGCGTTATAATCCTGCATCATATCCTTAAGCGTAGAGAATTCAAGATCCCCATTCGCTCCGTATACAGAAACGTACAAGCCAAAGCCAATATAGACTGCTGCGTGATGAAAGCGTTGATGCTCATTCGTAAGAAGAAACACTGCTTGTCCCACGCGTGGTTCTGCGTATAAAGGCACGAGGTCCCAAAACCTTAAAAGATACTTTTGATTATGAATCGGGATGTTAAAAGTCAGGTTTACAAATGCATAGCAATCGAACCAGTCTTCCCTTCCCCTTGAGTATTCTCCTAAGAATTCAGTAATCCCTTCCTTAATTTCTGGTGGTAATTGTAATTTACGAAAGAAAATTCCTCTCTTAAAAACAATTTGAACGTCTGAATCTTTAGTTCCTCTACAATCTTGAAGAGGGATTTTTCTTTTACCCACCTTTGCATATGCAGAAAACACTCTCATCTTTCGACCATCAGCAGTACAAATATACTGCTTCTTATGGTCTACCGATATTTTAAGCATCAGTGACCTCCTACCGAATCTGCGTTTACCGTACGCTATGCGCAGAAAAAGTCGAGCTTGAAACACAAAAGCTCCGCCAGAGGCGGAGCTTTTGTGTTTGTTGCTTTTTCTCTTAACGCTTCTTTCCAACCTTTCGGCGAGAAACAATGAAGACGTTTGAGTACTTCTTAGGTGTACGAGTCTTCTGACCCTTTCCGGTTGGGCGTCCCCACATGCTCTTTGCACGGCGGAGTCCACGTCCCTGCTTACCTTCACCACCTCCATGAGGGTGGTCTACCGGGTTCATAGCAGTACCACGAACCGTAGGACGAATACCTTTCCATCGTGAGCGTCCTGCCTTTCCGTACTTAACGAGACGTGACTCTTCGTTACTTACGCTTCCGACGGTTGCGTAACAGAGGTCAGACACACGGCGCACTTCACTTGAAGGAAGCTTAACCTGAGCGTATCCAGCGTCATGGGCGATGACTTCAGCATAGTTACCTGCTGAACGAACGAGGCGAGCGCCGGCATTAAGTTTAAGCTCAATGTTGTACACAAACGTTCCTGAAGGAACCTTGCCGAGAGGCATGCGGTTTCCTGGCTTGATTGGTGCATTTTCTCCAACAACGAATGTATCACCTACTTTTGTGTTCTTGGGTGCAAGAACGTAGCGACGCTCTCCATCGGCGAACACTACGAGTGATATGAAGCCTGAACGGTATGGATCGTACTCAATCGTCTCAACGCGTGCAGGAATATCATGCTTGTTGTACGTAAAATCGATATCACGGAAACGACGCTTATGTCCTCCACCCTGGTGGCGAACAGAGATACGTCCGTTATTTCCACGACCGGCATTGTCCTTACGACCCTTAAGAAGGGCTTTGTGTGGTTTGTCGCCTGACAGGAGCTGCTTGTACGGCAGCGTTGTCATGTTTCGACGGCTTGGACTGGTTGGTTTGTAGGTTTTCATACTCTAAATTCTTAGCACTATACGAGGTTGAGCGTATCACCCTTTGAAAGGTACACGTACGCTTTGTGACGGCGAGCCTGCGTTCCCACTCCGCGACGCGTGCGAAGTGCCTTAGTCTTTGCAGGAAGATTCACCATACGAACCTTTGCGGGAATGACGCTGTAGAACTTCTCAATTGCTGCAGCCACTTCATGCTTGTTTGTATCCGCAGGAACTTTGAATGCATATACACCGCGCTCAGTTCCAATAAGCGCCTTCTCTGAGAAATGAGGTGCTTTAAGGATGGTTGAAAGGCGTCCGTCCGCACGGGCTAGTGCCTTAGCGCGCGCAGGGTTAGTACCCGGCGTACGAACCTTCTTTGTCTTTGGTGTCTTCTTTGTGTCGTTTGAGAAAATAGCCATACGTTTGAGGGTTATGCGCTAAAGCGGTTAGCGAGTACCTGGATTGAATCCGCTGGATTAGCAACGACGAGGAACTTCTTGTTGAGAAGGTCAACCGGGTTAAGGTTACGCATTTCTTCAGTCATAATGCTGCCGATGTTGCGGAGTGACTTCTCAGCTACCGTGTCCTTCGTAGCGAATGCAATAACCGCTGCGTTCTTACGCTTTGTTGCGAGAGTGTCGCGACCTGCTCCCTTTGCGATAGCGACGAGTGCCCCCTTAGCATCTTTCGTCTTTGGTGCAGCAAAGTTCATGGTATCAACAAAGATAATTTCTCCGTCCTTCCACTTACGTGAGAGTACAACGCGAAGTGCGGCAAGACGCATCTTACGGTTGATCTTAACTGAGTAGTCTTTCTCAGCGCGTGGACCATGCGTTACGCCTCCTCCCTTCCAGATTGGAGAACGGTTAGAGCCATGACGAGCGCGCCCTGTTCCTTTCTGCTTCCATGGCTTCTTACCACCTCCAGAAACTTCACTTCGGAACTTAGTGTGTGCAATGCTGTGACGAGCATTTGCCTGCATACCCACAACAACCTGATGAACAAGGTCAGCATTCCACTTTGCACCAAAGATGTCTTCGGGAAGTGTAAGGGTACCGTTTTCCTTCCCATCCATCGTATATATAGTTGCTTCAAGGCTCACTGGCTTCTTTGTAGCCGGTGTCTTTGCTGAAACTTTCTTTTCGGGGGTAGTTGCCATACGTACTAAAATTATGCGGTTGTTGACATGATTTCTACCAACGTGCCGCGTGCACCAGGAATTGCACCTGAGATGATGATCTCACCCTTATCTGCGTCAATGTGAAGAACCTTTAGGTTCTTCACCGTAACACGGTCACTTCCCATACGACCACCCATTTTCATACCTTTAGCCACACGGCCTCCGGCGCGTCCTCCTCCACCAATAGAACCTGGCTCACGTTCAGAGTGCTTCTGACCATGTGAACGACGTCCTCCATGGAAGCCGTGACGCTTAACTACACCAGCAAAACCACGTCCTTTTGACGTACCTGCAACTTCAACACCGTCACCTACGGTGAAAATATCGAGTCCGATTTCATGCCCAACTGCGTAGTCAGCAGGTGCATCAGTATGGAACTCACGAATAGTCTTGAATGCCTTGTCTCCAGCCGCCTTAAGGTGACCAAGAACGGGCTTAGAAACACGTGCAGGCTTCTGGTCTCCGTAGCCAACCTGAACAGCGTTATATCCGTCCTTGCCTTCTGCAGTCTTAACCTGGGTAACGGTAAGTGGAGTTGTCTTCAATACCGTTCCAGCCCAAACACGACCCTGATCATCGAAGATCTGAGTCATATGAGACTTGGTAGCAAGAAGGAATTTCATGTTTTACAAAAATAAAACGCGCTGACAACAGCGCGGTGAAGAGCTGTGCTCTTTCCGGGCCATTGGTCCGGCCGTGAGCCGTACGTAGCGTTTCATGCACTGTACACGAGATGGTTTACGAGTGCAAGTATACAGAAAAACCGGTCTCCTAGGAGACCGGTTTTTCTTTGGTTAAGTGTTGGTTTCCCGTGACTTACACCATCTTCACGTCGATGGTAACACCAGACGGAAGGTTGAGATTCGTAAGTGCTTCGATAACTTTCGGATTTGGGGAAAGGATGTCGATAAGACGCTTATGAATACGCATTTCGAACTGCTCACGTGCGTCTTTGTGGACGAACGTTGAGCGGTTAACGGTCCAGCGCTTTATCTCTGTTGGAAGCGGTACCGGTCCGACGATTTTCGCGTCGAAACGATTAGCCGTGTCCATGATTTGCTTAACCGAGAGGTCAAGGATCTTGTGCTCGTAGGCACGCACGCGGATGCGGAGCTTTGGCTCTGCAGCTTCAGCCGCCGCCTTCTTTGCGGGTGCTTTCTTTGCGGGGGTTGTGGTAGCCATACGAGGTAATTAATCGCGGGTATTAGGCGACGATTTTCGTTACAACGCCAGCACCAACGGTGCGACCACCTTCACGAACTGAGAAGCGGGTATTGTCCTCAAGTGCGATAGGTGCCGTAAGCTTCACTTTGAAGGTTACGGTGTCTCCTGGCATAACCATTTCCTTGTCTGCAGGAAGCGTTACCTCTCCGGTAACGTCCGTGGTGCGGACATAGAACTGAGGCTTGTAACCAGTGAAGAATGGCGTGTGGCGTCCTCCTTCATCCTTAGAAAGAATGTAGACTTCAGCCTCGAACTCCGTGTGTGGAGTTACTGAGCCAGTCTTCGCAAGAACCTGACCACGATGTACATCATCTTTCTTCGTACCACGAAGAAGAATACCTGCGTTGTCGCCAGCAAGTCCCTCCTGAAGCTGCTTGTTGAACATTTCAATACCGGTAACGGTCGTCTTTGCCGTAGGCTGGAGACCAACGATTTCAACTTCCTCACCAACCTTGATGATTCCGCGCTCGATACGTCCCGTAATAACGGTTCCGCGTCCTTCGATTGAGAAGATGTCCTCGATAGGCATAAGGAACGGCTTGTCGAGGTCGCGCTGTGGCTGTTCGAAGTACGTGTCCATAGTGTCCACGAGCTCCTTCACCTTAAGTGCGTACTCGTCATTTGCGTCCGTAGCTTGAAGACCCTTAAGTCCTGACCCCTTGATAACCGGCGTAGTTGCGCCATCAAATCCCTGCTTCGTTAGAAGATCACGGATTTCCTCTTCAACGAGGTCCACCATGTCTTTGTCATCAACCATGTCCACCTTGTTAAGGAAGACGATCATCTTTGGCACACCAACCTGCTTTGCAAGAAGGATGTGTTCACGCGTCTGAGGCATTGCGCCGTCAGTAGCTGCAACCACGAGTACGGCGCCGTCCATCTGTGCGGCTCCCGTAATCATGTTCTTGATGTAGTCGGCGTGACCTGGAGCATCAATGTGAGCGTAGTGACGCATTGGGCTCTCGTACTCAGAGTGGTGAAGAGAAATAGTAATACCACGAGCCTTTTCTTCAGGCGCGTTGTCGATGTTTTCAACGTTCTCTGCACGGGCCTTATAGCCAGCTCCGGCGTTGAGGTTGAGAACATTGAGGATAGCAGCCGTGAGCGTGGTCTTACCATGGTCAACGTGACCGATAGTACCTACGTTCATGTGCGGCTTGCTGCGGTCGAATGCTTCTGCTGCCATACGTTTAGTAAGTTAACTTGTATATAAGAATAATTGTCCGAATGCGCTTGAGCTTATAAAGCAAAAGACGCTGAAACGGTAATACCCGCGCAGCGTCTTTTTACCCTCTCTCCGGTCTTGTGACCGAAGTTAGATTGAAAAAGAGCGCCGTTCTCGCGTTATCTATAAAAGTACCTGGGTAGAAGGGATACGTCAAGAAAAGAAAAAGGCTCGCCGTAGCGAGCCTTTAGTAACGATTGAGAGGATTAGTCTTTGACGACACTATCCTCGCGAATCCGCTCTGTATTGTAGATACTCCATTCCTGGAGACAGCGTGTGTGGAGCGCTTGTCGGCGGAGTTTGCGTGCCCCTTCGACTTTTATGTCGATAGCTGGTGTATCAAGCAAAACTTCCCATGCCGGCGGCGTCCTTGGCGCGTCCAGGAACGTCCGAATGAAATTATATCCAACCGCATCACCTCGAATGAGGGCTTTGTTCAAATATTGCGCAAAATCCTTGCCATATTCATTCTGAACATCCTGAATGAATTCGTCGCTGAATTTGAATGTCATTAAAGAACCCTTTCGTTGTTCGAATTATATTATACCACTACAAACGGATAATAGTCAATGAAAAAGCCGCCCCCAGGGCGGCTTTTTCATCTTCTTTGAAGGAACTTATTTACGGCTCGCAATAATATCCTGCGCAACGTTTGAAGGTACCACTTCGTAGTGATCGAATTCCATGGTCATAGAACCACGTCCTTCAGTCATAGAACGGAGAGTTGTGGTGTAGCCGAACATTTCAGAAAGCGGAACTTTGGAATTAATAACCTTGTTCATTCCACGCTCTTCCATTCCTTCGATAGAGCCACGTTTTCCTGAAATAGAACCGGTAATGTCTCCCATGAACTGCTCAGGTACCACTACCTCAACACGCATGATCGGTTCGAGGATAACGGGCTTTGCCTTAAGCGCAGCTTCCATAAAGGCCTGAGATGCAGCAATCTTGAACGCAATTTCTGAGGAGTCCACATCATGGTACGAACCATCATAGAGCTCAACGGATACGTCAACGATTGGGTATCCGGCAAGAACTCCGCGGTGAAGTGACTCACGAATTCCCTTTTCAACTGCAGGAATGTATTCCTGTGGGATAACTCCTCCCTTAATGTTGTTTATGAATTCGAAGTGATCTTCGCGCTTAACGTTCTTAAGAACCTTTGCTTCAGGATCAACTGCCTCAAGGTGTTTGAGTTTTATTTTAACGTGACCATACTGTCCCTTACCTCCGGTCTGCTTAATGTACTTGTTGTCCACATCAGCTGTTCCCATAACGGTCTCACGGTACGCCACCTGCGGCTTACCAACGTTTGCGCCAACATTAAACTCGCGCTGCATTCGGTCAACAAGAATTTCAAGGTGAAGTTCACCCATACCTGCAATGATCGTTTCTGCAGTCTCTTCGTCAGAACTAATGCGGAACGTAGGGTCCTCATCAGAAAGCTTCTTGAGCGCAAGACCCATCTTCTCCTGGTCAGCCTTAGTCTTTGGTTCAATACGAAGTGAAACCACAGGCTCAGGGAAGACAATCTGCTCGAGGATTATTGGATTTGCTTCATCGCAAAGGGTGTGTGACGTCTTTGTGTCCTTAAGTCCAACGAATGCAGCAATTTCTCCCGTGAATACTTTCTCCACTTCTTCACGTTTATCAGCCTGAAGACGAACGATACGGCCAATACGTTCCTTCGTTCCTGTGTTTGCGTTGTAAATATATGAACCGGCAGATACCGTTCCTGAATACACGCGGAAGAACGTAAGGGCTCCCACGAACGGGTCAGTCTGAAGCTTGAAGGCGAGGGACGTGAATGGTTCACTGTCGTCTGGCTTACGAGTTACCTCTTCATCGGTCTTTGGGTTAATTCCCTTTACTGGAGGGAGATCGAGCGGGCTTGGAAGGTAGTCAATAACTGCATCGAGTACGAGCTGCACACCTTTGTTCTTAAGTGCAGATCCTGCATATACCGGGAAGATCTGGTTTGCGAGGATTGCCTTACGAAGCGTAACTTTCAACTCTTCAAGCGTTGGTTCATTTCCTTCGAAGAAGGCAGCCATCTGAGCATCGTCGTTCTCAACGATACGTTCTACGAGTTCTGCACGATACTTCTCCACCTCTTCTTTGTACTGCTCTGGGATTTCTCCGGGGATAACATCCTCACCCATGTTTCCGGTAAAGGTGTATGCGGTGCGAGAAAGAAGATCAATAACACCTTCGAAATCACCTTCAGCTCCCATAGGGATCTGTGCGCGAATCGCTTTCTTTGAAAGGCGGTCGAGGATTGTTGCGTATGAACGCTCGAAGTCTGCTCCGGTGCGGTCAAGCTTATTAATGAAACAAACACGAGGCACTCCAGCTTCGTCAGCGTAGCGCCAGTTAGTCTCAGACTGTGGCTCTACTCCGGCAACACCGTCGAACACGACGATAGCACCGTCGAGCACGCGCATTGAACGCTTCACTTCTGCCGTGAAGTCGATGTGTCCTGGAGTGTCGATGACGTTGAAGCGGTACTTCTTAGAAACATCCTTCTTATCCTTCTCATTTGTACGGGTCCAGAAACAGGTAATAGCGGCTGAGGTAATGGTGATACCGCGCTCACGCTCCTGCTCCATCCAGTCAGTGGTGGTTCCCCCATCATGCACTTCCCCAATCTTATGCTGGGAACCGGTATAGAAAAGCACACGCTCAGACGTTGTCGTCTTACCAGCGTCCACGTGGGCAATGATGCCGAAGTTACGCACTTTTTCGAGAGGATAGTCGCGATTCATAGATAAATAAGAAGGAAATAAAGTAAAAAGCCCGCCAATGCGTTAGATATACAATACTTTTTTGGGGCATAAATAGCAAGAACGTCTTGAGTAAACCGTACTCAATCAACTTAGCTTCTGAAAATGCTGGTAATCGGTGTTTTCTGCTCGCTCACCAAGCCAAGCCCATCCTTTATGCTTGAAATATGAGACAACGTATCCATCTTTCACCAAGGTTCCTGGAATTAACGGCTTATATGAAGCTCCTTCTGGGTACACCAGGCCATTACGAGCAAAATACGGATTCTGCATTGGATTTATGTCTATCGCACGACCATGTGAGTGATTTGAGAGTACATCCGTTCCAATGATATGGCGGTAGTTAAAGGCGGAGGTGTTGTTATCTCGCATTGAAGCTTCGTCATCCCAGCCGTAATTACCTACCGGAATCACTTTTTCGATCGGAAACGATTCTTCGAGCAATCTTTCAAACAATTCTTCCACTTCTCGGGCAAGATCAGTATGAATAACCATCTGTCCTGCATGGATACGTCCGTCAAATGAAATGTATGAAACAGAAATAAGCTTTAATTGTTTCCGTATTTCGCTGGGAGCAGAGCTGCCTTCAAGCGCTTCTTCAAGCGAAAAGTACACGCTGTCTACGATAGGTATTTGCATACTTTGTTCTTTATATAGTACGGCATGAAGTATTTTATAGAAAAACCCGGTCGCGCATATGCGACCGGGTCATAGTTTTTCAATTCCGTAACGGAAATCGACGTACCGCCGACGGGACACTTAGCTCACCCTTAAATTGGTAGGCAATTACGTCCCTGAGCGGCTGAACAACAACGCCTCGATACGGTGCGGCAATAGTTGAATGAACGCAATTACGTTCGTCAATCATGATAACAACATGACGGATGGACCGTTCGGGATCGAACATGAAGACGAAATCACCACGCTTGTATGTGAATCCAGACTGATCCATGTCGATATCTACTCCAAGCATCGCTATCTGTTCACTCACATTTCGTGGGCAATCAATGCCGCATGCCCAAAGTGCTTGTTGGAGTAACCCTGAACAGTCAGGGAAAACCAAGCTTCCCCAGGTGTAGGTGGCAGGACCACCTACATACATAAGCGCCACCGAAACGTAATCTGTATAGGATTCATCGAGGCAGTGTAGTTGGTCTTGAAAGACCCAACCCATACCCTCAATGAATGCCATTTCACCTTCGGGAGTCCGGTCGTATGCCGTTACTCGGGCAAGTGCATTCATGGTGAGAAAAGTGTCGTATGGTTTCGGACACTTAAAGTCTGCACATTGGTACACGTTTGCCCGAACCGCAGACACGCGGTGGGTAGCTCCAACCGAGCGACGATGAAGTTCGTAACGCTTTACATCTTTCTTCCGAACATAGCCAGGTCGAAGATATCGTTCAGACGTTACGTTGAAGAATTCACCGCATTCGCCAAGAATCTCCATCCGCTCCCCAAACAACTGTTCAGTTTCGATTGATGAAGTGTCTGAAGATTCGGCAAAGAATTTTGTTGCCGGAACAATTACTTCAGCAATATTTGATACTCGAGACATATAGTCCTCCTTTTATGTAGTGGTGCGATCGGTGCACTAACTCGTGCACGCTCCTTCGGGAGCCTACACCTAAACGCACAACAAAGAAAGCCGCATTTCTGCGGCTTTCTTTGTTGTGCGTTTACACTAACTACTGATGCATCATTACATCCCCTGATCCAGGCGCAGTCATAGCTCCCTGCTGCATTTCCTGCGCGCTGTATGACTGCTGTTGCTGTGAAAGACTGATTACTACACCAATGATATTAAGTACGGCATAGAGAGTCACAGCAAGAGCAATAGCGCTTGTCATAGCAAAGATTCCAAGACCTACTGGTGAACACCAGCTAGCCCAGTAGCTTGTACCATGATCATGCTTGTGGTGCTTTGCTCCGTGAGTTTCGTGTTTCATTTCTGCTTCCATATACAAATCGTTAATTACGTTAATGTGTCTTTAGAGTATACGACGGATGTGCATATGGTAAAAAGAAAGCCGCCCAGAGGGCGGCTTTCTTAGCACATTTTTTACATTACCAAGCGAAATGAGCGAATGCCTTGTTTGCGTCTGCCATTCGGTGCATGTCGTCTTTCTTCTTGATTGCTGAACCTTCGTTGTTCACCGCGAGAGTGATCTCATCAGCAAGTTTCTGAGCCATTGGCTTTCCTTTCTTTGCACGAGCTGCGTTGATGAGCCATCGGTATGCAAGAGATACACGGCGCTGCTGAGGAACTTCGCGAGGCACCTGGTAGTTAGCACCACCGACACGGCGTGAGCGAACTTCCATAAGAGGAGAAACATTGCGGATTGCCGTCTCGAAAGTCTCGAGAGCATCTACTTCACCTCCTTTAGCGAGAATATCCATTGCATCGTACACAATAGTACGAGCAGTATCTTTCTTACCGTCCCACATAACGGTGTTAATGAATCGTGAAACTGACTCTGAGTTGTACTTAGAGTCGGGGCGACGAGGATGCTTGTTTTTAAGAGGATGACGCATGGTGAAATTATTTAAAAACTATGAGGTCTTAGGGCGCTTAGCTCCGTACTTAGAGCGACCACGGCGACGCTTGTCGATACCAGCCGTATCAAGACGACCACGAACAACCGTGTACTGAACACCAATATCCTTAACACGACCGCCACGAAGGGTTACCACTGAGTGTTCCTGGAGGTTGTGACCTTCACCAGGAATGTACGCCGTTACTTCCATTCCGTTCGTGAGACGAACGCGGGCGATCTTACGAATAGCTGAGTTAGGCTTGCGAGGAGTTTTCGTAGTCACTTTCGTACACACGCCGCGCTTAAAGGGAGCCGCGTAGAACGTAGGGCGGTTCTTAAGTGCATTGAAGCCACGACCAAGAGCCGGGACCTTTGATTTGGCCGCGGTTTTGCTACGAGACTTCTTTGTGAGCTGATTGATTGTAGACATTACAAATGAAAACTCCCCCAAGGGAGGTAGGAAGACTATATAAGATACGGGGATTTAATGCAAATAGTAGGCCTCCAGAGAAAGCTCAGTAATACCTTATTACTCTCTTAATTTCTCCTTATGCCCGAATCGTTACGCTACAGAAATGAAAAAATACATATATATCCTTGGTATTATAGCCATATTCTTGGGCGGGAGCATTAGCAGTGTAGCGGCGGCAGGAACGAGCACTCAGAGTGAGGTGCTTATAAATCACGCCGTCGGCGGGTCAACCGTATCTGCTCCAAATTATGAAGCAGGCATCATCCCGGAGGGAGTCGGGATACCCCACACTCTTATTAATTCAATTCCCAAGGGAGATTATTTTGCCGTCGTGTTCTTTAAAGGACTTCCTGGGTGCCCGAGCACAAACTATGCAATTAACTCATTCCGAGCGAATGCGTATTGGGGATATGACATTCTTGGACCCATGCAAGGATTTAGTAGAGCATGGAGCACGTCTGCAGGTGGATGTATGCAGGAATATCATGTGAATCCAGCACGTGGTGATGATTGGCTCTGGGGAGCACTCAGTAATACCGGAACATCAACTGCTCTTGCTGACAGCCACGGAATTCCCGCGTTCGCTATATGTGCCAGTGCAAAGGCATGTGACCCTATAGCGCCCGGGGCAGGAACCGGAACAATAACTGAGCCAGGCATTGGGAACCCATCTACCGAACTTTCGAGCGTCCTGTTTCTTCCAGGGATCAAAGGTAGCCGACTTTATGAAGAAAATCCGCTCTGTCTCGTACCGGGAGAGAACTGTGAAATCCCCCTTTGGCTTCCAATCTCTGATCTCTCTGCCCCAGGATTATTTATGGATACTAACGGAAAGAGCATACGGAATGTGTATGTGAAAGAAGGCGATATCTTGGCGCATGCGTACGGACAACATTTTTACGATGCATTTTCTGAAAGAATGGGCGCGTATGCAGCAAAACCCGATTCAGGAGATGGGTGGCGCTGGAAAGCCGTAGCGTATGACTGGCGACTTTCACTTCCTGACATCGTAAATACCGGAGTGCAGCAAGGTTCACGCATTTACTACGGTAAAGCAACAAGTACTCCATATATCGAGCAAAGTCTTCGTGATCTTGCATCTACTTCTCCTACAGGAAAGGTAACTATCATCTCTCACAGTAACGGAGGGCTCGTTGCAAAAGCACTTATGCAACGCCTGGGGGATTCTGAGGCGGCAAAACTAGTTGATTCCGTTATATTCGTGGGAGTACCTCAATCCGGAAGTCCGCGCGCGCTTGCCTCCCTGCTATACGGCGACTCAGAAAATCTTCCCGGCTTCGGCGTGCTACCAAATGCATTACTCTCAAAAGCTCACGCTCGTACGTTTGCTCTGAATTCCCCCATGGCGTACCACCTTCTTCCTTCACTAAGCTACTTCAGAGATGTTCAAGATCCGAATCACGCACTTTTGAAATTTAGCGAGGGCACACTCTTTGCAAAAGAACGAGCCGCGTATGGAGCCACTATAGATTCAAGTAACGAACTGCATCAGTACGGAATAGCGGCAGAAGGTGGACGTTCCACTCCCAGTGAGATTAATTTCCGCGATCCAACCATTCTAAATAATCAGCTGCTTACGTACACAGAACAAACTCATTCAATAGTTGATTCGTGGCGCCCTCCTGAAGGAGTCTCTGTATACCAGATTGCAGGGTGGGGTACCGACACCATCTCAGGCATTACTCAGTACGAGCTCACCGTTAAATCAGCTGGAATAAGCCGTAAACAGAGATCACACCGTCCGGTATTTGTTGAAGACGGAGACGGTACCGTCACCGTTCCAAGCGCTCTCATGATGACGGGCGCATCAAGTACAAAACAGTATTGGGCTGCGCTCCCAACAATCTCAGACGCAAGTCATTCTTACGAACACAGCACACTCTTTGAGGCTCCAGAGATAGAAAGTCTTATCTCAAACATTATGGAACACGTAACAGTACTTCCTCGAGGCATTACGCGTACGCGCCCAGCAGCAAATAGTACTGCAAAGAAATTACTCTTCGTTCTTCACGGTCCGGCGACAATTTCCATTACGAGTTCACGGGGAGGAAGATTACTTGCAAGTGGTTCAATAGGTGACAGTTCATACGTTCTTATGCCAGCGAATGAAACTCACACCGCTCAGATAATTGCTACTGGCCCTGGAACGGTGGCGTTGGATATTGAAGAATTAAATGATGACGTTACCACCTCACAGAGCACTATTTCGGACATAGCCGTCTCATCAAGCACTTCAGCGCAAATCACTGTGCAAGGGACTGACGAAGTACGTACTGCAAGCCCAGTGCTCGCCATAGACGAGAACACTGACGGTACTGTCGAGCGCACAATATCCCTTCAGCCAGGTCTCACGGTTTCTGCAGATGAAAGCGTAGAATTTCCTGTTCAAACACAACCTCAGCCGCCAAGTTCTGAAGCAAGTTCTGAAGTTAGTATGCCGACCCCGACCCCGGTTTCGCTCGCAAGAAGTGTAGGACGCAGCTCAAGCACGCGACGAATCACTTCAGCCGTACCAACAAGCTCAGGTGAGTTAGGGCTTCCGAAAGTCTTAGGAGCTGCGATTGTAGTTAAAAAAAACGTAATTCTTTCAAAGAAAGTAAAAACTAAAAAAGTATTAATCAAATCTGTAGCGAAGAAAAAACTATTGGTTAAATCAAAGCCTCTACCAAAGAAAGTAACCGTGTGTACTAAAAGCTACTGTCCGATAAGTATTCGGAAAAGCCCTGTAACTAAGAGTTCAAAAGGTCCTGCTAAGAAATAAGTAAAGACGATGAAGAAAACAATAAGGGTGAGGAATCCTCCCTGACGAACACGATCTTCGAATTCACGAAATGCCATGGCGCTTTTTACAGGAAGTAACCCTCGAAGGAACGTATACCCATCAAGCGGAGGAATAGGAATGAGGTTAAAAATCCCCAAGAATAGATTCATGAGCACGACGATTGATGCGAGATCGCCGTACATAATTGAACCTTGTGCGTAGGCCGCTCGGGTAATAAATGCAAAAATTACGGCGAGCAAAAGATTCGTTGCAACTCCAGCAACTGCGACAATCGATTCACCCCAGCGCTGATTCTTAAGGTTATATGGATTGTATGGAACTGGTTTCGCATACCCAAACAGAAATGGGGCGTGTGAGAGCACCAGCATGGCAGGAATAATAATGGTTCCAAACAAATCTACGTGCCGTAACGGGTTTAAGGTAAGGCGTTTTGCGAGCTTAGCGGTTGGATCTCCAAGTGCGTAGGCGGCATACCCGTGCGCCACTTCGTGGATTACGACCGAATAAATTAGGACAATGACGGTGAAGATCGTGAGAGACATAGTGGTTGCAATACTTTTAGCAAATGGTACCATGGGGCGACTATGGCACGCGAATGCGCAATAACTGGCAAATCAACCCAAATAGGCGGACGGTATTCTAACCGTACCCGTGCTACTCAGTTCAACCCAACGGGTAAAGTTCGCCGTAAGGCAAATCTTCATAAGAAGACGGTCTTTATTCCTGAGACCGGAGAATCAGTGAAGATTATTATCTCAACTGAGGGTATGCGCCACATCAAGAAAAACGGTGCACTTAAAACACTTACGAAAGCAGGACTCATTTAGTGAGTAAAAGAAAAGCCCCGGCTCACGCCGGGGCTTTTCTTTTACTCCAATAGTAATCGTGCTAACTGAAATCAACCGTATATTTATGAATGAGTTCCCCGTCACTAGAAAGCTTTGAGGAAATAAACTGCGCTCCATTTGCTTGAATACTTTTTTGCGAGGCTTTCTTTTCATCAGAGCACGTAAGCGTCACTCTCCTGAGGCCAATATTTTTAGCTTCCCGTAATCCAAGGCGAATAATTTCCGTACCGTGCACCTCTTCCGCATATTCAGACTCTATCTCATAGTAGAAATGACTTTCATAGCCCTCTGGATAGGAATTCTCCTTACTCGGTGTTTGTCGTAACTGAAGTCTTCCCACCACCTGGTCTTCATCATGTAATTCAAAATGGAAGGTCGGCGGCGTTCCTGTCGTTTCTTTTAAAACAAGTTTCATATATATGAGCTTACACTACAAGTCATTAGTAATAGGTTGATCGGGTTGGAGTATTTCTGTGAACATGATACGGTTCTGCTCGGAGTAATCAGCTACAAAGGAACCAGTAATGAGTGAATGGGTGAAAATTCCAACCAGTATCGTAAGAATGGGTGAAGGACGCTCAGCACAACTACAAGAACATCAGGGTGATCTGGTTGCGATGTCGTTTCGCAGACCGATTATACGAGATCACGTCGAACAAGGGTGTCTTATTCGTGAGAATTTGATAACACGAGAAGGAACAAAACGAGTAGCAACTATTGTTCTTGATGAAGCATCAGCACGGGCAGCCTACATATTACTTAAAGCCTGGCACGAAGATCGGAAACGAACCGTATTTATTGTGTCAGTCCTTAGCCGAATTATGTCTAAAAAACAAAGACGCTTTTCTTTCTTCCGGCGACTCTTTCAAGAATAAGTGATTGGATTATCTTGCTCTTGCGCACCGAAAGGTGTGCAAGAGTTTTTATTTAACCGTCACACCCTTCCCATCACTTACAAAACGAATAGTGCCTTGGTCTATCGTACTTAGGATTTTTGCGCTTTCATTTTTAATACGACCAACAGCATCAGGGTTTGGGTGACCGTACCGGTTATTCGCTCCTGCAGAAATGGCAACGTACTGTGGGTGCAGTGCTGTAAGCCACGCCTCGCTTGTCGAATACTTCGAACCATGATGACCTGCCTTAAGAACTGTTGTGGGAAGTTCACCATCGACAGCGTCGACTGATAGTAAATGATCCTCAACAACTGAAGGTGCGTCGCCGGTAAGCATAAAAGAGGTGGTGCCATACACAATCCGCATTACAACCGAAGCATCGTTCGTTGGGAGCCGTGAAACGTCTCTGTCAGGATATAGAACATCTGCATATGCTCCCCCACCAAGATGAATGCGCATTCCTCTGTGTGCTATGAACGTGTGTATGTTTGGTTCGACACTCACGGCCTGATCAAGACCTTTTGCAGTTGCAGTGGTACCTAGTAGATCAGGGCGAAGAAAATACGAAACTGAGTAGCGGCTAAAGACATCAGTGAGTCCGGCAATATGATCTTTGTCTGGATGGGTTTCAACTATTAAATCAAGAGAACGATCAAAAAGCCCCATTTCTTTGGGGAGTTCCCGGAGAACGGAGCGATCAGGCCCTCCGTCCACCAGCATTTGCACGCCTGTCGGACCTTGTACGAGAATAGAGTCTCCTTGGCCGATATCTAGTACTGATACGCGTAGATAAGGAGTTTCTTTATGACTGTACGAAAACCACACATAGCCATTTAGTCCGATAAGTATCAAAACAGCTATATACGGAATGGTGAAATAGCGCTTCATACTATTCACGAGCATATCATCACTCCCTCCGTTATACTTAGTACATACCCCTTACCCATTTTTGTATGACGTACACTGCACGAACATTTAACCTCCCCGAATTGAAAGGTCTTTCTAAAGATCAAATTGATGTGCATCTTAAGCTTTATGAGGGATATGTAAAGCATACGAATGTGATCATGGATCAAATCGAAAAATTGCGTACCGTAGGTACCGAAGAAAGTATGTACACCATGAACGAACTGCGTCGTCGGTTTGGATTTGAATTTGATGGGATGCGTATGCATGAATATTATTTTGAGCAGCTTGAAAATGGTGCTCAAGGAGCTGACACGAACGCACCGTTTGCTGATGCCGCAACTGAAAAGTATGGAAGTTGGGGTGCTTTTATTGCTCATGTTAAGGAAGTTGCAGGCACGCGTGGTATCGGCTGGGTCATTGTGTATTTTGATCCAAAAGGACGCACCCTTCATACGGCATGGGTAAATGACCATGAACTCGGACAACTTTCAGGACTTCCCATTATGCTTGCGGTGGATCTTTGGGAACATGCCTACATGGTTGACTACAAGCCAGCGGACAAGAAGACGTACGTAGAGGCATTTCTTGAAAACCTAAACTGGCAGGTTGTAGAAAGTCGTTTCCTCGATGAGGCAGTGTAGAGAAACGATATATCAGCACACCGATTACAGAATACGAAACTACCACTACCCAGAACGAAAAAGCAGGAATGGTGATCTGTGCGAACGGTAGCGACGCTGACAGCGTCGCTACTTTTATAATGTAGGTGAGTGGTATGTATGCGGGGAGCCCTGCAATAACAGAAAGTCCAGGTGCAATATGTTCAAACGGAAATGCAAGCATTCCCGCAAGTACGCTAAAACCCATCGCAGCAGGTACTGCAGGCATCGCCACCACGTTCGCAAATACGGAAACGAGAGAAAGATTTCCTGTCTGCCAAAGAAGTAACGGTAGCAGCATGATCTCCGCTGCGAGCGTAGTGGCAGTGAGTTCAATAAGAGTCGTGTTTCGTAAAAAGAGAAGACAGGGAGTAAGTATGGGTACAAGGAGAATAAGTCCAAGCGTTGCAATGAAGGAAAATTGAAAGCCAGGATCATATATCAGCATAAGTGGATTCCAAAGACCAAGAAGAAATAATGAAACGAAGAGAACGCGGAGAACGTCATATCGTTTCCCGAACGTACTGGCCGTGATAGAAAAGAAAGCCATAAGACCTGCGCGTAACGCTGACGAACCAGCTCCTGCAATAAGGACAAAACAAAGAATGCTCGTGATACCTACCATGAAAGATATGTTCTTAGGAAATGAACTGAGTAGCCGCATCAGAATAGTGGCGACAATCATCACGTTATACCCAGAGAGTACAATAATCTGAAGCATGCCGGCCTTTGTAAAATCAGTAATTAATCTCTCTCCAAGACCTTGCTTCCCTCCTACAATAAGTCCTGCGGCAAGAGAGCTCTCAGGTTCCGGTAGTGCAGTCGCAAGTAACTTCATAAGCGTATCTTTTATTGATTGAAGTATGCGCAGAAAACGTAACCAGGGATGATTACTATGCCCAATCACTTCTGCAAACGCCGGCTGTATGACGCCAAAGATTCCATCCTTACGCAAAAAGGCATCGTACTGAAACGTGCGCCCTCCGTCTGTTTCAAATGGTTCTGGCTTTTTTAAAGTTCCCTGTATTTTTATAGAGTCTCCAACATTTATTTTGGGGTACAAAGGCACAGAGGCAATAATGTTTGTTATATCTTCACCACGCTTAAGGTGCACTGTAAGGCGCGTACTTGTTTCACGTAGATCAGGAAGAGTGATTACGGTACCCACGAGCGAACCAGGAATATTAAATTCATCGCTGAATGGCGTAGGGATCTGATCCTCAACAAACAGCATTCGAGTACCGGCAACTACCATTCCAAAACATAGCAGGAGTAGTATTCCGCGAATACGTATTTGTGTTCGCGGAGCAATGAGAACACCAAGCACCACAATAGACGTGCAGTACCCTACAAGGAGAACATAAGAGTGTACTAGAAGTATTGCCGCGATCATCGCGGAGTATGAAGACACAAATACGTAGAGACCGATGCTTCGCATCGGTCTCTACTGTACACACCACCTAATCAAATATTCTTCAAAAACTTTTCAGGTAATACTGAGTTTCTTATACTCCTTTGTCCATCGCCTTATTTGCTAGCGCATCAGCGTCCTTATTGAACTCCCGTCGCACGTGTTCGAACGAAACATGCGGAAAGGAGCGTGCAATAATATTCTTCACCTGTAAGTATCGTGGGATAAGATTGGGGTGTTTCACCTTATAGGCACCTTTCATTTGCTCAACGATGAGTTTACTGTCTAAGCGAACAAGTAACTCAACATCATTAAAATACCCTTCGGGGTACGTTTCCTTTAATTTCGTAAGACCCCGTAAAACAGCTTCATATTCAGCAACATTGTTGGTGGTAATACCAATATAGTCAGCCACTTCAACAACCCGTTTCCCTGACGAATCAAAAACAACTGAGCCAGAACCGGCTGGTCCAGGATTACCGCGCGAACCGCCGTCAGCATAGAGCGTAAATTGCATTCACCCAGTATAGCGGTTCGAAGCAAAAAAGTAGATGTATATTCTTACGAAACTGGTTATGGCGCAATCGCAATGATACGGAGTCTCACCGGCTGACCCTTCGTAAAAGTGTCGCGTTCCAGATGACCAAGCATAGTTATGTGGGTACGGTTCGGAAGAGTTTGAAGTGCAGTACCGAGATCACGACGTGCGAAGAACGCTATAGCCTCAAGCGGCGTTTCTTGAAAACCATCATCTTTTACGAGAGCAAGGCGGAGATGCTCTTCTCCTTTTCCAAACCAGGACATTTTATGTATTTTGATATCACGCAATAAAAATGCCGGTTTTGGATTTTCCATACCGAACGGTGCAAACTTTTCCGTACGAGCCAATTCCTGTTTTAAGATAGCACTCTGGACTATCTCTCGATCTGCATACCGCACTTTTTCTCCACGGTCGTCAGGAGGAAGTGTTGTAAGCGCCTCACACAATCGCTCCTCGAACGTAAATATCTGATCATCTTTTACGGTAAACCCGCCTGATGCCGTATGGCCACCAAAATCTTCAAACACGCCTGATGCTGCCTGCATGAGTGCCACTACTGAAATACCTCCGCCCGCTCTACACGATCCTTTTGCAGTCGTTCCTCCTTCACGCCCCCATAAAAATACCGGCCTTCCGTATTCTTCGGCGAGTGAATTTGCAACAAGTCCTAAAAGTCCAGGACGCCAGTCAGGGTCTCCCATGGCGATGACAGCAGGAAGTTCGCCGGTGAGTTTTCGCTCTTCCAGGCGTTCGTGAGCGGCTCGGGTAACTGCCGCGCCGGAGGCGCGGCGTGACCTATTTATCTTTTCCAATTCCTTCGCTAATTCATCTGCACGTATCTCGTCTTCAGTCGTAAACAATTCAAAAGCATCCATCGGATTTCCCATACGACTCGCCGCATTCACACGCGGTGCAATCATAAAACCAACATCTTCTTCGGTAATGAAGCGCTGGGTAACACGCGCAACGGTACACAATTTTTGTAAACCAATTCGACGCGATTTCCGCATTACAAGTAGGCCATATTTCGCAATGACTCTATTTTCTCCGGTGAGCGGCACCATGTCCGCAATCGTTGAAAGTCCTGCCATATCAAGCAACCACTTCTCCCACCCTGGCGTAATGAGTTCGCGCCCCGTAAACCCTACAGCAAGCACGGCACATGAAAGTTTCCACGCAAGCCCTCCCCCACAAAAATCACGGTACGGGTATGTCTCACCTTCCTGCTTCGGATCAATAACCGCAAACGCTGGGGGTAAAACTTCCTGCGGAAGATGGTGATCGGTAACAATTACTTCCATACCAAGAGAGTTTGCGTATGCAACCTCATCTACATCAGTAATTCCAGAATCTACCGTAATAAGGAGTGTTGTTCCTTCCTTAGCGAGTTTTGTAATACCATCTTTATTCAAACCGTACCCTTCAAGGTGACGATGGGGAATATAATTTGTAAAATTCGCCTTAGCTTTCTTTAAAAAATCGTGCAGTACAACCCCACCAGGAATACCGTCACAGTCATAATCACTCCATACCGTAATACGTTCCTGAGAATCAATAGCCTTCGCCACACGGCGCGCCGCTTTTTCCATATTAAGAATCAAAAGAGGATCTCCGATGTGATCATCATATGAAGGCGACAGAAATGCATCTGCGTCCTTCGCAGTGGTAACACCCCGGCGTGATAAAAGTGCAGCAGTGTAGTCGTCGTGTTCTTTAAGCGCTTCGCGAACATCTTTGTCTATCGGATCATGGAGAGAGAACATTACTAAGCAGTATATCAAAATACGGTGCGCTATACTTGTGCTATGGAAATCGAAGGAGAACAGGGCATCTTTGCCCGGATTGCTCGGGGCGACGTACCGAGTGAAATCGTATACGAGGACGAATATACCGTCGCTTTTTTGGATACCGCTCCAACAACCCCCGGACACACGTTAGTTATTCCAAAGAGACCAACACGGAATATTTTTACCGTAGACCCACAGACACTTGCTGCAGTTATGGAAACGGTACGCAAAATAGCACCTGCCGTACGTGATGCGGTGGGAGCTAAAGGGGTCCACATAAACTCTAACCACGAGCCTGAAGCAGGTCAGGTTATCTATCACTTACATATGCACATCATTCCCCGTCATAACCGAAGTGAATTCGAATTCTGGCCCCACCAGGAATATAACCAGGAAGAGGCTCAGAAAATAGCAAAAGAAATTCGCGCACGTTTGACCTAGCGCTCTAGCGCGCGGAGTCCTGGAAGGGTTCCTTTAGCGAGGAAATCAAGCATTGCTCCTCCTCCGGTTGAAATAAAAGAAAAACGATGGCTGAGACCCAGATTTTCAACAGCAGCAACCGTGTCTCCCCCGCCTAGTATTGAGTACGCACTAGACGCACCTATAGCTTGTGCTAGTAATTCCGTACCATCGGTAAAACCTTTTTCATATAAACCAAGAGGACCATTCCACAAAACGGTATGCGCACCAGAAATAAATGTAGCTAGTGCTTCGGATGTTTTTGGACCATCGTCATAGACTGCTGCAGTTTTAGGCACACGATCGAGCGCAAAGACGTTTCCCTCTGCACGAGCGGCGCCTTCAGGCGCCGCTATCTCATCGAGCGGCAACATGAGTTTTGGGTTTTTGAGTAATGAACGTATTGCAAGTTCATCAACCCCACTTGATACAAGTGATTTTCCAACCGAATGGCCTGACGCGACCATAAAATCATTCGCGAGCGCTCCTCCGACAAATACACGATCATATTTCTCAAGAAGCTTTGCTAGTACGGGTTCTTTGGTTGTAAATTTCGCACCTCCAATTATGGCAATTGAGGGACTTTTTGGTGAAAGTGCTTTGGTCAGTTCATCCACTTCTTTCATAACTTGAAGACCTGCATATGGCGCAAGTAATGCTGGTACACCAACAACAGAAGCATGTTCTCGGTGACACACATCAAATGAGTCCTCGACAAAGATGTCGGCAAGCTCAGCAAGCTTTGCGGCAAACTCAGGACTATTTCCTGTTTCCCCTTTATCTCGACGTACATTCTCAAGCATTATCACTCCGCCTGGAGGCAGTGCTCGTACTGCGGCACGTGCTTCGGGGCCAACAGTTACCGGGCACCATACTATTCCTGGTACCAAATCCTTCATTGCGGCATATACCGGCTCGAGTGTTTCTGTTCCTTTGTCACCAAAATGACCAACAAGTATCACGCGCGCTCCTTTCTTCCGTAGAAATTCAATGGTTGGTAATGCTGAACGAAGGCGAAAGGTATTTACAACCTTCCCATTCTCAACAGGCACGTTTAGTGCCGTACGCACGAGTACCGGTATGTTTTCTAATCGTGGGATTTCCGTAACGTTCCTCATCTCACTATGATACCGCACGCTATACTATCTGCATGGAACCAGAACTCACCCAACGACTCGCCGTGCTTGAAGAAAAAGTAGATAAGATGTATTCGTCAGTTGAAAAACTTCGAAAGTATTTCTTATGGACTGGTGTTATCACCCTTGCTCTTTTTATCCTTCCCCTTATTGGACTCGCTCTTGCGATTCCTTCATTCTTAAATACCTATGCCCAGATCGGAAATAGTGGCTTGCTCTAAGTAACCTTACTGAACGATAAGGTGCGGCTTAATGGCATTAAACCAAAGTCCATACCCTGCCCCCGAAGGATGGAATCCATCTACAGCAAGGTATATCTCAGGGTGCGTTGTAAAAAGCTCATTGTCAGGCGCTTCATGTAGATTCACATACGTAATACCTTCTGCACCTAAATCTTTTGCAAATTCAGCATGATACGCCAAGTTTAATTTGGTAAAGATTGGTCGAAAAAAGGGAGGGATAATAGTTGCAGCACCCACATCACCGGCTGAAACAACGAGCACCTGCTTTGCTGGAGGTAACGTTTTAAGAATGAAAGTAAGTGTTTGTGCCGTTTGTACTGCAGGATGAAGACGAGTAATGTCATTCCCTCCTATCTGCACTAAAATAAAATCATATGAAGTCTGGCGCGCTTCAGTAATCTGCAGTACCAGGTCATCAACTACCGCTCCAGAAACAGCATAATTCTCTACGTGTGTAGCATTAAGTTCATCCGCTATTCTCCCGGGCACCGTATCTTCTGGTTTATCCGCACCTATACCTGCAGCGGTACTATCGCCAAGTACCAGCATGGAAAAACCTGCCCCTGAATCAAGCGTGTATGGCATAGCCTTTTGTATAAGAACTTTTGATCGCTGCATCGCGCTCATAAAACGAGCACCATAGTACATAAATCCAAGGAAGATCGTGGCGATGATCGCAAAAAATACAATCTTGATCATTACGAAATAGCTTTTACGAGTGCAGAAAAAGTTGCAACTTCAACGCTTGCATGTCCCACGAGAAATCCATCTACCTGGCTTCCGCTAGCGAGTAAACGAATATTAGCCGGCTCTACGGAACCGCCATACAGCACAGGAATCTTATCTGCCGCTGCTCCAGGAAGAAAATCACTAACTACTTTGCGGATATACAGAACCATTTCATGCAGGTCATGAGGGGTTATGGATTCTGCAGCGCTCTTACCTATCGCCCATAGTGGTTCATACGCAAGAATGACTCGCCTGCGTTCTTGTAGTTCAAGTGGAGAGAAGATGCTCGAAACCTGAGCTCGAAGAAATTGAAGGTATGTAGCTTCGCTATCACGTTCATGCTCTCCTATGCACACAATGGGAATAAGTCCTTGCGCAAGCGCGCGCTGGACCTTAGATGAAATGCGAGCGTCTTGTTCTCCCATTGCACGACGTTCGGAATGGCCAATGATAGTGTATGAAACTCCTAAATCATGAAGTAACGCCGCAGTTATTTCACCAGTGGAAGCACCTCCCGTAGAGTCAGAAATATCCTGTGACGCAAAAGCTATAGTGCTTCGCTTTTGTACCAACAGCCCTAGGTACGGCGCAGGTGGAGCAATAATTATCTCCACTCCTTTTTTAATTCCAAGTTTCTTTGCGGAAACGACAAGCGCTTTTGCCTTAGATACTGACTCAACATAGGCCTTCCAGTTAGCAACGATAAGCATTGAGCTAATCGTATCATGTCGACCTATGAAAGCTCAGATCTGAGACACCTCTACATTCTACTGCTCATGCCAGTCAACAAACTGATAGTCTGTTGAAATATTTGGAGTGAACGGCGGAGGATCTGTTGCAAGCGTACGATCATATGCGTCATTTCGGGTTTGGTACCCCGCATCCCCACTCGAACAGCCGTTTATCCATTTAGTACCGGTACGTTTATTTGAAACGGTAGTGCCTTGAATAGTGAGCGTAGTACGTGGTTCATAACTACTTGGGCATCCATAATAATTACGTCCAAAAGCTCCGTCCTGTGCGATAAAGATACCGTTTAGGGTCATGGTGTTCGGTGAGGCACCAGTTACCAGAACATCATTTTCTGCAATAAGAGTAAGTCCTGCCGAAGTTCCACTATAGGTAATATTGTTGGGAAGCATCGCTGAAGGCGCGACTCCAGCATTAACCACGTTCGCCGCTACCAAGGTTACTTTTTTGGTAATAACTCCCTCAACCCATACGTTATCTTCCACATATATAAGACCGCAGGTCGAAGGGACCGCGTATGTGCCTAAGGTAGTTTCATTCGTTATAACCGTACGATCAGTGGTAGAGTCTGCAGGATTAATTGGCTGAACGGATAGCGATGCAGTATTCGACACCCTCTTTACCGTGACGGTTCCGTCTGCATTAAAGATGAGGTGGTACCCTCGTGCGTAATTTGTTGTACCGGCGTTTCCAGAGCTATAGCGCGCATAGTATAAACCTAGTGACTGCGCCTTAGTTTTAAGGGTGCCAAAGTCTGCGGAAATTCCTGAGAAATCCACCTGCGGCACGGGATAACTCCAGAGTGTACTGTTAGTACTAGCCCCAAAGACACCATTCTTTGTTTGATCCGGTGAACATCCGAAACTGCTTGTACACAACCAAGAAGAAAGTGAACTTGTGACGCGTGAATTTGCTGTTCCATCCATGCGTACACCGCCATTTGAGTGATAAGGGCCGTTAATAACACGATCACTTCCTGCCCATACACTGTCATTAATAATGTATGAGTACTGCGCAACCGTAGGTTGAGCGTATCGAGCCTTTATGGTGCGGGAGGTATTCGAACCGTCAGAAGGTCTTCCCGTTGAGGTAATATCGATAGAGGTAATCTGTCCGCATGATTGGTTTCCCGTGATAGCAAGCGAGTAGGTACCAATACTCCCTCCTTCAGGATCGTTTTGCGTAATAACATACGGACCTGGCTGACCAGTACCGTTCTGAAGATCGGTCGGGTTATGTGCCAAGAACCAGCGGTAGTATTCAAGTCCTGCCTCCGCGAGTGAGAGTGCCTTTGATTTCCCTGTTGTAGATGACTGAAAATGATTTTGCGTTATAGAAAAACTGGAAAGCGCTCCGAGTATCGTAAGAAATACTGCACCAAACACGATAGCGAGAAGCATAAGAAATCCGCGTGGCTGTTTCCGTCTCATACTATTGTCGTTGTAGATTACGTAACGTTGCTGACTGGGATAGTGTAAACACGTTCGGCGCGCGGTTTGGATTAAGGTCAACTAACACCTGGACTCGCACAGAAGATATTGAGGCAACGTTTGTTGACGTGGTTGAGAGCTGGGTACCAGTATCGTCATAGTACGTAAAAAGCGGAGTCGCATTAGTATTACGAACGTTTGTAGCGACTGTAGTCGTTGACTGTGACACTGCTGGGTAGGCTGCAGGACTACCACTAGAGTTCGTAAGTGTCCGGTACAGCGTTCCATTGGTAAGTATGTATTTTACGCGCTCCACCGTTTCATCAGAGTCAATATCCGCGTATAGGGTTACGGTTGACGTGGCTGCTGAAGCAATAGGGTATGAACCATCATCCCCATACGAAGCTTCACGCAAGGAAACTATTGCATCATTAACTCCTTTGCGTGCGCTAGCAAGCGCTGAAGTTTCCTCTATTAAATAATTATTATTTTTATAGAAAGACTGTATCAACGTCATGAGTGCAATATTCACTACGGTAAGGATTGATATGGTTACAAGAAGCTCAACGAGGGTCATTCCTCGAGATACACTATTCCATCGATACAGAGTAGAAGACATGTCCGGAGATTGGAATACTTGTCGCATTAAAGGTAGTATAGCCGGTCTTTGATGAACTAACGTCGTACGTAGAGCTGGTAAGTCCTCCAAAGTACGCACTGCCACAAGAATCAGTTATCACCGTCTTGGAAAATCCAGAACGAGATATGGTCACAGAAGCTCCGGCTACTGCGCCATTTACATCACGAACTGAAACAAGTGCCATATGTGACGTACTCGTAGCAAGTATGAGTGACGTATTTGAAGACGTACCAGGAGAGAGTGAGTATGGCGGTGCATTGCAGGCTGAGATTACGTCATACGCAGGGAGCACAAGCGTATAAGCATCCCATTCAAGTGAAAGAGTGCTTACTCCTGACGCACCCGTAGTACTAGACACATTTGTCTTATACAGAGGCGCACCGGCTCCCGTTGAGCCAATGGTTTTAACACCGGTAAGGCTAAACGATACATTCGGGAATGGAATTGGTCCTCGCGCATACGACAATGACCAGTCTTGAAGTATGGGTGTTGAGCTGGTTGAGGTCGTCGTAAGATCAGCAGACAGTGCTAATGCAGGGTATGTGCTAGTAGAAAGTGAACCAAGCCAGACACTACCGGTAAATCCAGAGGCATTCCCTGGAAGAGCGGTGTCGGGAAGCAGTACACCTGAACCTGTAGTGATATGGAAACGAATAGATGTTCCTGCAGGGAGCGTTGTCGTGGCGATTGCCATACCCCATCCAGCTAAATACGTCGGCGTTTGAGTACTACTCTTCACGTTTCCTGATAGAGCATATCCATTTATATCGTTTGTGAGTTGAACACCACCACTTATGACTGCAGTATTGGTTGTCGACGTTACCCCAGAACTTGATGAGAAGGTGTCAGCGTACGTTGATGATGCGATAGGATAAAACGTTTTGACCGCAAGGGTAGACAGAAGATCAATCGCAAACGTACCTGTTGTTGTTTGATTACGGACTACCGTCAGGTACCCAGGCGTTGGGTTTTGATTAGTCGCATCTCGCGCATAGGTTTGCGCGTTTGAATACGCTGTTTTTGATACTTCGATCTGGTATTGCGTTGATGTTGGAGCGCCAGGAAGAAAAACAATTCCGAGTGCGTTTGAAAAAGTTGTAAGGTCAACGGTCGGACTTATGCTTGAGTTTGTTATGTGGACTGAGGCGCCGGCTACGCCGGCGCCTACTGCATTAACCACACTCACTTTTAGCGTCCCTCCCCCGGTCGTAGTCTCCAGACCAAGTGGCGAATACACTGAATTGAGATCTATAGTCTGAGTCCGTTTGTTTGCCACATACGTGACACTCACCTTAATACGCTTGTAGTCAGTGGATATACCGTTTGTATCTGCAGCTCCTACTCCGTCGGCAGCATCATCAACATATTCAATTAACGTACGTACTGGAAATGAAATCCCATTTTGGGTAGTTGTTGAAATTTGTGGAATTGTTCCGGCTGGAATTCCACCAATTGTTCCTACTTGGTCATAGGAAAGCGAACGAATATATTCCATCTGACTTTCTGCAATAGTTGTGGCAATTGAGCGTGTTTTTGCGAGTGAAGCTACTTGGAGCGAGGTACGGAGAAGACCAACAAGCGCGGTAAAAATAATAAGCATAAGCGCCGTTCCAATAATGACATCCATAAAGGACATGCCTCGCATTCGGGCGCTCGTATGCATACCTTCGTATGATACCGCACACACGAAAGCTACTTTGAAATAATCTGAATATGCGGATACGCAATAGCTACATTACTTTCGTGTAGCGCATTTTTTACTGCTTCAGTTGCAATGAAATGATATTTGCGTTCATCAGCAGCATTCGCAATCCAGAACCGCGCTTGGAGATTCACTCCTGAGTCTGCAAGCTTATCAACCACTACGTCTGCTGCTGGTTTCTTAAGGATTCCGTCTATTGCTGCAAATTTTGAAAGAATAGATTCACGTGCGGTTTCTAATGATGCTTCGTACGTAATGGTTACTGGAACAATTAAACGAGTATCTCCATTCGTTGAATGATCAACAAGTACCTCATTAATAATTTTTTGGTTTGGAATAACTACGTATTTATTATCTTGCGTTCGGATACGCGTGCTACGCATTGTTATAAGCTCAACGCGGCCATAGTTATCTCCAATAGTTACATAGTCCCGAACACGAAACGGCTTATCAAAGAAAATGAGGAAACCTGCAATAATATTAGAGAGTGAATCCTGAGCTGCAAAACCAACGGCAATACCTAAGATTCCAATTCCGGCGAGGGGGGCGGTTATGTTTAACCCAAGCTGACCTGCTGCAGTGATAATCGTAATAACGGCAACGAATATTTTATAGACATTATTTATGAGAAGACTTGCAAATGCGTCCTGTATGCGACTTCGCAGTAGGAGTTTACGAAAAATTGACGCAGTCGCACGATAAAAGATATACCCCGCTATTAAAATTACGAGTGCGAGAAGAATATCAGGGGAATGAAGCGCCAGTTGGTGTTTGGTACGAGCAAGATTACTTAGAACACCGGACCACATACGTTCCACGTAGTACATTACGCCAGTATACACCCTGTTAAATCTTGCTTGAGAGTGAGTAAATAGGAGCAATCATAGAGAGTGCGAACACACCAACGAATACTCCAATGAAGAGCATGAGGATTGGTTCAATAATTGTTGAGAGATCTTTAGTCTTTTCATCAACATCTTTTTCATAATATTCAGCGACTTGACCAAGCATGTCTGCCACCTTTCCCGTTTCTTCTCCAACTAAAATCATTTCCGATACGAAAATTGGAAATAGTTCGTGATGTGAATCAAAGGCAGCAGAAAGTGGCTCTCCCTTGCGGACAAGCTCCTCAGCTTCTTTAAGAACTCCTCCAAAAACATTTTCCCCGACTACTTCAGCGGCAATGGTTATGGCGGTTAGCATTTCCACTCCAGAAGAAAGAAGCGAAGATAAGGTGCGCGCTGCGCGCGCACTGAACGTTTCTTTAACCAATTCCCCAATAACCGGTATATGAAGTGACGCAAAGAGCACCGCCTTACTTCCCTTTTCACTCCGTACACCAGCTATCGCAAGTGCTATAAAGATTCCCACTCCTCCAAGAACAATAAGAGAATTGTGTAAGACAAAGTCAGAAGAAGAAACAATAATGCGTGTCGTAAGTGGAAGATCAACACCCAGAGAGCGGAACGTGCTTGAAAGTGTTGGCACCACAAACATAAGCATGAGGATACCTATAATGAATATCGCTGAGAGAATAATTCCCGGGTAGATCATCGCTCCTTTAACTTTCTTCGTTAAGTTACTCGATGTCTCCATCTGACGCGCCACCACGGTAAGAGTATCTGAAAGTTTTCCTGATTCTTCTCCAGCTTTTGTCATCGCGATAAACAAACGTGAGAAAATAGCAGGATAGAGCGCTAATGATTCGTGGAATCCAGAACCAGCTTTTACGCTTTCTTGAAGTTTCTGAATGACTTCCTTGAAATATTTATTTGTAGCTTGGCGTTCAATAACAGAAAGAGCCCGGGAAAGCGTAAGCCCTGCCCCAAGCATTGCGGAGAGGTTCTTTGTAAACGTAATACGTGTCTCGGTCTTTATACCACTTCCAAAACGGATATTCATCCACTTTGGTAGTTCGAGAGACGAGCCAACTTCTTCTAGTTTTGTGACGGCTCCCCCACTCTTTTCTACCTTAGAGTAAATTTCAAAACGGTTCTCCGCTTCCATTACTGATGTCTGGTC
Organism: Minisyncoccia bacterium; assembly: GCA_038207395.1. GTDB lineage: Bacteria > Patescibacteriota > Minisyncoccia > Phycocordibacterales > Phycocordibacteraceae > C7867-001. Next base: position 117,810 of record JBBQZW010000002.1, on the reverse strand, counting down.
TTCTCCTTCAGTGGTGTGCACCGTGACGCTAAATTTCATTATGAAAATTTTAGCATGCGATTACCTTCTCCTCGTGCTACTCAGATACGGCGCGTAGTACTTCTTCAAGACTGGTGATGCCACGCGCACTCTTATATAGGCCATCTTCGAGCATGGTAAGCATTCCTTCTTTCCGTCCTTGTGCTTCGATAGCGTCGGGGGTTCCACCGTGAAGGATTAGATCACGTATAGCGGGTGAAACCGTAAGAATTTCGTGGATTCCTATACGGCTGTGGTAGCCGTCTTCGCATTCTGCTGAGGGCATAGGTTTGTAAAATGGGACCGTATCAAGAGTCGTTCCCTCTTTTATAAGCTTTTCTTCGGTAAGGGCTGCGAGCGCACATTTAAATTTCTCATCGGTTGCCACCTTATCCCGCGCAACACTATCAAGCGTATAGGGTTCTTTTCCATCACAGAGTTTTCGAACCAAACGCTGACCGACCACAAGACGAAGCGTTGAGACGAGGAGAAATGGCTCAACACCCATATCCATAAGACGAGGGATTGCTCCAGCAGCTGAGTTTGTGTGAATAGTCGAGAGTACGAGGTGACCCGTAAGGGCTGCGTTAATAGCAAGTGAGGCAGTCTCCGCATCTCGAATCTCCCCAACCATAATAATGTTTGGGTCCTGACGAAGAAGGGCACGGAGACCCTGCGCAAACGTAAATCCAATAACAGGATTAACCTGCGTTTGATTTACGCGCTTCATCTGGTATTCGATCGGATCTTCTACTGTTGAAATATTTACATCAGGAGTATTAAGTATGTCCAAAATAGTATAGAGCGTGGTCGTCTTACCAGAACCGGTTGGACCAGAAATAAGAATGATTCCTGTTGTCTGACGCATGGCTTGGTGAATTCGTTCGAGTGGAGCGCCGTGGAGTCCAAGAACGTCGAGTGTGAAGCCCTCCCCTGTTTCACGAAGAAGACGCATGACGATCTTCTCTCCGTAATAGGTCGGTAGGAGCGAGACACGAAATGAAACCTTATCTCCATCTGTTTCCATTTTGAAACGACCATCCTGAGGCAAACGCTTTTCGTCGAGCTTAAGGTTCGCCAACACCTTAATACGTGCAATGATGCCCGCCGAAGCAGCACGAGGGAGCGTCATGGCGTCATGAAGAATACCGTCAATGCGGTAACGGACAAGTACTTCCTGCTCAAGGGCCTCAATATGAATATCAGAAGCACCTTGGATTATGGCGTGACGAAGAAGCGTATCCACAATACGTACAATGGGAAGATCTTCTGCCATCTTTTTAAGGTCCTCACCTGAAGCATCTCCATCAGGATTCTCAGAAACCACCTTAAGCTTCCCTGCTTCTGTGGTTATAAGATCACCAAACTCTTCCTTGAGAGATTTCTGATACAAAAGGAGTGCATGCTTTATTGACTCATCATCCGTAAGTCGTGGAAGAATCTTTAGTCCTGTTTTCTTACGTACTGAATCAATAGCCGGCAGGTCTTCAGTATCGAGCATCGCTACTTCAAGTTCAGTGTCTGATTTCTTAAACGCAATAATGCTGTGGGTACGGGCTATCGGCTCTGGAATGAGTGAAAGGATTTCGAACGGGATCTTCATATCCTTCACATTCACGAATGGAATTCCAAGGACGTACGCCTTGATGCGACGAAGGGCATCACTTGAGAGAATGCCTCCAGATACCAATACATCACCTATAGACTGCTTACGCGTCTTTGCTTCTTCGTCGGCAGCTTCAACATCCTTCCGTGACACGAGTCCGGAATCAAGGATGAAATTTTTGAGTTCGCTTTCAGAGACTTGCATGCTTCTTACAGTATACCGAAGCATTGCAAAAGCGTCTGCGTGAATAGGGGGAACAAAAAAGAGATGGTACTTCTGCTGTGCTGGTCTTATTGACCACACCTCCCTATTTATGGTATGTTTTTAAGGTCTGAAATGTCCGCACCCGCGGGCATTTTATATAAATGTGCGAGAGACAGCTTACACAAAAAAATTATTTGCGTGCACAAAACTAAATATTGAACCTATGTTGGACCTTAAAACCATTCATTCAGTTCTGGGAGAATTTGAAGACCGAGGCATCACTCGTGAAACGATGATGGAGGCTATCGAATCAGCGATGGCGACGGCATATAAAAAAGAATACGGAAAGCGCGGCCAGGTCGTTCGAGCAAAACTCGATATGAATTCTGGTGGTGTTTCCTTTGAACAAGTAAAAACCATTGTGGACGACACTATGGTTCGTTTCGTTTCTGAAGAAGAAGTTGCGGAAGAGGTTGATCAAGACCGAACCCGAACGTACTTCCAGAACGAAGCTGAGGAAGTAGTCGCTGAGGGAGAGCTCCCTCGCTTCGACGCAGAGAAACATATTCTTCTTGAAGACGCAAAACGTATCATGCGTGCGGCTGCGCTTGGAGGAGAACTTATCTTCCCTCTTGAACCTCAAGATGATTTCGGACGTATTGCCGCACAGACGGCAAAGCAGGTTGTTATCCAGAAAATCCGCGAAGCAGAGAAGCTTTCGATTCTTGAAGAATTCGGACACAAGAAAGGTGAAATCGTTTCCGGTATCGTGCAGCGCATGGAACGCGGAGCAATCTTCGTCGACCTTGGACGCGCGACAGGAATCATTCCGTACGAAGAACAAATTCCTGGAGAGCGCTTCCGCGCCGGTGAACGTATTCGTGCATTCCTTTATACGGTAGACGAGGGATTCCGTGGAGTATATCTTCGTCTCTCACGTTCGCATCCAAAATTCCTCATCAAGCTTTTTGAAGCTGAGGTACCTGAGCTCGCAAGCGGTTCACTTGAGGTGAAGGGGCTCGCGCGTGAAGCAGGAAGTCGTACAAAAATTGCGATCGCTTCTATCGATCCGCATGTTGATCCTGTTGGCGCACTCGTCGGTCAGCGCGGCGTGCGTGTGTCCACCGTTATGGGTGAACTCGGCGGTGAGCGCATCGACATTATTGAGTGGTCAGATGATCAGGTTAATTACATCAAAGAAGCGCTCAACCCTGCAACCGTAATTGAGGTTGAACTTAACGATGCAGACCATCGCGCGAAAGTAACCGTGAGCGAAGACCAGCAGTCACTCGCCATCGGCCGTGGAGGGCAGAACGTTCGTCTTGCCGCAAAACTCACAGGCTGGAACATCGACATTGAGTCAACGGGTGGAGCAAATGTTGGAGGATCAGAGAACGATGAAATCTCCTTCGATGCGAAAGCTTCAGACGAAGCTGTTACTGCAGCTGAAGCAGATCTTGAAGCACAGGAGATTGCAGCTGAAGAAGCTCCTTCTCTAGAGGCAGGTCTTCAGGGTAGTGAAACAGAAGTGATTATCACCTCAGAAGAAATTGCTTCTGAGAATACTGGCTCTCTTACGGTAGAAGACGAGGTTAACCTTAGTGATAACGGGACGTCTGAAAATAGTGATGACCGCGACAATCTTGCGGACAAAGCTGATCAGTCATAAGCGCGTGAAACAGTAACTTCTACCCTATGAACCTTCTACACGACGTTCCCGCTGGTTCCACAGAGATGATGAACGTCATCATCGAAATTCCACGCGGAGTAAAGAATAAATATGAGATTGATAAAGAGACAGGGATCATTAAACTCGACCGAGTGAACCATACGGCACAGGCATATCCTTTTGACTATGGTTTTGTTCCACAGACATTGTGGGATGACGGTGATGCACTTGATGTGGTACTCCTAACAACCGAACCTCTCTTCCCTGGAGTGTTGGTTGAGGCTCGCGCTGTTGGAATTATGCACATGATTGATGCAGGTGAGGCTGACGAAAAAGTTATTGCCGTTCCTGCAGGCGATCCTCGCTTCAAGGACGTAAAAGACATTAAGGACGTAAATGCTCATACGCTTAGAGAAATAAAACATTTCTTTGCAACGTACAAGCAGCTTCAGAATAAGGTTGTGGAGGTTGGAGAATTCGAAGACTCCGTAGCCGCAAAGGCAGCATTCGAACGCGCTGTGAAACTGTATTCTGAAGAGAAGATAAAATAGTTCTGAAGAAAAACTAAAGAACATCTAAAAACTCTCCGAGGCACTTAGCCCCGGGGAGTTTTTAGATTTCGATTACTCACTACTAAGTTTCACGAAAGCCGGCCGGCAGATATACTAAGAACTATATGGAACCTACCCAGCCGAAATCAAAGACTCCTTGGGGCCTATTTATCGGTCTCGCTCTCATTCTAAGTATTATTGTTAGCGGTGCGTTCTACAGCTTCAACAAGCGGTATCAGCCTGTGGAACAATCTACCGCAACCTCAACAATTAAGAACTAGGAGTTGGTACTAGTAATTCTTACCGTTCGCCACCAATACGCCATTTTGGTATCATTACCTTCTAACCTTTTAATATGACTAGATCACTTCCTCCGCGTGCAAACACCCTCGTTCCTATGGTTGTAGAAAAGACTCAGTTCGGTGAACGCGGCTACGATATTTATTCACGCCTCCTCAAAGATAGAATTGTCTTCCTTGGTGGAGGGATTGATGACGAAGTTGCGAACCTCATTATTTCTCAACTCCTCTTCCTTGAGTCAGAAGATCCAAAGAAAGACATATTCCTTTATGTGAACTCTCCCGGAGGGCACGTTCATTCTGGACTCGCAATCGTTGATGCTATGAATCACATAAAACCAGATGTGGCGACTGTGGCAGTTGGTATGGCAGCATCGATGGGTTCAATCATTCTTGCTTCGGGTGCTAAAGGAAAACGATTTGCACTTCCTAATGCAGACATCATGATTCACCAACCACATGGTGGAGCAGAGGGCCAAGCGAGCGATATTGAGATTAGTGCGAAGCGTATTTTGTCACTGCGTGATCGACTAAACAAAATTCTTGCAAAGACGTCAGGACAACCGCTTTCAAAAATTGAGCATGATGTTGATCGTGATTTCTTCCTAACCGCAGACGAGGCTAAGAAATACGGAATTATCGACCAGGTATATAAGTAGGAGGTAATTTGTGTCAAAAAGGAGGAGCCGCTACGCGGCTCCTCCTTTTTTATGCGCTTACTATACCCCTGCTCCTAAATATGGTACGGTGCGCAGGTCATCGACCCTACCTTATATATGTCTATTCAACTCGTTCTTATACTCCTTGCCCTTTCGGGCCTTAGCGGCATTGCTCTTGGATATATCCTTCGCCTTCTTATCGCGCTCGGCCAGCGCGGTTCTTTGGAAATTGAAGTGAAACAAAAACTTTTGGATGCGCGTGAACGTGCGAGTCGAATTGTTAAAGACGCAGAGCGCGAAGCTGAGGAAGTTGAACTTACTCGCTCCGCTCCACTTCGTGAACGAGAGAGTCGTCTCGAACGTATGACTGCTCGTATTTTGAAGCGAGAAGAATTTCTTGATGAACGAGAACTTTCTCTGGCTGCTCGAGAAGATATTGCGCTTAAACTTCGAACCGAGTCAGAGGCAGTATTAAAGGAGCGTCAAGCTGAACTCGCTCGGATCGCAAATTTCTCAGAAGCTGAAGCAAAGAAGGGTCTCATGGACGAAGTGGAGAGAGCTCAAGAATCTGCACTTCTTGCTCGCATCCAGAAGTTAGAGGCAAACGGACGTAAGCAACTTGAAGATAAAGCGCGTTCAATTCTTCTCACAACTATTCATCGTCTTTCAAATCCGGTAAATGCGGAAATAATGGCACTCTCTGTTCCTATTCCTTCTGAAGAGATTAAAGGAAAAATCATTGGAAAAGACGGACGTAATATAAAAGCGTTTGAGCGCGCAACCGGCGTCGATCTAATTATCGACGAATCCCCTAACACCATTACGCTATCTTCTTTTGATCCGCTCCGTCGCCATATCGCAAAAATATCACTTGATTCACTTATTGAAGATGGACGTATCCAGCCTGCAAAAATTGAGGAAACGGTACAAAAGGTACGAAGTCAGGCAGAAACCCTCATGAAAGAGAAGGGTCAAGAAGCTTCGTATGAAGCTGGTGTGGTTGGTTTAGACCCGAAACTTGTTGCTCTCCTTGGCCGTCTTCATTTCCGTACGAGCTACGGACAGAATGTACTTACCCATTCTATTGAAATGGCACACATAGCAGGCATGCTTGCTGAAGAGCTAGGTGCAAATCCTGAGATAGCGCGTGCCGGAGCTCTTCTCCATGACATCGGAAAGGCTGTTGATCATGAAGTTGCAGGAACTCATGTAGAAATCGGTCGTCGTATTCTTGAAAAATTTGGTGTTGATACCCGTGTCATACAGGCAATGCAGTCTCACCACGAAGAATATGAGTATGAAACGCCCGAATCAATCATTGTACAGATTGCTGACGCTGTGTCCGCAGGACGTCCTGGCGCTCGCCGCGATACCGTAGAACGCTACCTTGAGCGTCTTGAAGAACTTGAACGTGTTGCGATGAGCTTCCCGGGTGTCGAAAAGGCATACGCGATATCTGCGGGACGTGAAATTCGCATATTTGTTAACCCTGGAAAAGTTTCTGACCTTGAAGCGCACGCACTTGCACGTAAAATTGCCCTTCGTATCCAGGAAGAATTAAAATATCCCGGAGAAATTAAGGTAAATGTGATTCGCGAGAATCGAGTTGTTGAGTTTGCGCGATAAGTGAAAAGAGTGTTGTAAAACACCCCTCTAACGTAAATTAAAGGGGTGTTCTCACTATTAAGCACTCTGCATTTTTCGAATCAAACGCTTAATATCTAGAATTGCGAAAAAGAACAAAGCAAAGAACATGGCCAAAAAGACATTGAGATACCAAGACCAGAATTCATCAGGACTCGTTATTTGAAAGATGCCGAGCACGAAAAACATAATGGTAAATGCAAAGTACAAAGAAAATGCACTGTCGCCATGGCTTGGTTTTCGACCAATACGTAAACACAGCCATTTAAAAAACAATAATGCGGACAGAAACGATAAGAATGAGGTTATTTCAGCAAAAATATGAATCATTGATTCCTCCTGTGCTCTTTCTAAATAAAATATTGCATGTGTTTAGAGGGAATGTCAATCAATTTTCGCTATCCCCTCTTCAATTATGTAGCTATTGCAAAATATGGCGCATTTCCTATACTTTTTAGCATAGTCCTCCCCGTGGGGATTTATCCCTAATCAATCTCACTACTCTATGAATAAAGTAGATATCGTAACGAAAGTGCAAGACGTCCTCGGCGGCACTAAAGCTGACGCAGACCGCGCTGTCGAGACCATGATCTCATGCATCGTTGATGGCCTTAAAGCTGGCGACGAGGTATCAATCGCAGGTCTCGGAATCTTTAGTGCAAAGGCTCGTCCAGCTCGTACTGGCCGCAACCCTCGCACTGGAGAGACTATTCAGATTGCAGCAACACGAACTCCGAAGTTCCGTGCAGCTAAGGCGCTCAAGGATTCAGTTAAGTAATTAACTATTTCTTATAGCATAAAGGCCCCGCTTTGCGGGGCCTTTATGCTATCTATCTCATACATATAACTATCCCGAGCTATACTGTGTACATACTAAAGCAAACAAATACTGATATGAAAATCCTTTCCTGCTCAGTTATTGGAGGTCCAGCAACATGCACCACTGAATTTAAATCTGAAACATCGGAAGACATGATTCACCAGGCATGGGTGCATCTTGGCACAGAGCATCCTGAAATTGCAGAGAACATCAAAAATAACCCGAAAGAAGTAAATGATAGGTGGATGGCGGACTTTCACACAACATTTGAATCGCTCCCCGTAGCGACTAGCTAGAGACGAACTACTATGGCGAGTACCCCAAGCCCATTTTTACACGACGACGCAAAAAGACTCGAGGAAGATCGTAAACACGATGAAGAAATATTCCTTGAACGTAAGCGACTTCACGAAAAAGCCGAGAAAGAACTTCACGAGCGGACCGTAAGGGGGAAAATTACTGATTTGGAGCGGACTTTAAGTAGAGATAGTTTGGAACTACATGCTATTCAAGCTGAGACACCAGAACTAGAGCGCCGCATTCGTACAGCAAAACGGGATGGAAATTCCCCTACTACAGATGCTGAGAATAAAGAGGAGAATGCAATCCGAGATTCTAAACGAAATATCGATCTCCTAAAAGAAGCTGAACGCACTCTCGAGCGTGAACTCGAAGAAACAAAGAGAAAGGAGCATGATGCTGAAGATACTCTCAAAGCTCATGAGAGGAGATTGGAGCAGGAAACACGTGAGCACGAACAAACCCTACGGGAAGCAAGAGATCTTGAAGACCATGCGCACCGTCGACTTGAAGATAAAAAACGTGAGGCGGATAAGCTTGAAACAGCTATTCGTCGCACCGAATCAGTAATTGCTTCGTTAAAGCGAGAAATTCATTAGTGTCTTCTCCTTTCGTGGCAATACTTACTAAGGTTCGTACAGCACTCTGAGGAGCTTAAAATAGCCCCATACACAAGGTCTGACTCCGGTTATGACCTTCTTTAAAGCCTTGAGTAACTATTTATTCAATCGCAAACGAGCAATTACTTCCTGTAACGCTCTTTCATCTTCAGAACCGAGTCGATTAGCTTCAGGAAACTCCACCATATCCTCATTAATAGGATTTTTCGTAGGGGTAGCTCCCATTTGTCTTAACCCTGCAAGAATTGATTCGAGTTCAATTATAGATGAAGTCTCGTTTTCTTTTTCAGGACCTCGATACTGCGGGAATTTCATTCCTTCCATACTCATAGATACTTATATCCTAACACCTTACCGCGCACATATCTGATTGGCAGAGATTTCTAGCTCGCATTCTTAATGTGTGTGCGGGATAGGAGAATCGAACTCCTGCTAACAGTTTGGAAAACTGTAGTTCTACCATTAAACTAATCCCGCTTGATATCAAACACCCAGTCGGGGCGCGGAGAATTGAACTCCGTCATCATCCTCCCAAAGGATGCGTACTACCGGTATACGACGCCCCGACTGGATGCTCGATTTGCTCATCCTACCAGGTTTTTAAATTCGGTCTATCCTACAAAATCTGTGGGTAATAACTTACACGAGCTAACCCATCCCTATCACGCAGCCATACTAGCGCAGCATCTACTTGCCACACCCCTTTCCATTTAGCACAGGCAACAAACCATTCAGCAGTACGAACTACTTTTCGCACTTTTTTCGTATGAAGATTATTTGCTGGATGATATCCCTCATTAAGTTCTTTATTTGGAAAAGATTTACATTTTAAAGATTTCACTTCAATAAAGTGAAGAGTATTCCCCTTTTCCGCGACAATATCCAGTTCTCCCATCTTTCCTGATACATTACGGTTATTAATAGTGAAACCTGCCCGCCTAAGGTATTCACAAGCTACGCGCTCTCCAAGATCACCTATGTCCTTACGTGTATAACTATCTAAATTCATCGTCTTTAACAATAACAAGTATATATAAGGTTATATTAAGAACTTTCTAAACTATTTCTGAAAAAGTTACTGTCCTTTATCCCCACTACTAACAGGTTTATCCCCAGTTATACACAATTCTGTCCCCCACCACGTCCGTAATACAAATGACGGCTCTCAGCGCGAGAGCCGTCATTTGTATTCAATTGGTGCGGATAGGGAGAATCGAACTCCCGACTCGTCCTTGGCAAGGACGCATTTTACCACTAAACCATATCCGCTTGGGCTATATAATCTCACACTCTTGCCCCCACATCAATACAGTACGTATTGGCGATAAACTAACCAAAGTCTTACTGGTCATTTTGTAAGTGTGCTCCCGCCAGGATTCGAACCTGGAACGACGGTTCCGAAGACCGTTGTGATATCCATTTCACCACAGGAGCAATAAAACTACTTTACTACAGGCTAGGAGAAAGGCTACCTCCGTACTACTATTTTTCTAATGGAATTCCAGGTACCTCACGAAGTTAAAGATGTTTCTCAGAAACTGCGTTCAGCAGGCTTTGAAGCATATCTTGTTGGTGGATGCGTACGAGACCTGATTATTGGAAGAAAGCCCAAAGACTGGGATATAACTACAAACGCTACTCCGGAAGAGATACAAGCTGTGTTTCCTGAGTCATTCTATACAAATGACTTTGGAACGGTGGGTGTTCTACGTGAAACAGATGATGAGACTCTTAAGATTATTGAAGTAACCCCGTATCGAACTGAAACCAAGTACAGCGATAAGCGCAGACCTGACGCAGTAACATTTGGGGACAACCTAGAGGAGGATTTAATGCGTAGAGATTTTACAATCAATGCTATTGCTTATAATGAATCTAAAGGACAAATAATAGATCCTTATAAAGGACAAAAAGATATCGAGTTGCAGGTATTACGTACCGTTGGAGTTGCTGAGGATAGATTTGAAGAGGACGCACTTCGCCTAATGAGGGCAGTGCGACTTGTGGCAGAACTAGGCTTTGCTCTTGATTCAGAGGCAGCTGCCGGAATAGAAAAAAGAGCGTCTAATTTGCAGCACGTCTCCAAGGAACGTATTCGTGATGAATTTATACGTATACTTAACTCAAATCAGCCAATGATGGCCTTGTTACTCTGTCAGCAATTAGGGCTTCTTGAATTCATTTCCCCTATCCTCACGAAAGGTATAGGTATTGAACAGAACCAAGCCCATAGCTATGATGTGTTTGGTCACTTAATGCGTTCAATGCAGCACGCTGCTGACAAAGGATGGGATTTTGATACCCGCCTTTCTGCTCTATTTCACGACATCTCAAAGCCAGAGGTTAGACGGTGGTCACCAGAAAAAAATGATTGGACCTTTCACGGACATGAAGTTGTTGGTGCTCGTGTAACAAAAAAGGCACTTGAAGAACTAAAGTTTTCACGTGAAACCATTGAAAAAGTAACGAAATTAGTTAGATGGCATATGTTCTTCTCTGATCCCGATCAAATTACCCTTTCAGCTGTTCGTAGAATGATTCGTAATGTAGGGGAAGAGAATATATGGGATCTGCTTAATTTACGTATTTGCGACCGTATTGGAACAGGCCGGCCTAAAGAACAACCTTTTCGCTTTAGAAAGTACGTAGCAATGGTTGAAGAAGCTCTTCGCGATCCAATATCAGTGGGAATGCTTAAAACTGATGGTAATAGAATTATGGATAAGTTTCATGTGGAACCTGGTCCACGCCTTGGCTGGATTCTGAGCGCGCTTTTAGAAGAAGTATTAGATGAGTCTTCACGAAATAATGAGGAATACTTGGACGAAAAAACAAACTATTTGCTTACATTATCTGACAAGGAGCTTAAAGATTTAGGTGACTCGGGAAAAAAGAAGCGTGAAGAAAAGGAGGAGGAAGAGTTACAAAGAATACTTGATAGAAACCACGTTTGCTAGAAACTGTCTAAAATAGACTAGTTTCACGTGAAATATATACAAAAAGAGGCCGTGAAGAGGGATTCCAATCTTTGAAATCGCTCTGCACGGCCTCTTAGGCACTTTAAGAACAGCAAATGTGGGACTTTGTTTTGAAGGCCAGGTTGGGAGCTGGGCAAGGTATGGATGGCCTTCAGGAGCTTAGTAGTCCTTATATCGCTTTATATTTTTGCTTTCACGTGTAACGAACTTTCCTTACTTTCTTATTATTCGGGGAATACGTCCCGATGGCGCAAGCAGGATATTCGCATATAGTGATCGCTTCTGATTACTTTTGAACAAAGAGCAATAAAAGATCAATCTATCCCGGGCTACATATTACTTCGCAGCTTTATGTCCCTGGTCTATATATGAGCATACTCTTATATAGGACAAGGTAAAGGACATATATGGGGATAAATGTCCTTTAGAGTGTAATGGAAATTGGGCAATGGTCAGATCCGTATATTTCAGTGTGTATCTCAGTTTTCTTTATATTCTTAAAAAATTCATTTACTACAAAAAAGTAATCAATTCTCCAGCCCACATTTCGCTCACGAGCATGGGTAAAAGTATCCCAATAACTATATATCTCACTCTGTTGTGGATGAAACTGTCTAAAAGCATCCACATAGCCTGACTCTATTAGTTCATCCATCCACTTACGTTCAATAGGCAAAAACCCTGTATTCTTTTCATTTTCTTTTGGGCGCGCAAGGTCAATAGGGAAGTGAGCAGTATTTACGTCCCCGCAAAAAATAACAGGTTTTGACTCTCGGAGCTGCTGACTAAAGGCTAAAAAAGCGTTGTAGTAGCGAAGTTTAAAATCAAGACGTTCAGGGCCACGTCCGCCATTAGGGAAGTAAATATTCAAAAGCCAGAAATCGTCATATTCTGCGCCAATAAGCCGTCCTTCATCATCAAACTCTTTAATGCTCATCCCGTATATTACGGACAAAGGTTCAATACGCGAGTAAATTGCTACACCACTGTATCCCTTCTTAGTCTTAGATGGTGCAAAGAAGGAAGAGAATCCTCCCAGCTCACGAACTTCTTCAGGTAATTGGTCTGGCTCCGCTTTTACTTCCTGGAAACAGAAGATATCAGGTTTTGCAGCTCGTAGAAATGGTTCCCAATATCCATTTCGATGAACAGCTCGCAGCCCATTAACATTCCAGGAAACAATTTTCATATACTTATTCTATCTCTCGAGATCAAACACTCCAACCCAAACTGGGAATACTAAAGCGAATTACGATCTCTTGCGCGAATGAAATTGTTTATGTACTTGGGCCAGGTGCGCATCAGTAACGTGAGTATAAATTTGGGTAGTAGTAATAGAGGCGTGACCCAATAGCTGCTGCACAGACCTAATATCTGCGCCATTATTTAACAAGTCAGTCGCAAATGAGTGTCGCATAACGTGAGGAGTAACTTTTTTTGTAATACCCGCTTTTGCAGCATATGTTTTTATAAGTAGTTCAATTGATCGGGGCGTAAGTCGGGAAGGGGACGCTTTCGTATTTCTACTTCTCGGTACGCTCACAAAAAGAGCTTGTTCCATATCTTTGCGCGACTTAAGGTACGTACGTACGGCATCTTTGGCGACATCTGAGAAGAAAACAACGCGAACCTTTTCACCTTTTCCTCGTATTGAAAAGCTGTCGCGTGAAAGATCGAGATCAGTATCAAGGGAACAAAGCTCAGAAACGCGAAGGCCGGTGGAAAAAAGGAGTTCAAGTATTGCGCGATCACGAAGTCCGCGCTCACCTGTTCCGTCAGCCGCTGAAAGCAAACGATCTAGTTCTATTGAAGATATAAGATCAAGATGACGTTCTGGCACTTTTGCTAGCTCAATTTTTTCAGGTGAAAGCCCGTCAATTCCGCGCTTACGTAAAAACTTAAGAAATGAGCGCAAAGCAATTAAATAGTAGTTCTGGGTGCGTCGTTTAAGGGTATCGGGCCCTGTTCCTGGCTGGCGGTTAAGCCATAGACGGAATTCTCGTACTTTTTCCTCAGTAATATCGCTCACTGAGACAATATTCATGTGAGTAAAGAAACGCGTGAGGTAATGTTCGTAGTTCTGGATGGTTTTCACGGCTCTACCACGTTCAATTTCGGTATATTCAAGGAATTCACGCTTTATATGCTCAGCATTCATACAAATAGTGTAGCACCTCACTTCGTACAATATTTGCTTTCGTAGAGATGACCTGCGAACTAGGGAACACTTGCGCAATTTAGCAAGGTGTGGTAATCTAAGGCCAATGCTTACAAAACGAGTTAAAACAGCGGTAATTAAAAACACCGCGATGCACGATCTAGACACCGGCTCAGCTTCGGTTCAGATCGCTATTCTTAGCCGTAAAATCGAAGAGCTTACCCGTCACTTGAAGAAAAATCAGAAAGATTTTCACTCACGTCGCGGTCTTCTTCAGATGGTTGCTGATCGTCGCGCTCACCTTCGTTACCTCGAAAAGAGCAACAAGCGTCAGTACAGCGCAGTCGTGAAGAAACTGGGCCTTAAGAAGTAACAAAAGGCGGCAAAAGCCGCCTTTTGTTTTACATTTGATTCAACACGTATTTGTAAGTGCTAGTATGGAGTGCAGGGCAGTGCATTCCTTATTTTAATAAAACTTTAGTCTATTTTTATATGGCAGTTATTAAACATCCAGCTCAACGTGTCGGCGTATTCATTGACACGCAAAATCTATATCACAGTGCGAAACATCTTTATAAGACTCGCGTAAATTTTGCGAAAGTTCTTGAAGAAGCACTTGGTGACCGCACGCTCGTGCGCGCTATCGCCTACGTTATTTCCACTGAAAGTGGTGATGAGACCGCCTTCTTTGATGCACTTACTAAAATTGGTATAGAAACAAAAGTGAAAGGTCTCCAAGTTTTCTCAGATGGCGCGAAGAAAGCAGACTGGGACGTTGGTCTTGCTATTGATGCAGTGAAACTCGCACCAAAACTTGATACCGTCGTACTTGCAACAGGGGATGGAGACTTTGTCCCACTCATTGAATATTTAGATATGAACATGGGCTGTCAGGTTGAAGTTATTTCTTTCGGGAAATCATCTTCGTCAAAACTTAAGGAAGCCGCTCACGCATTCACTGATATGTGTGAGAACCCAAAGAAATATTTGATCAGTCAGCGTGGTGCGTAACATACTCTCTTCTAAGTAGTTAACACAGAAGGCCCCGATTTCGGGGCCTTCTGTGTACAATAGATAAGAATGGATCCTGCTTCTCCCTTATCTCAAAAAGCACTCTCTGAGTACACGCCGCAGATTGATGCGTCAAAATATATTCGTACGTATGCAAAGGATGTTGCTCAAGTCACAAACACTCCTATTGTAGGAACTCCAGCGTCCACGATTATCCCCGCAGTTTCTGGCACCACCACTGAAGCAGGAGTAACTGTTGAAGAATTTGATTCGTCCCAAATAAACACTGCAGAAAACAGTGTCTCACCAAAAGAATTTGCTCAGGAAGAAGTAACCTTAAGTGCTTCAGATTCTGAGGGTATCTTTGTAGGGCAAATCAGCGACACTCCATCATCTACAGCACCTACAGCAGCATTTTCTTCACTTTCATTGGCGCCAAATCCGGAGATAAAAAATACAATTACGGAGCCTCCCAAAGAACCTGAGGAGGATCGTGAAATGGTTCTTGCACGTCTTCGAGCTAAACTTGCCTCTCAGCAAGAAGAAATTACTCGTGCACAGACCGTGGCTCCCGAACCACTAATACGCGAAGCTGCACCAGATTTCTCCACAACTCCCGAACCAACTCTTCCACAGACACCCGCAATTGAGGTTCCTGCGTTTGTTCCTCCCACCCCCGCTGATGCACTTCAGGGAATACCGTCACCAATTCATACGTACTCGAGTGATTTTGCTGATCATATAGACGAACAAAAGAGTTCAACATTTTCAGTACTTGCTGCGCAAAGTGATGCAGACCAAAGTCAGGTACTCATCCGTTCCACACGTATCAAACGCTCGTACGCACCCCTTCTTGTAGGTGTTGCGATGCTAATTATTGGAATTGGTGCTGTAACTGGAGCGTACGTAGTTACTCGCAAACCTTCGTCTCAACCACTTGGTGTTACGGTACCTTCACTCATTCGCTTTGATGAGAGCGTAGAAATAAAAGGTACCGGTAGCGAACTTATGGCTGCGCTTTCAAATGTTGCTCAAGGGGGGAGTGTTGCAGGAAACGTGATAGTTACGTATGTAACAGGACCAAATGCAACAAGCACAACCGGAATTCCTCAACAGGGAGGCATGCTCATAAAAGCTCTGACATTGGCTGCACCCGATATTCTTTTACGCAATATAGATGAAACCAGCACAGTCGGAACTATTCGTGCTGGAAGTGAGTCACGTCCATTCTTTATTTTGAAAGTAAATTCCTATGAGCGTACCTTTGCTGGAATGCTCGCGTGGGAACAAACCATGCAGGAGGACATAGCTATTCTTTACCCTCCTTATCCTTCACTTGCACAGATCACAGCATCAACTTCTCCTCAATCGTCAGCAATTACCTCACAATCCCCCGTATTCACTGATGCAGTCGTAGCAAATCATAATGTACGCATAGTTCGTGATGACTCTGGCCGAAGTATCCTCCTCTACGGGTACCGTGGCAAAGACATTCTCATAATCGCTCGTGATGAAGCGGCATTTTCAGAACTTCTTTCGCGTGTAAGTTTGCCGGGGAATTAGGAGAGCGGGGCAGCGAAACACGTGGTAAAGTTTAAGGCATATGAACGATACCAGTAGTTACGCATCCCGTTTACTAGAAGAAAAGGAAACGCTTGAGAAAGAGCTTGCAACCGTTGGCCGAAGAAACCCTTCAAATCTTAATGATTGGGAACCTGTTCCTCAGGAAACCGGACAAGAATCAGATCCTAATGACCGCGCCGACCAGATGGAGCATTTTAGTGAAAACGCTGCGATATTAACTGACCTTGAACTCCGTTATAACGACGTCTTAGCAGCTCTAGGACGAATTGATACTGGCACCTATGGCGTGTGTGAAGTAAGTGGGGAAGCTATTGAACCAGAACGTCTTGATGCTGATCCTACGGCCCGTACATGCAAAGCACACCTAGTCTAATAGAATTACTATGAACGAACTATCCGTAAAAGAATGTCTTTCAGTGGGGTGGAAAACGTTCACTTCACGACCTTGGTTATTTATTGGTGCAGGAGCAGTTATTTTGTTTATTAGTGTGATTGGCGATATTCCACGTGCACTTACAAAAAATATTCATGGCATTGAGGGAATACTTATTGCCGGTGTAACGTTCATTATTAGTAGTGGTATTTCTTTCCTCGTAAGCATGGGAAAGGCAAACTTCTACTTAAAAAGTCATGATTCTGTTGAGAACACAAAAATAACTGACTTGTGGCGTCCTCAGCCATTTCTAAAATATGCCGGCGCTTCCATACTTACTGGAGCTGCAACCATACTTGGTCTCATACTATTTATTGTCCCCGGCATTAT
Source organism: Minisyncoccia bacterium (assembly GCA_038207395.1). GTDB lineage: Bacteria > Patescibacteriota > Minisyncoccia > Phycocordibacterales > Phycocordibacteraceae > C7867-001. Next base: position 100,926 of record JBBQZW010000002.1, on the reverse strand, counting down.
TCTAGGAATAGTATTTGGTTTCTCTCAGTACATAGTTTTGGAAAAAGAACTATCACCCGTTGCAGCACTTCGCGAAAGTGCACTTCGTACAAAGGGCAACCGTTGGAATCTGTTTTTACTCGGTCTCGCACTTCTTGGTATTAATATCCTCGGCGCGTGTGCACTTCTAGTTGGTCTTATTGTTACGATTCCGATTTCTACTATTGCAGTGATTCATGCGTACCGCACACTTACAAAAGAAATGGCGCTAGTCGTTCAGGAACCAGTAAGTACATAAAGAAACTTTGTTTTTATGTGGAGATATTTATCCCACCACCCGTCAGGTGGTGGGATAAATATTTTATAAAGTGGTTTAGCACTTTTCCCCCACAAATCAGGCGCTGAGAGAGACCTGCGAGCCATACAGTACGTAGATGCCATACGTAAGAAAAGGTGGGTACGCGAGTGTCTATGCAGCACAGCCGTATGGGGCAGGGGCTGAGCTTGTGTGTGTTGAAGCTGATCTGTCTCATGGTCTACATGCATTCTCGATAGTGGGACTTGCAGACAAGGCAGTTGATGAAGCGCGGGACCGCATCGCGAGTGCAATAAGAAATTCTGGTTTTCCTTCGCCAAAGGCAACTAATAAAAGGATTGTACTTTCTCTTTCTCCTGCAAGCTTACGAAAAGAAGGTTCACACTATGATGTTGCTCTCGCTGTTTCGTATCTTATGGCGGCTGGAGAAATTCCCGCATCTCAAAAACCCATCTTATTTATTGGTGAGCTTGGACTAGACGGCGCAGTGCGTCCTGTTCGCGGAGTACTTTCTCAGATCACCGCTGCCTTGAAGGAGGAAATTGATTACATATTTGTACCGAAGAAAAACGAAGACGAGGCGAGCCTCGTGAACGGGATATCTGTATACTCCGTATCGACTTTTAGTGAGCTTACTGACCACCTCTTAAGAAAGAGACTTCTTTCCCCCGTAGAAAGGAGAAGTTCGGTGAGTGCGCCTCCTCTGACAGTAGATTTGCAACATATTAAAGGCCAGGAGGGTGCAAAGAGAGCTCTCGAGATAGCTGCTTCAGGAAAACACAACATTGTACTGTACGGCCCTCCAGGAACAGGGAAGACAATGTTAGCGCGTGCACTACCGGGACTCTTACCGCCACTTTCTGAAGAAGAACGTCTGGAGGTTACGGCTATTCACTCAGCAGGAGGTGAATTACCTCTGGAAGGAGCTTTTTACTATCCACCATTTCGCGCACCCCACCATACGGTCTCACCGACAGCCATACTAGGGGGCGGAGGGTATCCGCGTCCAGGAGAAGTAACGCTCGCGCACAAAGGAATTCTTTTCATGGATGAATTTCCTGAATTTGATTCGCGTACGCTTGAGGTCTTACGACAACCTCTTGAAGATAGAGTCGTCACTATCTCGCGTGCGAAAGGTACCACAACATTCCCCGCAGATTTCATGCTGGTGGCAGCAATGAATCCTGCTGAGACACTTGTGGGTGCGGGTGCGGACATAGTACGAAAAGCACGTAGCCAGGCACGAAAAATTTCACGACCCATAGTGGAACGTCTCGATATGTGGGTTGAAGTTCCTCATATATCCCATGAACTGCTTACATCTATGCCGTCAGCTGAATCTTCAGATGATGTCCGCAAGCGAGTACAACGAGCGCGAAGCGCAAGTGAGACGAGAGCAGGGGACTTTGGATTTGCCAACGCGTATCTTCTAGCGCATGAGCTTACTGAAAAAATAATTCTCAAACAATCTAAAGAAGTTCTTATTACCTACGCACGAAAACTATCTCTTTCTCCGAGAAGTTTTCATCGCACCTTACGCGTTGCACGAACAATAGCTGACTTGGCGGAGGCGGAGTATGTAGAACCAGCGCATATTCTGGAGGCACTTCAGTATCGTCCCCGAGGACTCCTAGGGTTTGAGTAATAATGTAGTTCTTAGTAGCACTTAGACATTACCGTACAGCTATAGCCAAAAGGATTCTTTGCGCCTCGAATCTCAAAGTGGAGGTGATTCCCTGTTGCTTCACCCGTCTCTCCAACGTATCCGATGACTTCTCCTTGAGAAACGGTATCACCAACACTTACCAAGTCCTTGAGCATGTGTGAGTAGAGCGTCTGGGTTCCATTTGAGTGGCTTATAACCACATATGACCCGTATCCTCCATTCCACCCCGCATCACCCTTCGAAATAATTACCGTACCTGCTGCTGCTGCATGAATTGGGGTACCCGACGGTGCACCGAGGTCAACACCATTCTTTCCATGAATACCTTGGGTCAGAAGCGCTCCAGGCACTGGATTATTAAAGTAACTACCACTACTTGAAGATGGGCTTAGGTCTGCTTTAACAGTAGTAGCAGCTTTTTTTGTGGGAGTAGTTTTTGAAGTATTCTTAGAGCCCGTTTTTGTTGACGGCGCTTGAGTGGTATTTGATTTTACAGATACTGCTTTTGTATCCTCACCGCCGGGGATAATAAGCGTTGATCCAACAACAACGGTTGCGTCAGCATCAAGACCATTAAATGTAGCAATTTCACCTGACGAAGCGCGGTATTGTGCAGCAATAGAGGAGAGTGTTTCACCTTTACCAACAGTATGAGTTACCCCTGATACGGGGAGAATAATGAGTGTCATTCCTGATCGAATAGTGCTGCGGGTAGTGAGATCGTTCGCCCAAAGAATAGTGTTAACAGAAACACCAAAGGCAGCGGCAATACTTGAAATTGAGTCGCCGTCTTTCACGGTATATACGGAAATATTGTTATCACCGGAAGAGGTGATTGTGTTGGAAAGACTGCTCGTATCGGGAAATTGGCCATCAGGACCACCATTAGCTACAAGAGCGGAACCTTCTGAGAGAGTGAGTCCATCGTACCCTTTTACTGGATTAGGGTCGGTGTTAAGCGCTGCAGCTAAAAGGCGCATAGAACTATCATGGAGAACGGGGGAAGCACCATCTGCAGCTAGTACAGAGGTAAAAGGCCAGGTAGCCTGGACTGATGTAGGAGAAATAAGAGTTAATACTCCTAGAAAAAAGGATCCAGTAAGGGCGGTTAGACCAACAAACGTGAGCTTCCTTGAGTATATGCTCCTTCGCTTGCTCGCAAGCATGACGTCGGAGGAATGAGGGTGCTTTGAAATACGAGGGTGATGGGTCTTCAGCGAATCTTCAGAATACAAAAAAGGCTTACATAAGCCTTTTCTTGAGTTACGGTCTATCAATCAACTAGGAAAGTATAGCTTGGGAGAGGATGAGGTCAATCTTGACACGGGTACTAAATGTGGAGATTGCATGAAGCATACTTATGTACAAATTAGCAATAATTAAGTGTAATTATGCTTATACCACGCGACTTAGTGACGCATTTTGGTATAGTCTTGTAATGTCTTCTTCTCCTGAGTACATTTCACATCTTAATCCTCGCCAAAAAGAAGCTGTTCTTGCCGTAGATGGTCCCGTATCTGTTCTTGCAGGTGCTGGCTCAGGCAAAACTTCCGTCCTCACGACACGCATTTACCATTTAATACGACTAGGGGTTCCTGCAGATAGCATTCTCGCCGTTACATTCACGAATAAGGCGGCTCGTGAAATGCGTGAACGCCTTACTCATCGATTACCTGACAGTCCCTTGCCGTTTGTGGCAACTTTTCACGGCTTAGGGCGTGAACTTCTTCAAACATATGGAAGTGTTATGGGTATACCGCGCTATTTCACGATCTTTGATCGAGATGATTCAAAGAGTGCTATTCGTGAGGCACTCAAAGCACTTGATATTGACCCAAAAGAAGTACCTCCAGCTGGTATTTTAGGCCGTATCTCAAAAGCAAAATCAGAAGGAATTAGCTTGCAAGAGTTTCGTGACAAACATAGTCGTGAAAGTTTCAAATCACGCATTGTCGCTGAAGCATGGATCAGATACGAAGATAAACTCAAGAAAGAAAAAGCACTCGACTTCGATGATCTTATCGTCTTACCGGTAAAGCTTTTACGCGAGCACGAGGACGTGCGTGTACGTGTACGCGAGCGGTTCTCTCACCTCCATGTTGATGAGTTTCAAGATACCAATGAGCTTCAGGGTGAGCTTGCGAAACTCATAGCTGGTTCCCGTCAGAATATTTTTGTGGTGGGGGACATCGATCAGTCAATATATACGTGGAGAGGAGCAACTATTGATAATTTACTGAAGTTTGAAGATACGTATCCAACAGCAAAACACATTGTGCTTGATCATAACTATCGCTCAACGAAAACAATTGTTGATGCTGCAAATATGATCATTGAGAAAAACCGTAATCGAAAAGACAAACATGCAGTAACGGACAATGTGCAGGGCGACCGTATAACTATTCATCCAGCAGGTAACGCGGAGCAGGAGGCAGCATGGGTGGCACGCGAAGCAAAGCGCTGTATGGGCCGGGGAACCAAGCCGGAAGAGGTTGCCGTGCTTTACCGAACAAATGCACAGTCTCGAGCACTTGAAGAAGCTTTTTTGCATTCTGGTGTTCCCTACAAACTTTTAGGTACGCGATTCTATGATCGTAAAGAAGTTAAGGATGTTCTTTCTTGGGTGCGATTAGCGCTTGATCCTGGACGTGAGTCTGACCGCATGCGCGCGGTACAATCACCCTCACGCGGTATTGGGAAAGTTACCCTCGGAAAAATTCTAGCAGGGAAGCGAAATGAGCTTCGTGCTGGGGATGCGGTAAAAGTTGATGCATTTGAAATGATTGTTCAAGGTCTTACGGAACTAGCGCAAACAACACCTCCTTCAGCATTCGTTAAACTTGTTGTGGAGAAAAGTGGCCTAGAATCAGCACTTTTAAAAGAAGGGGAGGAAGGACAGGAACGTTTAGAGAATGTGCGCGAACTAGGAGCGCTCGCAAGCCGCTATGACAGTGTTCCAGGACTTGAAGGAATTTGCGCATTCCTAGCAGATGCCGCTCTCGCTGGTGATCAGGATGAGATGGATCGTTCAGAAGGGAAGACAGGGGTAACTCTCATGACGGTTCACGCAGCAAAAGGTCTTGAGTTCGATGTGGTCTTTGTAACCGGTCTCGAAGAAGGATTGTTCCCCCATGAGGGCATGGGTACTGACGAGAATCGTGACGAGGAAGAAGAACGTCGACTTTTCTATGTTGCCGTAACGCGCGCAAAGAAGCGGCTCATTCTCACACTTGCACGCATCCGCCGCATATATGGCACCGACTACATGTCTGAACCCTCATCGTTCTTACGTGATATTGATCCTCTACTTGTTAATTATGATGAGGCGGATGAATACGGTGCAGAGAATATCATCGAGGCGTAGCACGTATCGGTAGAAAGAAAGGTGCGGTAGGCTGTAGCTATGCCTTTCGCAAAGAAATCCCTCGGACAAAACTTTTTAATGCACCCGCAGACTGCAGAGCGTATTGTGCTTGCTGCTGCACTTCCGGAGGATGCCGTAGTACTTGAGATTGGACCGGGTACTGGCATGCTGACGCGCGCACTTCTTGAGAGCGCGAAGAAGGTGATTGCGGTTGAAGCAGATGATGCACTTGCTCCTGAACTTCGCGAAACATTTGCAGCTGAAATTAGGGAAGGGAAGTTAGATATTCTTCACGAAGATATCCGGAATGTGGAGAGTACAAGCATTGAGGGCGAATACCATGTGGTCGCAAATATTCCATACTACATAACCGGTGAGATTATACGCCAGTTCCTTAGTGCAGAGCACAAACCTAAAAGCATGACCGTGCTCGTACAAAAAGAAGTTGCTGAGCGTATTGCACGCAATAAAGGGAAGGAGAGTATTCTTTCAGTTTCGGTGAAAGTATATGGAACACCAGAATACTGCTTTACCGTGCCGCGCGGGGCGTTCCGCCCCGCGCCTTCCGTGGACTCTGCTGTCCTTGCCATTCGCGCTATTTCTAGCGAATCATTTCCGTCCCGTATGGCTGAGGAATACTTTTTTACTCTCCTTAAAGCCGGATTTGCTCATAAACGAAAGAGATTAGCCAAAAACCTTGAGGTTTGCGCATCATCCGCAGATATTATTGCTGCGATGAGTGAGATTGGGCTCACCCCAAATACTCGGTCTGAAGATGTCACTATCCCTCAGTGGAAAAAACTAGCGTCAGCGCTTTTATAAACATATACGGGTAGAGGTAATACACACCTATACGATACCGACATGACGAGTACCAGGCGTACGGTGATACTATATATGGAGCTTCTATGAAGATCCCCGAACGTACACTTCGCATTAGTGCTGCTTCATTACTCGCACTCCTCATGGTAAGTAGTGCGTACTTACTGTCCGGACCTTCATTCTTTAGTCAGAAATTTGCAAACGCTGGCAGTACTGAAGAACTCCTTAAGGCGTACGCTGCAAAAGATACTGATGGCGACGGTCTTCCTGATTGGCAGGAAGCTTTGTATGGCACTGACCCAAACAAAGCAATAAGTAATTCATTCGGCATTCCTGACGGTCAGGCAGCAAAGGAAGGGAAACTAACCCCTCAAACTGCAGCCTCACAGCTCCCAAGCGGCGAACAAGGAACCACCACCCTTACTGCCGCAGATCTTCCTGGGGTTGATCCAGCTCCTGGAAGTATTACCGAACAGTTCTCTCAGGAGTTTCTCCAGAAATATCTTGATGCGAGCAGGGGTCAGCCTCTCACTCCAGAGCAGCAGCAAGCACTTGCTCTTAAGCTTTTAGGGGAGTTCACCGTTAAAGCATCTGCTCTATACGGTTCAACCTACACAACCATTTCACTACACACAGACCCAAGTGTTTCTATAACTGCGTATGCTGATTCAGTTGAAGGAGTACTTCGAACAAACGATGTTCCAGCTGACGCGAATCAACCTATCCCGCTTCTTGAAGCATTGATTGAGAAAAATGATGAGTCAGCACGCCCAAAGATTAAAAGGCTTTCAGAATCATATGCATCAATAACTAAGGATCTTCTTGATCTTAGAATTCCTCCTCAACTTGCGAATCAGCATCTTGAGCTTGTTAGAGGATTTGATCAGCTACACAAAGCATCTGCTTCAGCGGTAACCTATGAAAAAGATCCTTTGGCGTTCATGGGTGCGTTGTCTAACTTCCAACCATCTAGTGTTTTGGTGGTAAAAGGATTTAAAGATATCGCTACAGTCATCCTCTCAAGCGGGGAGCCTGCTGCCGGAACTGCTGGGTCAGTGATTGTGAGTATTGCACGCTCAGCTGAAACACAATGATCTACAAAACTAACCGGCTAAAGAATATTTCAGTCAGAGCTGTTGCAATCAGTCTTGTTATTGCAATTACTGCGTCATACACACCTTTTAGTATTGTTTCAGTACCTAAAGCACACGCTCAGTTTGGAGGTCTCTCATTTGAAATTAACCCTGCCGTTGTTGCGGGAGTCGTTGCAACAGGTGCAAGTACAGTCACTCAAACCGTTATTTTAAACGCATTGAACGGTCTTGCATGGACTGTTGCGAAACTAACTATCCAATCTCTGACACGAAGTACGGTGAATTGGATTAATTCGGGCTTTAGCGGATCGCCTTCTTTTGTAAGTGATTTGAGGAGTAATCTTCAATACTTAGGAGACGCTATAGCAGATGATTTTATTAATAACCTAAATAATACTGTTGTTAGTGCAACTGGATTTGATATAAAGTCTCCTTTTCAAGATCAAATAAGCCAGAAGCTTCGTGAAGAGTATTATCGTACTACTAGTAGTTGGGGTCTGAACTACACTCTAGATCAGCAAAGCAAGGACCCTAAAGCATTCTTAAATGGTGACTTCAATCAAGGAGGTATTAGTGCCTTTCTATCAGCAAGTCAGAATCCTGCGAATAATCCATTCGGCGCATACCAGCTTGCAAGCAATCAGCTCTTTGCGCAGATTGATTCTGCAGCACAGCAGCGCAAAGCTGAGCTTGGGTGGGGTAAGGGATTTCTTCCATGGAGAGGTAGTTGTAATAAGTCTACCTCTGGTGGTGATGCTTCTGTAGCACTGTCTAAGACAGAGAAATGTCTCTTCAACGCAGTACGAACCCCTGGCTCAGTTATTGAGAGTCAGCTTGAGAACAGTCTTGGCTCGGGAATTCGCCAGCTTGAACTTGCTGACTCTATCAACGAAATTGTTGGAGCGTTGCTGGGACAGTTAGTAAACCAAGTTCTGGGAGCAGGAGGACTTCTTGGTGCATCACAGCCTTCTGCTGGCGGAGGACGTTCTCCTTTGGAAGCAGCAACGAGCCCAACTCAGTATGATGCGGTTAACTCAAGTCTTGCTAGTGGAGTTATTCAAAACATCAAAAATGACGAGACAAACGTATCTTCTTTCCGTGATAACTGGCAGAAAATTTTAAGCGCAGCAACTAATGCTCAAACTACCTGCGGTGTACGACCTGATGTCTCTGCTGTAATTGATCAAGCTACAGCTGGTGTGGCAAAAGGGGATGCGGCGCTAACAAAAATTGCATCAATTAAAAGTGAAGTTGAGGGAGCTTCCCAAAGCACCTCGGTTTCTAAGGGCACCGTAATAACCTCCGCACTTGCTAACTACCAGTCATATCTCTCATCACCAGAAATCCCTAATGCATCAGAGATAGCTGAGGCAGGTATACAGAGTCAGGATACATCGGGTTCAAAAAATCTATATGACAAGATGATAACTCTTTCAAAAAATTGTGGTGTTACAAGTTCAAACGGTACATAACCTATGGCGAGATTTACGCGCAGAAGTCTTTCAGTAGTAGGTGGTATTTTCTTACTCATTTTATTTTTCGCGTATCAACCTTCGAGCGCTAGTGCCCAATCTTCTGCACCTCAAAAAGTTAGCACCTCTTCTCCGACCAATGTTGCAAGTACTTCAGCCGGACAAGCTGATTTAGGAAGCGCTGATCCAAATGCGAAACCAGCCTCCAATAGCACACCTCCCCCAGCGGGCAACGCAACTAACAGTTGTGATAGTTTCTTTACGTTAGGTTCATGTCTTTTAAAGACTGTTGCGGGATTTATATTAACGTTTGCAAATCTTTTATTGGGAGTAGCCGGAGCACTTTTGAACTGGGTAGTAATTAAAACAGTTTTTCAATTTGGTAATTTAATCGGTAATTCCCCTGGTCTCTTGCTCGCATGGGGGATCATGCGTGATATAGGAAACATGCTTCTTTTGTTTGGTTTTATTTTTATGGGTCTCGCAACAATATTGGATCTCCATAGTTTTCCTACCCGAAAAGCAATACCTCAGCTACTTATCTTCGCTGTTCTTATGAACTTTAGTTTGTTTGCTGCAGAGGCTGTTATAGACACTTCAAATGCACTTAGTTCTGTATTTTATTCTCAAGCAAATACTGACCCTTGCTTAGATATTAGCGGAGGTATATTTAGTGCTGTCGGGATTTCTGAACAGGACGCGAAGTGTATTGTTGATTACGGTATAGCGGGTCACATAATGCAGTCCACCGGTCTTGCGTCACTCTTTAAGGTAAACGGAAACCTTGGTGTTGAGGCAGTGACCTTTATAGGTTTGGCTCTTTTTTCAACTATTGGTGCCATCGTTATGTTTGCGGCTGCAATTATGTTAGTTATTCGAGTTGTTGTTTTAAGTTTTCTTATGGTTTCTGCTCCAATTGGATTTGCAGGTATGGCAATTCCTCCACTTCGCAGATTTGCAAATGACTGGTGGAGCAAGCTTATTTCTCAAGCATTCTTTGCACCCGTTTTATTCCTTCTTCTTTTTATAAGTTTAAAAATTACTGATGGTTTCATCACGGGCGGTTCGGGCACAACCGCTGTTGGTTTAGCTGGTGCAATTACGAGCCCTGATGCTTCAGCAATGGGAACTATAATGATCTTTACGATTGTCATTGGCTTCTTAGTTGCTTCGCTTGTGGCTGCCAAAAGTTTGGGAGCAGCAGGAGCCGCAGGAGCAATAGGTTTTTCTAAAAAAATAGTTTTAGGTACGTATGGTGCTGCGGGTGGTTTCGCAGGGAGGTCGACAATCGGCAAGGGTAGCGTATATGCACAGAAGAAATATGAATCTTTGGTCGGAAAGGCACCTAAGGGAGTACGTAACTTTATCTCTAATAGCCCTATTGATAAGGCAATATCAGGAACTCTTAAGGCGGGTCAAAATGCTCGTTTTGGTAGCGGAGCATCCTTTAAGGAGAAGAAGGCTGAGAAAGAGGCTCGAGATAAGGTGTTTGGAGAGATTGGACGCAAGGCAAATCTTAGGTCAGAACTTGATTCTGCGTTATCGCTACCTAAAAGCACTTCAAAGGATAACCGTGTCGCGGAAATTCTTGAGCGTTTAAGCACCAAGGAGTTAGAAGAACTAGATCTAATGAAGAAGTCAGGGAAAGATCTTGATGCACTTGTACAGAACCTGTCTCCAGAGAAGTTTGCTGCATTAGTAAAAGATGGGGGAGCATTTACCGTACAGCAGCAGGGAGTAATTAAAGAAGCTCGCTTTAAGGATATACGTGACCAACAAGCAATTATCACAAGCACGACTACAACACCAGCCGAGAAGGGTGTTGCACAGAAAACCATCAAGGATCGTATTAAAAAATACTCCGCTAAAGACCTAGAAAATAGTCCTTCAACCCTCCTTACTGATGATTTTATAACAAGCTCTCTCACTAACGCACAACGAGACGATCTTCTTAGGGGTGGGAAACTAAGCCCGGGTGTTGCCCGCAAAGTACGACAGTTTGATCCTGTTGAACTAACAAATACTGCGTTTGCAGAAGCTACAAGCCCAACTGATGTGGCTGCGGCTGTAGCAAAGATAGCAAAACTGAACCCTAAACAAGCAGCGCGACTTAAATCAGAGGTGTTGGAATCAGAAGCAGCTGCTCGGGTCCTAACGCCAAAAATACTTGCAGCAATACAGGAGCGTAATGAAATTGATGATTCAGCAGCAAAGAGAATTAAGGCTCAAATTGAAAAGTATGGCACCAAAACTACTGTTGATTATTTAACAAGCCCTGCGGGTATGGCATACTGGTCATAGCATGCCTCAATTGTTGAACAGGGATCAATTTATTCAAGCCTATAAAACCGCACCCCGCATTGTTCGTGAGGCGATGGGAAGCGATGCAACTATACAAGTGATAAAAAGCGTTCAGTCTAGCTACAACTTGCATGTTGATGTGACCGGTAAAATTGCTGAAGACCTTGGATTTATGTTACTCGGCTTAGTTGATCCGGCCACATTTTATCAAGGCCTTCTTGATCTCGGGATCGGAGCAAATGATGCGACGGGTATTGTTAAAAAAGTTAATGAAGAGATCTTTCAACCACTACAAAAGCGAATCCGAGAGGGAGCCGATACGTTGAATACCCCTGAAGAGGATGAGCCTGAGGCTGAGTATGATCCTTCTTTTAACATCGCTCCCACACCACCACAGGCACCTCCCACCCAAACGAGTGTTCCGCCTGCGCCTCAGGTACCAGTATTAAGTGTTGAAGCACGACAAGAAATTAAACCTATCCCCGTGCCGCCACCCGCTTACAATCTTATAAATCGAGAAATCCCATCGATTGTTTCTAACCCTCCAGCTATGGAATTTCCTGCCATTAGAACAATGAGTAGTGATATGGCAGCAATACAGCATCCTATGCAGACAACTCCTGCTCGCTCATTTCAGACTTCTTCAGTTCCATTTACGTCACCACCACCAGTTCAGTATCCAGTGTTTTCAACTCCAGAAATTAAACCTATTATCACCGAGTCAAAACCTCTAGAAGAACGACCGTTGCGCCCCGTGCAAGCTGATACTCCATACCAAACTGACCCGTATCGGAATACTATATAAGAAAGCGTACTATGGAATCTTTACGAAAAATTAATGCAAGTGCTTCAGAAAACCTTACTCCAATGACTGAGAGTGAGGTGCAAAAAATTGAGGCAGTTAATGATAATGAGATTATTAATGACGTAATTTCCACTGAGGAAAAGATTGCAGAAATTAAAGAACACTTAGATACATTAGGTTCAGATGAGAGTTTTCCTGAGACAATAGGGCCAAGGGAGTCAGCAAGTTCTGAATCTACCCCAAAACAGACCACAGAAACTATAAATTCAGTATCAAACCCCACTACAACTCCATCGGAAGTGGGTAGCGGAGGTCAGCCTCCATCAGGAATTGGGTCTACCACAATACATTCTGGCAAAGAAACAAAATTCGGTGGCCTTTTTAAGAAGGTCGGTACATTTCTGTGGGGAGGTGCGAAATTGGCCTTGGGTGCTTTTGTCGCAACTATTGCACTCTCGTTCAGCGGACTAAAGGCGGGTTCGGAAAAAGTACTTGGTGCAGGTGGGGGAGGAGGAGGGGGCGCCCCAAAAAAGAAACCTAGTGGAGGTGGCCATTAGATACAGGTTTTTAATATTCGTTTCAGCCGTGCGGTATACTACTAACTAATGGAGTACCAAGTACCACAGTTTATTGAGGTTGAAGATAAGATTTTTGGTCCGCTCACCTGGAAACAATTTGTATTTATGGGCGGAGGTATCGGGCTTTCCGTTATTATCTTTCTCTATCTACCATTCCTATTCGCAGCACTACTTGCCATCCCGGTAATGTCATTGGCCATCGCACTTTCTTTTTATAAGATAAATAATAAGAGCTTTGTTGATATTTTAGGCGCGGGATTCTCTTTTTACACCAACAGCCAGTTATATCTGTGGCGAAAAGAAAAGAAAGATGAGAATGCAGCACCGATCCAAATAAAGGCCGTGATGCCTGTGCGCGAAAAACTCACGCTTTCAGGTAACAAATTGCATGATTTAGCACTTTCGCTTGATATTCAGGATCGAAACATTTCTACCAAATAACTCTCTATGGCAAGCTCAAAACCAACACAAGACTTTGTACCTGTTGAAGAAGTTCGCAATGGTGTGATTATTCTTAAAAATGGTGGGTACCGCGGTATTATGGCTTGTTCTTCTCTTAACTTTGCACTTAAGTCTGAAGACGAGCAACGTGCCATTATCGGCGGGTTCCAAAACTTTCTCAATACACTCGACTTTTCAGTACAGATAGTTGTACATTCACGTAAAACAGATATCCGCCCGTATTTGAATTTGCTCCAGGAGCGTTTAGACAAACAAACGAGTGAGCTTATGCGCATCCAGCTTCGGGAATACATTGCCTTCATTCGCAACTTTATTGAGGGGGCGGATATTATGACCAAAACCTTCTATGTGGTGGTTCCATACACAACGGTTTCTATTGCTCAGGCAGCTGGAGGATTATCTTTCTTAAAAAGTCGCTCAGCAAACACTGCCGCAGATAATCAATCATTCGAAGAAACACGAATTCAGCTCGAGCAACGTATGGCTCTTGTGGCAGGAGGGTTAGCCTCTTCAGGTCTTCGTGCCGTACCACTAGGCACAGAAGAGATTATCGAGCTTCTGTACCGATCTTTTAATTTGGGGGATATGGAGAACCCTATACCGTATACTCAGCAATAGCTACTACTTTATATGGCACTTTTAGATTTTTTAAACCGCGGGAACAACGATGACGGGCCTAAGATTGCCCCCGTACTACCTAAAGATATATATGCCGCAGGGAAGCTTGAGCTTGCTGATGCAATAGCGCCAGCGGCACTTAAGGTTGGGTCAAAAGAAATAGAGCTCGGGGAGAAGGTTTCCCGTACGTTCTACACTATTTCATACCCCCGCTATCTCACAGACAGTTGGTTCACCCCAATTATTAACCTTGATAAGGTATTTGATGTTTCCATCTTTGTTCACCCCGTAGATACAGCGGACGCGTTAAAGAATTTTCAGCGTAAGGTGGCAGAAGTGCAAAGTCAGATTTCAGACAGGGAAGCGAAAGGATTGGTGCGTGATCCTATGCTCGACACCGCATATCAGGATCTGGAAACCCTTCGTGATAATCTCCAGCAAGCGCAGGAACGTCTATTTGACGTTGGTCTATACATGACGCTCTACGCAAGCTCAAAGGAAGAACTCGACAAGATTGAGGGTGATGTCAGAGGAATTCTTGATTCGAAGTTAGTGTATACAAAACCAGCACTCTTCGAGCAAGCACAAGGCTTCCGCTCTACACTTCCTATTGCCACTGACGAACTTGAAGTCCATAACAAGCTCAATTCATCCCCATTATCAAGTATTTTCCCTTTTGTATCATTCGACCTCTCAAGTGACCGCGGTATTCTCTACGGGATTAATCGTCATAACGCATCACTTATTCTTTTTGACCGTTTCTCGCTTGAAAACTATAACTCGGTAGTGTTTGCAAAGTCTGGTTCAGGTAAGTCATATGCCGTTAAGCTTGAGATTCTACGCTCACTCATGTTTGACACAGACGTTATTGTTATCGACCCAGAGCGTGAATACGAATACCTGGCACAAGCGACCGGCGGTCGAATGTTCAACATCTCTCTTTCGAGCGAACACCATATCAATCCTTTTGACCTTCCTATGGTCAAAGAAGATGAGGAACCCACTGACATTCTTCGCTCTAACATTATTAACCTGGTCGGACTCTTCCGTATCATGCTTGGTGGTCTTACTCCCGAAGAGGATGCAATCATTGACCGTGCCATTTCTGAAACATATGCCTTGAAAGACATTACGGGGGATTCAAACTTTAATGGTATGGAGCCTCCACTTCTCTCTGACTTTGAGAATGTACTTTCAGGTATGGAAGGCTCACAGTCACTCGTGACACGTCTTACGAAATACACTCGTGGTACCTGGTCAGGTTTCCTTAATCGTCCCACTAACGTCGATATTAACAAGCAATTCATTGTGTTTTCTGTGCGTGACATGGAGGATGAGCTTAAACCAGTGGCAATGTACATTGTTACGCACTTCATCTGGAACGCCGTTCGGGCAGAGCTTAAGAAGCGCCTCTTAATCATTGATGAGGCGTGGTGGATGATGAAGTCTGAAGACACAGCATCGTTCTTATTTGGTCTTGCAAAGCGTGGTCGTAAGTATTTCCTCGGACTCGCTACCGTCACCCAAGACGTTGAAGACTTCTTGCGCAGCCCATACGGACGTCCCATTCTCACCAACTCTTCTATCCAACTTCTTCTGAAGCAATCTCCAACGACTATCGAAGTTCTCAAGGAAACATTTAACCTTACCGACGAGGAGAAATTTCTTCTCCTCGAATCAGGAGTGGGCGAGGGACTCTTCTTTGCAGGTCTTAAGCATGTGGCAATTAAAATTGTTGCATCGTATACCGAAGATCAAATTATTACCTCTGACCCCTCACAGCTTTTGGCAATAAAACGAGAAAAACAGCGAATTGAGACGGAGAAGGATTCATAACTAGTCTGGTATGGCAGAGTCATCAGGTACTGTTCCACACAAGATTTCAAATATCACTGCCGCTTTTATGATCGGGCTGGCCCTTCTTTTGGACGGTTTCCAGTTCCTTCTAACCTTACTGGTAGTTACAGCGCCACTCTCAATATTCATCGCATTCCTTTCAATCTGTATTTTTGGTGTTTGGTTTGCGCTTTGCAAGGTTAATTATTTCAGTGGGAAAGGAGCTGGTTTAAAAAGCTTTTCAGTATTTGGATCAACCATACTTGAGCTTGTTCCTTTCTTAGATGGACTTCCAGGTATTACTGCTGGCGTTATTGGCGTTATTGTTGGTAGTCGTATGGGTGAAACAAAAAAGAAGACGATTCCTTCCTCTACTTCAAACAGAATACGTTTTGGTGCTCAAAAAATACCACCACCCACTGCGACAAACGATACTAATTCAAGGGAAGAATTCCAGGAGGCAGTATAACTAATACCCATATGTACGGCGTGTGGTGGCTAAAGATATCCTGAGGGGCGCTATACTGTAGGCATGTCTGTGCTTCGTAAAACACTTTTTACATCCCTCCTTCTTTTTGGCTTGAGTGCGGTATATGTAACTCATGCTCAAATCGGAACAACCGATCCGTTAACTATCACAATCGATCCTGATTACCCCCGTCCATATCAAATCGTTACCATTACCCCAGAGAGTACGCTTATTGATCTGTCAGCTAGTACCATTACATTTTCAGTAAATGGTGTAGTTGTACAGAAGGGGACTGGTTCAGAAAGTGCGAGTATTGCCGTTGGTGGGCCTGGCACGGTTACGAACATAAAAGTTACTGCAGTAAATAATGGCCAGACGTATAGTAAATCCATTAGTATTCATCCTGCTGATGTCGCGCTCGTTCTTGAGCCAACCTCAACGAGCCATCCTTTCTATGAGGGGGCTGCGTTAATTGGTAGCGAGGGACGTCTCCGCATTATTGCAGTACCTGACCTGCGAACGTCAAAGGGTGTTCAGATTCCTTCGCAGAATCTTGTATATACGTGGAAAAATGGTGAGCAAATTCTTCAAAGTTCCTCAGGTATTGGCAAATCAGTACTTACTGCCACCGCCCCTATTCGATACCGCAACACGACACTGTCAGTCACCGTATCAAGCCAAGACAGCAGCGTTGTTGGTCAAGCTTCAGTCTTTATAGCTCCCCGTGACCCACTAATTCGTATATACGAAAATGATCCATTACTTGGGGTTCGGTATGATACCGCTCTTACCCGTGCAGTCGCATTAACAAGCGCAGAAGCTACGTATCGAGCAGTTCCGTACTACTTCACCAGCATTCCATCTCTGACCTGGGAGGTAAATGGTTCTCCAAGCCAGACCGGGCAAGATATTACCGTTCGTCCCGCAGGAAACGGACAAGGAACTGCTATTCTGAATATATCGGGCTCGTCTGGGTCTCTTGGCCAATCTGCAAACAGTTCACTGTCCGTAACATTTGGTAAGGCGGTATCGAATCTCTTTGGCTTTTAATTATGAAAACTAGCACTCTTTTACGACTAACAGCTAAGGTAGCGGTAGTTTTTGCTTTTCTATTTCTGATCAGCACTCCATTTACCACTTTTGCTCAAAATAACAATAAAGCCACTGCAGCCACGCCAGGAGTATCGGCGACTGCTTCGGATAGTGCTCAACCAATAAAATTCGAACCACTCACCGCTCTTCCTGGAATTAAGGATGCGGTATCAGCAAGTACTCTTCCGAACTTTCTTAATCAGCTCTACAAAATAATGATTGGTGCTGGTGCGGTATTGGCCGTGATCATGATAATGGTTGCCGGTGTGCAGATCATGACAAGCTCAGGGAGCGTCACCTCAAATGAGAAGGCAAAATCTCGTATTCAAAATGCAATTTTGGGTTTGGTGCTTATTTTGGCCCCAACGATAGTATTTGGCATCATTAACCCTGATATCCTAAAACTTAATCTCGACGTAAGTGCGCTTCAAACCAAGTTGAATTCAAATTACGATGTAAGTAGTCCTTCGACAAGTTCCGAAGCTAAGGTATGTAGTTCTATAGTTAAAAAACAAACTGTTCCTCTTCCTTCAGGAAAAGATGCCGCGTCGGTTTGTAGCGCGATAGGTAAGGGTTGGGCTCATTATTCAGATACCTGCTGTGCAATTTCTGATACCAAGAACACATGTTGTGGGTATGATCCGGCAAATGACCAGACGCCATCAAAACCAATCTCCGATCCTACAACTGATAAGGGGAACTTTACCGTTGATTACTATTACCAAGACACTAATTATGATACAGGTGAAAAGTGTACTATTGAAAATACCGCTCACTATACTTCAAAATCCACCTGTACTTCGGCGGCAAACACGTTTAGTAGACAACCTGGTCTTCGTGCTTTGGGTAATAATTGCAATACTGACGATTCTAAATTAACGAGTGCAACGTTAGCAAAACCTCTTCCAGCAAGTAGTTACACAACACTCTCTAAGCTTCCACTATGTCCAAACTCGTAGTGATATCTCTATGAAACGTCTCTTCATTATCATCGCAGGAATAGTAGTTCTGATTGGGATTTTGATTGGTGTGTACTTCCTATTCTTTGCACCTAAGAGTGCAAACCTTTCAGTGGGGGATCCGTTCGCAAATACAGGAAGTGGTGCTTCTGCACCAAGTACTGATTTACCGACTGATGGCATCATACAGAATGCCGGTACCACCCTTGCACCGCGCTTTGTGAAAATTACTGATGGACCGGTTGCACATGGTTCTGTAGCGCTTCCTATTCAACTTCCAAATCCTGACGCTGCAGCAATTACCACAAACGTTGAGACGGTTTCTCTTTCTGCCACATCAACCGCAACCACTACAACTACCGTTAAAAAATCAACAAACACCCCAATATCTACTCCCGCAACTACCCCTGACGTTGAGGTCCGGTTCATTGATCGCGCGAGCGGAAACGTATACTCATACATTGCACACGCGCGAACCCTTACTCGTATTTCAAATAAGACTCTTCCGGGAATCCAGCGAGCTTCGTGGACTCCTGACGGAACGCGCGCATACGCTCAATTTTTAGCAACCAGTGCAGGTAAAGAGTCAGTTAACACCTACGCACTTAACGCAAACGGGGGAGACGGGTATTTGCTTGAGAATGATCTTGCACAAGTAGACGTTGTTGGTTCAAGTACGCTGTTTACCCTCTTCTCTGGCAGTACAGGGTCGGTAGGGACACTCTCACGTGCTGACGGGTCTAATTCCCGCACATTATTCTCTTCGCTTCTGTCAGCCATTACGGTGCACCCAAGCACGGGAGATCTTTTCGCAAACAACAAGCCGTCATCTCAAATTGACGGGTATGCATTTCAAATCAATCGCACCACCGGAAACTTTAGCCGTGTGCTTGGAGCGTTCCGAGGACTATCAGTACTTCCCAGTTTGAACGGGTCGTCACTTATATATAGCTACACGAGTGGGGGAGTGTACCAGCTCCGCGTATTAAATGTCGCGACTCGCGCAAGTACAGCACTTCCAGTATCAACATTAAGTGAGAAGTGTGTGTGGACTGCAGATGGTCTTTCGGTGTACTGCGCAGTACCTACAAACCTCTCAGGCAATCTTCCTGATGATTGGTACCAAGGGGCTATTACTTTTACTGACCGTATTTGGAAGATTGATCTAACTCAACGCGTAGCAACCCTTGTCCTTGACCCTAATCAAATAGGGAAGATACAGGTAGATGCGGTAAACCTTACTCTCGACCCTTCAGAAGATATTCTTGTATTTTCAGACAAGCACTCAGGCGCACTCTTTAGTTACGACCTTTAACTAACCGCTTTAGGCATTTCAAGGTAACGGAGTTCGTATCGCACGTAATACTCTTGGATGATTCCAATGATACTACTGGTAATAAAGTAGAGAGCGAGTGCGCCTGAGGCGTACGCAACAACACCGATAATAACAGGGAGAATGAAGCGAGACTGCAGTGAAAGAGCGCGTGAGAATTCTTCTGCACCTGTAGCAACCCCGTTCTCGGGTTTTTCAGGAACAGGGATAGTAAGGTATGCCTGGAGGAACTGAGCAATAACTGCAATTCCCGTAAGAATTATCGTGTGGCCTGTTGTTGAGAAAAGGCCAAGGAAGAGCGGTGAAATATGCGCAGGGAACGAGATAAAGCTATAGATAATCGATACGTTTGGTGCAACCAGGTGTTCGTGACTAAAAACAAGATAGAGAGAGATAATTACCGGGAGTTGAAGGAAGCTCGCGAAGATACTTGAAAACGGTTTAACGCCGTTATTTTTATAAAGAGCAAGCGTTTCGAGTGCCTGTTTTTCCTTATTATCCTTATATTTTTCCTTAATCACCTTCATTTGGGGCTCAAGGAACTTCATTCGACGCTGTGTTTTGACTGCGCTAATGGAAAAGGGAGTAATGATAATTTTTACCACTATCGTTACAACGATAACAGCAATACCGACATCTCCATTTGGTACGATTCCTACAAAGAAAATGAGGAGGTTATAGATTGGTACGTATAGGTACGTGTGAAAGAAGGAAAGGATCATGTTATGTGGACAGTATAGCGGTAAGTGCTTGTGAAAGCTCGTCTTTTAGCGCAACTCGAGTAAGGTCTGCAGATCCTGAGCGAGCAGTAATAATAAGTACTTGTTCTGAGCTGCTCCAGGGCTGAATAAGAGCACGTACACGACGCTTAAGCAGGTGCCGTGTCACAGCTCCTTTTACTGCCTTTTTGGGAACAATAATAGCCGAGCCACCAAATCCCTCAATATACCCATATGATATAGAGAAATGAGGACTCGTCATACGACGGAGTCCTCGTGTGTTCTCAAATCCCTGCCTGGGGAGTCGGAGGGTTCGCGGAAGCATATAATTTCACTAATTCCCTCTAGGGAATTGAATTAACGGACTTTTTTGGAGACCGTGAGGCTTGCGCGTCCTTTACGGCGACGAGCAAGTATCACGCGACGACCGCCAGGAGTGGCAGTTCGGGCAAGAAATCCGTGTGTTCGAGCGCGTTTGCGCTTTTTTGGCTGGTAGGTTCGCTTAGGCATGTTGTCCACAGGATAGTACCAGGTTGACGCAGAACACGCAACAAATACAGAAGAATGTAATGCCTCTTCCCACGCGCGCGTACACGCGTATACTACGACTACGATGCACACCGTACCTGGAAGAACTGATGAAATGAGTCGCATAACGCATCGTGAATTTCATTTTTAGTTCACCTTCTTCTTATGAGTACTGCAGCCACCCAAACCGTTAATCGTTCAGATCCTCATGAGTTGTGGGAGTACGTACTTTCACAGGTTGAACTTTCGATCTCTTCAGCAAACTTCAATACGTGGTTCCGTGAAAGCTCTATAACCCGCATTGAGGACGGAATTGTGATGATTGGTGTTCCAAGCCTTTTCTTTAAAGATTGGTACATAAAGAAGTTTAATTCTCTTATTCTTAAGATATTGCGAGATGTTTCATATGAATATCGGAATATTGAGTACCATATCGTAAAAGACCTTGCACGTAAGCCACGCGAAGTGAAGCGTTCTCATGCTTCAGCACCTGCGCCGGAGCTTCCGCTTGATGATTTTTATATAAATAAGAGCGATAACCTTAATCCGCGCTATACCTTTGATTCATTTGTAGTCGGTGCCTTTAATGAACTCGCCTACACAGCAGCCCAGGCCGCTCTAAATCGCCCCGGAATCACGTATAACCCTCTTTTTATATATGGTGATACTGGTCGTGGAAAAACACACCTTATTCAGGCGATAGGGAACGAATATAAGAAGAAATATCCTAACCGGAAAGTCTTTTACTTAACATCAGAGAAATTTGGTACGGACTATACTGACTCACTTCAATCAGGAACAGCTAATCGTTTTAAGGAAAAATACCGTCAGTATGATCTTTTGATCATGGATGATATTCAATTCCTTTCGAAGAAGGAGAAAATGCAGGAGGAACTCTTCCATCTTTTTAATTCTTTGTACGACAACAACCGTCAGATTCTTTTCTCCTCTGACCGAGCCCCTATATCAATTCCCGACATTGCTGACCGTCTTCGTGGGCGCCTTGCAAGCGGTATGACCGTTGATATTACTGAGCCAGACACAGAATCCCGGATTGCTATTGTACGTAAGAAACTTGCAAGTAACGGAGTTACGCTTGCTGACGACGCCACTGAACATATTGCCACTTCAGTTGCGGGTTCAATCCGTGAACTTGAAGGGGTGCTTAATAGCATTGTGTGCCACACCCAAGTAAAAGGAATGTCTCCTGACCTTGCAGAAGTGCGCCAACTTCTTCGCTCGGTATCACGCCCAACAAAAAACTTCTCCGTTAAGCATGTTGTTTCTAAAGTTGCAGAGTATTACGGTATTGAAGAAGACAGTATTTACGAAAAGACTCGAAGAAGGGAAGTAGTACGCCCTCGCCAGGTAATTATGTATATTCTCCGGGAAGACTTTAGTGTTTCGTATCCAACTATCGGGAACAAGCTTGGAGGACGTGATCACACCACCGTAATTCACTCATGTGAAAAAGTTAAACGTGAAGTCGTTGATGATCCGGAACTTTCAAAAGAGATTCAGGAAATTCGTGGTCTCTTAGTTTAAAGAGTAGTTGAGGATAACTCTGTGGATAGTGTGGGGAAAGGGTGGGAGTAGCGGAGGGATAAAGATTGGGAAAAGGTGGGGAAAACCGTACGGTTTTCCCCACCTCCATTTCAACCCCTCATCTTACCCACAGGCTATCTTTAGGAAATCTTCATGTTTTCAGATATTGGGACTTCCTAATTTGACCGTATATACTAGAGATATCGCTCTTTCCCCAGTATCAACACCCCTAATAATAAGAGTATGATCATAGTTTTAGAAAAAAAAGAATTCAGCGAAGCGGTTACGCGTGTTTCTCGTTTTGCTGAGCGAAGATCAGCCACACTTCCCGTACTTGCAGGTATTGCAATCGTTGCAGGGGATGATGGTATTAAGTTACGTGCAACCAATCTTGAGACAGGAATTGATTTTAAAGTACATGGCACTATTAAAGAAACCGGAGTGGTTGCACTACCGTCCTCAACGCTTCGAGAAATAACAAACTCTTTTTCTAACACCGGTACAATCACCCTCGAACACACCGGAGACATTGTCGTTATAAGCTCTCCTGGGGGCAAGAGTACGCTTAAAACCCTTCCCTACGAGGATTTCCCCACACTCCCGTTTCCTGATGCTCCTACAGCTAAATTTAAGCTTCCAGGAGCGCTTCTAAAATCACTTATCCTTACCGTTGCCAACTTCGCTTCACCTTCAACGGTTCGTCCTGAGCTTGGAAGTGTAATGCTCTCAGCGGAAGGAGGAATTATTACAGCGGTTGCAACAGATTCTTTTCGGCTTGCTGAGAAGCGTATTTCAATTGCTGGTACGGTACCTCCGTTTTCAATCCTTATTCCTGCAAAGAATGCTATTGATATTGTTCAAACAATCCCCGATGAAGAGGTAGAAGTTCTTATTGATGATCATCAATGCGCCTTCTCATGGAAGGACGGTATTGTAACAACGCGTCTTGTGGCTGTTGCGTACCCTGATTACGCGCAGATTATTCCAAAATCATTCACCACTGAAGCGTTACTTCTCCGTAAGGACTTTGAGGCAGTTTTAAAACGTACATCTGTGTTTTCTGATTCTTTCCAAAAGATACGTATAGGTTTTAATTTGGAAGAAAAGAAACTCGATTTTTCTGCACGAAACACCGATATCGGTGAAACGAATGAATCAATTACGGCGTCTATTACAGGTGAATCAGTGGAGTTGTCCTTCAATCATCGCTATATGCAAGCACCACTCCCACTTATTACTACAGAACAAGTGAGTATTTCTTCAGCAGGTATTGGGCGTCCTCTTGTTATTCGGGGAGTGGGGGACACAACCCTTCTTTACCTGGTGATGCCAATGAATCAGTAATACGCTATGGAAAAGAGCATTAGAGATCTTATTGCTCGACTCCCCATACCGGGACTTAAAGAATCTACTGATAGGCACATTATTGCAGGTATTATTTCAAAAACACTTTCAGTACCTATTCGTGCAAACCAAATACTCTTTAAAGATGGAACTGTTACTGTTACTGTTCCTCCCGTAGTAAAATCAGCGCTTCATATACACAACACCCGTCTTATAGACGAGTGTTCAAAGAACGGTATTTCAATCACTACAATTCGCTAAGGGTTTGGAACCAGCTCTGGCGTAGGTATAGCTGGATCAGTACTTGTAGCAGTAGGGGGTGTTGTAGAAGAGTTTAGCCCATACCCTGCACTGATAGGGTATTCCCAATACGGGAATTGACCATCACCCCTAGAGTTTCCTCCCCCAAGAGGATTATCTTTGTTTACCCAGTACAAAATGTCATGAGCTGAAACTCCGTCGCTATAAAGTCCTCGTAACGCACCAGGGACTGAGTCAGGAGTTGGGTCAGGAGCCGTAAAGAATGCTTGAGGGTATTTAGTGATTCCGTACTGCATTACCTCATGCCACATAGGAGCAACAATATATCCAGCAATCTCCTTTACCATCGGAGTATTGTCGTTATTTCCAGCCCAGACACCAATAGCAATTGTTGGAGTGTAGCCAATAGTCCACGCATCGCGAGATTCGTTTGTGGTACCGGTCTTCGCAGCAACATCATATCCAGGGAAGTGGAATGGATTATTCGCTGGGTATTCAGGGAAACGTGCCTCGTTACTTGAGAGCATTGCTGATATTTCACGAGCGATCTGAGGATCAATAACTTGGCGAGACGCGCTCTTATACTCATCTACAACCGTACCATTTGCATCAGTTACTTTTAAAATACCTGTCGGAGCGTTTAGGACACCTTCGTTTGCAAACGCAGTGTACGCACTTGTTATGTCTAAGAGGCGAACTTCAGCAGCTCCAAGTGCTAGAGAGAGACCATAGTCTTTTGGTTGGCCAAGTGTGGTAAGGCCCATATTTTTTGCCAGCGTAAGCACATTTGAGATACCAGCAAGATAGAGTGTCTTTACTGCAGGAACATTAATTGACTGCGCTAATGCAGTTGTGAAGGTCATTGGACCACGGAACTTGTTGTCAAAGTTTCCAGGAGAGTAGCAAGGAGGGGTACCGTTAAGATTATCGCTCACCGAACATGTTGTAGAAAACTGAGTAGGAAGATCGAAGATTACGGTATCGGGAGTATATCCTTTCTGAAGTGCTGCTGCGTACACAAAAGGCTTAAAAGAAGATCCTGGTTGGCGAAGTGCAAGGGCTGCGTTGTAGTTACCGTCGATTTGAGTATCGAAATAGTCGCGTGACCCAACCATAGAGAGAATCTGACCAGTCTTAGGATCAATAGCGACAAGGGAAGCGTTACTTGCGTTATAGCGCTTAGAGTTTGCTATGGCGTACTTGTTTACTAAGGTGTCAGCTTGTTTTTGAAGATCAACGTCTATGGTTGAAATAACAGTTAGACCTTGTGTGGCAACATCTGGACCATATTTTGCTTCAAGTTGTTGTTCGAGGTAGAAGACAAAATGCGGAGCGATGATTGAGTTTGTTTGTTGACGACTGAAGACGACAACTTCTTTTCGAGCAGCATCATACTCATCTTTTGTGATGTATTCATACTGAAGCATTCGATCGAGAACCATATTTTTACGTGCATCAAGCTGAGCACGATTATTTCCATACGGAGAGTAATACGTGGGGAGTTGAGGGATTGCTGCAAGATATGCTGCTTCTGCGATATCAAGATCTTTTGCATCCTTTGCGAAGAACGAACGACTTGCCGCTTGCGCACCATAAATAGTTCCCCCATAAGGGGTAACGTTAAAGTAAAACTCAAGAATCTGAGTCTTTGAATATTTTTGCTCAAGACGAATAGCAAGAATCCATTCCTGAAGTTTTCGAGTCACACTCTTTTTTCCGGTGAGAATGGTATTTTTTACCACCTGTTGAGTAAGGGTAGAACCACCTTGTGCATAGGAAAGGCGTACAATGTCTGTGATAAGTGAACGGGCGATGCCGGTAAAACTTATACCACCATGCTTGTAGAACTGAGCATCTTCGATAACGATCGTTGCATGCTGAAGATTGGGAGAAATTTGGTCGAGCGGTACAATCTGCCGCTTCATATTGTGGTTTAGATCAAAAAGAATTGTGGTTCCGGTGCGGTCATAAATTTTTGTAGAGTCTGCCACTTTTCGCGAATCAAATGAGTTGAGTGCGGGGATGGGAGTAAAAGCAACCCACAAAACACTAGCGCCTATAAATAGAAAGACGAGACCTGAAAGCACGTACGTGGCGCGTAAATAAATGTTTGGCTCGTGAAATAGTCGATGAAAAAAAGACTCAGAACCCTCTTTTGTTTTTTTTCGAGACTTACGCGACATTATAGGAAGGATAGCATAAACGACCCTTTGAAGGGTCGTTTATGCTACGTCATTCAAGAGAATTTAGAATCCAGTCTCATCCTCTTCAACAGCACTGAAGCCATTTAAAAGAGGGTCCTCATCTTCTTCATCATCAGGCACTAATCCAACCTCAGGATCTTCGTCGTCAAGAAGAGAGCCTCCGCCTAATGGAAGCACTCCTCCTTCTAGTTCATCGTCATCATGCATATCCATACGGATTCTCGGTTACCATTTGTAATTTCCACAGTGCTACAGGGAAGCTTATCTATTTGAGCAAAATTCAAATTCTTTGCAAGTACCCAGCTAGTTTTCTGTGGATTACCGTATCGGTTGATTCCTGTCTGAGAGCCCTGCTATGGCTACTGCAATAGCATCAAGCTCGTCATCCAGACGTTTACGAACAGAAAGAGTTACGAGATGGGGAATCATCTGTGCGATAGCATGCTTATCTGATGAACCGTAGCCCGTAACCGCTAGTTTTACCTGAGCGGGACTGTATTCAGACACGAAAATACCCTGAGCTCCAGCGGCAGCAAGAATTGCACCGCGTGATTCCGCTACTGCCAAAGCAGTCTTTTTGTTAGTGCTGAAAAAGAGCGTTTCCAAAGATAGTTTGTCTGGTTTGTGCTGAAGAATTGCTGAAGTAATTGCGCTATATACTTCTGCCAAACGCATTTCCCGCAACCCTTTCGGAGGTAAAAAACAATCACTCCATATAAGGGTGGGGCGACTTGGGTCACCTTCAAGAACTGCAAGTCCTAAGCGGTCATACCCAGGGTCAATACCTAGTACTCTCATACTCAGTTACTTTCTTCACGCACTGAAGAAAATCCAGCAGCGTTTGTCCAAATGTCTTGGACGTCTTCCTGTTCTTCAAAAAGTGTAAGTAATTGCCCAAGCTTTTCTTCGTCTGTTCCTGTGACCTCCATCAGTGGTTCGTTTGGAGAAAAACTCCCATCAGCAAATTTAGTGAATGCCCACGCTGCACTACCTGGAGTACCAAGCTCAAATCCATTTTTTGTAATGAGGTGTTTTATTTCCTGAGTCGTGCGGTTTCGGTTGTCTGTAAGCGCTGAAATGATTATGGCTACACCCGCTGGCCCATAGAATTCATAATTAACCTGATCAAGTTCTCCCGCATCCTTACTTATTCCTTTTGCAACAGCCCGGTCAATACTATCCTTTGGCATATTTACCGCCTTTGCACGGCTTATTGCCGTACTAAGCGCGGGTGAAGTAAGATTTCCTGCGGATTTCTTTGATTCGAGAGTAATAAGTCGCGAGAACCGTGCGAATGTCCGGCTTTTTGCCGCATCCGTAACTCCTTTTTGCCGCTGAATCTGTGACCATTTATTATGTCCTGACATAGACTCACTATATCAAACGCGAGATGAGGCTTCGATTCCTAGTCTGCCAGCTAACTATAGTATGCATTGTAAAACCCCAGGCCGAATTGCCTGGGGTTGCAAATTAGATGACTTCAAAGTCTGAGAGGAGAGTGTAAAGCTCCTCTTGAGAAGTCGAAGCGTCTGCTCCTTTCCGAAGGAGAATGCGCTTCTCTTCTTTCCAGGAAGTCGGCATGAAAGGCCAAATGGCTCTTACTTGCTCGAGTGTTTCTGCCTGAGCAATCGCGCCGCGAACAAACACCATGAGCCGATTGCTCCTATGCTTGTTCTTAACGTTTGTCAGGACGTAGAAGAAGTCATCGAAAGTCTTGCAGACACAGCCAAGCCTCCAAAAGAAGTGCTTGGTATGGTGGCACCCCAAAGAAGTGACACCATCGTCTCCATAAACCTTTTTGAGCTCTTCCACGCACATCTGGATTTCGCTATTCATTGAACGTCTCCAAATCTAGGTGAAAAGATCGTATCACATACTATATTACCTATTTATATGGAAATGTCAATAGCAAGCATGGTTCCAATATAGTCCCAGTACGCCAGCTAACTATAGTATGCAAAAGAAAACCGCCCCCAACGGTTTCCATAGGAATGTTGAAAGGCGGTTAGCGAGCCTGGTCGGCGAGAAAACGTTCGACGATGAACATGGCCTCGAATCCTTCGTGGCTCACGCTTTCGAAAGTGTTGCTGTTCTCGACGAGAACGCCGATGGGCGAACGACCGCGGTTGATCATCGCGACTAGACAGTCGTCCTGGAACAGATATTCCCGAGCGGCATCGTAGGTGTCGGGCTTCTCGTCGATCATGACGCCGCTGGCGACCACGACCAGACCTGGAAGGGTAAGTTCGGGCATGCCGGGATTGGCGCACTCGGCGAAAAGCACGTTGTTGCTGGGCGAGCCAGGCATAGATGGACTCCTCAATGTTCAGGTTAAAGCCAAGTAAACATTACACTATATAGCACATACTTGTCAAGTATAAAAAGTTCTAACATCGTCCCATACCCCAGCAATAAAACAGAATCGCCCAACAGAGTCAGGCGACCTGTTGGGCGAGAATCAACGTTGCTTTCTTTGGGCTATCACAAAACCAGGTAAGTAAGTTGTGGTTACACGATCAAGATACCCAAGCTTAACCATTTGATACATATCGCGAGTAATTGTTTGATCTCGTTTTGAGGCCCCAAGATCACTTGGAAATGCACCGCCAAAGCGCCTGCGCTGTGCCTTGTGATTCCACTGACTTGGATCGCTACCATCTGGTTTTCTGTACGTTGATCCAATTCGCCTGACTTCTGATAGAATCCAATCAATACGCTCTTGCGACAAAGAGTTGTCGGGCATAACAATCTCCCTAATATGTTCAAGTTGTCGGTAGTCTAGACAAAACCTATCACATGTTTGATAAAGGTTCCAACGTGAGGTGCGTCCAGTCTGTCAGCAATATTTGGTAAAATTTAAACATGAAAGTATTCATTACTATATGCAGTAAGCATAAGGACGCTGACCCGGAGCTATTACTAGCTCACGAGCGCTACCTAGGTGAACACATAAAGATTACAAAATCTAAAGCGAAAGAGAACGATACCCTTTTCTATATTCTTTCAGGAAAATATGGACTTATCTCAGGAGATGACTTTATTCCTGATTATGATTATTACCTTGAAAATGAAACTCAAGAGCTTATACAACTCGTTAAATCACAGATACTGGAAGCTGGTATTACTGATATGGAATTTTACTATCAAGATAAAGAGACTTGGAAGCCATATATCTTAACTTTAAATAAAGCCGCTACATTAGCTGGAGTGCAGGTGTGTCGACATAAAATCTAGTAAGGGTCCAACATCGTCCTGCTCTCCCAACGGTATTTTTATGAGGTACGATATATACATGATACTTCCAATCACCACCCTCTCAGCTTCATTACTGGCAATACTTTTTATCGGGTTGACGTTACGGGTAATAACCATGAGACGAAAAGGTATTGGACCTTCGGTAGGAATGAATGAAAACGAGACCTTCCTACGAGCGGTCCGCGCGCACTCTAATTTTAGTGAATATACGCCGATCTTCTTAATCCTACTCGGCCTGTATGAGATTCAAGGCGGGAATCAATCGATCCTACTCATTACGGCGGTACTTTTTATACTTGGCAGGTTTGCTCACGCTATTGGTTTCGGATTTTTGAAGACCGGACCATGGAGAGTTGTTGGAATGGCAATGACTATCACGGCCATACTAACTTTGACGATTTTCAACATACTCCTTTTTGTATAAGAAAGATTCCAGCGTCTTCACCCATTCTTTATAGAGGTGTTACGTATACTTAAGAAACTACGAATAATTACTTCACCATGACCTACTCAGCATCTGCATCTGTTTATATAGATTCACCACGCGAAAAAGTATGGGATGCGCTTACTAAGCCGGAACAAGTAAAAGAATATTTTTTCGGTACTGATCTCGTTACTACGTGGGAACCAAACACTCCTATATTTTTTCGAGGTGAGTGGGATGGAAAGACCTACGAAGATAAAGGTACCGTTGTTTCATTTGATGCACCTAGGTCACTTTCGTATACGTATTGGAGTAGTATGAGCGGTACTTCAGATTCTTCCGAGAATTATCAAACACTTAGATATGAATTGGCAGAAAAAGAGGGATTTACTGAAGTAACAATCTTTCAAGAAGGAGTTGAAACACAAGAGAAAGCCGACCATTCGAGTGAGAACTGGAACATGGTACTTGAGGAACTAAAAAAATACGTTGAGGGTAGGGGATAGTCCTGTATACCAGAAAACTTGCAGCTTTGGGCCAGCATGGGAAGATGAGAAGTATGTCATTTCTTAAAAAATACCGTTTTATTGCTGTCGGTGCGGTTATTATCCTTATTGCACTTGGTTTCTGGGCATATTCTGCGTTTAAGACACTTCCCGAGAATTCGCACTTTATAACCGACCAATACACCTTCGACTACCCCCGCACCTTTTCGACCCACGAATATGCTCCTGGAGTGGTTTCGATAGGGCACTATGTAAACGGAGAACTCCTCCCTTTTGTTGATATTAATGAGTATAAGAGCGATCCAGAATCGGCTCGCCCAAAAACGTTTGAATTGTTCGCAAAACTGCAAACAGAAGCTTTTTGTGGATCCGACAACTCACTCATTAGCATTACGTGTACCCTAGCTTCAACAACGGCCTATACAAGCAAAAAGGGTGCTGTTGGACACAAAATGGATTTGACCGCCGTACGTAAAGATTTGAAAACGGGTAAAAGCACCAATGAATCGTATGGGCCAATCTACGTATTTGAGACAACTCCTTTGGTGCCGCGCGAAGAAGGAGTTACTGAACGATACTCAGGTATATTCATTTACCAGTCATTTACCGCATTCGTGATAGGGACATCATCTCCTGAATTATTGAATAGTGTTGTTGACTCACTTGAGCTCACAAAGATCTAGGGTACCAAGTCTCTAGTTTCAGGTTAGCGACTCAAGCAGTACGAAGCGCCCATGCCATCATGGGCGCTTTCTGGTGCACATACCGTAATACGACGGGAGGCATTTACAGCAATAGTGTAGCCTGTGTCATACGCGCCACCGGCACACGTGTCGTTTGTACAGGAATTTGTACCCACACTCGGATCAGTAGGGAGTTCAGAAATATATAGCGGCACCAAGCAAGGGCGAATATTAAACTTCGTTGTACTTATTACCGTTGCTGTTTCGGGTAGTTCCTGCGAACAGACGGAACCCCCAGGAAAGATTCCTTTATTATCGGCAATTCGGTTACCAACGGCATTAAGCAGTGCTTGTACATTACTCACTCGCTGAGTATTTCTGGCTTGAGCAAACTGATGCAGCGGATTTATAGCCACCAGAACGGTTGAAGCCAGAATGCCAATCATTCCAATAACAACAAGGATTTCGATAAGAGTAAATGCGCGCATATGGTACAGATTTAAGATGGATATAGTTTCATTTTGATTGAGTTGTGCGTGATAGGAGTAGGAAGTACAGCTCATAACTAGCTTTTGAACTCATGTTTTCTCTAGATATTTTTATAATTCTTCCCAGGAGTCTATAAAATATGGCTTTGAAGGAGAATCACGTACTGCTGTTATATAAAAAGAAGTAAAGCTGTATCCTGCATTTCCTTGCACATATACTTCTGCGCGAAAGTCGGTGGTACTCGCCGCAATAACATGACAGGTGTTTAAAGGAGAAAGGGTGATTGTGGTCGTGCCGGTATGGGAAAAACGATTGGGATCAAAGATAAGTCTATTAAAAGCAAGATAGGCGCACGACCATGCGTTTGTTACTGACTCTCGGTAGGAAGATTCTTCGTTCACCGCATCACGCGCAAAAACGCCTTCAATACTTCCGTCCGCCACAAGTATCAGTAAAAGACTCGAAATGATAAGTACTGAAAGTAACGCAATATATCCTTTAGGAGCTAGCATATTTATTTTCGGTAATGACGCCCAATGTCCGCAAGGTCTTGAATATAGAGTTCAGACTGAATTTTCTCTGCCTTCTCAAGCGTATATGTGCTTGTGTCATGGAGAACAACTGTAGACGTAAAAAGTGCGCTCACGATAAGCGAAAAAACTCCTATATAGATGATTGTTTCGAGTAAGGTAAATCCGCGCATGGTCATGAGCCAGTAAGAATATCTATGTAGCCGAATCCGTTCTCAGAGTTTCTTCCTACATATATCAAATTATTTCGGCACGAAAGTGAAACTCCCTCACTCCCTATGGGGAGAGTGTATGGTTCTGCATACGGTGTAAGTTTTCCGGGATCACGAGTATGCAAAAACTCAAGACGATGAGTTAAAAGGACATACGTTAGGGCGTCTTGGGTGAGCATTCCGCGAACACTTTCAGGATCTCGTACCGTTCCAGTATCTTTGCGCTGTATTTCTTTGATATGCGCAAGATCTTGGATATCCAAGATCTCAAATTCAGCAGCGTTTGAAACATATGAACGACCAAAGCGAACGTATGGTTCATGAACCGTAGACACTGCTCCATATCCAAAACTGGTGCTTCCAGGTGCATCAAAACTACCTGCGAACACAGGGTGGTCTGGATCGTGTATGTCGAGGATTATAAATTCACGCGAAGGATCATCAGTACTCAAAAATGCATGAGAGCCACGAACAATTATTGAATTAATAGTTCTACCCACTTGATACCCTGAACGCCAAACCAAATGGGTAGGATCGCGAGCATCAATAATATTGAACTCACTTCCGTTCGCGGTTTTTTGAAGTCCTACGTATAGACATTGCTGATAATACGTAAGTGTCTGAGTGGGTGCCGGCTGGCCATTTGAGTTTACGGCAAGCGGGGGAGTGGAGGTGGAAAGAATGAGTGTTCCTGTGCGAACATACGAGCTCTGTCCAGTGTGTTTAAAAATGTGTACCTGCGCGCAACTTACTTGATCTGAACAGGTGACGGCGCTCCCGCTCGTAAATGCATTACCAGCAAAAACAATCCCATTCTCTCCCGTAGTAACGCTACTAAACCCAATACGCGATGTGCTCGCATTATCAAACATTTCTACTAAGTGCAGGGTATTGGTGTCCCGTATATCATAGGTACGTAACGTGGAAGCTGTTGCTGTGCTTGTTGAGGCAAGCGTTACTAAAAATGTAGAGGACGCCACTGTAATATCAGAGATGGTGCCTGGTACGGCATACGTGCCAAGTAGAACGGGGTGATTCCAGTCTCCGGATATAAAAGGGTCACAGGCAGATGAGTGAGTTAAGGTGCTCATGCTCTGAGAAAGTAGTAATGATTGGGGAACTCCGAATGTGTTTACCCACGAGACCAGTGCTCGTATTTCCAAAAAGTCTTCGTCCTCTGCGTCGAAGAGCGTAAGTGATTTTACATATGCTCGGTCAGTAGTACTTGCTAGAGGGGTGGCGTTCTCCATAAGCGAACGAGCCAGTATAAGTGCGCCTGCGCGGAGTTCTGCATTTTGCACCATGAAGGGCAAACCGAACGTCACCAAAGAGACTGCAGTAAGTGTCATGCTCATAACGCCCATGGCAAGCAGTAATTCAAGAATAAGAAAGGCACGCATGGCTACGGAAGTGAGTCTATTGAGCTTGAACCGTTTGCGTAATAGATAATTGTCTCGGTGGTAGTAGATGAGAGAAGCTTCGAGCGAGGAAGAAACCAATCTTGCGGTACGGTACGGGTAGAAAAAGAATCTCCTTCAAACAGAATTAATTCTTTAGGTTCTGTCTGTACTCCGTGAAGTGCTGCATGTGTACAGAACTCGCTTCGGCATATGTGCCGCATTGAAGAACCTTGTGCTGCATGATTAAGGGTGCTGAGATGAGCTGTTTCACTACGTTCAAAGTGATAGGTGAGTGAACTCATGTTTTCAATCAAAGAAAAACTTAGGACAACACCAAATAATCCAAGCGTTACCAGTACCTCAATGAGCGTGAATCCGTTTGGCATAGATTACTGACCTGAAAGATTTTGAGTAAGGGCATACATTGGTGAGATGATTGCAAGTGCCACAAAACCCACTACCAAACCCATACTGATCATAAGTACTGGTTCGACTAAAGCGGTACAGGCTTCAAGCTCTTCTTCAAGAGATTGTTCATAGAGATCAGAAATGGACTGCATGCTCTCTGTCAGTGTTCCAGTCATTTCTCCTGCGGCAATCAATTGGGTGAGAACAGAAGGGTAGAGTGAAGGAAACATGCGGAATGCCGTCGCCAAATTTCCGCCTGTATTGATAGATTTCTCAATGGCGGTAAGTGAAGCTTGGTATGCCGTGTTCGAGATACTTTTTTCTACAAACGAAAAAGCGACAGTGACTCGTACGCCGCTTTTTAAAAGCAACGTAAAGCTATGGAACATACGGGCAAGGCAATATTTTTTTAACACTGAACCGAGTATGGGTAGTCGAAGTAAAAAAGAGTCTGTGCAGGTACGAACTGCTTTGATTCGAACTGAGTAGATGCTTAAGAAGATGAACACGACTCCGACAAAAAGTGCTTCTGCACCGTGCTGGGTAGCGAAATTTGAGATGTGTAGAAGCACTCGAGTCGTAAAAGGTAACTGCGTGTGCAAACCCCGAAACAAAGGACTTATTTTTGGAAACGTATAGAGAACGAGAAACAGCGAAATTCCGATAGTACCGATGGCAATAATCGCTGGATAGATAAGAGCTGAAATAAGTTTGCGAGACAGAGCGGACTGCTTTGCCATAAGCTCCGTGAGATACATAAGCGTATGGGGCAGTGAACCACTTGTTTCCCCAATGCTAATAAGCTGAACATGGAACGCTTTATACGCACGTCTGAAAGGAGTAAGTGCTGCTGAAAGGGATATACCACGACGAATATCAGTAATGACGGAAGTCAAAAGTACAGCATTCGCACCTCGCGCATCGGCATGGAGAAGTGAAAGCGCTTCAAGTATAGGAATGCCTGCCCGTAAATACAGTGAAAGTCTTTTGGTAAAAAGTATTCGCTCGCTCTCACGAATCCGCAGTAGGGAAGGGTTAGTCATGGCACACGCGATTAAGCTCTGCACGACTAAGTACGCCGCGGCGCATCTTCTCAAGACCGTCTTGGTAAAGTGTTGGGCCGTCTAAAAATATGTCATGGTGAGGTTTCCCGGCGTACAGATGAGCCCGCACCTCTTTTGTTATCGTAAGGATTTCGAATATACCAATACGCCCGTGATACCCGGTACCGTTGCAAACCTCACAACCCACAGCACCATACTCATATTCAGAAAGGTGAACCTTACATTCTGAACACAGCACACGAACCAGTCGTTGCGAGATCACCAACTGCAGGGTTGAAGCTAGGTGATAGGGTTCAATACCCATGTCAGTAAGTCGAGACAGGACTGAACGCGCGTCATTAGTGTGAAGCGTTGAGAAGATGAAGTGTCCTGTTAGGGCAGCGGAAACCGTAAGCTGTGCCGTTTCTGAATCACGAATTTCCCCCACCATCATAATGTCTGGATCTTGACGTAAGAGCGAACGAAGCCCATTTGAGAACGTAATACCAAAGCGAGGTTGTACTTGAATTTGGGTGACTTCGGGAAGAATACATTCGACAGGATCCTCAATGCTTACTAGTGAACGTGAGTGCCCTAGGAGCGAATGCAGTAGGGTATAGAGCGTGGTAGTCTTCCCGCTTCCTGTTGGGCCGGTTACTAAAATTAATCCAGAGGAAAGAGAAAGCGCTGCGAGCACCTGTTTACTGTGGGAAGGCTCTAAACCAAGCGACTCAAGTGATTGGGTGTAGGTATCAGAACGAAGTAAACGAATTACGGCATTTTCACCGAAATGAGTCGGCAGTATAGAAAGACGCATTTCAATTTCAGCGTGCATAGGTACCGTGGATTTAAAACGTCCATCATGAGCTGTGAAATGTTCGTCAGTTCGAAGTCCTGCAAGAATCTTTAGTCGTGCAATAAGCTCACTATGACAATCTAAAGGAAGTGCATAGGCTTTTTGTAAAAGTCCGTCAATGCGTAAACGAATCTGAATATCGGTAGCATTCGGGCCAATATGAATATCTGATGCTCGGTGAATATGTGCGTCAGCAAAGATGCTTTCTAAAATAGAAATGATTGAACGGGCAGACCCTTTGAGAATCTCACTTTTAATAGTGCTTCGGAAGTTTTCGCTCTGGGAATCCATCCATTAAGGCTATCAACTACCGCAAGGAAACCACTCAAAAAATAGAGTGTATTACTCCTCTTCATACACAACTTCCCCTGAGATCTTCCCCAGGATTATTTTATAAAGCAACCTTCTTTACAAAGGTGATCTTTCCGTAATCGAAACAATGTTTCCGTCCTGGATAACCACCGTAAATACCGGCTGGAATTCACGAACCATAGTTCGCAGAGACTTGTATGTAGCATTTGGATTATCACGAAGCACTACAGGTGAGCTTGAGGGTAGGGGAGCGCTAAATTCAAGCGCTCCACTTTCACGAACATAAAAACCTCGAGTAAGAGTTGGAACACAGGCTTCTAGTGGATGGTCAGGACACGTAACATCATGACGAGCTGACGAAGAGGCTACCGTACCCTCAAAGTACGTTATGTGATTAAAGGTAATAGAGGTATCTTCTCCGGTGCTCATTATGGAATGAATATAGACGGTGTAGGTGCCATCTGAAACAGGAGACGCGGCTATTTTCCCAGTAGGAGAATTGCCTGAGACGTTTGAAACGTGTTCTGGATTTATATGAGCATATGGTGCATTGGTGTAAGCAAACACATACATGCCTCCAGCAACTGCTACACAAACGAAGGAGAGCACCAAGAGAATGTGACTTATCTTCATACGTATATCTTCCTCCCGCTTCACCCATGAAGCAAGTAAAATGAGGTGCGTGGAGAATGTGGTAGCGTGAAGGATATGAAAAAGCTACACCCCAGAACTCGGCGCTTTCTTCGGTATGGAGCTGTTGGAGCCTCGACATTACTCTTAGATCTGTGTCTGTTATATATAGCAGTCAGTATTTTGAACATTTCGTATGTATACGCTACGCCATGCGCATTTCTTTTTGCTGTATCAATTAACTATTTCGTAAGTAGAAGAGTGGTATTCAAGGGCAGCCAAAGAAGTATGCGTGCAGGATACCTTCGATTCATAATTGCTGCCGGTGTTGGAGCTGCAGTAACTACACTTTTGGTGTTCCTATTTACTACAAAGCTCGGTCTTTATTATCTTTTTGCACGCCTTATTACCTCAGGATTGGTAGGGATGGGAAATTACTTTTTCAACCTCTATATAAACTTTAAGGTTGCAGGAAAGCATCACTAGCGCTGTTTCGTATCAAGGTAGTCTCGTCCTTTCTGAGTGAGCATTCGTCCGCGAGACGAGCGTTCAATAAAATTAAGTCGAAGGAGATAGGGTTCATACACGTTTTCAACGGTGTCAGGATCTTCGTGAAGGGTAGAGGCGAGTGCACGAATACCTGCCGGACCTCCCTTGAATGAATCACGAATCGAAGTCAGGTATCGGCGATCGTCTTTTGTGAGACCGAGGTGGTCAATACCGAAAAGAGAATATGCTTCTTCAGCTACTTCTGGAGTGAGGTCTTTTCCGTGCACTTGAGAATAATCACGAACTCGCTTTAGAAGCGCGTTTGCAATACGGGGAGTCGCGCGGCTGCGTGCTGCAATACGCTCAACCACTTCAGACGGAACCTCCATGCCAAGGACGCGAGCGGAGCGCGCAACAATTGATCGCACATCATCATCGCTATAAAAATCCAGCTGATACACTCCACCTCCAAAGCGTGAACGAAGCGGTCCTGAAAGTTGTGCCATGCGGGTTGTGGCACCTACGAGCATAAAAGGAGGGAGTGCTAGCTCAACTGTGCGCGCTGAAGGCCCTTTACCTAAGACAATGTCCAATGAGCCATTTTCGAGTGCTGGGTAGAGAAGTTCTTCAATTTTAGTAGAAAGCTGGTGAATCTCGTCGATAAAAAGCACCGTTCCTGGTTCGAGGTTCGTGAGAATAGCAGCTAAATCTCCCGCTCTCTCTATGGCAACACCGGACGTTGTCTTCAAAGGTGCTTCAAGAGTTTTTGCCACAAGGTGTGCAAGGGTTGTCTTCCCAACGCCGGGAGGACCGTAAAAGAGAATGTGCTCAGGGGTGTCTCCTCGCATCTTTGCCGCCTCTAAAACGACCTGAACATTAGCTTTTACGTGACCTTGGCCAACATAGTCGTCCCAAAGTGAAGGACGCAATGCGCTGTCGAGGGCTTGGTCGCGAAGACGAATAGGAAGGTCGGTGGGCTCGGGGGTACTTGACATAAAAAGTAGGTATGCTAGTATACTAACACATCAGGGATGGCCTGGTTATGAACCTTCTCGCAGGAGCAGGTTTTTTCTTTTCAATTCGTATCTACCACCCTCTAGGCAAAGCTTGACGGCTTCGGGCATTTCCCCAAGGAATTTTTGGTCCTGCACTTGATGCAGGTAACTGGGATCCTCCTCAGGCGATGTGGCCACCTGCTTATTTTAAGGAGGAGTGCCTGGAGGGTAGTGGATGTGAATAAATCTCCTAGAAAAATGCCGGCAAGTGCCAGCATTTTTCATATCATACTGACCGCTTACAGTGCTAGCTCCTTATACCCGAGGTATATCTACAACACGAAACACTTCTTCAAGTGAGGTCTCTCCACTCAGTGCTTTTAGAATTCCGTCCTGCGCCATTGTTAGGAATCCCTGGCGCGTAACATGCACCGCAATGTCTCCCGACGAAGGATTATCTCGTAAGAAGGTACCAAGTTCTTCATCCATAAAGATTGCTTCATACACACCCGTACGCCCTTTATATCCAGAATCTTCAATGCCGTTCTCGTCTCCCGCTACCCACACTTCGTCATACGAATCAGGTACGAGTGAACGGTCAGCTTGCGTCGCAAAGATGCGTTCGATACTTTTTTTCTCATCGTCAGTAGTCGGACGCTTCTTTTTCGTAGCCGGGTTAAGTGTGCGCACGAGGCGTTGTGCCATTGCCACAGAAACTGCGGATGCAAATGACTTAGGGTCCACACCAAGGTCAGCAAGACGGGGGAAGGTCCCTGCTGCATCGTTAGTGTGCAGTGTAGAGAACACAAAGTGTCCGGTAAGAGCAGCCTGAACGGCAACGTCTGCAACCTCACTATCACGTATTTCTCCCACCATAATTACGTCAGGGTCCTGACGAAGTACTGAGCGCAGACCCGACGCAAACGTGTAGTCTTCAGCGTTCGTCTGTGTCTGTACAATACCTTCAAGATGATACTCAACCGGATCTTCAATCGTAATAATCTTGATTGCAGGTGTGTGGATTTCACGCATGAAGGCGTACAGAGACGTGGTTTTTCCTGAGCCGGTTGGTCCAGTATTTAGAAGCATTCCGTTTGGACGATGAATCTCTTCTTCAAGTCGCGCGAGTAACTTCGGATGAATCCCAAGCTCCTTAAATGAATGTTTTGTTGTTTCTGGATCGAGAAGACGAAGAACAATCGACTCACCATAGCTTCCAGGAATTACAGAAGAACGAACCTCAAGTTCTTTTTGTGCAACAGATATCGTGAAGCGTCCGTCTTGTGCTCGATCTGTAATATTCAGTTTCAGTCCTGAAATAAGCTTTAAGCGTGAATCAATTTGTTTGTACGAGTGTTCGTCAAAGTTAAAGATATCGGTAAGTACTCCATCAAGACGATAGCGCATACGAACACCCTGTTCTTCTGGTTCAAAATGTATATCAGACGCACGCATGGTTATTGCTGACGCGAGTACAGTCTCAAGAAGTGTTGAAATCTTAGAAGCATTCTTCGTTGAAATAAGCTCCGTAAGGTGCGCGCGAAGGGCGGGAAGGGAAGAGCTTGCCTCACGCACCTCCGCTGCATGATCGGTGGTTATGGCAAATACTCCTTCGTCGGTTTTGACCGTTTGAGAAAGTTCTACATATCGAGCAAAGGCTAACTGCAGACTCTGGTTTGAAGACAGGAACTTTTCAACCGTATACCCTTGCGCAGAAAGCGCCTCTTCGAGGCGCACGTACGCATCATTTGATACCTCATGAATTGCCACTGAGAGATGTTTCCCATTTTTATCAAACGCTACTGCTTGAGCTGCACGGGCGTCAGCTTCAGGAATCACGCGAAGCGCATCCATGTTTATAGGAACGAGGGAAAGGTCGGTGTAGGAAAGTCCATACTTTTCTGAAAGAATACGGGTTAAATCCTCCTCTTCTTCTGCGCGAACATGGGCAAGTTTCTCGTCTTCTCTTTCACGATCAAATTCAACAGGCATATAGGAATATCATACCTTGGTTCTGCCCGGGCAACTAAAGAGTAGGCTGCGCCACACGTATAACGCTTGACAATTCATAAAAAACACTTATTATAAAAGACAGTCTATTGTCCACCCCTAAGAAAGGGTTTTTCATCATGAAAATGCTTATTTCGACCCTCGCGATCTTCATGTTGGCTTTTGGTTTCGCTGGTACTGCTAAGGCGCAGGCGCAGGATCAGGGAAGTCACTATTACCGATATGGGGAACGCGCTCGCCCCAGTCCGCCGACCAGTTTCAATGGCCAGCGTGAGTATTCCAACAATGGGTACAACGGATACAGTGGCGGATACGATCCCTACTATCTCGATTTCGAGACAAGTGGCGGACGTACCAAGGTGGAGCGGGACCCCGGTCGTCGGCAGCAGTACTGCCGAGCAAACCAGTATGGTCCTGCTGGCTGGGTTGCATACGGGAAACCGTGCCCTTCGTTCAGGATTACGCAATATCCTGACGGTCGGATTGTCCGCGAACTTGTTTCGGGACAGTAACGGTTCAGAAAACAAGCAATTTCACTCGCCCCGCCGGTATACCGGCGGGGCTTTTGATTTTTGCTAGAATAGAAGGTATGGAATACCCCTCTGAATCTTCTGTCTCACCTACGCCACTATTTCTCCCAAATCTTGAGGAGCTTCAGGTGGAGGCAGCAACCTTCGCTCAAGGGCTTGTGCCTGCAGAAGATCACGCTCTCCTCATTACGCTTTCAGGAGAACTTGGTGCCGGGAAGACTTCTTTCACCCAAGGAATGGCTGATGCGCTTGGCATAGATGAGCCAATTACCAGTCCTACCTTTGTACTTGAAAAAATATATGAACTTACGGGTCAAAAGTTTTCAACACTTATTCACATAGACGCATATCGGTTAGAAGGGGACAGTACGCTCGTCCCGCTTGGATTTGATGAGCTCTATGCTGACGCAGAAAATCTCATTGTGCTCGAATGGCCAGAGTTAGTGCAAAGCCAGTTGCCTGAGCCCGACCACGCACTCACGCTAACCGTCTCTGGAGAGGGACGCGAACTTACCTATGCCTAAAGAACCAAAGGCCGCCAAGCAAGTGAAGAAACGTCTTATTCTCCTCGACTCGCACGCGATTATTCATCGTGCGTATCATGCACTCCCTGACTTCCAGAGCCCTGCAGGACAGCCCACCGGAGCGCTCTACGGCCTCTCATCCATGCTGCTTCGTATCATTCAGGATTTAAAACCGGACTACATCGCTGCGTGCTATGACCTCCCAAAACCAACAATGCGCCACGAAGCGTATGAGGGGTATAAGGCGACACGCGTAAAGCTCGATGATGCTCTTGCCACCCAGCTCAACACTTCACGAGATGTGTTCAAAGCTTTTTCCATACCCATTTATGAGCGAGAAGGATTTGAAGCAGACGACATTCTCGGCACCATCGCGCACCTTACCAAAGATGACGATGATATAGAGATTGTTATTGCGTCAGGTGACATGGATACGCTCCAGCTTGTAGAGAAGTCACGCGTAAAGGTGTATACGCTTAAGAAGGGACTGAATGACGTCATTATGTATGACGCAAAAGCAGTGGAAGAACGGTACGGCTTCCCGCCACGGTTAGTTCCTGACTATAAAGGTCTCCGTGGAGACCCCTCAGATAACATTATTGGTATTCCAGGTATTGGAGAAAAAACAGCGACCACGCTCATTCAGGAATTTGGGACCATAGAGGAAATGTATAAAACTCTTAAAAAGAAACCAGAGTTATTTGCAGAGAAAGGAATCAAGCCCCGCATCGTCGGACTTCTCACGGAGCACGAAGAAGATGCGGTCTTTTCAAAAATGCTCGCAACCATACGTCTCGATGCCCCTATTGCATTCAAACTACCTGAAGCGGTGTGGCAGGACGGTGGAACACTCCCAACGGTGCTGGCACTTTTTGATGAGCTTGGATTCCGCACTCTTCGTGCACGTGCACGAGCTGTCTTCGGTGCTGAGCTTGGAGGAGAGAGTGAGGGTCTTGGAACGGTATCTGTAGAAGAGTCAACTGAAGACGTGTCTCAAGAAAGACTGGAAGAAGCACAGATCATGACCTGGCTCCTCGCGTCAGACCTCACGAACCCGTCTCTTGAAGATATTCTTGCGTATACAAAGGCTCATACATTTGCAGCGGCATATACCGAACTTGAAAAAAGAATAGCCACTACAGGCCGTCTTGATGAGGTGTATGAAAAAATTGAGAAGCCGCTCATTCCCGTACTGCGGGGTATGGAGAAGCGGGGAGTGTGTATCGATACAGGCGTATTCTCTGAATTAAAGAAGAAATACCGTGCAGAACTCGCAGACATGGAAGCTCGCATCTTCAAGATGGTTGGACACGAATTTAATGTCAGTTCTCCAAAACAGCTTGGCGATGTTCTTTTTGACGAAATGGATCTCAAAGTCCCTGGAGCTAAAAGTGGTGGTAAGAAAACAGCTACAGGGCAGCGTTCAACAAAGGAATCGGAACTTGAAAAACTTCGCGACGTACACCCGATCATTAGCGACATTCTTGAATATCGTCAGCTTCAAAAACTTCTGGGCACATACGTGGAAACTATTCCGGAGCTTCTTGATACTGACGGACGACTCCACGCGCAGTTTCTTCAAAGCGGAACCGTTACGGGGCGTATGGCATCAGCAAATCCCAATCTTCAGAATATTCCAATCCGTAGTGATCGGGGACGTGCATTACGTAATGCCTTTATTGCACCAGAAGGATTCACTCTTTTAGGGCTCGACTATTCACAGATTGAGCTCCGTCTTGCGGCCATTCTCTCTGGAGACACACGTCTTACTGAAATATTTACATCAGGACGCGATGTTCACCAGGAAGTCGCAGCTGCTGTCTTTGCTGTTTCAGCTGAGAATGTTGATCGTGAAATGCGCCGCCGTGCGAAGATCATTAACTTCGGTATTTTGTATGGAATGGGCGTTAATGCGCTTAAGGCACAGCTTGGAACGAGTACAAGTGAGGCGCACCAGTTCTATGAAGACTATTTCAAAACTTTTAATCAACTTGCAGAATATCTTGAACGAACAAAAGGCACGGCCCGTCGCCAAGGTTTTACTGAAACACTATTCGGACGACGTCGAGAATTTTCAGGTATGAAATCACCGCTCCCGTACGTCCGCGCGCAAGCAGAGCGTATGGCGATAAATGCACCGATCCAAGGAACCCAAGCAGACATCATAAAACTTGCGATGGTAGAGATTACCAAGATGCTTCAGGATACAGGAAGTACTGATGACGCACATCTTATACTCCAAGTACATGACGAATTAGTGTTTGAAGTACGAACGGAGAAACTTGGAGTAATCGCTCCAGAGATTCTGCGCATTATGGAGCATGTGCTCCCTGAGAGTGAAACTAATGGCATCCCTATACTCGCGAGTTCAAAACAGGGACCCAATTGGGGACAGATGGAGACAATTGAATAAGAAGGTATATAGTATTTCTGGGAAAGGAGAGTAGAAATGGCAACAACCCATATACGTCCCGTAAATAGGGAGGATATGCCTGCAGAGGTGCAAAAGCTCTATGATGAGTCTGTGCAAGAGAGTGAACACTCTGGATCGCTCGGTGTATCAATTTTGATAGCTATTGGCATCATAGCGGTCTGGACTCCAATTATCTGCTTCATGTACTGGCGGTAATTGCGCAGCACCGAGAATGCTAAGAAATGGGCGCTCTGCTTGCAGGGCGCCTTTTTGTATTCTCAGGTATAGAATAAGAACGTGATATATCTTTTTCATGGCTCAGATGCAAATAAGGTGCGTGCTAAGGCTTTTCAGTGGGTAACCGCTGCGCGCGCCAAAGCTCCCGATGCTTTTTATAGCAGACTCTCTGCTGACGCTATTTCTGAAGCATCACTCCGCGAGGCAGTGAGTGCGCAAGGATTATTTTTTTCAAAAACCTTAGTTGTTCTCGATGATCCTTTTTCAACCCCTGAAAGCGCTGAAGCGGTTCTAGGTTTTCTAACTGAACTTTCTTCATCACAAAATATTGTGGCAATCCTTGCCCCAAAACTTTTGGCGGCACGCGTAAAGAACATAGAAGCAAAAGCCGAGAAAGTATTTAAAGTTGACGCGCCGGCAAAGCCGGCGCGTGGATTCAATTCCGCATTGGTTAACGCATTAGCTTCTCGCAACGGACCTGCTCTTTGGAAAGAACTGCAAAAGGCGTATCGTCTCGGAGATGCCCCTGAAATGGTGCACGGTCTCTTGCACTGGAAAGCACGCGACCTTATGCAGAAGGGCAGTAGC
The DNA here is from genome assembly GCA_038207395.1 of Minisyncoccia bacterium. Lineage (GTDB taxonomy): Bacteria > Patescibacteriota > Minisyncoccia > Phycocordibacterales > Phycocordibacteraceae > C7867-001. The sequence goes on along the minus strand of JBBQZW010000002.1, from coordinate 56,625 downwards.
GCGTGGACAGCGAAAGAAGCGCGAATGCTTTCGCGAAATCTCATTCTTCTCCTTTCCGATTCACGAGGCCGCGATCTTTCGCTCGATAGGGCGCTCGAGCGCTTTGCGCTTTCACTATAAGTAGTGAGTATTGGGTGCGCCTACCTGGGCTCGAACCAGGGACCGTCTCCTTAAAAGGGAGCTGCTCTACCGACTGAGCTATAGGCGCATGAAACTAACCTTGTTTTTATACCTTTAATACCGGTATTGGTCTACTACCTTTCCATTTTTATCAAGAAGGGTAAGGGTGTCATTACGATCATTCCAGATATCGCGACTCAGATTAAGATACGAATTCCAGTTACCGTAGTATGAAGTACTGTTTGAGTTTTCTCGCGAACCTGTTGCTATAACCACGCTTTGTCCTGAAGAGAGTACGACTCGTTGAGGTGACACATTTTGATTTCGTGACCCAAAAGGTATACGAATACTGTTACCGTTTCCCGCATCAACAATCTGCCAGTCCGTGACATCTACCTCAACGTTTCCATTGTTCCTAACACCAATATATTCGGTTGATGCTGAGGAACCTTGCGGATTTAGTGAGTCGAAACTCACCGTACCGTTACGAGGTGAAAGTACGTCGCGAGGTAGGGCGCTCGTGCCGCTTGATCTTGTGCCTGTACCAATGCCCGAGTACGTTCCAAAATAGGCACGTGTCGTACTGCTAAGAGAGTCGCCATAGCCGACTTGTTCGACACCTACGTCAGTGATCGGAGTAATATACGGACCAGCAAATGATAGTGGGTGAGTGGGTCCCCCTGAATAAACCCAGAGAATGAAAAAGAAGATAAGTACTCCCAGGTAAAAGAAGGCATCATTCATAGGGGAATAATAGCAAACTCCTGGGCATTAGAGGGTAGAACGAAGTATTGTAAGTTCTTCAGACACAACCCTTGCGTCACTCCACGGAAGCTTCGTGCCATTAGTCTGCATTATGTAGGGGTCCGTTCCTTTGCCGGTAATCAGTACGGCATCTCCGGGTTGGGCGAGTGAAAGTGCAGTGCGAATGGCCTCACGACGATCCATAATAATGCGTGGAGTTCGCTTCATGCCTGCGGCCATAGCGTTTACGATAGCCTCGGGATTTTCATCATACGGATCCTCGTTGGTGAGAATAACTTCAGCGCATGATTCGTCTGCGATACGTCCCATCTCAGGACGTTTCCAGGTATCGCGCCCCCCACCTGTGTTTCCAAGCACGCAGATTTTTCGTACCGGGTACGCAGCATAGAGTGCGGTCAGGGAATCAGGCGTGTGTGCGTAGTCAACAATTGCTTCAAAGACTTGTCCTTCATCTATACGCTCTGTTCGTCCAGGAATGCGGGAAAGAGAAGCGAGAGCATCAGAAATAGTTTGGAGAGGAACTTCAAGAAACTGCGCAGCTTTGATGACGGCGAGCGAGTTCATAACACTGAAACTTCCCGGGAGCTGTATTGAAAAATTAGTGCCTTGGTACGTAAAGGATGCTTTGCCCGGGCCGAGGACTACGTCCTCGGCCTCTGCATATGAAAAAGGCATCTGATGCTCTACCCCGAGCTTCATATAGGGAGCACTGTGCGGGTTATCGGCGTTTGCAATCATAACGCGCGGTCGCTTTGGTGAACGCTCGAGCTCTTTTCCAATTTGTAACTTTGCCGCAGCATAGTTTTCAAAAGAGCCATGAGACTCAATATGTTCCTTATGAAGATTGGTGAATATTAGGCCGTTGAGAAATAGATGCTTATGACGAGACTGCAGAACACTCTCGCTCGTGACTTCGACCACCGCATATTTCGCGCCTGCTTTTTTTGCTTTTGCTAAAAATGCATGGATGAAACCGCGCCCCGGCATTGTCATCTTATATAGATTAGGTTCAGACTCTTCATTAATCGCAAAACGAATGGTACCGGCAACTGCAGCTGGATACTCTGCATAGCGAAGCACGGTGAACAACATGTCAGAAACCGATGATTTTCCTTTCGTTCCAGTGACACCAATCACAATCATGGAACGGGCAGGGAAGCCGTAGGATAGGGCAAGTAGAAATGAAAGAACTCGGTGATACAGGGGAAGAAGCGGGCGAATGAGCGCACGCGGAAGAATCTTCTTTAGTATGCGTACGAAAAAATTGATCAGGGTGTACATACCGTTATCCATTAGAGAGTGCTGCCTTAAGGCGAGCATCGCGACCAGCTACACTTAGAGGAACGCGAGCTAGCGCAGCGCGTGCTTCACGTTCGGTGTACCCGAGCGCAATGAGTGTGTCGATAACTTCTGAGTCGGTGGTGCCTTGGGTGCTTTCTCCGGATGGAATGATTTTTTCTGAAAGTTCAACAGCGAGCTTCTCCGCCGCTTTCTTACCGAGTCCTGCAACACGAGTTAGGTATGAAATGTCTCGCGTCGCAATCGCATTCTCAAGGGATTCTCGAGGAGCTTTTGTTGTTATGGAAAGCGCCGTCTTTGGCCCCACTCCAGAAACGGTTAAGAGTTGCTCGAAGAAGGTTCGGTCACGAGGCGTTAAAAAGCCATATAACTCAATCCCATCCTGCTTTACCGCCATGTGAGTTATGAGAGTAACCACTTCTCCAAGAGAAACAGATGAAGGGTGGGCAAGGTACACAAAGACCCCCCAACCTGAAACGTCCACGACGCAGCCGTTCAATTCTACTGCCAACACCTCTCCGCGTATCTGCCGTACCATTGTTTGTATAGTACCAGGTGGGCGCTGGCCTTGCAGGAACTCGCTCTCTGTCGTAGTATGCGTTCACATGGCAATCACTAGCTCAGCAAAAAAAGCGCACCGCGCATCCCTTAAAAAGCACGTATTTAATGTGCGTCGTAAGCGTGTTCTTGCAGACGCCACAAAGTCAGTGAAGAAACTTATCGTGACCGACGTAAAGGAGGCACGTGAGTCACTTTCAAAGGCATACAAGGCAATAGACAAGGCTGCAAAGACCGGCATTATCAAGAAGAACACTGCGTCTCGCAAGAAATCTCGTCTCGCCGCTGCAGTAAAACGCGGAACAGTAAAAGCGTAAAGAGTACGGTTCGTTAAAAGACCCCGTCGCAAGACGGGGTCTTTTTCTGTTATGTCGAATGCAGATTCGCAATCATTTCTTTTCCGATAGTAATTGGTTGTTGCAATGGTTCTCCTGTAAGAATATTTATGATGGTGGAATGAGTGAGGGGAAGTACCTCAAGTATTCCGTTCTCAATTTTTTTGTTGGTGACGATAGCAAGCCTGCACTCTTTAGATCCTAACGCATGAATCAGTGAGATAAGCTCAACAATATCCCCCACGACGCATCGAAGGTAGTTTTCTTCTACGAGTTCAGTCGCTTGCTCTTCGGTAAGAACAATAACCATGCTGAATCCTTTTCTCAGTGAACAGTACCACTGGCACTGTACCGCACGTGTATAGCACTATCAAACAATTGGTGCTCCCGGCAGGAATCGAACCTACATTGTATCCACCGCAAGGATATGTCCTATCCATTGAACGACGGGAGCGTGGAAATGACTGTACCGTTCTTAAGGCTCAAACGCAAGATTACAGACGAAGAAACGAGGTCACTCGATCTAGAGGATTTTCTTCATGCATACCCTCAGGCAAATGATTTGAAATGTATTCATACACGTCTTCTGGTTCATAGTCATGGATGGGAATAAGAAGATGCGGTGCAAGAATGTGATTCGTCTTTATTGAAAGTGCTGGGGGAAGGGTGGGGTCAATATATTCGAGTATTGCGAAGTCACGCATATCTGCGTAGAAATACATGTTGTCATCAATAGCTACGCCAGTGTCATACACGCTAAACCGATGCGTCTTTTTGTGCTTTGCCGCTTGAAGACCAATAGTTAACGCTCCTGCTACGATAACGAGTGCAAGTAAGATGTTACTGAAAAGAATTGCGGTTAGTACTGCGGCGATAGTAATAATTCCGAGCGCCCAGTACCAATCAGCACCATGCTCTTCAAAGGCATATTCTTTTCCTTCCCATACAAATAAAGGATCACGAGGCATGGCGTAATAATAGCATCGCGTATGAGGACTTATTTCTTACCGCACTGAATAAAGAATACGCCTGACGAGTATTCGTCAGGCGTATTCTTTATGATTAGCGGAGGAGGTGAGATTCGAACTCACGGTACCTTTCGGCACGCCGCATTTCAAGTGCGGTGCGATCGACCACTCTGCCACTCCTCCCTCAGTCGCCTAGTGTACTACCAATCCAGCTTTTTTCCAGGGGGAACCAAACCACCCCTACGGTGCTGGGTTTGAATGGGCTTCCGCAGCCTCTTCAATACTTGGAAGTGGATTGTTGAAAAGAGATTTGGTTACCCCTTCCTGCTTGTCACGGCGGAATCCAATGAGATAGATTATATCCAGTATTCCAAACGTGTTAAGGATAAGAATCGCAATGAACCAGTTCTTTTGGTAATTACGTGCAGCAAACCAAAGTGCCACGCCTTTCCAAATGAGGCTCCATACGGCGAGCACAATAAAGAGCATGGTGATATTCCCAAGGCCCAAAGCTCCCATGAGCGGGTGCGCTAATGACATAAAAGTATCCATGACCACAACGATACCATAAGCATTCAGGGGAAGTATCTTCGGGGAGGTATGAGAGTGTAAAAGAGAAATGCGGTAGTATTACGATATGAAATATTTGGGAATTGATTACGGCACGAAAAAAACGGGTATCGCATTTTCTGACGATGCAGGGAAGATGGGTTTCCCGTACGGCGTAAAGCCTACGGACTCTCGTCTCCTCGACGAACTAGCGCTCTTGATTACAGAAAAAGGAGTGAAAGCTGCAGTGTTTGGTGAATCAACAAACTTTGCAGGTGGAGAGAATGCTGTTGCGGTGGAAGCAAGGACCTTTGCTGAGGACTTGCACGCACGCACGGGTATTGAGATACATTTTGAGTCAGAGATGTTTACCACTCAGGCTGCACGACGTTTTCCTGATGGTTCACGAATGGAAGGATCTCCTGACGTTGATGCATCCGCCGCAGCGCTTATCTTAACCAGCTACCTTGAACGCATTTCCATGCCTGCGATAGTCCTCGCCCCTCCGCTCGAAGAGCCTCCTACTCCTACGCATATTACGATAGACGATTTTGCAAAAGTGGATGTAAAGGTAGGAACGGTACTTTCTGCAGAACGTGTTCCTGAAACTGACAAGCTACTTCGACTCATGGTTGATCTTGGGGAAACCTCACCTCGGCAGATTGTGTCAGGTATCGCCGCATACACAGAGCCTGAAGCGCTTGTGGGACGTCAGCTGTGCTTTGTAACAAACCTAGCGCCTCGAAAGATTAAAGGACTTGAAAGCAACGGCATGTTATTTGCCGTGGGCGAAGGTGACACCTTCGCCTTTGTGACTCCAGACCGCATCGTGCCGCCTGGAACCGGTGCACATTAATATCTTCATCTGGATGCAGTGCGTTATACTTTTCGCATGTTTGGTACTTTCTCCCGCATTGCAAAGCTAGAATTTGCGCCCCCTGAATATCTCTCGCTTCCGACGGCAGGCATCGATGTATCTGCAAGCGGTATCAAAGTCGTGACTCTTAAAGAAACTCTCTCAGGTCTTGAACTCTCTAGCTATGCCGAAGAGCGGCTCGCGCCAGGTATTGTTCAAAACAGTGAAGTTGCTGACCGAGCAGGTATTGTGAAGACGCTTAAATCGATTGCAAAAGAGCATCGGGTGCAATACGCGAACATCACACTGCCTGAATCACGCGGGTATTTATTTGAAGCTACTGTGCCAGGGCGAACACCGCAGGAATGGCGTATTGCCGTAGAAGAGCACCTTGATGAGTACGTACCACTCCCTGCGCAGGAGGTTGCGTATGACATAGTCCCCCTCAAAGAACAGGGTAATGGCATGCATGTCGTCGGTATTGGTTACGCACGCCGCGTTATAGATACGACACTTGAGAATTTTGCAGACGCAGGAATTACAGTACGCGCTATCGAAAGCGAAGTATTTGCGCTTCCTCGCGCGCTTTTGCCTCACGGTGATATGGATACGGTTCTCATTATTGATATTGGTAAGACCACCACAAAACTGCTTATTGTTTCTTCACGCATTCCACGTTTCACCACGACTCTTGATGTGGGAGGGCACGCACTTACGCTTGCTGTACAAAAACACTTTGGGGTAACAGAAGAAGAAGCAAAGCGGGTAAAAGCAGAGAAAGGTTTGGTGGTAGGGGAGGGAGGCGAAGAGTATCTCACGGCCATGCTCTCAACGGTTTCCGTGATTCGTGATGAAATCGTGCGACGTCTCGATTACTGGCAAACGCGTGCAGGCACACTTGCAGTGCATTCACCCGTAACGCGCGCTGTCTTAGTGGGAGGTAATGCAACACTTCGTGGACTGCCTGAATATTTGGGTGCTGCGCTTAAAATTCCTGTCGAACTCGGTGATGTATTTCGTAACTTCGCACCGCGAGGGGAATGGCTCCCTCCTTTGGATTACACGGAATCATTGGCCTATGGCACTGCCATAGGACTGTCTCTTCGTGAATACGTACCGTAAGTATGAAATACCCTGAACTCACCAATCTTCTTCCACGGTCCGGAGTACGCGTTATGCGACGAGGATATTTCATACGACTCACTAACGTTACTATTGCGCTCATCAGTATTGTACTGATTGCCCATGGTGTACTTCTTATACCTTCTTATTTGTACGCAAGTGCTGAGATTCGCCGTGAACAAGCAGAACTTGATCGGATCTCTTCTTCAAACAGTACGGATCAGGAACACTCAATCCAATCTCATATCGCTTCAGTAAAAGATGATATTGAATATTTGGGTCGTCTCGGTACGCTTCCAACGGCCTCAGGGGCCATTCGCGCCATACTTCAAGTTCCTCATCCGGGCATTCGTATCTCAGGCTTTACGTACAGTGCACCAAGTGCGAGCACTAATCTCGCTCAGATTGCCGTAACAGGAACTGCATCAACCCGTGATCAGCTTCGTGGGTATGTACAAGCACTTGGACAGCTTCCGTATGTTACCAATGCAGATCTTCCTATCAGCGCGTACGCGAAAGATAGCGCAATTCCGTTCACGATAACGCTCACCGGATCACTCGTACCATGAAATTAAAATATTATTCCCACGTGTTTGTATCGATTATAGTACTCGTCATCGTAGCTTCGGCGTACGGTGCGTGGTACACGCATGTTGGAAAAAAGTCTGCACAAGCGGTATCACTTGGCTCGGAAATACAGGCAAAATATGTAAGTACGATTCGAACAAAACAATCAAAAACAGAACTTGAGCATGCACTTGCGGACGAGGTTTCGATAAAAGAATATTTTGTCGATACGCGTGAGGTAGTCTCATTTCTGGAATCACTCCAATCATCAGGCGCTATATATGGAACAAAAGTAGATGTTGTTTCCGTTTCTGCGGAACCTGCAAAACCTCATGCGGTTCTCGTACTTGCACTGCGTATTACAGGACCTTTTGATGGAGTAGAGCGAATGCTAGGCGCGATAGAGTACGAGGCGCATGATACGGTTATTACGAGTGTGACGCTTGATACGACGGGGGCGCAGCCAAAGGCTGCGCCCGTATGGACCGCTTCCGCAAATGTGCGCATTGGTACGCTTGATGCAACAGCAACCACCACAAAACCATGAAGTCTTTCCGCATACGTTCACTACTAAACTTTTTCAAATATGGCGCACGACTACGTCCTGCGCGGGACTGGTACGTACTTCTTGTACTGTTTAGTGTTGCGCTCGGTGTAAGTATTGCCTGGAATTTATGGCTTTTCGAGCAAATAACAAAGGGACAAACAATCGGCGGACCTCCTCCAGCACCCGCCCCTCAAATTCAGTTGGATACTGTTAAGGCACTCTTCGAACAGCGTGCAGCGGAGCGCGCAAGATACACAAGCGAGTATCGCTTTGTTGACCCTTCGCTGTAACGCGCTACGCTGTACTCGTTCGCCTTAACTGCCCTCATAGCTCAATGGATAGAGCAGGAGACTTCTAAGCTCTTGATCTTGGTTCGATTCCAGGTGAGGGCACAGCAGTCAGCGGCCTTAATAACGACCGTGAGGCCTCATAAAAAGTGCGATACCGTGTGGGGTGATTGCTCTCTAAACTTCCTTCGCATATCATTTCTCCATGCCCGAAAGCATGGAAGAGTTGCTCGAATTCCGTGAGGAATTAGAGGCAGACATTATCGATCTCCTTAAAGAAACAGGGAGCGACTTCACGCTTCCCGACGTGCTTGCTGCCATATACGAAGAAGAGGAGACCGATGACATGCAGTCCGTCATCATGATGTTTGATGCCGGCGACCTTGCGAATCTAAGTAACGCTGTTGAACTCGTTACTGACACTTGGAACTGCTTCCCGCACCGCCTCCTCGACGGCTTGTCTCCTGCTGAAATATTGCTCAAGCACCGAGACTAACTATTCGGTCTTGTAATACCAACCGGTCCTTTAGATGTTCGAGTAGCTCTCGCTGTTCAATCCGGCTCCCGTTCTTGAGGAGATACTTTGCATACTTCCTGAAGTCCATCTCTTTAGCCTTCATTGTTTCTGACATACCCTCAACCTCTGCCCGCAGAGTGTTGTATCGGTGCACCTCGCGCTCAATCAGATTTCGCGCGCCGATCTCGTCGATGGATATCTGGTCGATGATGGCGAGGAGTTGTGTAATGAGGTGGTCTTCGCGAATAAATGGGTTCTTGCAATTTTTGTCACGACTCTTTGTGCAGGAGTAGTAGATGTACCAGTTCGTTGAACCGTCCTTGAGGGCTTTCGATTTCTCCTGCGCCGTAATACCACTCCCGCACAATCCGCAGGACATGAGCTTGGTGAAGGTGAAATCGTTTTGAGCTATCTTCTTTCTCGTCTCTTCGGCAAGTTTGTCTTGCACTGCCTGATATAACTCTTGATCTATGAGTGGTTGGTGCTTGCCGGTATACCAGCTTCCTGAGCCGCGCGGATACTCGAACACGCCGCAATAGAAAGGATTGCGGAGGAGGTTGTATACGTTGCTCAGGCTTAAGGGCTTGCCGCTCTTTCCGGTGAAGCGGGCATCGTTCTTGAGCCACAGATAAGTTCTGCGTCCACTCCATCGTTCAGTTCCGACTTTCTCGAACATCTGCTTCATCAAAGGAGCGCGGATGGTATCGACGACAATCTCGCAACGATGATCCGAGCGATTGTCATTGATATACCCGGTTGGAGCAGTGCAAGGGAAGAGCCCCATCTCCGCTCTCGCTTTCAGCCCGCGCTTCACATTGATACGCTTTTGATCGTTCTCCAATTTCGCCTGCGAGCCAAGAATCATGAGGAGAAATTTCTCATTCGGGTTGTTCGTAAACTGCTGACCGTATGTGCGGATATCGATCAGGAGTCCTTGGTCCATGAGGTCCACGATGCGTCCGAGGTCGCCGGCGTTGCGCGAGATGCGATCTGGCGCCCAGGTGAGGACTCCGGTATATTTGCCGCTCCGTATCTCTTCTACGATCTCGTTGAACACGGGACGCGCACCAGCCTCCTTTGCGGAATGCGACTCGCGCTTTATATCCACAATCTCTAGTTTCTCCCGCTCAGCCATCGCTAGCATTTCCTTGATTTGGCTATCAATGCTCAATACCTGCTGTTCTTCGCTCTCGGTGCTCTTACGGGCGTATAGGCAGTATTTAACTGCTACTGCCACCATAGGAGCTGTAGGAGCCCCAAAACCGCCCTGAATCATTGCTGTTTCCATATTGTGCCGTTATTGATAACGGTCTAATGGATGACGCAGAGTGTCCTGGGAGTCCAGGAGGGGTTGTTGGGAACCTTACACCCGAGTTCACGTCTCAAGCTATAATTACTAATATGAATGAGAATCCTCCCCGCCCCCTTCCTGCTGAGGAAAAACAAAAAGATGGTCTAGAGGACTTAGACCAGAGTGACCCTTCTCCAGAAAGGAGTTCAGAAATGGAATCTATCAATGCTTATCAAAGCAACAGAACCGCGGCAGAAGCTAAGCTTGAGGCCTCGCTAAAAGAAGAGACTTCTAGGGGAAAACTGTCTCAAGTGCGTGAGTCATTAGGGTTGAATTCTGATCAAGATTTAACTCAAGAGTCTTTTGATATAGACGCGCTTGAAGCAGAAGTTATTCGCTCGCAAGCAAACTATCCAGGCCACTGGACATTAGTGCTTCAGGAGAGGTTAGGGGATCCAGCTATCAAGCAGAAGTTTTTTGACACTAGATTAGAAGCTTTATCTTCTTTAAAAGAAGGGACTGTGGGGCTCTACGATAAGCCGAAGAAATTTCGCTCACACTACGAAAGCCAGATTGAGAATTACGACAAGAATATCGATTCTATATTTAGCCATACCCAGATAGGCAATGCGGCTGAATACGGAAAGAAGCCCACAAACGCGGGCATGGGAAATATCGGTGAGCCTGGTGTCGTATTTTCTGATGGCGAGTCGCGCGAGAGTGGACCTCTCACTGTGCGGCAAAAAATGATTATTGAAGCTCACGAGAAAGGACACGGTATGCGGGATTTTCAAGGATCTGACGCGACTGAGATTCAATCTGTTCTCGATCTCGATGTTCTAAGAGAACTCCAGAATGTAGCTGTCACAGAAGACCCCCAGAACCGATTTGCAAACTATCTACAGAAGCCCGAGGAGATAACCGAGCGGATGGCACAACTAAAAAATTACTTTGGTTTTAAGGGTAATGAGACTTTTACTCAAAAGCACTTGGACTACGCACGGGAGCACTATATTGCAGACACAGGACTCGACAACAACATGACCCCCTTCTTCGCTGCAATTACGCCTGAAACGGAAGCTAAATTTATAGAAGTTATGAATAAGTATCCGATATGAGAATTACCCGCTTAAGGGATGCGACATCACTTGCGTGGTGGTCAGTTCTCCAATCTTTTAAGATATCTCCGTTTTTATTCGTCATTGCAAATATTGCTACGATCCTACTCTCCGTATTCTTTATTGTGTATGCAAAGCTACAAGGTAATCTGATTGATTCATTTTCCAGAGTTCACGAAGGCATTTGGGTAGTCATCATACCTGCACTCATTCTGCTGAGTTTTACCGCAGTAAGAGATACTTTAACCTATTTGAATTGGTCACTGATTAACGCGGTCTTCACGGATAAGCAAGAAAGACACTACACTCAATTACTGCTACGTCACTACGCAAGCCTTGATATAGGTAGAATTGAACAGCCAGAATTTCAAGACCTTAAGAACAAGGTCTACGACCGAGCGCTTTATCAGTTGCGTGCTCTACCTAATGAAATATCACAACTTACTGGCCTGCTGATAGCGCTTATTCTTGGAGCAGGAATAATTTTCTCAATTCATCCTATCGCAGCACTTTCAGTTGTCTTAGGAACAATACCTGCATTTGTTTTAGAAGTTTTCTATACAAGGAATAAACGAGAGGCTTGGGACAGTCTCACGACTGAAAGGCGAGCGTTCTGGTCAATGAGAGATTCGTTTCAATCCAAACGGACCATACAAGAATTAATTATTTCGAACAGAACGTGGGCTCTTTTGAACAAAATAGATCTCTTCTTAAATAAGAGATATGAGCAAGATACCGGTATTGAGAAAAAGTTTATTGTTCCGAATATTGCTGTAAAAATTATTGAAACAGCCAGTATTGGCGGAGCGTTGTACTTTATAGTCTTACAAGGTTATCTCGGAGTTCTCTCCATTGGCGAAATAGTATTTGCTTTTGGTGTCTTGTACTCCGTTAACTCTTCGCTGGCGGGAGTAGTCAAAAGCATAAGTGAAATTAATGAGACAATTCCCTACATTAAGCACGTAAAAGACTACCTTGCCACTAAACCAATGATCGATATCACAGAAAACCCAGTCAAGCTTCCTGCGGATTCTAAGATAAGTATTACGTTTGATGCGGTTTCATTCCGATATCCAGGGAAGGAGGATTTTGTTCTAAACGATATTTCTTTTGAGATAGCTTCTGGAGAGAAACTTGCCCTCGTTGGTTTAAATGGTGCTGGTAAATCAACTCTCATAAAGCTTCTTCTCAGGATGTATGATCCGACTGCCGGTCGAATTTTAATAAACGGCGTTGACTTACGAGAAGTAGACCTGGCTTCATGGTATGAAAACCTAGGAGTGCTTATGCAGGATTTTTCTAGGTACGATTACCTGTCCATTAAAGAGTCTATTGAACTCTTTTCTAAAAAAGACTTGAGTGATGACGAAATATACGACTTATTAAGAAAATCTAGCGCTGACTCAATTATCGACAAGGAAACCGGCCTTGATTTAATGCAAAGTTCTGAATACGGCGGCAAAGAGTTATCGGGAGGGCAGTTCCAGAAGATTGCTATAGCACGGACTCTTTCACGCGCCGCGAATTTTGTTGTGCTTGATGAACCCACAAGTTCTATTGACGCTCTTTCGGAGGAGGCTATTTTCCAAAACCTCAGCATGTTACCCAATAACATAACAATCCTCTTTATTTCTCATCGGTTTACAACTATTAGAAATGCCAATCATATCTTGGTGTTAGATGGAGGGAATCTGGCTGCGGAGGGTACCCATACAGAACTTATGAAGGAAGACGGGCTTTATGCGCAAATGTATCGATCTCAGGTGTTGGGAGAGAAGTAACAGAATGACAGTAGGATGCCGCATTCCCGTGTCACTTTTGTCACATTTTGCCGAAATGCAACATGATGAAACTCCAATCTGACGTTGCATTTTATATCATTTCTTCCCTACAAAATGGCACCCTCCCTTCGGAACATGGAGCTGTCCCAAAAGTCCCAGAATAGCGAGGATTTGTCTCGTGGAGAGATGTGGGAGACGGGTAAAGACAGTCTGTCGGCACACCCCGTATATGTGTGCCAAAGTGTGCCATTTTCTCTCTGGTAGATTGTTAAAAATTGGCATTTGTTGGCATTTCGCCTCGCGTACCCCCTGTCAGATTTGTAATATTTCTCGCTTTTATGGTGTCGGATTTGTCGGATTCCAGTGCGATACCGTGTGGCTCGTTTGAAATGCTTATGAGACAACGCTTAAAAGCTCAAATACGCTTATTCTACTTGCTAGAATGCCGTAAATAAGACAGTTCCAGACATGCGCGAGTAGTGTCTCATTTGTCTCATTTACAACCCTACCGTTAGGCATCGAACTGGCTCGTGTTCAATGCGTCAAATGGCCCTTGCGTTGCCTCACCTGACACGGTGCGATACCGTGGAGGGGCACTCCCATAAAGATATAAAAACAGACTGTCTGAAGACAGTCTGTTTTTATTTTGTGGGCGATGGAGGGCTCGAACCCCCGACATCTTCAGTGTAAATGAAGCGCTCTACCAACTGAGCTAATCGCCCGTACCAAGAACCATACCGCACTCTGAGATTTTTTTAAAGACCCCCTCAACGGGAGAGTGGTATGGGAAAAAGAACCACTATATAAGCGAATGTGCTAAGGTACGCCCATGGAGATTCCCATTTTATATGAAAATGATGACCTGGTGGCTATTAATAAGCCCGTTGGCATCATGTCCCACCCTGATGGGCATGCCACTGACGAAACCGTCAGTGATTGGTTTGCATCAAAATATCCCGCGTCAAAAGACGTTGGAGAAACACAAATTCTCGTAAACGGAACAGTACTGGCGCGCCCAGGTATAGTCCACCGCTTGGACCGGGATACCTCTGGCATTATGGTGCTTGCCAAAACACCCGAAGCGCACGCCTTTCTAAAAGAAGCATTCAAGGAGCACGTAATTCACAAGACCTACCTCGCCTTTGTGTACGGAAACTTTAAAGAGGACAAGAAAGGAGTGATCGATCTTCCTATTGGTCGGTCACGAAAAGATTTTCGTCTGCGTTCAGCACAGCGTGGCGCGAAAGGGCAGATGCGTGACGCACTTACTCACTGGAAGGTACTAGGGGAGACCGCAACGCACTCACTCCTTACGGTTGAGCCACTTACCGGACGCACGCACCAAATCCGCGTACATCTTAAAGCTGTGCACCATCCCATTGTTGGTGATCCGTTGTATGCACCGAACCATCCGGCTGATCTCGGCTTTTCACGCCTTGGCCTTCATGCCTACCGCCTCGAGCTCCCACTGCCAGATGGAGAAAAACTCACTCTAACCGCACCCCTCCCCCTTGAACTCCAAGCCGCCGCAGCTACCTTTGGCTTCGTTGAAGGCTCGCTGGACTAGACGGGAGACGTAGTGTTTCCTGCGCGCGGAACCGTACCTGTCCCGAGGTGAGCACGCAGGAAACACTACGTCTGCAGGCCTACTTTTGCGTCCCGTAAACGTCTGTGGTACATTTGCACCACTATGAACGCAGTTATAACTCCCGTTAATCCCCAGGAGCGCGCGCAGCTTGGCATTCGCCCAGGTGATACCGTGCGTGTGCATCAGAAGATTGTTGAGAAGGGTAAGACCCGTACGCAGGTATTTGAAGGTCTTGTCATTGCCGTTAAGCACGGTACTGAAGCGGGAGCGACATTTACGGTCCGCGCAACCATGTCTGGTATTGGTGTTGAACGTATTTTCCCGCTCTACGCGCCATTTATTGAAAAGATTGAAATTACTCGTCGTTCGAAGGTTCGTCGCGCAAAACTCTACTTCATTCGTGAGAAAGTTGCTCGTGAAGTTCGTCGCCAGCTCCGTAACATGCGTCTCGTTAAGGTTTCAACCGATGATTTCAAGGTTGTGGAGCCTATTGAAGCAGAAGTGGTTGAGGAAGTTCTTGAAACAGAACCAACACAAACACCTGAAGGCGCTGACATGACTCCTTCAGAGGAGGTAAGAGGAGCACCAGAAACTCCTGAAGTTCAGGAAATGACGCCAGAAGAAAAAGAAGCGGCGTAAGTCAAAAAGAAAGAGCGCGAAAGCGCTCTTTCTTTTTGACTGCTCGTCCCGTATAGTAGGCAAATCCTGAAAGGATACAGGCCCGGGTGTTGAAATTGGTAGACAAGCATCCTTGAGGTGGATGTGCCGCAAGGCGTGGAGGTTCAAGTCCTCTCCCGGGCACCAAAGAAAAGTAGGAAATAAAAAAAGGCCGCGTCCCGAAAGGGCGCGGCCGTAGTCGTTCGTTAGTGCGGGTGACCGTGGTGACTATGATCAGTGTTCCTGTTCAGCATCATTGTAATGGTGGAGTATCCCACAACGCCAACGACGACGAGCGAGATCACTGGATCCAGTACCATTATTCCGGTCAGCCAAATGAGACCTCCTCCCAATACCACAAGGATACTTGAGGCGAGATCACTCAGAACGTGTAAACGCTGAGCTTTGGCGGTCACGCTGTGATCGTGAGGAACGAGTCGGTGCTGAGCGTAATTGATAAGGGCACCAATACTCGCCGCTACCATAACGCTAGGCCCGAAAACGGCCTGAGCGCTAGTGAATCGTTCATACGCTTCGTAGCAAATCCAGACAAGTGCGAGTAGCAGAATTGCTCCACTTACCCGCATCCATCTTACCCGCATCCTTTCAGGATTCTGATGAGAACGCGCAGCGTGCGCAACAAACACCGAAATTAGCGCGCTCGCACCGTCGAGTGCTGCGTGAGCAGTATCTGCAAGAAGCGCAAGACTTCCTGAAAGGACACTGCCCACTAACTGGACCGCAACGATGGCGATCGTGAGTAAAAAGATGTACCAGTATCTACGAGCTTCGCAGGTACATTCACTGGTGGATGCAGCGACGCATCCTTCAAAGTGAGTCGAATGGGCCACTACTGCCTCCTGTGTTTAAGGTGTCCGCTACCATACGACCATATCTGACAGTGCTCCGCAAGTATTGGTATACTCGTATCTATATGCTTTACACCGGAAAGGGAGATGGGGGTACCACAAAAACATTTGGCGCTAACCAGGAACGTATTTCAAAAGCTTCGGAACTTCCTGAGGCGCTCGGTACGCTTGATGAACTCAATTCATTTATTGGATTATCAAAAGTGAAAGCTTCGCGTGATCATGACCCTAAAGTATCGATAGGGAAGCGTGCACGTAGCACATCGGCAATTCTCGCAGACATCCAAGAAACACTTTTTATTGTGCAGGCAGAAGTTGCGGGCGCGCCTAAGAAGGTGGGGAAGTCGAAGGTCACAGAAACAGAACGCATTACCGATACCCTTGAGAAACTGATGCCACCAATAACCACCTTTAGTGTTGCTGGAGGTACGGAACTTTCTGCAACGCTTGATGTGGCACGCACGCTAGCACGACGCGCTGAACGACGGGTTATAGCAGTCGCTGAGCTAGGAATTCAAACTATCTCACCAAACACAAAGGCATACTTGAACCGACTCTCTTCGCTTTTGTTCGCACTCGCGCGCTTTGCAAATGAGAGTGCTGGTATTGTGCGTCAGACGCCGAAGTATAAATAAGACGCGTTATATGGTATAACGCGTGATATCTGCACTGCAGATTTATGGCGGTCTTAGCTCAGCTGGTAGAGCATCGGTTTGTGGTACCGACGGTCACGGGTTCGAGTCCCGTAGGTCGCCCCAGATAATTTAAAAACGAAATGAAACAACTCTTTGCCTTCGTTATCCTCCTCGTCATCATTGGTATTGCTGGTTTTGCCTATCGCGCTACAGTCGAAGCACCGAGTCATGCAACGAATACTGCACCCGGAACCACGGCATGCCCTACAGACGCAAAAGTGTGCCCTGACGGCACGTCTGTGGCTCGTAGCGGAACTTCGTGCCAGTTCGCAGCATGCACCCTTCCTAACATTGAAATTCCAGAAGCTGGCCTCAGCTTTGTTCTTCCCCAAGCATTTACGACTGATGAAAATGCATATGGAGCAGAACCAACACTCATCGGTGCTTTTCAAAAAAGTCCCATCGTGAGTACCACGTCAGTTCCTGACAGTATTATTGTTCGCCGGTACCCAATCCCAACAGGGAGGGATGCTAATGCAGTCATGCTTTCGCAAACGACCTATGAGTCATCAGGCATTCAACCAAAAGCAATGACTGAATTTAAACCCGTCATAATTAACGGGAAGACCTATCAGATGATTGTTGTTGAGCGCTTTGAAGCGATGGTGCATGTTGAGTACTATCTCCCCCGTCAGAATGATGTACTTCGGTTCGAAGGTATTCAACATGACGTAAAGAACTGGACTGATCCTGCTCTAAACGTGAGGTCTCTTTCAACCATTGCTGCGCTTGAAACGATGCTTGGAACAGTGCAGTCAAATGAGCCCGGAAACTAACTGAGTCCTATTAGCCGGCTATTTGAATAGCTAGATAGAGAACGAAGGCACCTAAGAGAGTGAGCACGGTTGTAAGCGCCTTAGGATGCTTATGGTGGCTTTCAGGAAGAAGATCAGACGCGCCGATGTAGAGGAAGAATCCTGCAAAGACGGCGAGTATAAGAGAAAGCGCGCTTTCGGGTACACGAATGAAGAGAGTGGCAGCAGCGCCCAGTATGGGCGCTGCTGCGTCCACGAGGAGCCATTTAAATGCGAGTGCTCGACTTCCTCCGTTTTTAATAACAAGATTCACCGTATTAATCCCATCAGAGAAATCATGGGTAAGTACCGCAACAGCGACAATGCCCCCAATTACGGGTGACGCTTGAAAGGCGAGTCCTATAGCAAAACCATCAAGGAAACTGTGGCTTGAAAGTGAGCCTGCACCCACAAGCGCGCGACGAGGTGCTCCATGCATATGAACCCCCTCATCATCTGAGTGGGTGTGAAGCGTAATGAGTCGGTCGAGAATGGTATATGCAAAAAAACCTAATGCCGTGAATGTGAGAATCGTATTTACGGAATGGTACTGAAGGCCGAGATCAATTGATTCAGGTATTAGATCAAAGAAGGCAACAGCAATAACGGCACCTGCAGAAAACCCCAGCACGAGATGGAGTTTATCGCGCAGTCTAAGCGCGAGCGCACCACCAATGAGTGTGGCGCCAGCTGCAGCAAGTGCAATAAGAAGAATGAAGTACGGGCTCATAGAAAAAAGTTATGGGTAATTCGCACACGGAACGCATTGCCCGTAGAACTCGAGTGAATGTCGGTCCAGTCGTGCAAATCCAGGAATCTTTTGCAAGGCTTGTGATA
The DNA here is from genome assembly GCA_038207395.1 of Minisyncoccia bacterium. GTDB lineage: Bacteria > Patescibacteriota > Minisyncoccia > Phycocordibacterales > Phycocordibacteraceae > C7867-001. Next base: position 38,505 of record JBBQZW010000002.1, on the reverse strand, counting down.
CTAGATTTGTTTGATCATACGCAGGAACATCTTCAATTTTTCCACACGTTTCGCACACTGCATGGTGATGGTGAGGTTTTTCATGGACAAGCTCATAATGTGCATGCCCGTGTCCGAAGTCGAATTGCACAAGGATACCTCGTTTACTAAATGCCTCAAGAGCACGGTACAAGGTTACTGGATCAAGAGTATTCTTAAGTTTTTTCTGTAAATATTCTACGGAAACAGGGCGGCTTTCAGCAGCAAGCACCTTCAAAAGGGAGATGCGTGCTGGAGTGCGTCGTAAACCGTGAGCTTGAAGAAGGTCTCCGGTTGGCTTTGCAGATAGACTCATTCCTTTACCATCGCATAAACGCAATTAACTTGCAATAACTCAGAAAGCATAAAAATTACTAGTGCGAGTGACTGTGAGTGCCGCTCGGACGGTGAATATTTCGAAGTGCGTATGTCGCAATTAGCGTAGTAATAGGAACGGCAAGTACTAATCCTATTGAGCCCATAAGAATTCTAATAATTTCAGTTGCAAATAGTTCGCTATTAATTAGAAAACCCATCCCAGCGTCCGATTCTTTAAACAAAAGTAGTAAGGGGAGTGATGTTCCTACGTAGGCGATAGCAAGGGTATTAACTAGTGCTCCAATATGCTCGCGTCCAATACGCATTGCACGTCGGTACACTTGTGCGGGAGTGTACTGACCAGCAAGATATAGCTCTTCTACCGCAACTGCCTGCCCAATAGCGATGTCATATAAAACTCCAAGTAGTCCGATCATAATCCCTCCAAATAAAAGACCTGCCATACTTATGCGTCCGCCAGTATTAAAATTCAAATACGCATTTGTTTCCGACGTAAATCCCGAAAGATGTGCTCCATGAATAACTAAGTACGTTGCTGTGCCTGTGAGAATGATTGTGCCAATCATTCCAATCATTGCACTGGTCGTTGTTCGACTTATTCCATGCGTTATATACGAACCAACAATGATAATTAGTGAGGAAATCCCTAGAGCTACGAGAATGGGCGAGTGTCCTGCGTAAATACTAGGTAGAAGTAGGTAAAAGATAATAACCAAACTTCCAAATAAACTTATGAGACCACGCATACCTTGGATTCCGCCAAAGATACATAACAGGATTATGAAGATAATCCCCACCGCCAGTAATATCGGTAGTCGGTAGGGATCAGCGACTGACCAAACGTCACGATTCTCAATCGAGTTTGTTATATGGCGAATATAAAATTCCTCACCTTTACTAAGTTGCGTATAATCATTATCAAAACTCACCACCATTCCTTTGTCTGGACCGGTAAGAATTTTTACTTCCAGGGCCTGAATGCTTGAAGTAACGTTAGTACCTTCAACGGAAGCTGTGCCTTTAGGTGTTGCTGAAATAACTTCTGCACGTTCAAGGGTTACGGTGTCTTGAATGAGTTCCGCCGTCTGAGCATGGGAGATAGTTGGGATTGCTGTAGATAAGAGGCAAACACCAAAAAGAATACGAAGAATTGAACTCTTTTTCATATGCGGACAGTATAGCTCGAGTGGCGATATCTCATGCGGCAGTAAGAGCGGTGCTAGAATAACGTCATACCAAGCATATACGCTAATCACTCACTATGAAGGAAGAAACTCGTCAGACACTCGTAACCGTAAGTCGTCCCATGCGCATGGCAGCCGCAGCAGCGCTTGGAATGCTCGCCATCTTTTTAGTTGTAAAAACATTTGATGCAATGGCTCGGTTTGGCGAAGGGGACTATCCTCAGATAAATACCATTACCGTAAGTGGTACGGGAGTAAGTTCAGCAAAGCCTGACATTGCAAAGATATCGTTCACTGTTCAGGAGCAAGCATCTGATGTGACGACTGCCCAGAATGCTGCTGCAAAGAAGGGAAATGACGCTATAGCTGCAATGAAGGTGTTAGGAATTGAGGACAAAGATATAAAAACAGCTGCGTACACCATTTCTCCGCAGTACTCCTCACAGAATCCTTGCTTCGGAGCAGAGTGTCCACGCCCTGTCACAACAAACCCAAATACCATTATTGGATACGAAGTATCTCAGAGTGTTGAAGTGACGATTCGTGACACGAATAAGGCGAGCGATGTTCTCTCAAAACTCGGAACTATTGGTGTACAGAATGTCTCAGGCCCAAACTTTATGGTGGATGATGATTCAGGGGTAACAAATATGGCGCGCGCTGAAGCTATCAAAAACGCTCAAGATAAGGCAAAGCAGCTTGCAAAGGAGCTTGGCGTCTCGCTCGTTAGCGTAGTGAGTTATTCAGACCAACCGAATAACGCTTATCCAATGTTTGATAAGGCGATGTCGTCAGAGGCAGTGGGTGCGCCTGCGCCAGTGCTTCCAGTGGGAAGTGACGAACGCACCGTGACGGTGCAGATAACCTACCGAATTAAATAGTTTGACGTTGTATCTAGGCTGTAGTATCATGCCGTTATCAAACCCCGCGGGGGTTTTTTAATTGGAGCGCTAATACTTTCGTATGTCCTCACTTATCACCTATCTCAAAAACGTGCGTGCTGAAATGGATCACGTTGTCTGGCCTCGTCCACGCACAGCGCTCGTTCACGTGGCTCTTATCGTAGTGATTTCAATTATCGCAGCACTCCTTATCTCAGGCCTAGACTACATCTTCACTCAGGCTATCGAGCGCTACGTTTCTTCTCACTAATACCCCCGAAGCTCTTTAACTTATATTCTATGGAACTACGCACTACCCCAGAATTTGCCGATGATGCTGCAAACAGTGAACCACGCTGGTACACCATTCACACCTATGCAGGATATGAAAACGCTGTTGAGCGTAATCTAAAGCAGCGCATTGAAAGTCTCGGTATGGAAAACAAGATTTTTGAAGTCGTTGTTCCAACTGAAAAGAAGATTCGCGTGAAAGGAGGGAAGCGTATCGTCGAAGAAGAGAAGATTTATCCGGGTTACATTCTTGTTCGCATGATCGTGGACGAAGACTCGTGGTTCGTTGTTCGCAACACTCCACGCGTAACCGGGTTTGTTGGTTCAGGAGTTACTCCCGTTCCTATGGATGACTCAGAAGTGACTTCACTCATGAAGCGCATGGACGCTGATGTGCCTAAGCACCGTATTGATCTCATGAAAGATGACCCAATCGTTATTATGGATGGCCCATTTAAGGACCTTGAAGGAAAGATTGGAGAGATCGACGAAGAGCGCGGGAAGGTAAAGGTTATGGTCGCCATGTTCGGTCGCGAGACTCCCGTGGAACTCGACTTTTTGCAAATAAGGAAACTGTAAGGTACAGTCTGCTAACACATATATATGGCTAAAGTAGTAAAGAAAATCAAACTCCAAATCCCCGGCGGCAAAGCTAACCCTGCGCCTCCTATTGGAACCGTGCTCGGTCCTGCCGGCGTGAACATCGGTGACTTCGTTAATAAGTTTAACGAGGCAACCAAAGACCAGCCAGGCGTGATCATTCCTGTGGACATGACCGTCTATGACGACCGCTCATTTACGTTCGTCCTCAAGGTTTCTCCTATGTCTCGTCTCATCCTCAAAGCGCTTGGGGTAGATAAGGGTTCAGGAAAAGCGCCTTCTAAGAAGGTAGGTACTCTGACGAAGGAACAGGTCCGCGAGATCGCTGAGAAGAAGATGCCTGATCTCACTGCATCAACCGTGGAAGCGGCAGAGCGTATGGTAGAAGGTACTGCTCGTTCGATGGGTGTTGAGATTAAGTAAGTGTTTAAAAGATAGTGAAAAAGGCCCGGAATACTCTCGGGCCTTTTTCGTATATACTTTTTGTATGAAAGAAGGAATGCCACGTACTCCGCGTGAAGAAGTTGCCCAGGCTTCGTTGGAAGGGAATGTGCGGATGCCTCGTAATCCTCTCGGTATTACGGTCATGGTGGCTGAGCGACTAGTAGCGCAGGAAGATCCGCGCGCAGCAGTTCAGGGACTGGTTGCACCTATTCCTGACGACGAAAATCTTACGCGCAGAACAGAGAAAGTGAATGCGCAGCATGCACTGCATAGCATTGGGCACGTTCTCACTACTGCCGAAGTTAAAAAAGTTCTTCAGTCAGGAAATGTGTATACACTCAATCTTATTGCGGGAGCACTCGGCTTTAACTCACCCATACAAGATCAAGATTTGTATCCTCAAGACACGGAAGGGAATTGGGCCTCCGAAGAACTCCGTACTCGAGCAAGGGATATTGGGGATGTGCTTATTCCCCAAACAACAGAATCGTTGCGTGCATTGCTTACAGCAACAAAGGAAGCTCTCGAACGTCCCGATATAAAAAACATACTGGCCCAGCACAAGGCTTTGTATAAGGGATGGGAAGACTTGAACGAGAAACGAAGAAATGAAATTCGTGAGGAAGCGCGCGCGCTCATTAATGACGGTATTCAAATGATTACCGAAGAAATATGGAAGGCAGGAGCAGAACGTGGCGACACGCTGAGCAAAAATATTGCTGATAATCTTATGCGGGTCGTTGGGAGTTATATGCAGAAGGCCGAGCCGGTTACGGGGAGAGGATAGTTATAGACGAAAAGGCCGTCTGTTTTACAGACGGCCTTTTTATTACGGACGTTCGAGCGTCAGGAATGTAAGCCTCGGCAAAAAATCAGGAACAACGGAATGTTCGATCTCTTTTGAAAATTCCGAATAATCCGGAAAGAACGTGTCGCCCTCCGCATCTTCATTGACAAGGGTGAGATGCAGACGGTGCGCTTTTGCGAGCGATGATTGATAGATGTATTGGCCTCCAATAACACATATGTTCTCACCACCCGGCATAGACTCTGCGACTGCGAGTGCTGCAGTTACTGAGTGAACAATCTTTACATTTGGTATCTGCAGTGTAAGTTGTCGGGTTACAACAATGTTGCTACGACCTGCTAGAGGACGAAACTTTTCCGGAATTGAATCCCAGGTATTTCGCCCCATTATTACTGGGTGCTCCATTGTAAGTTCAATGAAACGATTCATGTCCGGTTTGAGTCGTCGACTCCACGGTAAATCGTTGTCGCGTCCAATGACGCGGTTCCGTTCGCCGATTGCGGCAATGATACTGATCATACGTATTCTCCCTGTACTACTATCCTGATTTGAATGGTTACATACCCATTCAAATAGGGCAATTACGTGCGCCGCTTCCTTCAATGTGGTAGCATCCGCTCGGATAGCTCTCATAGCAATGGAAGGAATATCTCATGATGGATCGTGGTTCTATCTTTGCGTCTCACGACGCGTTTGAAGACCGGTTGATAACCGATACACAGCTTCTGGTTGCAAAAGTTGAAGCCCTACGGACGCTCGGTCTTAAAATTGTCCTAACGTCTGGAAGTTTCGATATATCGCACATTGGCCATATGCGTTACTTGCGGGAAGCCCGAATGCTCGGTGATTGCTTAATCGTCGGCGTCGATTCGGATGAAAAAATACGAGATCGAAAAGGTCCTTCTCGACCTATCATCCCTGAACTTGAACGGGCGGAGATGCTTGCGCATTGCAGGTATCCCGACATTATTACCCTCAAAGGAAAAGACGATGACCGATGGGCACTTATCCGTCTTGTGCGCCCCGACGTTCTTGTGATATCAGAACGGAGTGAGTACGATGAAGAGCGTCAAAAGGCCCTCGAAGAATTATGTGGAGAAATAATCGAGTTAAAATCTCAAGCTACTACTTCAACGAGCGCGAATATTCGTAAGCTTCAGTTGGAAACACTTATTCCGTCACTCACGGTAATCCGTGACAAGGCGGATGAAATGATCCGTTCAGCATTAGGGGAGAAAAGCTAATGCGTATGATTGTCATGCTCTACATGCCGGTCATACATCGTGGGTACTGGGACTTCTTGCGAAAACATGAGTCCCGAGACTACGACTGTTTCTTGATCGGAACTAATGCGATAAAGGCTCTTGGTCCTAATGCTGCATATGTTTTGAAAAAAGATGTGGCAATACGAGGAATGCCAGAGTCTGTAATAGAAGACTGTGTGGGTCGATATTTCAACTTTAATAGTGTTGAGATGTTGGTTCCCAATGTAACAACGGATTCTGTTCATATTCAAACAACAGACGAAGATATAACGAGTCTGGCATTAACTGCGTTCTTCCCGAACGCTATCGTCAAGCTCGATACGACTCGTCTACGATACGACCGTAAGGGCGTCGAGCGTATTGATGAAGTGCCTACGACTGAGTGCACTTCTGAAGAGACTGCTCGGCAACTGATGCAATTCGCAGAAATGGAGGCTGAAAAAAGCAAAGACTGGTGGCTTTCGGTTGGAGCGCTCATCTCCCGAGATGGGATGCCAATACTAATCGCGTATAATGCCGCAGCTCTTGATCCTGATTTACCGAACATTCTCGGTGACCCCCGGAGCATTTACTCGCGTGGAGAAAATACTGAGGATACGTTAGTCGCTCATGCGGAGCGAGACCTTGTTGCGCAGGCTGCAAGAGACGGTATTTCACTGGCAGGAACTGATGCATATGTAACGCATTTTCCTTGCGTTCCATGTGCAGCAAGCCTTGCGAGGGCTGGAGTTAGACGATTGTTCTTTAAAAAGGGATACTCTCGTCTGGAAAGTCTCGACCTTTTACTAAGTAAAGGTGTTGAGGTTATCCGAGTCGTCTAAATCCAACCCAAACAAACTAATATGCGGCGCCCCTTACAGGACGCCGCATTTATTTTTTTATATATCCGACTGCAGCTTTTATTTTCTCGCCCCCGCTTTCATCCCCACCCACAATTATGTGTATGTGAAGATGATCAACACTTGCGCCTGAGAGCGACGGTTCGCCGAATCGCATTAGAAGTGCCCCATGGGTGAGTTGAAATTCATTCTCAACCCATATAAGCATTTCATGCAGTTCGCTCCACGCAGCAGCTTCCATTTCCGCAAACGAACGAACTCGATCACGGTAGATAAGCAGGAAATGATGCGCAGTTCCTTGGTACGGGTAGTCGTTAGCGGTGAGTATCCAAAGGGTCGTACTTCGAATAACCGGCTTCTCGTGATATTTGCTGAGAAGTTCCCAATCAAACGGATCAACACCGTCTTCTTGGATCTGTTGCATTACTTTGCGCTGTTCATTTGATCGACCGTGCGCCATGTGCACGGAATCTGAATCTGGCATGGGGTTCTCCTTTACCGTGTCCCGAGGCAATAGTACACGTGGTATGGATATATACAAGAAAATGCCGCTTCCCGAAGGAAGCGGCAAGTTTACCTCTATGCCTTAAATGGAATGCCGGGCATAGAGGGGTGAGGGTAGTAATCCTCGAGCGTAAAGTCATCAGCGGTAATGCTGAAAAAATCAGAACGTTCTTTTGCGAGCCGAAGTGTTGGCAGAGGAAGTGCTTCACGTTTCACAAGCTCGCGCATGTGATCAATCTGATCTTCGTAGATGTGAGCATCCCCAAACTGATGAACGAAGATTCCAGGCTGATAGCCTGTTGCTCGCGCCATCATCAACAGGATTGCCGCATACTGCGCCATGTTCGATGGAACGCCGATAGGGAAGTCCGCTGACCGCTGGAACATTAACAGATGTAGCTTTCCCTCGATAACTCGGAACTGTTGCCACCCATGACAGGGAGCCACAACCACTTTTCGGTTTGAACCCCGAGCCGTATAAAACGGTATCCAGGGACTAATGAAAAGTGTCCTAAGATCAGGTCTTGCTTTGATCTGATCAATTTGTTGTTGGTACTGATTCAGCGTGCTTCCGTCGGGCATTGGAAAGTCATGGAAAGCTGCTCCATATGATCCGGGACCGAGGTCATCAGCTTCGAGTCCGTGCTTCACCCCTTTCCCGACATAGTCTTTCCAATAGTTGCAGCCGGCATTAATGAGTGCCTGAATACTGCGGGTACCATGAGCGAATTCAATGATCTCGATTATTGGCTTCCGCCAAAAACCCTTGATGCTTCGATCGGTAATGATTGGCGCACCATTCGACAGATCGAAGGCCATCGGCGCTAACGTACCAAAGCATGTGAGCGCTCCAAGTCCGCCTTCAACATCTTTACCTTGCGGTGTATCTTTTATGAGAACACCCTTTTCAAGGATAAATTTGATTCGATCTCGATATTGCGAATCCGGTGTACGCATATCGAATGGTTTGTAGAAATCGTTCATGACGATTCTCCTTTGTTGAGAGTTGCTGTTGTCCTCCAACATCCTACGTGGATAGCTACTCAGGTCAAGCAATATTCGCTTTTTTACGCTAGGATGCAGGTAATGGAATACGAATTCATACAGCGTGAAGATCCGGAAGCCTATGCGGCAATAGCGGGAGAAGATACGCGCCAGGCAGACGGCCTGGAGCTTATTCCGTCTGAGAACTACGCTTCGTCAGCAGTGCGTGAAGCGATGGCTAGTACGCTTACAAATAAATACTCAGAAGGGTATCCGGGAAAGCGATACTACGGAGGGCAGGAATTCACCGATCAGATTGAAGAACTCGCCATTTCGCGCGCGAAGGAACTCTTTGGTGCAGGCTTCGCAAATGTCCAGCCTCTTGGCGGAGCGAATGCAAACATAGCCACCTACATGGCACTCATGCAGCCAGGGGACACCATCCTTGGAATGGATCTTTCACATGGCGGACACCTTACGCACGGCAGTCCGGTCACGTACCTCTCAAAGATATTTACCTTTGTGCGCTACGGCATGAAAGATATTGAGACAGGAGAGATTGATTACGATGCACTTCAGGCGCTTGCGCATGCGCACAAGCCAAAAGTAATCCTTGCAGGATTTTCTTCGTACCCGCGCACGCTTGATTGGAAGCGTATTGCGGACATTGCGCATGGGGTAGGGGCTCTAGCGGTAGCAGACATTGCGCACATTGCAGGACTTATTGCCGGAGGCGCACTGGAGAATCCGTTTATGCATGGCTTTGATGTCATGACGACCACAACGCATAAGACCCTACGTGGTCCGCGGGGAGGAATGATTTTAGTACGTGAGGATGCGGAGATGGCGAAGCGCATTGATTCGGCCGTATTCCCGGGCCTCCAAGGAGGCCCGCACATGCACCAGATTGCGGCAAAAGCTATCTCTTTTAAGGAAGCACTCGCGCCATCATTCAAAGACTATGCACGTCAAACCATTCTGAACGCCCAGGCAATGGCAGAAGTATTTGTATCTTCAGGAGCGCGCGTTATTACCGGAGGCACTGATAATCATCTGGTGCTCGTAGATGTTGAGACCTCATTTGGTATTGGGGGAAAGGAGGCAGAACAACTTTTGGATCGCGCCGGTATCACGCTCAATAAAAATACGATTCCAAACGACACGCGTAAGCCAATGGATCCTTCAGGTATTCGTTTTGGCACTCCTGCACTTACGACTCGTGGTTTTTCTGCAGACGAATGTAAGGAAGTCGCGCAGCTCATGCTACAGGTACTTACAAAGCGCGACGAAGAAACGATCACCTCCGTACATTCACGCGTGAAGGAGCTTGCTAAAGTGCACTCCATTCCCGAATCGTTCCTGTAAGAATTTCAGTTGCATGGCAAAACCTCGAGACGCAGCATACGAACAAATGGATGAGCGTATCCGTAACGTGCTCACAACCCTTAACCGGTACCGCGCACAGAATCTCGAAGACCGCCGTATTGATTCAATCATGACGCAGCTTGAGGATGTGGCGACAGCGCTTACGGAAAGGGAATCTTTCACACACGCCCAACTTCGTGATTTTGATTTCTCATTAATTGAAGGGATGCCCTTTGAGGACGATGCTAATCTTTCACGCGAACTCTACAGCATACGGAATTTCATAGAGCATTTGCCAACGAATGTATAAGCATCTAAGGCCTAATCTGGTATAGTCGCCATATGGAAGAGAAGATTCGAAATGCTGTTGAACAAGCACTTTCGCAGATGGGAGCTAAGGATATCTCATTTGCGGTGGAGTGGCCGGCTGATATGACGCACGGCGATTTCGCTGTGAATGCGGCGCTTGCTGCAAGCAAACAGCTAGGAAAGCCTCCGCATGAAATTGCGGAAGTACTGCAGACCGCGCTTATAAATGCGCTTGGTGAAGATGCTTCGCGCATAGAAGTTGCGGGACCAGGGTTCGTGAACATCACGCTATCCGCGTATGTGCTTTCAAATATTCTCAATGATGCAGTGAGCGCTCCAGAACTATGGGGAAAAAATGACGCACAAGCAGGGAAACGAGTAATGATTGAATACTCCTGTCCTAATCCGTTTAAAGAAATGCACATTGGTCATTTGCTCAGTACGGTTATTGGGGAGTCCGTTGCTCGTATTACGGAATATTCAGGTGCGCACGTTCTGCGCGATAGTTACGGAGGAGACGTGGGTCCTCATGTGGCAAAAGCACTTTGGGCATTGCGAGAAAAAAATATCACCGAGCCCGCAACTTCCCGCGAGATAGGGGAAGCCTACACGCACGGCGCAAACGCATATGAAGAGTCAGAAAAAGCTAAGCAGGAAATTGATGTATTGAACGTTGAACTCTACAAGGCACTGGATAAGGTATCTGGAGACCATACTGATGAAGAACGAATGCTGCTTGAACTATGGCGTAAGGGACGCGATCTTGCGTTGGAGTCGTTCCGTGAAATATATCGAACATTAGATACAAACTTTGACTACTACTTTTTTGAAAGTGAAGTGACTGCTACTGGAGTGACCGTGGTAAAGGATGGACTTGCAAAAGGGGTATTCGAAGAAAGCGAAGGAGCAGTAATTTACTCAGGAGAGAAAAAAGGTCTCCACACCCTTGTCTTCATTACTTCACGCGGCACCCCCACGTACGAAGCTAAAGATATAGGTCTCGCCTTTTATAAAGAAGAACGAATTGAGACTGACGCAATCATTATTGAAACCGGATCAGAGCAGACAGGTCACTTTAAAGTATTTCTTTCAGCACTCTCTGAGATTGCTCCTTTGGTAGCGGCGAAGATGAGTCATATTTCTCACGGCCTTCTAACACTTACCACGGGGAAAATGTCGTCACGAAAAGGAAATGTAATCACTGCGCGTGAATTACTAACCGAAGTGCTAGAGCGCGCCACTGAACGGAATAGTGATCCCGTAGTCGCACAACAGGTGGCTGTGGGAGCACTTAAATATATGATTCTTCGAAGTGCACCAGGAGGAAGTATTGTTTTCGATCCAGAAAAGTCCCTCGCTCTTGAGGGGGACTCAGGGCCGTATCTTCAGTACGCGCTCGTACGCGCCCGTACCATTCTGGAGAAATCGGAAGTAACGCCTGAGCTTTCAGATGCGCTTGCTCCTTCGGCACTTGCGCGTCTCATCACTCGCTTCCCGGGTGTAGTTACAAAAGCCCAGGAACTTTCTGGCCCGCACATCATTGCGACGTACCTCATTCAGCTTGCGAGTGAATGGAATTCTTTCTATGCAAACGAACGCATCATTGGTTCAGAAGATGAAGCGGTGAAACTTGCTCTAGTGCAATCATTTATACATACGATGCAAAACGGTTTGTGGCTTTTGGGTATTCCTGCGCCGGAGCGAATGTAGTGAATCAAAAGAGTAGGGGACTGCATAACTCACTTGCGTGTTAGGTAGGGGCGAGGTATGGTAGCTCTTGTCGCAATAAAGTGGCAAATGTTACAGGGAGACGGTACCTTGGCACGAAAAGGAATCCAAACGCAGATCAATGAGGTCTGCACCCACTTGCGCTGCAGCGCGGAACGTCTGTTCCAGCGAGCATTTCAAGCCACTTTCGGAAACCGAAAGGGAATCGCGCGTGAGGCACGCAGTGCCTACTCGAAGTTCAAGGGAAGAAAGTCGCTGACGCAGCGGGCGCGCAAAGCACTCCTCGCATTTTTCAGCGGCTTCAATGGTTCGCCCATTCCTTCGCATCGCTGATTTCATTTCAGCACATTCGCCTGACCCGGCGCGCTCCATGCGCGTCGGGTTTTTCTTTTGTGCTCAGGAGCGGTAGGATGGCTATATTATGAGCGAATCTGAAAAGACCCCGAAAAAATCTGACGCCTCGGTGCGTGAGGAACGCATTTTAGCCTTTTGGAAGGAGAACACCATTTTTGAGAAAAGTCTTCAGAAAGAATCGCCGAGCGGTGAATTCGTATTTTATGAAGGTCCTCCAACGGCAAACGGACGTCCGGGTGTTCATCACCTCGAGTCCCGTGCCTTTAAAGATGCACTTCCGCGCTATAAAACAATGCGTGGATATCATGTGCCTCGCAGAGCTGGGTGGGACACGCATGGTCTTCCGGTGGAGCTTGAAGTAGAGAAGCAGCTTGGCTTTTCAGGAAAGAAAGATATTGAGGCATATGGCATCGCTGAATTTAATGCGAAATGTAGAGAGAGTGTATTTACGTATGTAAACGAATGGCAGCAGTTCACGGACCGCATTGGGTATTGGGTTGATCAAGACAAAGCGTATTTTACGTTTGATCCGAAGTTCATGGAGTCTGTGTGGAATATTTTAAAGGGTATTTCTGACGACGATCGTTTGTATAAAGACTACAAAGTTCTTCCGTGGTGTCCGGTCTGCGGTACCGCGCTTTCGAGCCATGAGCTTGCTCAAGGATACGAAGACGTCAAAGATCTTACGATCACGGCAAAGTTTGAACTTGCTGACGAACCAGGCACATACTTCCTCGCATGGACTACGACTCCTTGGACGCTTCCTGGAAACATCGCGCTCGCAGTCGGGAAGGATATTGAATATGTAAAAGTTCTTAAGGGAAGTGAAAAGTATATTGTTGCGCAAAATCTCGTGACCAAACTTTTTAACTTCGAAGGAGAGGCGTATCTTACTGGTGACACATACCTTGGAAAAGATTTGGTGGGAACCGAATACACCCCACTCTATCCATTCGCTCAACAGCTTGCTTCGGAAACTGAGCAGTCAAAGTTCGAGACAGCATATACGGTGCACGCTGCTGACTTTGTAACGACTGAAGATGGTACGGGTATCGTGCACACGGCCGTTATGTATGGCCAGGATGACTTTGAATTAGGGCAAAAGGTTGGACTTCCAAAAGTACATTTGGTGGCACCGGATGGAACGTTTCTCCCCGGCACCGGTATGTTTGAAGGAATGTCGGTAGTCAGTCCTGACACTAATGTTGAAATTCTTAAAGATTTGCAGGCAAAGAATGCAGTATTTTCAAAGGAGTCGTACACCCATTCATACCCGCACTGTTGGCGAAGTAAGAACCGACTCATATACTACGCGCGTGATTCGTGGTTCATCCGCATGCATGATTTACGAGATACACTTGTAGCAGAAAACAAAAAGATTCATTGGGAGCCGGGATACATCCAGGAAGGGCGTATGGGCGAGTGGCTCGCAGGTGCGAAAGAGTGGGCCGTCTCTCGTGAACGATATTGGGGCACGCCGCTTCCGGTGTGGGAGAACAAAGATACCGGAGAACGGATTGTTATTGGATCTGTCGATGAACTAAAAGCACGTATACCAAAAAGCGGGAATACGTATTTCCTAATGCGTCACGGAGAGGCAGAGAATAATATACGAAATTTCCTCGACTGCAAAAATGAAAAAAGATTTAGTCTTACTGAAACAGGCCGGACTCAGGTACAGGTATCCGCGGAAGCGTTAAAAGAAAAAAAGGTAACTCGTATTTTTGCATCGCCCTTTGAACGAACAACACAGACCGCAAAACTCGTAGCAGATGAACTCGGCATTGATCATTCCGCTATTACATACGATGACCGTCTTCGTGAACTTAATTTCGGTTCTTTTTATGGAGAGGGAACACTCGACGAATACATAGCGTATCGAGATAGTCACCCGTATGACCATTCCTTTCCTGACGGAGAAAGTTATCAGATGGCAAAGAACCGTTTCGGTGACTTCCTGTATGAGATTGAACGAACGATAACGAATGAACGAATCCTCATTGTTAGTCACGGTGTTGCCTCAGAAGTTGTTCCGGCGGTCGCGCTAGGCGCTACGAGTGCCGAGTCAATGTTATTGACGCATACTAGCCTTCCATTTGCTGGAGTGCTTGAATTTGAATTTGCACCACTTCCGCACAATGAAAAATATGAGCTAGATCTACATCGTCCGTTTATTGATGAGGTAGTGCTTTTGAGTGACGCTGGAACTGAGCTTCGCCGCGTTTCGGAAGTAATGGATGTGTGGTTTGACTCAGGCTCAATGCCGTTTGCGCAAGATCACTATCCATTTGAAAACAAAGAGTGGGTGGATGGTCCAGGATATCCTGCCGACTATATTTCTGAAGCGATAGACCAGACACGCGGGTGGTTCTATACACTCCTCGCCATTGGCGTACTTACCGGTAAAGGCGCACCCTATAAGAACGTTATTTCTCTGGGACATCTTTTGGATGCTGAAGGGAAGAAAATGAGTAAGTCGAAAGGCAATGTCATTAATCCGTGGGAAGCGATAGATGAGTGGGGAGCTGACACACTCCGATTCTGGATGTATAGCGTTAATCAGCCAGGGGATTCAAAGAATTTTGATGTGAAAACTGTTCGCGAGTCTGCCCGTGCACTTTCCTGGTTTGAGAACAGTGTAAAATTCTTCGCCCTCTTTAAAGACGGACAGCAGGAAGGGGGTGAGGAACCGCTCGAATACCAGCCAATTGATCTATGGATGCAGGCGCGTACAAACGAAACAGTGCTGAGTGTTACGGAACATATGGACGGGTATCGTCCGTATGACGCAACGCGCTCTCTTGCCGGTTTGTTCGAAGATCTTTCTCAGTGGTACGTACGCCGTATTCGTGATCGTGCACGTGACGGTGATGCTGCTGCACTCACCACGCTTCGCGAAACCCTTATGAAAAGTGCGCTCATGCTCGCACCATTTTCGCCTTTCCTTGCAGAAGATATGTTCCAAATATTTCGTGATGAACATGATGCAGAAAGCGTTCATCTAATGAGCTGGCCGGAAGGTGGGGACTCAGACGAGCAGCTGATCGAGGATATGAAGCGTGTGCGTGAGCTTGCCTCTGAAGCACTAATGCTTCGTCAAAAAGCAGACATGAAAGTGCGCCAGCCGCTTGCGTCACTTTCAATTCCAGGTGAACTCTCTTCGGCGCTCGCTGGAATTCTTATGGAAGAAGTGAATGTTAAAGAGGTGAAGACGGGAGCTGAATCGGTTTCTATCGACACGATACTTACTCCGGAGCTTATCGTTGAAGGTGATGAACGCGCGTTTGCGCGCGCAGTGGCTGAAGCGCGAAAGAGTGAAGATCTCTCACCTCGTGATCGCGTGACGGTTGATCGACGTGAAGACGGTGTATATATCGCAGAACTTTCCACCGGTCCGGTACGATTCTCTTTGATCCGTACATAACGAGAATCTTTGCAATGAGGCATAAGTATTCAACACGTGCACTTGTCCTCGCTCGAACACCTTCGGGTGAAGAAAGTATTACGGCATCATTACTGACTGAAGACTTCGGTCTTATACGAGCGCGTTCACAAGGAGCTCGAAAGGGAAGTGCAAAGATGAGTGCCGGCATGCAAACGCTTTCAGCGTCTGACGTGACGCTATTGCGGGGAAAAGAAGTGTGGCGTATGGCAGGAGCAGTGTTGGAAACGAACTGGGCACGTGAGTTAGATAGGGCGGCGCGCAAGCGCGCCGCCCGTGTCATGGAACTTGCAGACCGTCTTATTCGGGGCGAGCATGCCGACCCAGAACTCTTTTTATTACTTTCTTCTTTCCTTAGTGCTTTACCTGGACGTTCCGAAGAAGAACAGGATGCAGCAGAAATGCTCGCCGTCCTTAGGATGCTTCATGTGCTTGGAGTAGATGCAGGAGATACGTATGGCGCTGCTGATGACTATAGTTCCGGTACGCCCGGAAGCGCGCTTGCGCGTGCTTCCGCTGACCGCACAAAACTCATCGCTCGAATTAATCACGGAATTAGTGAATCAGGATTGTAATTATCTGCGTACTGCACGGCACACGGTATATACTATTCGCAATGCCCCCTGAGAAACGATCACCCTTAGAATCTCTTGAAGATCGCCTGTATCGCCCCCAAGCGCCAGAGCACGTAACGGTACCTGCGTATTCAAATAAAGAAGCCCCAATAAATTATGGGTGGCAGGCTCCCTTACCGGAACCGCCCCCGCTACCTCCAAAAAAGCACATGTCATGGGCGGTGAAGTTTCTTATCGGAACCATTATATTTCTCGTACTAGCAGGCGGAGCGGCAGCGTTTCTCTTACTACACGGCACTCGCGCATTCTCAAGTGATCGGGTTGCTATAGAAGCACAGTCCACTGCAAGCATCGCAAGCGGCGACACGGTCTCTATTGTGATTACGGTTCATAACGGAAATCCAACCGCATTAAACGATGCCAGGCTCTTTGCAGCGCTCCCTGAAGGAACACGTTCTGGTGATGACACTGACGCGCCGCTCACCCAGTACAGTGACGTTCTGGGAAATATTCCAGCAGGGGGAGATGTAACTCGTACGGTGCAGGTAAAACTTTTTGGTACTCAAGGACAGTCGCTCACTATTCCACTTAAAGTCGAATATCATTCGGATAATTCAAATGCACTCTTTGTTTCCCAGAAAGAGTATTCTGTTACGGTCTCCACATCACCAATAAGTGTGCAGGTGCAGACTCTTTCACAAACACCCTCAGGTCAATCGTTAACGCTGAATGTCATTGTTCGTTCAAATGCGACCGCTCCTGTTGCGAATGTGGCGCTCAGCGCACAGTACCCCTCAGGCTTTTCGATTCGCCAGGCCGAACCAGCAGCTACCGGTACAAACTTCTTTTCTCTCGGTACGCTCGCACCGGGTGAGCAGAAGGTTATAAAAATAACAGGAACGCTTGTCGGTCAGAATACGGATCAGCGGGTATTCCGTTTTATTGCAGGAAGCGTTAATCCTGATGGAACGAGTTCTCTTGGAAACTCCTACGCCGAAGGTTCAGCCATAGTGGCGATCACCCATCCGTTCCTAAATGTTGCCCTCTCTCTTAACCGAGAATCCGCAGACACTATTACTGCAAAGCCAGGCGACATTATTGGTGCTTTGCTTACCTGGCAAAACACCCTTACTTCAACACTGACGAACGCCACTATTCGCATAGCCCTTTCAGGAAATGCTCTTGCGCCATCGAGTATTAGTGGAGGCTCAGGTTTCTATCGCTCCTCAGACTCAAGTGTAATTTTTGACAGCACAACGAATCCTTCACTTGCTGCGCTTTCAGCGGGAGACACGGGAACAGGCTCGTTTAGTTTTAATGTGAAATCACCGGCAGCACTTAGTGGAGTTAAAAATCCAACTATCACGCTTACGGTTTCAGTTACCGGAACACAGGGAAGCCAGGGTTCTGCAGCACAAACACTAACGTCTACACTCACCCGAACGGTTAAGGTTGGTACGACGGTAACTCTCACCTCAACTCTTTCCCACACAAACACTTCAACCACAGGTCCAGTCCCGCCTAGCGTCGGAAAAGAAACCTTGTATACCGTTACACTCGCCGCAAAGAATAGCCTTAACTCGGTGGGTGCGGCGAAAGTAACTGCACAACTACCTTCATATGCGAGATACACCGGTGTGGCTGACGCAGGAGTCTCGTATAATCCTGACACTCACACGGTTACGTGGCTCGTTGGCGACCTTGCACCCGGTGCTCAAGCAAGCGCTCGTTTGCAGATTGGGTTCCAACCAAGTTCTTCTCAGTCTGGAAGTATTCCGGTGCTTCTCCAAGACCAGTCATTCACCGGCTTTGATCGTGCTACCGGACTTCAGACAGCAGCCACTGCACCCGCTCTTACGACGAGTTTGTCAGGTTCGCAAAGCTCAGGTACGGTACAGTAACAGATATGAATGAAGAACAGACTCCCGTAACCCTTGAGCAGATCGTCTCGCTCTGTAAACGCCGTGGTTTTATCTTTCCTGGCTCTGAAATATATGGAGGGCTTTCCGGCACCTTTGACTATGGTCCTCATGGTCTTGCGCTGAAGAAAAACATTGAAGCGCTATGGTGGCGCATGTTCGTCGAAACACGCGACGACATGTACGGGATTGATGCGGCAATCCTCATGAATCCAAAAGCATGGGAAGCATCAGGGCACGTTGCTGGCTTCTCTGACCCGCTTGTGGTGGATATAAAAACCAATAAACGATACCGCGCTGATCATCTTCTAGAAGAGGCGGGAGTGAATCCGTTAGGTATGACGCCGGAGCAGATGAGTACTGCAATAAAGGAGAAGGGAATAATGAGTCCTGAAAAGAATCCGCTCTCTGATGTTCAGCAATTCAATATGATGTTTCGTACGAGCGTCGGCTCGGTTGAAGGAGCGGACTCAACCGTATACCTTCGTCCCGAAACAGCAGGCGGTATGTTTGTGAACTTTAAGAATATTGTTGACGCATTTCACCCGAAGCTCCCGTTTGGTATGGGACAAATTGGAAAGGCTTTCCGTAATGAAATAGCACCGCGTGAATTTGTATTCCGCGTTCGCGAACTTGAACAGATGGAGGTGGAGTATTTTGTACACCCGAATGATTGGGAACGTGCCTTCGAGGAATGGCGGAAGGCGATTCATGCATATTCCCAGCAGATTGGACTTCCGGTAGAACATCTCCACGAAGTAGAAATATCTGCAGAAGATCGTGCACACTACTCAATGCGAACTATTGATTTTGAGTTTGATTTTCCGTTTGGTACCAGAGAGCTCTGGGGACTCGCATACCGCACAGACTTTGATCTTAACGCACACCAAACGGGCTCAAGTCAAAAGCTTGAATATATGGATGAAGCATCAGGAGAGAAGTTTCTCCCGCATGTTATCGAACCGTCATTCGGAGTTGGGCGTACACTCCTAGCCGTGCTTGCGTCAGCGTATCGCGAAGATGACCTTGGGGGAGAGAAGCGTACGTATCTTGCCCTTGATCCAAGAGTTGCGCCGATAAAAGCAATGGTCTCACCGCTCTTAAAAAACAAACCGGAGCTCGTTGAGAAAGCGAAAGAAATTCGTAAAGAGCTTCAGAAAATACATCCCGCTATTGCTTGGGACGACAACGGAAATATTGGGAAGCGGTATCGTCGACAGGATGAGATTGGTACGCCGTTCTGTATCACGATTGATTTCGATACCCTCGGAGAGACACCAGAATTAAAAGACACCGTAACCATCCGCCACCGCGATACGGGAGAGCAGGAGCGCCTTACCGTTGCAGAAGTTATGGAGAAGATTAGGAGCGCTCTTTCGTAGGCACATACTGATAGTTCTAGAGTGCGGGATAGATTCTTTAGGTGGAGTGATTCGTGCTACTATCGCCTATATGAAGCCTGATTCAACGATCTCTATTACAACCGGTACGTTTATGCGTGCAATTGTTGTGGGAGCCTTAGCGTTCGCTCTGTGGCAGCTCCGAGGACTCGTTCTTCTCGTGCTTACGGCTGTCGTTATCGCTTCTGCTATAGAGCCTGGAGTAGGGTATCTCGTCCGTAACCGTATCCCGCGCGTATTATCAGTGCTCCTGATGTACGTCACGGTGTTTGGTTCGTTCTTTGCCGTTCTTTACTTCTTCATTCCTCCCATTTTGAGTGATGCACAAGGACTTATCTCCCAAATTCCTCAGTACCTTGACTCACTTAATCTTCCTGTGGGCTCAATGCCAAGTCTTGACTCAGGTTCGGCATTTACTAATGAAGCGCAGTCAGCCATCACAACACTACTAAACTTCCGCGAGATCTTCTCTGGCTCATCTCAGGGTGCGTTCCGCCTCCTCTCTGCAATATTCGGAGGAGTCTTTGCCTTTGGCTTGGTCGTAGTTCTTTCGTTCTACTTTGCGATGCTCGATACTGGAGTTGAAGATTTTCTGCGTGTCATAACACCCGCCGATAAAGAAGAGTATGTTATTAGTCTTTGGCTGCGGGCCCGTATTAAGATTGGACTCTGGATGCAGGGACAAGTCCTCTCGTCGCTTATTGGAGGAGTGCTGGCGTACCTTGGTCTTGTCATACTTGGTATTCCGTTCGCCTTTGTTTTGGCGCTTTTCACCGCAGCAATGATGCTCATTCCCATCTTTGGCTCATTTCTTTCAGCCGTTCCTCCTCTTGCCCTCGCATTTTCAACGGGCGGGATATCACTCGTCTTTATTGTGGGGGGCTTATATCTCATCATCAATCAGTTCGAGTCTCACATTATTCATCCGCTTGTAGTGAATAAGGTGGTGGGAATTCCGCCACTCCTTGTTATTCTCGCGCTTATTGTGGGGGGAGAGCTAGCAGGATTCCTTGGCGTAGTGCTGGCTATTCCTGTTGCAGCTGCACTGCGTGAGTTTCTTAATGACTATGACAAAGGGAAGCGTGCCGCAAAGCAGATTGTTTCGTAAAGCTGCGTTCGGGAGTATCGTATATATATGAACCGGTATCTAACAACGACTCTTCCATACGTTAATGCTGATCCGCACATAGGACATGCGCTTGAATTTCTTCAGGCAGATGTATTAGCGCGCACCTGGCGCCTTGAAGGTGACGAGGTGTTTTTCAGCACCGGTACCGATGAACACGGACAGAAGATCTTTCAAAAAGCTGAGTCAGAAGGGAAAGATGTGCAGGAATATGTGGATCACTATGCGGCTGAGTTTAAGAAGCTCGGCGAAGCGCTCGGACTTTCGTACGATCACTTCATTCGTACCACTGATCCAGCCCATACCGCAGCTGCGCAAGAACTATGGAAACGCTGTGAAGCAGCGGGGGATATCTATAAGAAGAAATACACTGGTTTGTACTGTGTGGGTGATGAGATGTTTGTTAAAGAAACAGATCTCGTTAATGGTCGCTGTCCAAATCACCCGAATCAGGACTTGGTGAGTATCGAAGAAGAGAACTATTTCTTTAAGTTTTCGGCGTACCAAGAAAAACTCATAGCATATCTTTCACAGGAATCGGTGATAGTGCCAGAGTTTCGCCGAAAGGAAGCATTACATTTTGTTCAAAATGGCCTTGAGGATTTTAGTATTTCGCGTGAGGTTGCGCGTATGAGTTGGGGTGTTCCAGTCCCCGGTGATGATTCTCAAGTCATGTACGTGTGGTTTGATGCGCTGACTAATTACATTTCAACACTCGGCTGGCCCAAGGATCCAGAAGGAAACTTTACGAAATTCTGGACAGATGGGCGTGTGGTGCAGGTGGCGGGGAAAGACCAGGTACGGTTCCAGTCACTTATTTGGCAAGCCATGCTGATGTCTGCTGATATTAAAACCACCGATCAAGTGTTCTATCACGGCTTTATTAACTCAGGCGGACAGAAGATGAGTAAGTCGATAGGCAATGTCATTAGTCCGTATGAGCTCATTGAGAAATACGGTATGGATGCAACACGCTATCTGCTCATTAGGCATGCGCACCCAACAGACGACTCAGATATCACCTGGGAGCGCTTGGATGAATGGTATACGGCTAATCTCGTGAACGGTCTCGGTAATTTGGTGGCGCGTGTTATGAAACTTGCTGAAGAACATCTTGAGAAACCCGTAGTGCTCGGCCCTGAAGATATACTCATAGACGTTCAGCTTACTAAGCACATGAACACGTTCGCCTTTACCGAAGTTGCTGACATAATCTGGGAACAGATTGCGCGCGGCGACGAATTTATGACAGAGCGTGCGCCATACAAGGCGGTTAAGGAAGAAGCAACAAAAGAGCAGGGAAAAGAAGACATCGCAAAACTCGTGAAGCATGTTGCAAAGATTGCACTTCACCTTGCTCCCTGTATGCCAACAACGAGCGAACAAATATTTGCTGCAGTACGGGAGAATAAGAAGCCAGAGAATTTATTCCCTCGTTTGGCGTAAATACTTCTTTCTACTGAATTCCACGCCCCTATGAAATACTTTGACGCGCACTGTCACATTCAGTTTCCACAGTACGACGAAGATCGTGTCGAACTAATGACTTCGATGGATAAGAAGGAGATTGGGGGC
Organism: Minisyncoccia bacterium; assembly: GCA_038207395.1. Taxonomy (GTDB): domain Bacteria; phylum Patescibacteriota; class Minisyncoccia; order Phycocordibacterales; family Phycocordibacteraceae; genus C7867-001. Next base: position 16,555 of record JBBQZW010000002.1, on the reverse strand, counting down.
ATTGTTGTTGGTGTTGATCTGGATTCTTCAGAAAAAGCGATTGATCTCGTTGAGGATTCAAAGACGTTATTTGCGTCGGTGGGACTTCACCCAAATAGTGCACAGGAGTTTAGAGGGATTGAGGACTATATAGAATTAGCACAGCATCCGAAAGTAGTTGCGATAGGGGAGTGCGGGTTAGATAACTACCGACCTGAAGATGTGGACGTGGCGAAACCAGTACAACGAAACGTATTCTTTGAGCATGTGCACTTAGCCGCTTCAGTACGAAAGCCTTTAATGATTCATGCACGTCCCGCAAAAGGTACTCAGGATGCATACCGTGACCTTATTGATATTCTCACTTCAGCTAAGCATGAGTATGGGGATGCGTTGAGTGGGAATATTCATTTTTTTGTCGGAGGAGTTGACGAAGCTCGTAAACTCATTGAGCTAGACTTCACGCTTTCCTATACTGCCGTTCTTACATTTACGCACGAGTATGACGATGTCGTCCGATTTGCTCCGCTAACGCATCTTATTACCGAGACAGACTCTCCGTACGTGGCACCCGCTCCGAACCGAGGTAAGCGAAATGATCCGCGCGCCGTCCCTGCCATTATTGAGGCAATAGCGGGAATTCGAGGGCTGGATTCGGAAAAGGTTCGTGGGGATATCCTTCAAAATGTTGAACGAGTTTTTAAGGTTCCTACAGGAAATCTTTAGCCCGGCCAGGTTGCAATTTCGTCTTTCAGAGGGCATACTCCTCGTATTACCCAGCCGGAGCCTAGCTCCTACTAACAAAAGTATCCATGGCAAAACAAAAAGAAGCGCTCGTTATTGAAGGACTCGAAGAAAGTGGCCCAGAGCCACGTGTATACGAGCTCGGTTTTCATCTTGATCCAGAACTTCCTCAGGAGGAAGTAAAGAAGGCGTACCATGCAGTTCGTGAACTCGTCGCGAGTGTTGGTACGGTCGTTGCAGAAGGGGAGCCCGTTAAAATCCCTCTTGCATACACCATTTCACGTTCAAACACTGCCGGACGTCGTGATTTTAACTCAGCATTCTTTTGCTGGATTGCGTACGAAGCAGATGGTGCAGGACATGACCGTATCGGAGAAATGGCACGAACTGACCTCCGTATCATTCGTTTCCTCGATATTCGCTCAACTGTAGACGAAGCAAAGCATTCAGCAGAAATGCAGGAAATGTTTGCTCAGGCTGCGCTTCAGCAGGGAGAAGAGGATGATGCTGCAGAAGCAGCTGCTGTAGAGCCAGAAGCTGAAACCGTCCCTGCTCCCGCTGCAGAAGAGGCTGCGTAAGCAGGTCAGTATTTTGAAGTGATACACTAAGAGCATATGTATCTCAACAAAGCATTCCTCTACGGAAACCTTACCCGCGACCCAGAACTGCGTGCGCTCCCCGGAGGGCAGCAAGTAGCAAGTTTCTCTATTGCCACCAACCGTTCCTTTAAAAACAAAGAGGGACAGCAGCAGGATCAGACGGAATATCACAATATTGTGGCATTTGGTCGCCAGGCTGAAGTCATTGGGCAGTATCTAAAGAAGGGACGTCCGGTGTTTCTTGAAGGACGCATCCAGACTCGTTCGTGGGAAGCAGATGGAAAGAAGAATTACCGTACGGAAATCGTTGTTGATAACTTCCAGTTTGGCCCTCAGGCAGGAGGAGCGGGTGCTGGAGGCCCAGGAATGGGCGGAATGAGCTCAGGTGCTCAGAGTGCTGACGGAAGCTCATCACGCCCATCAAGCGCGCCCTCAGCTGCATCAGGAAATCCAATGGACGACTTCGGAGGACCTTCAGTGGGTGGAGAATCCATCCAGTATCCGGATGATGAGATCAACCCAGAGGATATTCCGTTTTAGACCCAGAACGCTCTCTCGTTTGCAATTTACTAACCCCCGAGGCATACTCCTCGTATTACCCAGCCGGAGCCTAGCTCCTACTAACACCCCAGAGTTTCACTCTGTTAACAAAAGTATCCATGGCACATCAATCACAGCGCGAAGAACTTGAGCACAAGAAATTTGTAGACTATAAGGACGTAGCGTATCTCCGCCAGTTCATGAATCCACACGCAAAGATTCTTGCGAAGAAGCGAACGGGAATGAGCTCAGGAAAGCAGCGCGAAATCACCCTTGCAATCAAGCGTGCTCGCTATATGGCACTTCTGCCATATCTTGCTGCGTAGTTTAGATAGAAAACAAAAAACTTCCCGCAACCTAAATGATCTGGTTGCGGGAAGTTTTTTGTTTTCTCTACGCTTTGTTCACTCGCTCCACGTATTCACCTGTATCGCTATTGATACGAATAACATCACCTTCGTTTATGAAGAGGGGAGTTAGAACTCCTGCTCCTGATTCAAGCTTCACGAGCTTATTTCCGCCAGTTGCGGTGTCGCCCTTAATTCCTGGAGGAGCTTCTGTAACCGTAAGTTCAATTTTGATCGGAATATCGATAGTTGCAGGATTGTCCTTGTAAAGCATTACCTCGACGGTCGATCCAATCTTTAGCCACTTCACTTTGTCTGAGACATCTGCTTCAGGAAAGGCGAACCGATTCTTCGCGTTACCTTCTTCAGCGAACCAGGACTCTCCGCGGTTCGTATACAGGTACTGCGCCTGCATCTTACTAATGTCTGCTTCTGGAACCGTTTCGCTTTGGTGGAATGAAATTTCGGTTACTTTGCCAGACACTAAATGACGTAGTTTTGTCTGATTCACTGGTTTGCGCTGCTGCATACGAAAGACGTGCGAAGAAAGTACTTCGTATGGTTCATTGTTGTACTCAATGACTTTCTTCTGTGTTATTTCGTTATAGGAAAGGATTGCCATAGGGGAATGATACTGAAAAGAGGAATAATTGAAACGAATGCGAGATGCCGGAGGTTATAGCTAGTACCCTGATATGGGTACTAAGCCGACTGGGGTATGATACAAGACGTAATGCGGTATTCAAAATCGCTCGAGACTCTGAAAGACGCCCCCGATGAGGAGGTCCTTTTCGCGTCCAAAGATCTCCCAGATGCCTTCGCTATTCTCGTAGAACGATATGAATCCCCATTCCTTCGTCGTGCCAAGCACATCCTGCGTTCCCATGAGGATGCTCAAGAAGTGGTCCAAGACACGTTTACCCGTATATATCTCTATGCAGATAAATATGAGGCACAGTCAGGGGCACAATTTTCTTCATGGGCCTATACTATTCTCACCCGTCTTTGCTTCACCCGATATCAGAAGTTAAAGAGGGACAATGGACGTATGCTCGCCTTAGAGTCCGAAGCATTTGAACGACTCCCGGATACTGAATCATTTCTGGACGAATTATCAATTCGAAATGAAGTCCTTAATGTGTTATCCCGAGTCCCTGAATCGTGCGCACGCCTTTTACGGCTTCAGTTTCTTGAAGGTAAGACGCAGGAAGAAATTGCGCTTCTGGAAGGTGCGACGGTACCGGCCATAAAGACGCGGGTGTTCCGAGCAAAGAAAATAGCAAAAGAAGCAATGACTCACTCTACTCATGATTATGAATAATTCACGTATCCAAGAAATAGTAATGCAGCGCATTCGCACCATTCATGCGCTCCGCACCTCTGCAACCGGGATAGGTATTTCAGTACTAACACTTATCGCCGCACTATATGTAATTGGTAGGGAAGTATGGGTTGCACGGGTGTTTCAAAATATGCCAAGCAGTACAGATATTCCTGGCGTTATCCGATTTGGACTTTCAGCTTTTTCACACACTCATTTCATTGTTCAGATACTCATACTTCTTGTCTTTGTCGCTATATTTTGGTTTCTGTGTGAAGTAGTTCGTCTAGTCAGGATTAAACCTCTCTCTCGACTCACCACGTAAGATACGGGAAAACAAAAACACTCCGTTTGCGAGAGTAAGACCCGGGCCTAGCGCACCCCAAATTACTTAAGAACGTAGTGACTTAGTAATTTGGAAGTACCCTTGGGGTGGCCCGGAGCGCTCTCGCAAACGGAGTGTTTTTGTTTTTACTATTTACGCCTTATCCAACTCAACCCGAATCTTCTTCAGAATCTCTGTTGCGATAGGTTTATTCTCACGAAGGAACGTGCGCGTTGCGTCATACCCACGGCCGAGCTTCTGTTCACCATAGCTGTAGCTTGAGCCTGACTTTGTCACAATGTCATACTTCTCACCGAGTGCGATGATCTCACCTTCTCGGGAAATACCTTCGTTGTACATAAGATCAAACTCAGTGGTCTTGAATGGAGCGGCCACTTTGTTCTTAACAACCTTCACACGAACGCGTCCTCCCACAATCTCCTCACCCTTCTTAATCTGCGCGATACGGCGTATATCAAGACGAACAGACGTATAGAACTTAAGTGCCTTACCACCGGGAGTTGTTTCTGGGTTACCAAACATCACGCCAATCTGCATGCGGATCTGGTTAATGAAAATAACGGTCGTCTTTGACTTTGCCGTGATGGCGGTCAGCTTTCGAAGTGCCTGGCTCATGAGACGCGCCTGCTTACCCACGTGGTGTGCTCCCATGTCGCCTTCGATCTCATCTTTTGGTGTGAGTGCTGCGACCGAGTCCACAACAATGATGTCTACGGAGTTTGCACGGACAAGAGATTCAACAATCTCAAGCGCTTGTTCTCCGGTGTCAGGCTGTGAGATAAGAAGCTCTCCGAGCTTCACCCCAATCTTTCGTGCATACTCAGGATCAAGCGCGTGCTCAGCATCCACAAACGCACATACTCCACCTTTCTTCTGCGCCTCTGCAATAGAGTGCAAGGCAAGGGTTGTCTTACCTGAAGACTCCGGGCCAAATATTTCAATGATACGTCCACGGGGAAGTCCGCCGATACCAAGTGCGGCATCAAGACCGATAGAGCCGGTTGGGATGGATTCAATAGCTGACGGTTTCGTCGAGCCGTACGTCATTATTGCTTCATCACCGAATTTTGTTTTGATTTCCTTTATCGCAAGCTCGATAGATTTTCTGCGAGCCTCAGCGTCAGTATCCTTAGGACCTTTCGGAGTATCTTCGGCATCAATATCTACATCAGCTTCCATACCCATTTCTTCTTCGGGGGTAGAGGTGCTTTTCTTTTTTGAGAACTTTGCGACTTTCTTTGCTGGCATATAACGAGATCTAAAATGATAAATTACGGGGTAATCACGGTCCGCTCAAGCGTTCGGCTGCGCCCAAAGCGGTCGGTTGCCGTTAGGCTAAGTATAGCGCCTCCGCGGGGAAGCATCAGCTGGGTCGAGAAATGACCCTCGCTATCAATCAATTGCGTGCCTCCATTTAGAGACAGTTTTTCAGTATGAGCTGCCGTTCCTGAAAGAAGCGTTAAGCCTACTTCGTTGGTCGTTATGCTTGAGATGCTGATACTGGGTCCTCGTAGGAGGGGAAGTGCCTTCACAAAGCCATAGGAGAGCACGAGGAGTAGGAGGAATATGCTTATTGCGCGGGTCGTAAGGCTCATAAGGGGCTACAGATCCTCTTCTTCTGTATCTGGAGCACTTCCACCAGAGCCACCCTGGCTGAGGATTTCACGGGGACGGGATCCGTCTGCAGGACCAATAACACCTTTTTCTTCGAGGATATCCATAAGACGGGCAGCACGAGAGTATCCGATACGAAGCTTACGCTGGAGATAGGACGTTGAAGCGCGTCCAGCCTCCTCTACCGCTGACTTTGCTTCCATGTAGAGGTCATCATCGCTGTCGTCATCCATCATGTCCTGCATACCAGAACCAAGCATCACGGCGTCGTTATTCTCATGTACGGCCACAGCACCTCCCGTGAGGTCCATAGAGGTGAGGTTACCTGCATTGTTTTGCTTAATATATTGAGCAACCTTTTTAACCTCACTTTCTGAAATAAATGCAGTCTGGACACGTACCGGCTTTTGCATATCTGCGCTCATGTAGAGCATGTCACCAGCACCAAGAAGCTGTTCAGCACCACCGGTGTCCAAAATAGTACGTGAATCAATCTGAGAAGAAACCTGTAGGGCAAGACGGGTCGGAACGTTCGCTTTAATGAGACCGGTAATAACGTTCACGGACGGACGTTGGGTAGAAAGAATGAGGTGAATACCCACAGCGCGTGACATCTGTGCGAGGCGGACGATAGCTGCTTCAAGTTCACGGGGGAAGGTCTGCATGATATCAGCGAGCTCATCGATAACGATAACGATGTAGGGGAGTGCTTCTGGAATCTCAAGCCCTGGATTCTTTTCAGCTTTCTTCTTTGCCGGCTCAAGTACCGTTTTATGGTACGAATCAATATCGCGAACCTGTTCACCTTCAAGGATGCCGTAACGGCGATCCATTTCTTTTGCTGCCCATTTGAGAGACATGATGGCTTTTTTAGGATCCGTAATTACAGGCGTAAGGAGATGAGGAATGCCGTTATAAAGGGTAAGTTCAACGCGTTTAGGATCAACCATAATAAAACGAAGGGCATTTGGACCATTTCGATACAAGAGGGAAGCGATAACTGCATGGATAGCAACGGACTTTCCAGAACCTGTAGCGCCTGCGATAAGACCATGAGGCATCTTCGCAACGTTCACGTAATGAGGAGTTCCGGCAATATCACGCCCAATAGCGGCAAGGAGCGGCTTCGTGCTCGTATTCCACTCAGGAGCATTCATAATGCCACCAAGACCGACCATTGCCTTTGATGCATTTGGTACCTCAATACCTACTAGCGACTTACCGGGAATAGGAGCTTCAATACGAACAGGATGCGCAGCAAGGGCAAGCTCAAGATTCTGCTGAAGGGCAACTATCTTTGAAAGACGGACACCTTCAGCAGGTTTGATGGCGTAGCGGGTAACTGTTGGTCCGACAGATACTTCATCCATCTCCACAGAAATACCAAAGTTAATAAAGGTGCGCTTTATGATATTTGCATTTGCCTTAATATCACCAACTCCAGGTTTTCCTTTATCAACACCAAGAAGTGAAAGGGGAGGAGGGTTATATTCAGCATCAAAACTTGGAATAGCGCCGGGTGCTATTCCTCCAGTTGCAATGTTTTCATTGAAATGGGTAACGGTAGGTTCACGCTCAGGAACGTCTGTAGTCTCAACAGATCCTGTAGCTGGAATTTCAACAGGTTCTTCTTCAGCATCTTCCTCATCGCTATCTTCCACCTTACTTCGTGAAGGAAGCTTAATGGAGGTAAGTGCCTCACCGGCTCTACTGCCCACCGCTCCAATCTGAGCGAAGAGAGTCTGTATGTCAGTTACGAGACCAAGGCCTACTAATATAAGCGCACTTAAAAGTATGACTGCTCCGGCAAATCCAAAGAGATGAATTGCCTCAAGTCCTGCCCATGTTCCTGCTAAACCCCCGGGACCAACACCTCCTTCGATATTCGGGTCGACCGCACCGAGGAACGTAAGTGCTGAAAGCAGTATGAGCGTAAAACCAACACTGGTGAGTGTTGGTTTGAAACTGCTTTTCATAAGAACACCGATACCAGCAGCAGCAACACCTATCGGTAAGAGGAAGGCGGCTATACCCAATCCCTGATAGGTATAGGTAAAAATAAGGTTACCGATATCACCTCCAAAGTTACTGCCTGTAGCGTACCCTGCCGCGCCAAGCGCGAGTATAAGTCCAAGCGCAATTAATAAAACACCGCTAGCCCAGGTAACTAGCGCGTCCATATTTTCTGCGTCTCGCTTCTTCGACTTTCGCTTTGCCATTACCTACCTATTTTAGCATTTCCTCACAAAACGTACGTCAACAGAGAGGGAGTATGAACGTGGTACTACCAGGCCCGAGTAAGTGTCCTTTGCAATTACTGGTATGCGTATATACTGTCCCTAACCAGTAACTATGTCTTATATACATTCTTATGGACAATAAAGGACACGATAAAGAACTCTCTCATCCGAAAGGAAGTGACGTTCGTTCGGCATCTGATAACTTTGTCTTAGAAAAGAGTATATTTTCAAACATATTTGAAAAAGACATACGTCGCGTGTATATCTACAAAAAAGCAGAACGACTCGCAAAAGCGATTCATCTAGTCTCACCTGCGTTCCGCACTGCACCTGCTCTCCGCGACAAGATGGATAGTATTGCTGTTGGGCTTGTGGAGGCTGCGATACTTCCTCCGTTCAGTGCGCGTGACAGCATGTCTCGCGAACTTCTAGCTCTCTCAAGCGTTTTGTCGATAGCGCGTACCGGAGGACTTCTATCAGCAATGAACACTGATCTAATCTCGCGTGAGGCTCAGCAACTCCTGCAGGAAATCGCCACCTATGAAGAACCTCGTCTTTTTCTTGATGAGGTACCTTCGCTCGCTGCGCTCGCTAAAGAAGTGGGAGCAGAGCGCTTGATTGGAAATCAGTCCCGCGTTCCAGATCCAGTTCGAGTACCAAGTCCTCGTGCACAAAAAGCAGCAATAAATCCTAAAGGACAATCTATAGGACATATAAAAGACAAGACTCAGGATCGTCGTGAAGCCATACTTTCAATACTCACATCGAAGGGTCCTTCCTATATAAAAGATATATCAATGCTTATCCGAGACGTGAGTGAAAAAACTATTCAGCGCGAGCTTCAAGCACTCATAGATACTGGGCAGGTCGTTAAAACAGGGGAGCGTCGTTGGACAAGTTACTCAGCCGCACCTTAATAGCCAGCCATTGACTTCGCTTCATGAAAATGGTACCTTTCTTGGGTGTCGTAGCGGCCTGATTTCTCTCCCTGGGAAGCACTCCGTTGCTTTCTCCTAGGCGTGTAATCAGGTAGTTATCCACATTCTTAATACCGGGAATACGCATATCTACTCGCTATACTGTATAAGTATCCCGAAATGGATGGTGCGTATTCTGAACGATAGTGAACTTTGACATTCATCCGCTATTCATTCGCCCTGTGCGAAAAATAGTCGGACCCATAGCGCGGGTAGTTCCGCGCAGAATGTTAGGCCGCAAAGGCACATGCTAATAACTCAGCGTGTAAGCCTTATGCGGCCCGCCCGTCTGTATATATAGAGGCGGGCATCAGCACTGAAGCACTTGATTATACGGATGGACTCAGAATTGCTTATGGCGTTTGCTAACTAACCGATGGGACGTGAGTCGACAATGCGCCCTGTTGGATAGTGTGAAAGAATGTTCCGTTTATCGAAATTATAAAACCGCGTGAGTGTGTACGATGCACCTTCTATACCTAATCGCATCGTCACGCTTCCGTTCACAAAAAACTTAAAAAATTGTTATGACTACAGCAACCAACAATGTTGCACGTGTCGCAGCAGCAGTTGCAGGGCTCGCCCTCGTCGCTACGTCTTTCGTTCCTTTCGCAGGAGCACAGACAACGACAACAACAACTACTACGACCGCTTCAGCTACGTTTACGCGTAACCTCACCATCGGTTCAACCGGTGCTGATGTAACTGCACTTCAGACGTGGCTTATCAACAAGGGCTTCACCATCGCCGCTGGCGCAACCGGATACTTCGGAGCACAGACGAAGGCAGCTCTTGGTTCTTACCAGGCTTCAGTAGGTATTTCTCCAGCAGTAGGTTACTTCGGTCCGATCACTCGCGCCCAGGTAGCTGCTAACGGTTCAAGCACTACGACAACAACAACTGGTCTCCCAGCAGGTTGTACGTCAACTGCAGGATTCAGCCCAACAACTGGTGCTTCTTGTGCAACAAGCACGAGTCTTCCAGCAGGTTGTCTTTCAACTGCAGGATTCAGCCCAACAACAGGTGTTTCTTGTTCAAGCGGAACAACTACAACTACAACTACAAATGGCAGTATCACTACCGTTGGAGCTGAAGGAACCATCAACATCGAGAAGGAAACTTCAGGTATTAAGACAAACCTTTACGAAGGTGACTCAAAAGCTGCAGTTCTCGGTGTACGTGTTGAGGCAAAGAGCTCAGACGTACTTGTTAGCCGTGTCCGTGTAAACCTCGGAACAACGACTGACTCATACACCAAGCTTTACAGCCGCATCTACCTCACTGATGGAAGTGGAAACGTTCTTGCTTCACAGGACTTGAATTCATCAACCGTTACTCGTGTATCAGGAACAATTCCTACATACTATGTAACGCTTTCTGGATTCGACTACCTTGTAAAGAAGGATCAGAAACTACCTCTCTACGTAAAGGTTGATCTTTACCCAAGCATCAGCACTCAGTACCAGGGATCAAAGACATTCAGCTTCTACGAAACTGATGCAATCCGTGCTACTGACGGTGCAGGTATCGACCAGTACTCAAGTGGTGCACAAAACATCACTCAGTCAGTAACGGTTTCTTCAAACCTTTCTGACACTGCAACTCTTACCGTTTCAACTGACCCTAGCGTTCGCAAGGCCGCTACGATCGTTGCTAACAAGGGTGCAAACAACAACGAAGTAGACATGGAAGAAGTTGGTTCATTCCGCCTTCTTGCTGAAAAAGACAATGTACTTATGCGTGATCTTAGCGTAACTGTTGCAAACACAGCTACCTCATCTGCAAACCTACAGACTCTTTACCTCTACGACGGATCAACATCAATTGCTTCAGCATCAGCTGACTCAAATGGTATCTACTTGTTCACGTCAATCAACCAGACTCTCACTAAGGATGCATACAAGACTTACCTTCTTAAGGCAGACTTCCGTTCAGTAACGAGCGGAGCTACTATCAAGGTTGGAAATGTTAGCGTAACTTCAGCTGAGTCAACAGGAACAGGTCGCACAATCAGTTCGACCTCACTTGCAACTGGCGCTGGCGAAGTAATGACCCTCGTTGCTAAGGGTGTAGTACTTACTCTTGACACAAAGACTATCGATATCACGACGTCTAAGTCAACAGCAGGTTCTACAACGGAAGCTCACCTCTCATCAGTCTTCAACGTTAACCTTACGGCTATCGGTGCAGACGCGACGTTTGGAAACGCTACGACTAGCTTCAACTTCGTTCTTCTTAAGAACGGTGTTGTACTAGGAAACACGTCTGCTACACGAAGCACGTTCTACCCAGCTACACAGCCAACAGGTACAACGAACTTCTCAGCATTCGGATTCACTCTTCCTCGCAATGCAACGGTATCCATCCCTGTTACATTCAAGGTTGATGCAACCGGCGAGACTGTTGTAGCTTCTGATCTTCCATCAGCTGACTACTCTGTACGTCTTAACAGCGTTGTTTACACCTCAGGTGGAAGCACCGTCACTAACGACTACACGACGAACGTTAACTACGTAACTGTCTCAAAGACACGTCCATAAGCTGATGTCCTAACGGACTCACTTATGAACAGGTAAACTCGAAAGAGTAACCTGGTAAGCAAAAGCCCCGCCTCGGCGGGGCTTTTGCGTTATATAGTCACGTACGGTATGGTAGGGAAGTACGGACCGCAGACAGCCAGCAGGTGAATTGCCGAAAGGTGTTCCCAGAAGCCTGGCCGAGGAACGAAACTACGCTCTACGAGGTTACTCGCACCGTGGTTCTCCCCTCTATGGAAATGGTCCTGGCACACAAGCCCGGACCATCTTCCGTTTCGCCGTACGAATCAAAACCAAATTATGGCAATTACCAAAACAAAAAAAGAGGACATTGTCGCTAAGGTGACGGATTCGCTCAAGGACGCAGTGTCTGTTGTCTTCGTTAACTTCAAGGGTCTTTCAGTTGCTGACACCTCAGCAATGCGTAAGGCTCTTAAAGAAGAAGGCGTCGGCTACTACGTTGCAAAGAAGACACTCGTTAAGCGTGTGCTCACCTCAAATGGCTATGAAGGATCACTTCCTGATATGCCAGGTGAACTCGCTCTGGCGTGGTCTAACGATGACGCAACCGCCGCAGCACGTGGCATCTTTGAAGCCGGCAAGAAGCATAAGGATTCACTCTCAATCATGGGAGGGGTGTTCGAAAACAGTTTCTTGGACGCTACAGGAATGCGCGCTATAGCAACAATTCCGCCGGTACCAGTCCTCCGTGGTATGTTCGTCAACGTACTTAACAGTCCAATTCAGGGACTTGTTATTGCGCTCGACCAGATTGCGCAGAAGAAGACGGCGTAACTTTAGAAATTTAGAACAATTATATGGCTGAAGAAGAAGTAACAACCGAAGCTACCGTAGAAGCCGCTCCTGTAGAGGAAGCAGCTGCTCCTGTAGAAGAGACAAAGGTGGAAGCGCCAGCTGCTGCGGAAGCAGAAGTTGAGGTTCCTGCTAAGTTCAAGTCAATCGTTAGCGAAATCGAGAAGATGAGTGTCATGGAGCTTTCTGAGCTCGTGAAGGTCTTCGAGAAGAAGTTTGGTGTATCAGCAGCAGCGGTTGCTGTTGCAGGCCCTGCTGCCGGTGGCGCAGCGGCTGAAGATGAAAAATCAACCGTAAACGTTGAGCTCACTGACGCAGGTGCAAACAAGATTGCCGTTATTAAGGCAGTTAAGGAAATACTTGCTCTTGGACTCAAGGAAGCCAAGGACCTCGTTGATGGCGTTCCTTCTATGTTGAAGGAAGGTATCAGTAAGGAAGACGGTGCTGCTCTCAAGGCAAAACTTGAAGAAGCAGGCGGAAAAGTAACTCTTAAGTAACCTTCCGTTAAAAACGAACAAAGCCCCGCACGTAGTGCGGGGCTTTGTTCGTTTTTGGTATACTGCTAGCAACATGCTACCTAAGCGCGAGCCGCTCTCCATTAGTCTTATAATTCCAGCCTACAATGAAGAAAAGTACATAGCCGCATGCCTAGAATCAGTATCTAAGAACAGTAACGGTATTTTTAAGGAAGTTATTGTTGTAGATAATAATTGTACTGATACAACCCGAAGTATTGCTGAATCATTTCCTGACGTGCAAGTAGTTTCTGAATTAGAAAAAGGACTAACGAAAGCTCGTCAACGCGGCCTTATGGTAGCAACAGGCGATGTGCTTGCGTACATAGATGCCGATACACGAATGCCGCCTGGCTGGGCAAAAAAAGTACGGAAAGCTTTTGAAGATAATGAGAAACTTGCCTGCATGAGCGGTCCGTATCAGTACTACGATATTCCGGTCTTCAATCAATATTTAGTGTGGCTTTGGTACAAATTTGCTATGCCGCTTTATTTTTTCCTCGGGTATATGGCAACAGGAGGGAACTTTGCTATACGTAAAGCAGTAGTGCTGCAGATGGGCGGGTTTGACGAAAACATAGCTTTTTATGGCGAAGATACTGACATTGCACGAAGAGCACATGCTTTCGGGAAAGTAATCTTCACCTCAAAGATAACTATGCCGACATCTGGACGCAGGTTTAAAGAAGAAGGTTTTGTCAGTGTGGCGTATGCCTATCTCATAAATTTCTTTGCCATTGTGTTTACAGGAAAGCCAGTCAGCTCAGCCTACTCGGATATCAGATAGTCTATGACAACTCCACGCATTAGTTGCATCATTCCTGCATACAACGAAGCGGCACGAATCGAGGGAGTACTTAAGGCAGTAGTAAAAGTGAAAGAAATTACAGAGATAGTTGTGGTGGATGACTCTTCTGAAGATGATATTTCAAGCATTACTCAAAAATTCCCAACCATACAACTTCTTACCCATTCAGAAAATAGAGGCAAAACAGCAGCTATTGCTACTGGATTACTTCATTCAAGTGGTGACTATCTTGTCTTACTGGATGCAGACCTTCTTGAGCTTGCGGCGGAAGATATCGTCCAATTACTAAGACCGGTGCTAGAGGGGAGAGCTGATATTTCTATAAGTTTACGTTTTAAGCCTTGGAGATTATTTGGTATAGATCCAATCTCCGGAGAGAGGATGGTTCCTCGTAGTCTACTTATGGAATATATAGATGTGTTACCTACGCTATCGCCATTTGCCTTAGAGACGTATATGAATGCAAAAATAATAGAGCAGAATTTACGAATTGCGGTTGTGTCATGGCCAAACGTTGAAAGTCCGCTTAAGTATCGTAAGTACGGATTCTCGCGTGGCCTGGAAGGGGATGTGGGTATGGTTACGGACATACTACACACCACTAGTGTCACGAAACTTTTCAAGCAGTTCTATGCAATGCGGTTACTAAGAGTAAGATAGGAACACGAACTATATTCCTATGCCAAGTCCCGATGTCGTTGTCCATCTCCTCACTTCGTATGGGTATCTTCTGGTATTCCCGCTAGCAATAGTCGAAGGTCCAATCGTAAGTATTATCGCTGGATTCTTGACGGCAGAAGGATACGTATACGGACCCCTTATATATGTACTTCTTGTACTGGGTGATCTTTGTGGTGATGGTATTGCTTATGCCGCGGGGAGGTGGGGTCGTAGAGTATTCGGAACTCGCGTAGGTTCATTTACTGGCAGAAAAGAATATGTAAAGCGTGCCAGTACCTATCTCTCAAAGAATCCAGGACGCACATTACTCTTTGCGAAGCTTACTCATTCGGCAGGATTTATCGTATTAGTTACCGCAGGTGCCGTTCGAGTCCCGCTTAGAACATTCTTTTGGTACAACCTTCTCGGCACTGTTCCTAAGTCCCTTGTTCTTCTGCTGGTCGGGTATCTTGTGGGATCACAGTACAGGACGATAGATTCTTACATTACCAAGATTGGTTTTGGAGTCTTTGTCTTGATAGCTTTCTTTGTTGGGTGGTTCATCTGGAAACATGTTCCACCGGAGATTCCTGAGGATTAAATACCGCCACTATTTAGCTCCTTGCGCAAACCATTTTTAAATCGGTACAATGGGCGTACTGCCATGGATCCTCTCTCCCGCCTTTTCGGTTCGTTTGCCCGTCTCAAGCTTCTCCGCTTATTTCTTTTTAATGATGATTTGTCCTTAACGCTCATTGATATTGCCTTTAGGACAAAGGTAGCAAAAGATGCTGTCCGTAAAGAATTGAATGTACTTGTAGCTGCGGGCCTTATACGTAAGAAGGCAGGGAAGGGTCCTGCACAGTACCAAACGAACCGAAAGTTTCCGTACTACGAAGCGTTGCAGTCATTCATTCGATCAACAACGAACCTCAGTGATTCAGATATGGTCACGTCACTTAAGAAAGCAGGGAACGTTCGCATGATTGTGGTCTCAGGACTTTTCACTGGTGCCGTTGAAACGAAAGTGGACCTTCTTATCGTGGGAGATAAGTTAGAGGATAAGGCACTCGATGTTTCTATTCGGGCTCTTGAAGCAGAACTCGGACGTGAACTTAGGTTCGCCTCCTTCTCAACCGAAGACTTTAAATATCGCCGTGGTGTATATGATCGACTATTGCGTGATATCTTTGATTTCCCGCACCGGGTACTTCTAGACCGAATGGGTCTTTAAACTCCCTCGGGTCCTCTAGTTCGTCTATCCACAGAGCGCCGCGTACGCGGCGCTTCAGTTGCTACACTTTTAGTAGCCCCGCTGCTTTGCGGTCGCTTTAGCAACTAAGCGTATCTAACTATGTTTCTTAATACCTGGGCAGACGTGCTCACGCAATCGTTCCAAGGTCTTTCATATGGCCTCATTGCGTTCATTCCTAATATTCTTGCCGCACTCGTTATATTCATGGTCGGCTGGCTCATCGGCGCTGGTCTTGGAAGAATTGCAGCGCAAGTAGTTCGTTCACTCAAGGTTGATCAAGCTCTACACTCTGCAGGTGTTGAGCGTGTCGTTGAGCGTGCAGGATTTCGTCTCGATTCAGGTGCGTTCCTTGGATTCCTCGTGAAGTGGTTCTTTATTATTGTTTTCCTCGTCGCCGCACTCGATGTGCTTCACCTTACTGAAGTAACCATCTTCCTTCGAACGGTAGTACTTGGTTACCTTCCTCAGGTAATCATCGCCGTCCTAATCCTTCTGGTGGCCGCTGTTCTCGCGGATGCTGTTCAGAAGGTGGTTGCAGGTTCAGCTCGTGCAGCACACCTGCGTTCAGCAAATCTTCTCGGATCACTCGCTCGCTGGGCAATCTGGATTTTTGCAATCCTCGCAGCGCTTGATCACCTCCAGGTGGCAAGCGACTTCATTCAGCCGCTCTTTACGGGAGTTGTGGTCGCGCTCGCGCTTGCTTTTGGCCTCTCATTTGGTCTAGGAGGGCAGACTGCGGCAGCTCGCTTTATTGAGAAAATGCGAGAAGAAGTGAAGGGATAAATCTAAAGATTCTCCTAAAAAGGGAAGCCCGGCAGACCTCTGGTCTGCCGGGCTTTTCCTATATGTTGACAGGCTATACCCACACCTATATACTCCTCTTACGTGTTTATTACGAAGAAATTACTAGCAAAACGGAGCGCATAACGGAAGAGCCTTCTGGCTATACCGCGCGCCCCGAGGCGCGTTTTTTCTTTTAGAGACACACGTCCTTTGACACACGAATAGGTAAGGTATTCAACGGCTTCTTTGCTTCGGCAGAGAAGTTAGATTGAAATTGCAAAAATCACCGCTCGACGGATTCTCCGTCGAGCACAAACAAACAAAAAGTAAGTGGTGTTCAGGTTTCCGCATTGGAAACGTGAAGGGTGCATGGTGGATGCCTAGACTTAGAAATGCGATGAAGGACGTGACTAACCTGCGAAATTCTTCGGGGAGCCGGTATGTAGGCTTTGATCCGGAGGTGTCCGAATGAGGAAA
>JBBQZW010000001.1:0-268293 GCA_038207395.1 Minisyncoccia bacterium | reverse complement strand
GCTATCTCACCACCGAACCCTCCGGCTACTTCGGCCCTGCTACCAAGAAAGCCGTGATTAAGTGGCAGTCCTGGAATGGACTCCCTGACACCGGCTACTTCGGAGGGTTGTCGAGGGGGTTGTTTAATGTGAGTTAGGGGGAGGGGGGGAAAGAAGAGACCCGCTACCACTGGTGGCGGGTATCTTTGTATACCTATATGGGTGTAGAAGCATAAAAGATCCCCAGAATCCCCACAATTCATTTGCCACTCATGTGAATGGGGTATACTTACAAAAGTTAAGTAAATAGAGTACATGTGTAAGCATGGCTTATTTATTAGCTGATTAGTACTAATTCGTTTTTAGATTATATGCAACTCGTACCAACACGTGCCCAACTCTACAGCTTCGGTGCTGTAGTTATGATGGTCACGTTCCTTGCTGTCGGTATGCCTGTGTTCGCTTCAAGTCACCGCGAGGCACCACTCACCAGTGGTGACCCTAAGGTTGATGCGACCGACCTCTACGCATTCGTCAGTCCAGACAATTCAAATACGGTTACGCTTATTGCGAACTACAACCCGTTTGAAGAACCAGCGGGCGGCCCTAACTTCAGCTCATTCGACGATAACGCACTTTACACAATCAACGTTGATAACGATGGTGATGCAAAGGCAGATATCTCATATGAGTTCCAGTTCAAGACCACCGTTGCGAATCCGGGAACGTTCCTCTACAACACAGGGCCTATCAACTCTCTTACCGATCCAAACTGGAACGTGAAGCAGACGTATACCCTTACAAAAGTTGAAGGAGCAACTCGTACCGTTCTTGGAACCGACCTCGTAATGCCTCCAGTTAACGTTGGACCAAAGTCAACGCCTAACTACGCAGCACTTCAGAGCCAGGCCGTTAACGGTCTTTCTGATGGAACGAAGGTATTTGCCGGTTCAGTTGACGATCCTTTCTTCGTTGACCTCGGTAGTCTTTTCGATCTTCTTACGATCCGCAAGCTTCCAGGAAATGCAGGAGGTGGTGTTGATACCGTAAAGGGATACAACGTTCACTCTCTCGCACTTCAGATTCCAATCAGCCAGCTTACGCTTAAGAAGAACAAGCCAACTGACGTAAAGGATCCTGGAGCTGTTATTGGCGTATGGACAACTGCGTCACGTCACACAACCAAGGTTCTTATGGCAGATGGTACTGCTTCACACACCGGTGATTGGGTCCAGGTTTCTCGCCTTGGCGCACCACTCGTAAACGAAGTAGTTGTTCCTGTTGGTTTCAAAGATCGCTTCAACGCGTCTAAGCCACAGGATGATGCTCAGTTTGCTAACGGAGCTACCGACCCAGAACTCGGAAAGCTTCTTAACGGACTCTACGGAATCAAAGTTCCTCCTCAGGGAGCCTTTGGTTCAGCATCTCAGCGTGATGACCTCATCGCTATCTTCTTGACCGGTATTCCTGGACTTACGAAGTCTACGAAGGCAGTTCCTTCAGAGCAGCTTCGTTTGAACGTTGCCGTTCCTCCAACCACCAATCCAAATAAGATGGGTGTTCTTGGAGGCGACAACGCAGGATATCCTAACGGCCGCCGTCTCGGAGATGATGTCCTCGACATCTCACTCCAGGCAGTAGCTGGTGCTGCATACCCACTCTTCCACCCTGGATTTGTGGTTGATGCAACAGGTGCGATGCTCGGTGATGGTGTAGACGGAAACGATCATGCGTTCCGTTCAACCTTCCCGTACACATCACTTCCAAACCAGGGATACGAGAGTGTTCCTCACATGAGCGCGAGTGTAACAACTCCTGCTCCTGCGGCACCTCAGGCCTCAATGGGTGGCTGTATGGTACAGCGTGATCTTACTCTCGGTGTTTCAGGAGAAGACGTAACCTGTCTCCAGGAGTACTTGGTTTCAAAAGGATTCCTCAGTGTTTCTCCTACAGGATACTTTGGATCTCTTACTCAAGCAGGTGTCAAAAAGTGGCAGGCCGAAGCTGGAATCAGCATGACCGGTTACTTTGGGGCTCTTTCTCGCGCAGCGTACAGCGCTCGCTAGGTAAGCCTAGAATGCTATCGAGCAGTATCTGCTCGATAGCATTACTAGACTCGTTTATCAATCATGTCGATCATTTCTGACTCAACGAAGAAAGTAGCTCCAGTACTTATCATTGGAGGATTAATCATTGTTGGCGCAGGTATCATCGTTGCAACAAATCTCCCTACCTTTTTCCCAAATCAAGCATCAGTAGCAGAAGGTGCAACAAAACTAGATAAAGATATTGCGCTTGGAGAGGCACAGATTCGTGAGAAACCTACCACGACGAAACCCTACATAACTCTTTCATCACTGTATCTACAAAAAGTACGTGAGACGTCTGACGCAGCGTACTACGCAAAGATTGATGCACTTATGGATAAAGCGGAAAAACTTGATCCAAACGACGGAGATATTCCTGCCATACGAGCGAGCACGCTTATCGGACGGCATTTATTTAAGGAAGCTAAGCTACAAACTGCTAAAGCACTTACTTTAAACCCCACCCGTCCTGCGTACTACGGACTTGATGGAGATGTTGCTATTGAACTCGGCCAGTATACGGATGCTGTAACCGCTTTTCAGAAGATGGTTGATTTGCGACCTGACTTTGCATCATGGAGTCGTATTGCCTATATCCGTGAACTGTACGGTGATGTGCCAGGGGCAATACTCGCACTTGATACCGCTATTTCATCAGGCAGTAGTTATCCAGAGAATATTGCCTGGGCATATGTAGAAAAAGGAAAACTCTTACTTCGTTCTAATCCTGCCGCTGCAAAAGAATCCTTCGGCCAAGCTCTACGAGTTCTTCCAACATACACTCAAGCAATGGAAGGACTTGGAAAGGTAGCCTTTGCAGAAGGGGATACAAAAGAAGCCGAGGCGCAGTTCTTAAAGGCGTATGAAGGACTTCCGCTTGCGCAGTATGCAACCGATCTCGGAGATCTATACGGCGTAGAAGGGAACACCACTAAAGCCGGTCAGTACTATGCATTTGCACAAGCAGCCCTAAACACCTCAGCAAAAAGTGGCGTGAATACTGATCTGGAAGAGTCACTCTTCTTAAGTGATCATGATATGCGTCCTGCGGATGCGCTCGCGAAGGCACAGCGCGCATACGAAGCTCGCCCAAATATCTATGGAGCTGACTACCTTTCCTGGGCGCTCTTTAAGAATGGGAAAATAGAGGAGGCAAGAACATACACTGCAGAAGCGCTTCGTCTCGGACAGCATGACTCGCTCATTCTTTTCCATCAGGGACTGATTGCAAAGGCAGCAGGAGATATGATTCACGCAAAAGAGTACCTTACAAAAGCCCGTGCGCTTAACCCTAATTTTTCAGTTCAATACGCGAACGTGTTGAAAAGTGAGCTTGCATCTCTTAAATAACTATTCATGAAAAAATTCCTTACCCCTTTCTTATTCGCTACAGTTCTTCTTTTTGCCGGTACTCATGTGGCATTCGCCCATGACCTTGTTCCACAAATCCTAGTGAAATACGTAGAGGCGCATCCAGATGCAACCCCTGAAGAAATACAAGCCTATGCTGAAGAAAATGTTCCAGCGTATGCAGAGCGTTTCCCCGATGGACAGAAGATATTTGAGGTTATTAAAAACCAGAATACAACCAATACCTACGACACGCTCTTAGATTTTTTTAAGCTCGGAGTTGAACACATTCTTAGTGGGATAGACCATATTTTGTTCGTTATTTCGCTTCTTCTCACCTTCCTTTCGTTCCGAGAAATACTTAAACTAACGGGTAGTTTTACGGTTGCACACAGTCTTACCCTTATCCTTGCGACTCTCGGTGCGATCACCCTTTCACCCAGAGTGGTTGAGCCAATAATCGCACTCTCAATTGCAGTAATGGCATTAGGGACGGTGTATCTGAAGAAAACTAATTTCGAATTGAGTGGGTGGAAGAAAATAGGAGTGGTATTTTTCTTCGGACTCTTCCATGGTCTTGGATTTGCAGGACTCCTCACGGAACTTGGGGTGGGGCAGTCAAAGTTTGTACTCTCACTCGTCTCGTTTAACGTTGGTATTGAAATTGGTCAGCTTATTATTATCGCTATTGCACTTCCGTTTCTTATTCTTCTTCGTAAGTCTCGGTATAACGATATTGGCATCAAGATTCTTGGTACCGTCATTGGTATATACGGCATCATCTGGGCAGTAGAGCGAGTCTTCGACGTCACGTTTGGATTCCTCGGACTATAGGTATTGATGTAGGTCAAATAGATAGAATATCAGGTATATTTTATCTATTTTTCATACTTCATTGACTATTCATCCCTAAAGCTCATACTTAAGAAAGTTAAGTAGGGCAGGGCAAAACTATTCTTATTAAATGTGCTGATCTGTGTGCGTAATTAATTACATTCATGTATAAAATTTTTACTAAAGTAATGAGTGCAACAGTGGCTTTCGCCTTCGTTGCCACTCTCATTCCAACCGCCGCTTTTGCTGAGGAAGGTCTTGTGCCCGCGACAGAGACTGCGTCATCAACACCTCTTGTAAGTAACGACTCGTTTATTCCTTTGTCAGATCCAGCACCAAGTCTGGCACCAGCGGTAATTGATACCTTCTCATCAACAGTCATGTCCGAGACAGAGTTCAATGCAGCACTTTCAAACTCCAACATAACTACCATTTATATTGGAGCTGACTTTACTGACGCACAAACAATAACCATTAGCCGCGCAGTTACTATTGAAGGAGATGGTCACACTATTACTGCAGGCCCAACGGTTACCGGACAAGTATTCAATGTTCTTGCGAATAACGTAACGATAAACAACCTCACCCTTGATGGTTCAAATCTCAACATTAATGGTTTGAATGTGTATGTAGCGGAAAATGTTTCGCTCTCACACGATACCTTTAAGAACAACCGAAAGGGAGGTCTTATCGTTAACGGCTCAAACGTAACTGCCGATACTATTTCAACATCGGGTAACGGATACTACGGCATTAACGTTGACCTTGGAGGCGGAGTTACGCATGCGGCGAACCTTACCATCGTAGGAGTTAGTACTCACTCTGAGGGTACTAAGCCAGCGATTTACGTGGATAACACTACCAAAGACGTGCATGTACTTGGCGAAACGAGTCAGTATCAGGTAGGAACGTTCGGAGTAGCGCAGGCATATTACCTCACTCCTGCGTGTTCAACTGATACAAACAGTTTCGACACATTCACTATTGGAAGCGTGAACGCTCAGAATGGATGGACGGTAACTGGTCCCTATGATCAGGCTATTGCACCAAACGTATATGGATTCCCAACGTTTGGCTGTAAGGCACTTCGCATCTCAAACGCAGTCACCAGTGGTGCGTTTGGGGATCAGACGTTCTCATACTCAACGCCTAATGAGGCAGGAGAAACCGCTGCTGCAACAAGTACTCTTTCAGGAGGTACTCGTCAGAATCACTATGAAGCACAGTTTGACCTTGCATCGGCAACAAGCACGCAGCAGGCAGGCCTCATCCTTTCTGTTTCTCCTGACCGTGGAGATGGCGCGCGCATGAGTTTCCTTCGCTTCGAAGACAATGTCTCAGGTATTGATGTGATCTTCTTTGATGTGCAAGGTGCAAGCACTAGCACGGCAAGTTTCGTGAGTACGCAGGTAGCAGGAGGAACTGCAGCAACGCCTGCACTTAGTCGCACTGCGCCACACACCATTAAATTTGTGGTTGACCTGGTTGATGGCATAAACAATGATGTTGTAAAAATCTTCATCGACGGAACTCTCGTCCACACGGGCACAACCTGGGAAAACTACTTTAACTTTGTTGAAGGAAACCCAACACACGCTATTGACTCGCTCATCTTCCGTGCAGGGGGAACAGCAAGTCCTACAACTCAGGGTGCTGGATATCTCTTTGATAACGTCGTTATTACGACCTCAACAATCCTTCCAGCAGTTCCTGTGGTAGAAGAAGAAACAACTACGGGAAACCGTACGTCAGGTAGCCGAAACACGGGAGGTGGTGGAGGTGGCTCAACAGGGGGTACTACCTCAACAACCGCAGCTACTACAGGAACCGGAACCACCGGTACAGTGAATTCACCAGCAGGACAGGTTCTCGGTGCATCAACCTTTAACGTCACGCGTAACTTCTTCTTCGGATTAAAGGGTGCTGACGTTGTTGAGCTCCAGACTGAACTTATTGCTGCAGGGTACTCTATCCCCGCAGGTCCTACCGGTAACTACCTAACTCAGACACGCGCTGCGATAGCCGCATGGCAGAAAGATAAGGGTATTTCACCAGCGGTAGGGTACTTCGGACCTATCAGCCGTGCTAAGTATCTTGCTGACGGTGGTTTTGGCCTCCCAGCCACACCGACGTCAACAACGACTACCACTTCAGTTACTACTCAATAGTCAGAAGTGTATGGAAAACAACAAGCCCGCCTTTGGCGGGCTTGTTGTTTTATAAAGGTATTGTATTATATTCCTATGGCTAAACGTCGCGTACGTACCTCCACTCCAAAGAAAGATTCACTGCATAGTTATGTGTTTCCACATAAAGGAAATGACTACAAGCCCCATATCTTCAGCACGAAAGGGGTTGCAATTGTTCTTCTCTTCCTTGCGCTCGTAGAGGGTGCGGTGATTTTTGATACGAAGGTAATCCAGCGTAATGGAGAATTCACCGCATCTGTTTTGCCTGCAGTTCTGGCGGGACTTACTAATAACGACCGCACGGCAAATGGCCTTACAACCCTTACCCTCGATTCTGACCTTGCGGCAGCAGCACAGTTAAAGGCAAATGATATGGCCGCGAATGGTTATTTTGCACACGTAAGTCCAACAGGGAAAACCCCGTGGTATTGGCTAGGAAAAGTCGGATACCAGTATACGTATGCCGGAGAGAACTTGGCCGTTAACTTTGATGACTCAAAGGCAGTTGAAGACGCGTGGATGGCTTCTCCTACACACCACGCAAACATTGTGAAGCCTCAGTACACTCGTGTAGGGTATGGAATTGCTTCAGGTATATATGAAGGTAAACAAACTACGTTTGTTGTCCAGTTACTAGCGACCCCACCTGAAGGTGATACTGCGGCACCTGCCTCAGTTCCTGCGGTACTAGCAAAAAGCACGCCTACAAATCCAGCGGTGAAAGCCCCAGTAACGAACCTTGCGCCAATAGAAGAAAAAGTAACCTCAACAGAGGCTGAAGCCGCTGTCCCTGCAACTGTACCCCTTGAAACAGAGAATAGGGTAGCGATAAATACCCCTACCGAAGTCCTGGGTGCACAAAACACCGTTGTGAAAGCACCAAATGTACTTGAGCAGATTGCAGCGTCACCATCGCACACCAGTGTGTATGTCTTAGGAACGCTCTCCACAGTCTTCTTGTTCCTCCTCCTTATTGCCCTCTATATTCACGTTCGTATCAAATATGTTGAGGTTCTTGGAGGTGGAGCACTTATCTTTGCCGTAGCATTGGCCTTGCTAATTATAAATATCACGATTTCTCAGGTTCAAGTCCCGGTAGACACACAGTCAGCTTCAGTGGTACAAGCACTCTAAGATTCTTTTGAACAGAGGTAATTCCTAGAGCTATGACTCATACCGCACTTCGCGGTACACTACACAGATGAATGGTTCGAAACACGTGGTGGCATTTGTCGCCGGTATGCTATTTCTTCTTGGCGGCGCTACAGGGGTATTTGCTGCAACGCCGACCCAAGACGAAGTATCGCTGAGTATTATTCGTGCCGTACGCATTTCAGACTCAAGCATAACGCTTTCATTTAAAACAAATAAGCCAGCAATTGGCATCGTTCGCTATACCGATTCAGATGGTACTGACGTAACCCTTACCGACTCTGCTGCTGAAGCAAATCATCTTTTCACCCTTACCGACCTTAATCCTTCACGCGGGTACACGTTTGTACTGATAGCAGAGACTGATACCGCAAAATCAAATACCTATACCATACTTTTATCCCCTGAGACGGTAGGTCCGCCCGGAGCAAGTATTCTTCCAGGGTTTCAGATACTGGACGCTAAAGGTGTGGTCATTGCAGCTACACTCACCGCTTCTTCAACAACAACGGACGCTGATGGTGTACCAACCTGGGCATACGTTGCCGGTATTCTTATTGTTGCTTTAGGATACGGCATATACGGAATATATACGTACCGAACGCGTCATCAGGAATAGAGTAAGAAAGACTTGGAACACGTTCTTTCTCGAGTACTTACGAATCAGAAGTAGAGGCGCTCGTTCGTGCAAGCACGATGCGCCACTCACGCCAGATGAAGTACATGACAACGAGATCAAAGAGCGTAATACCAATAACAAAGACCGAACCGGTGGTGACGATGTCATAGAGCTGATAGATAAGAAAAAGTCCGAGCACGGTGAGCGAAGCGGGGTATGCCCAAAGTAAGTTACGAAGGAGTCCCCAAATAAGGAAACATTTAATGAGACCTCGGGAGAGGAGGTAGAGTGCAACGAAGACTGCGGTTCCTGAGCCGAACTTTGCAAGTTCTTCGACCACTTTCATTGCGACGCCTGAATCTGCATGGGTAGAAAGGAATGCACCTGCGCCTTGGACGAGCGTGATCACGATATCTCGAGGTGTAAGGAGAATCCCAATACCGACAATCACCTCAGCAATAGATATAACCCCTTTAAGGATGACGCTCCACTTAAAGAGTTCGTATACCGTGTGTTCAGTCTGTAATTCTTCCTGTTCGGGAGTGAGTTCCATCCTTGCACTGTATCAGATCTAAGCACTGCCGCTAAAGCGAGCTCTGAACGCGTATCTTCATGAACGGAGCGTTCGCTGATACACTTACTATCTATGGAAGACACCGCACCTAAAAAGAAGACGGATTCTCAACCGGTCCTTCGCTACTACTTCACCGCGGCTAAGAAATATCCGCTGGTTCTTGGCCTTGTATTCGTGGGGAACCTTATGATTCAGGGCGCCGGAATCATCGGACCGCTTTATCTTCAGAGGTTTATTAATAGTATTGCCTCGACGCCACCTGAGCAGATTGTGGTGGGTTCGCTCCTTACCTTGCTTGGAATATTTGCCTTCATTAACTTCTGCGGGTGGATTGGTCAGCGCATCCAAATGCTTTCGATAATGCGATTAGAAGCGAATGTGATGGTTGATCTCGCGAATCAGGCATTCGGGAGTCTTTTGCGCCACAGTCACGACTTCTTTATCTCAAACTTTGCCGGAACACTTACGCGCCGCGTGAACCGCTACTCGCGCGCCTTCGAAGATATCCTCGACATTTTTATTTTTAGTTTCTTCTCAACGGCCGTCTTTGGTACGGGAGTTATTATCGTGCTCATCCAGCGAAACTTATACTTAGGCCTCGCACTCCTTATATGGGTGGTTTTGTTTATCAGTATCCAGGCAGCGATGGTGCGCATTCGTCAGCCGCTACGTAAGAAGCGAACAGAGGAGGACAGTAAGGTGACGGGTATTTTGTCGGATGCCGTATCAAACCAATCCACCATTAGTACCTTCGCTTCGGTTTCTCAGGAGCAAGGAGTATTTGGAGTCGCGGTGCAGAGCTGGAAGGCTGCAATGCTCAAGTCCTGGTACGCTGATGCCTTTATCTTTGCGGTGCAGGGATTGTTTGCCTTGGTGATTGAAGTGGGTCTTTTGGCAGGCGGAGTATTTTTGTATCAGCGCGGGCTCATGACGGTCGGAGATTTTGTTCTTATTCAGATATATGTGATTGGGCTCATGGATCGTATCTGGAACTTAGGGAACAGCCTGCGCCGTTTATATGACGCGTACGCTGATGCCGGGGAAATGGTTGCCATACTTGAGACGCCATATGGGGTGAAAGATATTCCAAACGCTAAACCCCTTCAGGTTTCCAAGGGAGAGATTGAATTCAAAGATTTGTCCTTCCAGTTCGGCGAATCCGCTGCCGTTATTAATGACATGAATCTAAAGATCATAGCGCGGGAGAAAGTTGCGTTGGTGGGTCCTTCAGGCGCAGGTAAGTCCACCATCACCAAACTCCTGCTTCGTTTCTATGACGTAACGAGTGGCGGGGCGTACATTGATGGTCAGAATATTTCGGAGGTAACGCAGGAATCATTGCGTGCAAGTATTGCTTTTGTTCCGCAGGAGCCTGTGCTGTTTCATCGCTCACTCATGGACAACATTCGGTATGGAAAGCAGGATGCTTCGGACGAAGAGGTTATGGAAGCGGCAAAGAAAGCGCGCTGTCATGACTTCATCACCGCACTTCCTGAAGGATATGAAACGCATGTAGGAGAGCGTGGCGTTAAGCTCTCTGGGGGAGAGCGTCAGCGTGTGGCTATTGCGCGCGCCATTCTGAAAGACGCACCGATACTTATTCTCGATGAGGCCACGAGTGCGCTCGACTCTGAAAGCGAACATCTCATCCAGGACGCCCTCAAGATTCTCATGGAAGGGAAGACGGTTATTGTCATTGCACACCGACTCTCAACCATCATGACCATGGACCGTATTGTGGTTATAGAAGGTGGCGCCATCGCCGCACAAGGCACCCATAGCGAACTCCTCGATCAGGAAGGAGGCTTGTACCATAAGCTCTGGAGTATTCAGGCGGGGAGTTTTGTGGCGGATGAGGGTTAGTTTTATATCAGTGTAGAGAGGTAAAATAAATAGACATGGAAACAACTGCCACTGAAAAACAAGAAATACCCAAAGCACCTTTTCGTGATGGTGTGGCTGGAGTGATGCGTCATGTTAGTCCGCATCGCGGTCTGATGACAGGTCTTATTATATTAGGTCTTATCTCCGCTGTTGCTAATGGTGTTGTTCCGTATGTTACCGGACGCTTCTTTGATTCACTCATTCAGCTCGTGAATGGGAACGTGATATCAAGCGCCGTACCTCCCTGGCAACTATTTTTAGCTATCTGGACTTTTGTACAGGTCATTGCAAATGGTACGGACTGGATACGTGACCGCATGCGACGTGCTTTGGATACTAAGGTGAATTTTAATGTTGAAACAAGTAGCTTCGCTCATTTGTTACGTCTCCCGCTTTCATATCATACAAATGTGCATATTAATGGTGAACTGACGAAAATAAGTAATGCTTCGTGGCAGATCTCTTCTATCGTGCGGACAGTCATGGACATTGCGCCACAATTTCTAAGCGTCATTATTGGTATTACCCTTGCACTTACCATAAGTGTGCCGCTGGCTTCAATTTTGGCATTGGGAGTATTCATTTATGTACTGACTCTTATTCCTCTACTCATACCTATCGCAGCAGCTGACCACATTGCACGAAAGACATGGAATGATAGCTGGAGCGATGCTGCAGAAGCGGTACATCAAGTCTCCTCAGTGAAACAAGCAGCAGCTGAAAGTCATGAAGTCAAAAAGACCTATGACGCATTTATGGGAAAAACGTATTCGCTTTGGATGAAGCTTGAACGCACGTGGAGCAATATTAGTTTCTACCAACGTATCATTGTGTTCTTAACACAGCTCGCTGTATTCTTTGTCTCCGTTCAGTACGTGGCAAATGGGACTATTACCGTGGGGGAGTTAGTGGCACTTAACGGCTATGCGCTCATGTTCTTTGGGCCATTCGTAGCATTAGGTTCTAGCTGGCAGATTGTTCAAAACGGACTTACTTCAGCTGCTCAACTAGAACAAACCTTTAAAATCCCTGAAGAGCAATATCACCCGCCTAGTAACCAGAAATCTAAGATGGGTACAGGAGAAGTTTCATTTGAGCACGTTGCCTTTAGTTATGAAAAAGGGAAAGGAGGTGCACTCAAAGATTTAGATTTTACAACGCGTCCTGGAGAAGTTGTAGCGCTCGTAGGCGAGTCAGGGGCGGGAAAATCCACCGCGATATCGTTGATTTCTGGTTATTACTTTCCGCGAAGTGGAAAGGTGTGTATTGATGCTGTAGATACTCGCGAATGGGACTTAGTTGAACTGCGGAAAAAAATTGCTATCGTACCGCAGGAAGTCGCGCTCTTTAATGATTCTATTCTTGCGAATATTAGATACGGGACATTTGAGGCGAGTGCAGAGGCAGTAGAAAACGCAGCGCGGGAGGCGCATATCCATGACTACATCATGACGCTACCTAAAGGATACGACACATTAGTGGGCGAGCGCGGTGTGAAGCTCTCCGTAGGTCAAAAGCAGCGCGTAGCTATAGCGCGCGCTATTCTTCGTGATCCAACCATTCTTATCCTGGACGAACCGACCAGTGCACTTGATTCTCAAACAGAAAAACTCATCACTGAGTCACTTGAAAAACTCATGCGCGGACGTATTACCTTTATCATTGCGCACCGTCTTTCTACCGTTCGAAAAGCAGATACTATTCTTTTACTTGCCGACGGAAAAGTTGCTGAGAGGGGAAGTCATGAGGAGCTTATGGCGCTACCTGACGGGGGCTACCGGAAGTTGTATGAGTTACATGTAGGGATGAGTGAGTAACGTTAAATAAACATGATCATATTCATAAATGGTTCAATTAATTCAGGGAAAAGTACAGTGGCCAAAGAATTGGCTGAGAAGCTAGGTAATGCTGCCGTAGTTGAGATCGATGCACTACGTGAATTCATTCCATGGATGCCTCTAGAAAAAGCGATACCACTAAATCTAGAAAACGCAGTTTCAGTTATAAGAAACTTTGCAAAGGAAGGTATGTCTGTGATCGTGCCGTACCCACTTTCAAGAAAGAATTATGATTATTTCTGTGTAAATCTCCCTGAATATAAAGATTGCATACAGGTATATACCCTAAGTCTCAAGATTGAATCCGCACTCGCTGATCGTGGTTCCCGTACGTTAACCGACCTGGAGCGAGAACGCATTACGTATCATTACTCAATAGGAATTCCGTCCCCAGATTTTGGACGAATTATCGATACCAATAATAAGAGTATAAAAGAAGTAGTAGAAATGGTGTTAGGTTTCGTATCAGAATAAAGAAAAGGTTTTGAGCTCCGATACTCGATATAGATAGTGGGATATACTCATATCTAATGCCCTCACTCCGAACACCAGAAGGAAAGAAACGATATCAAGAGTATATGCAGAGTGCTCCCATGAACGAGGAGTGTACGTTATGTAAAAAGCCAGCAATACAGGAATATAAATATTGGAAAATTACGGAGAATAGATTTCCGTATGATCTCATTGCAGAAACACATACTATGATTATGCCTATACGGCATGTCACCGAGATGGATCTCACTCATGAAGAGAAAGGAGAGTTTCTTGCGCTAAAGATGAATACCTTAGCAGAAGTATACGACTACATCATTGAGCCAACTTCAAAGAATAAGTCTATTCCTGGACATTTCCACCTGCACCTTATTGTAGGGAAGTCATCTAAACCTAAGGAGTAAATCTGTATCTTTCTTAAACCGTATGAACCCCGAACACCTTGAAAGGCTTTGTGTAGATTTCAATCTCGGAAAGGTACATGAGATTGAAGAGAATCACGAAGGTGTTTTGAATAAGAATTATGTCGTAAAGACTGATAAAGGGAACTTTTTTATAAAATCAGTTCGAGAGAAGAAAAAGGGCACCATACCCCACATTGCTGAAGTAGAGAGTCTAATGGTAAATAGGGGAATACCGGCAATTACCATGCGTACGAATACTAGCGGTAGCACGTATTCTGAATACGATTCAGAGGTATATACCGTATACCCGTTTCTTCAAAGTAGTAGAACGCATCAGTATTCTCTAGCTGATATGTATGAAATGGGCGCGCTTCTTGGAAAGATACATCTGGCTGGTAGTGCAAATATTTCTAAAACACTTAAAGCAAACGAATTTTCTGAGAATGATCCAGATACTATACTCGCTAGCGCGAATACGTTTAAGAAGATGATTCTTGAGAAGAACACTGCGGATGAAACAGATGTAGTATTCCTCACATATATCGATCAAAAATTGAAATTAATTCCAATCTTAAAACCAGTTGAGTTTACTAACGATACGCTCGTGCATGGTGACTACCACGCCCGCAATTTACTTTTTAATGAGTCGAAGGAAATCATTGGTATCTGCGATTGGGAAAAAGCAGAAATGGCTCCCCGTGCATATGAGGTTGCACGCTCTATTCAGTACATTTGCTTCGAACCAGATTCAGGTCTCTATGAAGAAGTTAAAGCTGTCGAACAGAGCCGGAGTTTTTTGGAAGGATACAATTTTACCTATCCAATTTCAAAGGAAGAATTGACGAACGGATTTGCGCTTCGACTGCGAAAGCTCGCGCACAGTGTCTGGCTTGAAAATCAGTACTATACGCAGGGAGATACTCGAGCTAATAAGTTTATTGCGAATGAGACGCGTTTGTTGAGGGATTTTTCTAGTGCTCAGTTGGTAGAAAATATTCTTACTATTCCTGCTTTTCCAAGCTAAACTTGGTACGTAAAGCTCTCATATGACATACGAAAACCCAAGAACTAAGGCAGGCAAACGGCCAGAAAAGATCGTTCTTAATGATCGTGTATTTGAATTTTTGGTTAATCAGCGTGGATTTGAGTCTGCAATTTATAAATCAAATGATTCCTATTTGCGAATCGGAAAGCCTGAGAAAATTAATCCTAATCTGGAACTCCATAAACAGATGGAAGCTCAGGGTTTCCCCGTAGCGAAATTGCTTGAAGAAGGTGCGTTAGGAGAAGAGCTATATTTCATAGAATCGTCGCTAGGGAATTCTCATCTTGGAAACGTCTTTGCAGAAGAATATAAGTTACATGGCAGTATTAGTGCTGAAACATTTGAAAATTTTATACTCATTGCTGAAAAGTTTGCCCAGGCACAGATAGCAACTCAAAGTGATCATAAAGACTATTCTGAATTTAGTCGTGGAATTTGGCTACAACATCTATGTGAAGAAATGCCTGAACATGCTGGTAAACTTTTAGAACGGTTTCAACAAATTCAAGAACATACTAAAAATCTCCCCTTTATAATTACTCATGGAGATTTTAACCCAAACAATCTGTACTCGACGGGAGTAATTGATCTTGAAGATTCATTCCATGGTCCTTACGGATATGATCTGGTTAGCGCAATTGCACATATAGATTCTTTTCCTGATGGGGATCAATACGAACATTCTGCTAGATATCGTTTTACTCCTGGGCAAAAGAATTTGTATTTCGAGAGACTGGATCAAATTTCAGTTGAGGCAGGCTTACCAGCATTGTCAGAATTTAAAGAAGACTTCGAGTTTTCTAGAGCGGTGTGGCTTGCAGCCGGAATTCCGCATGTACCTAAACTACAGGAATTCCGCTTCGATTCGATTATCGCAAAGTATCTCTAGTAGGTAAGTAATAAGTCTAAACAATTTTATGCAAATGACTTCTCTAGAGAACCTAACTTTTAAAAGTGAAACTTCTGGCACTTCGCTAGTAATATTCGGAGCAATCCACGGCAACGAGCCGGCAGGCACTGCCGCCATTCGAAACATATGCCAAAAGTTTGATTCAGGAGAGTTGAAACTTACGAAAGGACAAGTAACGTTTATACCAGTTGCAAACCCGAAAGCGTATTCGGAGAACACACGCTTTATAGAAGAAGATCTTAATCGTGTCTTTAAAGATACTGAAGATCCTCAGTCGTATGAGCAAACGTTAGCAAATGAACTCGGAAGATACATTAAAGAGTCCGATGCATTTCTTGATATACATACGACCAGTGCACCTGGTCCAACGTGTGTGTTCATAGATTTTCCAACGTTAGAAAATACAGCATTTGCGGAAGCAATGGGCATGGAATACGCCATAACGGGATGGCCAAGTGTATATGCTCATAATCCAAACGGATTAGACTCATATGACACTACGCGGTATGCGTATGAGCATGGCAAGATAGGAATTATTATTGAATGCGGTCAGCACGAAGAATCAAACGCCGTTTTAATTGCTGAACGTTCGATAGTGCGCGCCCTTGCTCATTTTGAAATGATTGACCCTACCTTAATTACGCCAATATCAGTAATACGTCAGAAGACTGTTGCGATGGAACGCATTATATACAAAGAGCACGAAAACGATGTACTTACTAAAGAGTGGAAGCATTTAGAGGAAGTTGAAGCAGGAACAAATATTGCCATTCGAGAAAATGGAGATACGTTAGTCGCTGAAAAGGAATTGGTTTTGTTACTCCCGAAACACTCTGCAAAAGCAGGGCAGGAGTGGTTTTACACCGGTGTAAAAAGTGAGTCATAAAACTTGCAAAAAACCTAATATTGTGCCATAGTACACACAGCAAAGACACGGCTTTTAGCCAGAATCTTACTGTTATTTCAACTCACCTTTGAAAGGAAGCGCTCATGCGCCCGATCTTGTTTCTGCTCCCTGCAGTGGTCGCCGGCGCATTAGTGCCCTCGGCTGCTATCCCTCAGACGGTGAATGTGTCACTTACCTCACGGTATGTGGACAACACCTTCAATGACGCATTAAGCAAGAAGCCGTCATTGCAGACTGATATTTCGTAT
Source organism: Minisyncoccia bacterium (assembly GCA_038207395.1). Classification (GTDB taxonomy): domain Bacteria; phylum Patescibacteriota; class Minisyncoccia; order Phycocordibacterales; family Phycocordibacteraceae; genus C7867-001. The sequence continues at coordinate 251,781 of JBBQZW010000001.1, read as the reverse complement.
GACCTGTCCAAGCACGTATATGTCTCGGCATATGCGTACACTGGTTTTGAGAAACCTTTCGCTGATGATTCGTCAGAGTACGGGTTTGAGGTGGGAGGGAAGTGGTCGCTTTCGAAGAAAGCGACCGTAACTCTGGCCACTGGCCGCTACGCGAACTATCAAGGCAAAGGCTTTGACGTTGGGGACTGGTATGCGAAAGCAGGTCTGACGTACGGACGTGCAAACGTTTCAGCGTCCGTGCTGCGGGGTGTAACAAACACCGTACTGATTAATTCATCGTATCGGCTTCCGATCACGAAGCGGCTCACGGTTACCCCAAGCATTGCGTACTTCACGGCGCAAAAGAAGCTGAACCCAGGCGTTGCGGTAGACTACCGGATTTCCAAACGAGTCTCAATCGGGGGGAAGTTCGTTCTTCCACAAGACGACATAACGCGCCGCCGCACCCCATACGGAGCTGCAACGCTGACGTATGCGTTCTGAGGAAGGGTTTTACGACCTATAACTTCAAAAGCCTGCTGGGTAACCAGCGGGCTTTTTTCTTATAAGGGTTAGTTTAATAACTTGCAAAATATAACTAACGTGCTATAATCAATACAAGCAGGAAATAAGCCTTTTATAGGCTCACTGCTCAGTTCTTTACATTCTAGCCAAAGGAGGCTGTATTGGTTAATGAACTCTCAGTCATCTTTGGCATTTCAGCCGGGGTGATGCAGCTGTTTGGGTACTGGTGGTATAACACTCGTTCCAAGCAGAAAATCAACACGGGATCATGGGCCATCTGGGGCTTGGGTGGTGTAGTCGACCTTGTGTCGTACTTTGCACTAACTCATGACTGGGTGGTAAACATTCTTCCCGCAGTATGTGCCTTCGCTGCCGTGGCAACGTTTGGATATGCAGTCGTAAAAAAGCGGTTTAGTCCGCTTGAACGTCTCGACTATCTATTCTTGTCCGCCGACGCAGGTATCACGGTAACGTGGTTCTTTACGAACGTAGTGGTCGCTAACCTGTTATTTCAGGTGAGTACCGTTATTTCATTCGTACCAATGATTCATGGTCTGATACAGAAAACTGATCAGGAACAACCCGAACCATGGCTCATCTGGGCTTCTGCGTATACATTATTGACCTTTTCGGTCTTGCTTCGGCTTGAACGATGGGAAGATCTTGTATATCCGGTAAGTCACGTTATTACGCATCTAATTGTTGCCTTCGTGGCGCTGCAGATGCGAAGTCCCTACGTGAAAGCGTAGGGACTTTTTTATGAAGAAACTGGGGATTCAATTACGTAAAGATAAAAGAATAGTATAATCAAATCACACTATTATGAAGCATATATACGTCTGTTCAAGTGAAATTGAAGGTCTTGGTATCAATATTGGTGAAAACGCTAAGCGAGGTGACGTAATTTCACGTATAACAGGAGAAATAAAATTTAAAGTAAATAAAGGAAAACGTGATGCTCAAGCGCACCCAAACTGGATTGGTATAAAAAAGGATCATTGGATTGATCCCGCAAAACCGTATAAATTTCTCAATCATTCCTGTAATCCAAGCGCAGGCATTAAAGGAAGTGTATCTTTGGTTGCACTACGTGATTTGCAAGAAGGTGAAGAGGTAACTATCGACTACTCCACCATAGAAGGTGATTCACTTTGGGAAATGGCTTGTGCTTGTGGTGAGGAGAACTGTCGAAAAATAATACGTTCAATTGATTTCCTACCCGAATCTCAATTTAATAAATATCTACCGTACGTCTCAACCTACTTCAAGAGACGATACTTGAGTCTAAAAAATGGATAATAAATCAAAAATTTTGTTTCTATTTCTTTTTACTGCAACGTTAATTTCAGTTATTTCTTCTTACTATAAGTACCAGATAAAGGAAAATTACGTAATTTTCCAAAAGGAGGAAGATATTCCTTCTCCTCTCACTTTGTTTAAGATTTAAGATTATGGACTCGATCGCAACAGCAATTCAAGCGTGCGAATGGGGAAGTTCAAAATTCCTAATTCTATCAAGTAACGTTTTTGATCCTTTAATCTATTACTCTCATTTTACTGCGTTCGTCCTATCTTTAGGATTGGGTACTCTCGTATTTATTCGTAATCGAAAGATTTTAACAACAAGGTTGTTATTTGTGGTAACTGTTCTACTTTCGATATGGCTTTTTTCCGATTTGGTAGTATGGGCTACTGAATTCAGCAAAGAAACTATGTTTTTCTGGTCGCTCACAAATTTAATTGAACCATTTGTCTACGCATTCAGTTTATATTTTGTATATGTTTTTATTTCAGGGAAAGACCTTCCATTTAAGTATAAAGTTGCTGTATTTTTCCCACTGCTAATAACAGTAGTCTTAACACCAACCAAGTTTGCCCTCCTTGGATATGATCTTTCGAATTGTGACAGAGATGCTGTTGAAGGCCCTCTTGCCTATTACGCATACGTACTTGAGCTCATATACATGTTGATAATTCTAGGTCTCGGCACAATTTCTTATCTTAAAAAGAAAACATGGGAAGAGCGTACACAAGTATTAATAGTTACTCTTGGAACTGTATTCTTCTTGCTATCTTTTGCTTTCGGTAACGTAATTGGAAGTTTGTTTAGTACAGCTACCGTTCTAGGAGATTACAGCTGGACAATAGGTCAATACGGTCTGTTCGGAGTGCCTGTTTTTGTGGCACTTCTTGCGTATATTATTGTTCGTTTTAAAACATTCAATATAGGTTTACTCGCCGCTCAAGCTTTGATTTTAGGACTGGTTGCAATTCTTGGACTTGAGTTTGCTTTCGTTCGAACTAAAACAAATCAAATACTTGTATCAATTACGTTAGTTTTGACGGGAATTCTTGGAATCATGCTTATCAGGAGTGTTCGCCGGGAAATTGACCAACGCGAACACATTGAACTCCTCGCCAAAGATCTTGAACTCTCAAACAAACAGCAAGTCGCGCTTATCCACTTCATCACGCACCAGCTCAAGGGCTTTGTTTCTAAGTCGCGTAATATCTTTGCGATGATTTCAGAGGGGGACTACGGAGTAGTCCCCGACACCATGAAGCCAATGATTGATGAAGGTTTCGCGTCTTCTACAAAAGGAGCACAAACTATTCAGGAGATTTTGAATGCGGCTAACATTAAGAACGGAAAAGTTGCGTATACTATGCTGCCGTTTGATCTCTCAGCACTGGTGGCATCTATCGTTGCAACTCACAAATCAAGCGCCGATGAAAAGGGAGTAGCGCTTACGTTCACTGCGCCCGAAAGTCCGGTTATGTTTACGGGTGACCAAACGCAGCTTGAGAATGCGCTTAAGAACTTGATAGACAATACGATAAAGTACACGCCGCAGGGAAGTATTAAAGTTTCGCTCACTAAGGATGAAAAGGTCATTCGCTTTATGACGGAGGACACGGGCGTAGGTATTTCAAAAGAAGATATGGCGCATCTCTTTACCGAAGGCGGTCACGGCGCGGAAAGTATGAAGGTGAACGTCGACTCAACAGGCTTCGGTCTCTACATCGTGAAGAACATTATCGAAGGCCACGGCGGCAAGGTATGGGCTGAATCAGAGGGTGCAGGGAAGGGTGCACGGTTTGTGGTTGAGTTGCCGGTATAGCTCATTTGCTACTTACTTCTGTGAGATAAAGAAAAAATGAAGTAAAAAGGTGGGGTGTGGATAAGAAACGCCGGCCTTCGAAATAGGCCCGATGGTATACTCGCTATAATGACGACGGATATGCGACTTGAGAGAATGGAAACACGGATAGATACCGTTGCTGAAAAGGTAGATAAACTTACTGATGCAATAGAACAGGGATTTGTATGGATGAAAAAGAAGTTCGAGCAGATTGATATGCGGTTTGCTCTGGTAGAGGTTGAACTTAAGGACATAAAAATAGGAATCTTTGAATTGAATACAAAGGTTCATGAGTTAACGGTACGAGTGGGGAGTCTTGAGGTGAAAGTTGAAGATATTCATGAGACGATCTATGGATTTGGAAAAGCAATTGATAGGGATGCGGTGACGGTGATTGACCATGAGCGCAGAATTGGAGTGTTAGAGCACGTGAACGTTTAGGTACCGCATGTCGCAGCAACACGAATCGCATTCGGGCGGTGGAGGTATGGAGTGGCTTGCAAAGCATATGGGAGGTATCGTTATGCCGTTTGGGCAGAAATCCGAGGCATTTTTTGAGAGAATTATGTTCCTTTTGGTGAATAACATCTTTCAGCGTATTGCGCTCCTATATATGGTTATTTTCACGCCGTTAATTGTGCTTGAGTTCCTAGTTCACTTTGTTCGGCTGTAATGCAGATGAGAAATGAAGTAAAGATAAAGTAATTTGAGGATAGTCCCAGGCTACATTGTCTTTCTATAGAGCACTACTCGGTATGCTTGTAGTATGGCGAAATCTGAAGAAAAGCTACGGGCCTTTCAACTGCGCAGAGAAGGCAAAAGTATTAAAGAGATTGCGAAAGTACTTGGGGTGAAGGATCCAAGTCTTCAAGAAATATGTCTCTAATAATGACTAACTCAGATCCGGTAGTTATACAGCTAATGATTCGTTGGTTTGTTGAATGCTTTGAGGTACCTTATTCCTTTTTCTACCCTCGAATCTTTATTAGTAATATCCACCTTGATAGAGAAAAGTTGTTGTTGGAATATTGGTCGAATGTACTATCAATTCCACAAGTTCAATTTAGGAAAACAATCTTTCTTCCGAAGGGTCGGAAGCTGTACGAGAACCATGATATGTATTATGGTGTTATGGCACTATACGTTGCAAAAGGTACATCCATTCGATACAAAATACTTGCGTATATTGAACGAATTGGGCAGTTAGTCACTCACGCCGGCGTAGTTCAAGAGTTAGAACGAGGGACTCATAAACCCTAGACGGTGGCGCGACTCCACCCGCCGGCACCAAAAGAATATTGAAAGTAGTCTTGTTTTAATGGCATTTAAAGGCTATATTCGATGAGTGGCACATGCGGCTGTAGCTCAGCTGGTTAGAGCAATCGCCTGTCACGCGATAGGTCGCCGGTTCGAGTCCGGTCAGCCGCGCCAAAGAGAAAAGCCCCAAAAGGGGCTTTTCTCTTTGCTATACTTTTAGTACTAACTCACCATATTTTGCCTATGTCCCTATTTCTTGGAACTCTTCTTGCAGCCTTTATTAGTACGATTTTAAACCTCATGCTTCTTTTCGTTGGAAAGCCGCTTGTTGGACTTACCGGTCCTTTTACGCCGCTCACCCTCGGTCCCGTAATTGGATGGTCAGTCATTGGTGCTGTGGGTGCAGGTATCGTATTTGCCATCATCCGTAAGTACGCACGTACGCCAAAGAATACCTTCGCAACTACGGCTTGGATTGTACTGATCCTTTCGTTTATCCCTGATGTTTTGATAAAAGGTTCTACGTCAGGACCTTTTGCAGGTGCTACCTGGGGAGCCGTTATCCTTCTTATGCTCATGCATGTCGTCGTAGCACTCGTCGTTCTTCGGATATTTCGTAAAAGTGTTCGTCCTCTTTCGTAACACTACATACTAGTGCCATACGTGGTACGGTAGGGGAATGGGTGCTTCACAGAACCAAAAAGAAGGCTGGGAGCGAGAATATCGCTCTTCTAAGATGCTTTCACCAAGCAATGTTCCACAGGCTGATGTGGTGCGCTTTATGCGTTGGTTAAAAAAGGAACATAAAAAGATAGGGGAACCGATTGATATGGAAGCCTTGAACGTGTTGGATTTGGGTTCCGGTACGGGACGTAACAGCTTTTATTTCGCCAACCACGGTGCCCATGTTATTGGATTCGAATTCTCTGAAACAGCGCTTACGATGGCGCGTAAGATAGCCGCGCACGGAGACCAAACGATCGACTACCGTTCACAAAATATCGGTGCAGCTTTTCAGCTCCCAACTGCTTCTGTAGATATTGTCCTTGATGTTACGTCATCTAACTCATTAAATGATGATGAGCGAGCAATCTATCTTTCTGAAATTGCGCGGGTGCTGAAACCGGGCGGATACCTATTCCTCCGAGCACTTTCTCTTGAGTCTGATGCTAATGCAAAAGAACTCGTAAAGCGATTCCCGGGAAGTGATCCGGATACCTATGTTCATCCGGACCTTGGTATTACTGAGAAAACGTTTACGAAGCAGACCCTTACTGATACCTATAGTCCGTATGTCACGCCACTTTCTCTTGAACGCGTTGAGCACTACAACATGGTCGCCGGACGAAAGTACAAACGAAGCTACTGGCTGGGATACTTTCAAAAGCCGAAGGAATCAAGCATTGAAAAAGTCGTAGAAATGCCGTAGGCTAGAAAGGTTCGATCAAGCCGATGTAGCTCAGGGGTAGAGCAACTCCATGGTGGGTCGCAGACTCCGCCCACCTGGGAAGTGATTCCCAGGTGAATCCCGAATTACGGTTAATAGCCCCACAGGCCAAGACCGTGGCGTATATCTCACTGGTGTACGCCCGAACGACTGACAAGGGCATCTCTTAGAGATGAAGATACAGTCTAGCCCTTCTCCGCGTGGTTTAGAGGGGAGGTGTAAGCGAAGGAGTAGGTCGGCAGTTCAATTCTGCCCATCGGCTCAATGTTTGTAGATCGGGCTTCAAGTGATCCCATCGGCTCAAATATCTTTGGTGCCGAGATAAAGAAAAGATATCGTGCATAAGTGCTGTGAACATCAATACGAGCCGGGTCCAAAGGATCCGGCTCGTATGCTGTATATATGAATGCGAAGAAGCCTCGGACTCCTTGTTTGATGTGCGGCAAAGATCCATATCGTTCTTTTTATAAATATTGCAGCAATGCTTGCCAACGTGAGTATGAATATAAAAAATATATTGACGCCTGGAAAGATAAAAAAGTAAGTGGATTAAGTAGTATGGGTATTGTCACAAATCAAATTAAACGTTTTCTTAGAGAAAAATTTAATAATAAGTGTCATTTGTGTGATTGGTCAGAAGTAAATCTAAAGACAAAAGTTGTACCACTTGTCGCGGATCACATAGATGGCAATTGGAGAAATAACACAGAAGCGAATTTACGGCTCATATGTCCAAATTGCGATGCTTTGAATCCGACATTCGCCGGAAGTAACAAGGGAAATGGTCGGCCATTTCGTGCCCCAAGTAAGCGCGCCCAAGAAGCGAAAGAACTTGCTCGACTCGCTCGAGAAAAGCGAATATGATATCGTACGGTAGTCGCCATCTTAGCTCAGTTGGTAGAGCATTTCACTCGTAGCGAAAAGGTCCGGAGTTCGAACCTCCGAGATGGCTCCAAAACGCAAAACCCGCCTCTGGCGGGTTTTGCTATACTCTTCTCATGAACGAAACTGAGCAGCGTCTTGCTGAAATAGAAGTACTAATGGCATCACCGTCTTTCTGGGCGGATAAAGATGAAGCACAACGCGTGGTGCGTGAATATCAAATGCTCAAGGAGGGAGGGGAAGTGGGGAATGACCCACATGACGCAGGTCCTGCAACGCTTGCGATACTTGCAGGAGCTGGGGGCGACGACGCGGAAGATTTTGTACGTATGCTTCGCGGCATGTATGAGGGATATGGAAGTAAAAAGGGATGGCGCGTACGTGAGCTCCATGAAAATCAAAATAACCATGGTGGCTTTCGTAACGTACTTTTAGAACTCGACGGGCCGGGCGCGTATGGAAGACTTAAGCATGAAGCAGGCGTTCATCGCTTAGTGCGTATCTCCCCGTTTAATGCGAATGATAAGCGCCAAACATCATTTGCGCTTGTTGAAGTTCTACCAATTCTTTCAAACAATGATGAAGTTGAACTTCGTCCAGATGACTTGGATATTCAGTTTGCCCGTTCCGGAGGAGCGGGCGGTCAGAACGTAAACAAGCGCGAAACGGCAGTGCGTATCACGCACACGCCAAGCGGCATATCTGCACACGTCTCAAGTGAACGCAGTCAGCTCGCGAATCGTGAAAAAGCGATGGCGCTCGTGCGCTCAAAACTATTTGCACTTCAGGAAACAAAACGTGAAGCAGAGGCGAAAGGACGTTCCATTGCCACTACAACTGCTAACGAATGGGGAAGCCAGATGCGTTCGTATGTCATGCACCCGTACAAAATGGTGAAAGACCATATGACGAATTACGAGTCGCACAACCCTGATGCTGTATTTGCAGGCGATATTGATGATTTTATCGATTCGCACACTAACGCGTAGACCAGGCTCTCTCGCATGGGGTATACTAGTCCAGTCATGATTTATTTCGACAAGGTGACGAAAACGTACCGCGACGGCACTCCAGCGCTGGACGACGTTACTATCTCCATCCAGCCGAAAGAATTTGTCTCCATCGTCGGGCATTCTGGTGCCGGGAAAACAACCCTCCTAAAGATGCTTCTTGCTGAGGAAAAACCAACAACCGGAACGGTGTTTTTTGAAGAGCTTGATGTACATGCCGTACCAAAGCATGCACTCCATCATTACCGTAGGAAAATAGGGATGGTCTTTCAGGACTTCCGTCTCATACCCAATAAGACGGCATATGAAAACATTGCCTTTGCAATGGAGGCTGCAGGACGTACTGACGAAGAGATCTCCCTCGACGTGCCATACATTCTTGACCTCGTTGATATTGGAAACAAAGGAGGACACTTCCCGCATCAGCTTTCTGGGGGTGAACAGCAGCGTGTTGCTATCGGCCGCGCCATTGTGAACCAGCCGGATCTTATTATTGCGGACGAACCCACCGGTAATCTTGACCCTGTGAACACGTATGAGATTGTTGAAATTTTAAAAAAGATTAATGAGCTCGGTACGACGGTTCTCATCACTACGCATAATAAAGGGGTGGTGGACGCAATGGGTAAGCGCGTGATTACCATGGATCGCGGTCGCGTGGCACGCGACGACGCGCATGGCCAATATATTCTATAACTACTATGAGTCCGACCTTTAAACGAATCTTCTCAGCGGGTGCTACGACGTTCTCACGTAACGGATTAGTTTCCTTTGCGACGGTGCTCATTATGACGGCAACGCTCACCATCATAACAACGCTCATACTTCTTTCAGCGACTCTTTCTAATACGCTCCTCGCTATTCAGGATAAAGTGGACGTAAATGTCTACTTCACCACTGCAGCGCAGGAAGGGGACATTCTTTCGGTAAAATCGCATCTTGAGAAACTCCCTGAAGTTTCGCGCGTTGAATATACTTCACGGGATCAAGCACTCTCTGATTTTCGTGCACGACATGCTGACGATCAGCTCACGCTTCAGGCCCTTGATCAGTTAGGAGAAAACCCTCTTGGAGCCTCCCTTGCTGTTAAGGCGACTGACCCTTCAAAGTATGCGGGTATTGTTAATTACCTTTCAAATGATTCAAATATCCCCGGCAGTTCAAGCATTGTAGAGCGCGTTAACTATTACCAAAATAAAACGGTTATTGATCGTCTTACCCAAGCAATAGGTACAACGCAAAAGGCTGGCCTGGCGGTGGTCCTTCTTTTTGCAATCGCGAGTATCATCATTGCCTTTGCTACGGTGCGCCTGGCTATTTACAGTGCACGCGATGAGATTGCAGTCATGCGTCTGGTGGGTGCGTCAAATACCTTCATTCGAGGTCCATTTATTGTAGCAGGCATCATAAGTGGCGTGGTTGCCGCAATCATCACCATCATTCTTTTCTATCCTGTTACATGGTACGCCGGAACTAAACTTGCCTCATGGCTCGGTGGATTCAATCTCTTCGCCTACTACACCAGTAATTTCCTTTTCATCCTCATCGTACTTATCGGAAGCGGTGTTCTTCTTGGAGGTCTTGCATCATTTGTTGCAGTGCGTCGATATTTGCGTATCTAAGGTATGGCGCGTCCCGGCCATAAATATATCTTCGTACTCGGCGGGGTAATGTCGGGCGTTGGCAAAGGAGTAGCAAGCTCTTCGATGGGGCTCCTGCTTCAGAACCGTGGCTATGTAGTGAATCTTGTTAAGGTGGACCCGTACCTGAACGTGGACGCAGGTACGATGAACCCGACAGAACATGGAGAAGTGTTTGTGCTAAATAGCGGACTGGAGACGGATCAGGATATGGGAAATTATGAACGGTTCCTTAACCGTGATCTCGGACCTGAGAACTATATGACAAGTGGGATGGTGTACCGAGCGGTTATTGAACGAGAACGAGCACTTCAGTATGGAGGCGGAACGGTGGAAACCATCCCTCATGTGCGCGATGAGATTATTAATCGCATGGAAGCTGCAGCAGAAGCGTCAGACAGTCAAATTTCCGTAATTGAAATTGGAGGAACGGTGGGAGATTTTCAAAATGCACTCTTCATAGAAGCCGCGCGCGTGCTTAAGCTCAAGAATCCAGACGACGTTGCCTTCGTTATGGTCTCGTATCTTCCGGTGCCTGGAGCGCTTGGAGAGATGAAGACGAAACCAACGCAAAGCGCGGTTCGCGAACTTAACTCATACGGGGTACAGCCAGACTTCATTATTGCGCGCAGCACCGGCGCGCTTGATGAAAAGCGAAAAGAAAAACTTGCTATCTGGTGTAACGTTCGCCCTGACCGCATTATTTCTGCGCCAGACGTTGAAAGTATTTATGACGTGCCCCTTAATTTTGAACGTGATAATTTGGGAGATCTCCTGCTCGACAAACTTCGCCTTTCAAAAGAAACAGCACCACAGATGGGGGAGTGGAAAGCGTTTGTTGAAAAAATAACTTCGGAGCGGCCTACCGTTAGAATCGGAATTGTGGGGAAGTATTTTGATACCGGTGACTATGTCTTGTCTGATGCTTATCTTTCAATCATTGAGGCGCTTAAGTTCTCAGGCGCTACGCTTGGGGTGAAGCCTCAGATTACCTGGCTTAATGCGAAAGACTTTGAACGGGGTGCCTCCATCGAAAGTCTCTCAGACTATGATGGCATCCTTGTTCCAGGAGGATTCGGAGAAACAGGCATCGAAGGAAAGTTAAAGGCAATTCAGTATGCGCGAGAACACAAGATTCCATACTTTGGTATTTGTTATGGTATGCAGCTTATGGTGGTTGAGTATGCGCGAAATGTTCTTGGGCTCACGGACGCACACACCACAGAGATTAATCCTGATACAGCACATCCGATTGTTGCAATCATGGATGCACAAAAACAACATATGGCCGATAAGAACTTTGGGGGGACTATGCGCCTTGGCTCGTACGTCGAACTCGTACAGAAAGGAACTATTGCCTATGAAGCGTACGGCACAGATACGGTAGAAGAGCGTCACCGTCACCGCTACGAAATTAATCCGAGCTATGTGGCACAGATGCAGGCTGCAGGTATGGTCTTCTCTGCTACAAGCCCCGACGGTGTGCTGATGGAAGTTGCTGAATTACCCCGTGACGTACACCCGTTTATGCTTGGCACCCAGGCACACCCTGAACTTAAGGCACGGCCTCTTTCTCCTCATCCGCTTTTCACTGAGTTTTTGCGAGCATCTTCTAAGAAGGATGCGTAAGCACGGTACACTGTAGTAAGAGCAGTGTGTCCGGGCCGTCTACTTATTCGGATTTATCCATACCTAACTATCATGACTACCACCAATAAAACTGTGCTTGGAATTGTGCTTGCTGTTGTTGTTTTACTTATAGGAGCGTACGCAATGCGCGCGTATTCCCCAAGCGAAACAACACCAGGATATTCAGATTCAGGACTTCAAACAAGTCCATCTGATACTTCTGATGCTGCACTTACAAACGATTCTGCAGCGCTCGATGCACAACTCACTTCAGTAGATCAAGATTCAGCTGCTGTTGATCAGGGCATTCAGGCACATACTCAAGCGCAATAATTTGGTAGAACCACTCTTCGTATGAAAACACTACACCGTATAACCACCGTCGCTCTCGGAGCAAGTATTGCATTAACCCCAATGCTCGCCTTTGCACAAACAAATACTCAGGATCAGAACGATCTTAGGGTGGAACGTAAGGGATTCCTCTCAGGATTCCTTAATCGAAACGATGAACGAAAAGCTGAAAGAATGGATCGTGAAGAACGCTCTTCAGATGAAGCGTCTTCGTCCGAAAAGATGCATGCTATGAAAGATAAGAAGCCTGAACATATGGAGAAGGGCCTAAATCTTCAGGCACGGGCTGACGCGAGTATTGATGGCCGCGTAACCGCGCTCCAGACACTTTCAAGCCGCATTACTGCATCAGCTACCTTGAGCGCTGATGAAAAGGCTAGCTTTACAGCTATGCTTCAGGCACAAATCACGGCGCTTACCGCACTCAAGGTACAGATCGGTAACGACACGAGTACTTCGAGCATGCGTGACGATGTCGGAAAGATCCGTCCTGAGTTCCGTACCTATGCCCTCGTACTACCTCGTACGTCTATAGTAGCGGCAAGCGACCGTATCCTTAGCGTAGTTTCGCAGATGGAAACCGTAGGTACTAAACTAAACGCACGTATCGATGCAGCGACAAGTTCAGCAAACGTAGCAGCTGCACGTACTTCGTACGCTGACTACGTTGCCAAGCTTGCAGACGCTAAGGTTCAGGCACAAGCCGCAGCAAACCTTGTGGCAAATCTTACGCCCGATAACGGAGACAAGACTATCTTTGCGTCAAATACGGCAGCGCTTAAAGCGGCAAAGGTAAAACTTGATGCTGCACGCGCTGATCTTAAGACGGCTCGTAAGGATATGAATGATATCTTTAAGGCGTTAAAGATTGAGCATTCTGATGAAGTCCACGCTTCTTCAACTTCACGCTAAAGAATACTTTCTTAGCAGAAGACTTGAACCAGCTCCTGGCTCTGCCAGGAGCTGGTTCTTTGTAGTGTTAGCACTGATGTATATCAATCTTATATCCTCGCCCCGGAACCGTATAAATAAGTTTCCTTTCAGGATTGGTATCAATTTTCTTACGAAGCGAAAGAATATGTGACTCAATAGTGTTTGAGAATGGGTCACTGGTCATGTCCCATACATGTTCCATGATCATTCCTCGAGTTAAGACGTTTCCTAGATTGCGCATGAGGTATTCAAGTAACATAAATTCTTTTCGGGTCAGGTATATACCTTTGCCGTCCCGTTTTACACTTTGCTGCTTAGTGTCGAGTACTAAGTCATCAAGAGTTAAGATGTCTCCTTCAATTTCATTTGGTCTTCGCATGAGCGCTCGAATACGTGCCATAAGTTCCTCAAAGGAAAAAGGCTTACTCATGTAGTCATCTGCGCCACTGTTGAGCAGATCAACTTTCCGCCAGGTATCCGAAAGCGCTGAGAGAACAAGTATCGGCGTCATGTGACCGGTCTTACGTATTTCCTGGCAAACGGTAACCCCTGATTTTTCAGGGAGCATGTTATCCAGAATAATAATGTCGTAGGTATTTGTGCGCGCTAAGTATGAACCTTCGGTACCATCTGATGCTGTGTCTACGGCAAAGCATTGAGAACGAAGATTTTCCGCAAGCAATTCACGCACCCCTTGTTCATCATCTATGATAAGTGCTCGCATACCACTATCGTAGCAACGGGCGTAGGTGAATAAGGGAAAAGGGAGGTGGGATAACCACACAACGAGTTTATAAAAATTTCATATAGGAGCTTTGGTTTTTGAAAGAGTATCCACACCTATTGCTATTCGAACAATTGTTCTAGTATACTAGGGTTATGAAACCCGGCGTTACTGACAAGGTCCGTTCGTTCTACCGCACGAACAAGCGCATGCCCTCTATTACGGAGCTTATGGCTGTCTTAGGGCTCTCTAGCCGTAGTTCTGCCTTCTACGTAGCAGAACAGCTTATAAAAGCCGGTATCGTAGAGAAAGATAAAACCGGGAAGCTTATCCCTGCAGCAGGACTCTACAGCGCTCCTCTTTTGGGACACATTCGTGCAGGTTTTGCTGCACCCGCCGAGGAGGAACTTGCTGACACTATTACTGTAGGCGAATACCTTCTCCCACACCCCGACGCGAGTTATCTCCTTACGGTTGAAGGAGACTCCATGATTGATGCAGGTATTCAAAGCGGAGATCTGGTGGTATTTGAGCGCACGAAAGACGTGCAGGTAAATCAGATTGTTGTTGCTCTTACGGAGGACGGATATACGCTTAAATATCTTCGTCGAAAGAATGGTCAGCTTTGTTTAGAAGCGGCGAATGAAGCGTATCCCGATATTCACCCACGCGAAGGGGAAATTATTGGGAAGGTAGTCTCAACATTCCGTACGTACTAAGTGAGTATTTATGTATGACCCATGCTTTCGACCCGCTCATTTCCCCGTGCCATTCTCCACTTTGATGCGGATTCATTTTTTGCCTCTGTTGAACAGGCGTTAGATCATACCTTACGCGGAAAGGTGGTTGTGACGGGAGGTGAACGCGGTGCCGCAACGTCAGTTTCTGTTGAAGGTAAAAAGCTTGGGCTTTCGCGCGGGATGACCCTTCAGGAAATGAAACGCATCTGTCCGGGGGTCATTATCGTTCCCGGAGACTATACGGCGTATTCCATTTACGCCAAACGCATGTACCACATTGCACGCGAATTCACTCCTGAAGTAGAGGAATACAGTATTGATGAATGTTTTGCGGATATTACGGGTCTTCGATCAAAGTACCGTATGTCATATGAGAAGATTGCGCTTCTTATAAAAGAGCGTCTTGAGACGGACTTAGGTATTACGTTTGGACTTGGACTTGGTCCGAATAAGACGATAGCGAAGATTGCGAGTAAGTATCGAAAGCCGGCAGGATTTACCTCAATTCCTGCAAAAGAAATGCATACTTATTTAGAAACGCTCCCTATTGGCAGTATCTGGGGTGTGGGATTTTCTACCGGACTCTATTTAGAAAAGCTTGGTGTGAAGACTGCGCTCGACTTTGCAAAGAAAGACGAAGGCTGGCTGAAGGATCACTCAATCAGCAAACCATACCGAGATATCTGGCTTGAAATGCAGGGGCATTTTATTCGTAGACTTACCACCAGCGAAGATGATCTCATGGGTTCTATTCTTCAATCTCGTACGTTTACTCCCACTACCGACAAACAACTTATCCTTTCAGCACTCGCAAAGAATATTGAAGGCGCCTGTACAAAGGCACGCCGGCACGGCGTGCGGGCTCGTATGTGTCGGTTTTATCTTAAAACTCAAGAGTTCCGGTATGCAGGAAAGAACCTCACCATGTCAATTCCTCTTTCCGACCCGCGTGAGTTTCTTCGACTTGTTGAAGAACATTTTAATTCGGTACATGTGGCAGGCACGCTGTATCGCGCAAGTGGTTTTGGCATGTATGGTATTACCCCTGACCGTGCCATAATGCCGGATTTGTTCGGTGAAAGCGCGCGGGTGGCTTCTGAAGCACCACTCCTCAGTGTCATGGATCAGCTCAACAAAAAGTATGGCCGGAACACGCTCTACTTAGCGGCGAGTACTCGAGCGATAGCACGCGAAGCTGAGACGCAAAAGAAACGTAAGATCTATAAACGCCCTAAGTTACTTCTCGATATTAATTATCGGAAAAAGACACTCAACATTCCGCACGTTGGGATTGCTCGCTAGCTAACCAGAGACTTCTTCGGAGAACTGCGCGCGTACCTGCTTTCCCGGCCAGCGGAAGTAGAGCATAGGAATAAGAAGCAAGGTAAGAAGAAGGGAGAAGGCGAGTCCGAACATAATAGCGAAGGCAAGCGGTGCCCAGAATGGCGAGACAAGCGTAAGCGGTACCATACCAATAACGGTCACAATGGTCGTGAGAAGAATAGGACGTAGGCGCGTTGAAGCCGCACTCACCACAACTTCTTCAAGTGAAAGATCATGGTTTTCACGATGAATACGGGCTATTGAGTCCATGAGAATAATGGCGTGGTTAATGATGACGCCAGCAAGCGCAATCACACCAAGTATGGAGGTGAGCGAAAGAGGTTGTCCCACAAGTGCAAGTCCTGCGAACACTCCCACAAGTGAGAAGGGAACGATTGAGAGAAGATAGAAGGAAAGGCGGAACGAATTGAACTCAAGCACAAGAATACAAAGCATCAGTGCCGCACCTGCAATGAGTGCCACAAAGAGTTGAGTGAACGAGTTCGCAACATCTTCTGATGCGCCACCAACCTTAAGTATCACTCCCTTACCAAGGTCTGCGTCTCCGAACTTCTTGCTGAAGGTGTTACTTACTTCGATAGCATTTACGCCAGCTGATACGTCGGCGGTAACGGTTACGATACGATTACCTGCTTCATGGGAGATAGAACTCTGTGCTGAAGCGTATCGAATAGTCGCGATACTTGAGAGTGGAATTGGACCGCTCTTAGTGGGGAAGGTAAGAGACCGCACCGAATCAATAGTCGTATCAGTGGTCTTGCTTGGGTCAGTGTAGTTCGGATTGAGATCAAGCTTTGTATATACTTCGATATCATTCTTACCCGTGCGAATAGAAGTGGCCTTAGTTCCAAAGAGTGCGGTACGAAGGGTGTCAGCAACGATAACGGGAGACACGCCAGCTTGTGCAGCTTTTGCGCTATCGAGTGAGACTACGAATTCAGCACTAGCGTTCTTACTGTCTGCGTTTACGTTCACTACGCCTGGAATATCAGAAAGGACATGGGCGGCCCGTTCAGCCGTGGCGGTTAACTCGCCAAGGTCGTCACCGGTAAAGGTAAGGGTAACTGGAGATGCTGCTGGAGGTCCTCCTGCAGGTTCACCTACGGTGATTGTTGCTGACGTGATACCAGAAAGTTCTTTTCGAAGATGGGTAACAAAATCAGCGCTCGTTATTTTGTGGTTCTTTGGAAGGTTAACGGTAAGGTTTGCGATGTTACTGCCTGAAGAAGGTCCGGCATTAGAGCCCCCCGCAAACGAACTTGCACTACCGGTCTGACTCACAAATGAAGCAACATAGGGATCTGCGTAGAGTGCTTCTTCAACTTCGCGGGTAGCGAGGTCAGTATTGTCCAAACTAGTACCTTGAGGTTTTTCAATCTGAACGTATACGTAATCAGCATTATCTGCAGGGAAGAAGATTGATTTAAGGAGACCAACAGCGGGAAGGGAGAGTGAGATAACAAAGAGAAGAATCATTGCAGCAAGGAATCGGTTTTGATTCTTTTTGTCGTGGAGGAATCGATGCAGGAATCCTTCGTACCATTTCTTAGCTGCGGCGTTATAACGCTCCTGGCGATCCTCCGACGTACTGTGGCCTTCACGAATGAATGCTATAGCGAGAAGGGGAACGAATCCAAGCGCAACGAAGATACTGGCAAGAAGTACGAAGATAATCGTAAAGGGAATACTGGCGAGGAATTTACCAATAATGCCGGTAAGGAATAAGAGGGGAATAAAGACGGCAATGGTGGTAAACGTACCTGCAATAAGTGGCCAGGCATACTCACGGATAGATGCTATTGCTGCCTGTTCTTTATTTCCATACTCACGAAGACGGGTATGAAATGCTTCAACCATAACAACGCCAGAATCTACTAAGATACCTATCGCAAGGATGAGTGAGAACAAGGACACGTTATTAAGTGTGTTGCCGGAAGCAAGAAGACCGATGAAGGCAATAAGGAATGAAAGGGGGATGGAGGCAGCGGCGACGAGAGATTCACGAAGACCTAGGGTGAGATAGAGAACAATAACGACCAGGATAACGGTCTCAATACCTGCACGCGTTAGTTCGGTAAGACTCTTATTCACTTCTTCTGCACCGTTGTATGAAATAACCGTACTGGTGTTCGTTAAGGTGGTTGCCTTTAGTTCTTCCAGACGCTTCTCAACAGCATGTCCTGTTTGCACAATGTTTCCTCCACGACTCTTATATACCGTAAGGGTTAGAGACGGCTGAGAAGGACTTCCAGCAACAGATACGCGTGAATACGTTGAAGGGTTCTGCAAACCATCAACCACGTTTGCAATATCGCCAACGCGCACGGTTGAACCTGTTGGCGTTGTGATGACCACTTCGGCTACCTTGTCGGTTGTCGCAACCCCTGATTCAAAACGAACAGAGTAGTTCACCCCGTCTACGGTTATGGCACCTGCAGGTGACGCTACTCCCGCTGCACGAATTGCATTTGTGACATCAGACAATGAAATGCCGTACTGGCGAAGACTTTCTTCGCGTGCAATAACCTGTACCTGACGTGCACGGACACCAGAGACGGAAACTTTTGAAACACCGGGAACACGCTTCACTTCATCACTTACGCTTTCACCAAGTGCCGTTAGTTCACCAGGTGCAAGATTTCCTGAAACAGAAATAACAAGAATAGGGGAGTCAGCGAAGTTCACGTCAGAGACGCTTGGCGTGGTGGCTTCCGTAGGAAGATCCTGCTTAATTTTATCTACTGCATCCTTAAGCGACTGAATTGATTTATCAATATTTGCTGAAGAATTAAATTCAACGGATACGGATGAAATACCATCCGCAGAAGTGGACGTAACTTTTGAGACATTCTCAACACCAAGAACGCCGCTCTCAATCTTATTCGTGACCAAACGTTCTACGTCAGCGCTTGAAGCACCAGGGAGTGCGGTCACTACAATGCCCAGAGGAATAGAAATATCGGGCGTTGATTCTTTTGGAATCTCCGTTATGGCATACGCACCCGCGAGGGTAAGTATGATCATCAAGAAAACAGTAAAACTGCGTTTGTGGATGAAGAAGCTCCAAAAAGTAGTCATAGTAGTATGCGTTCAGTCTAGATAGTGACCGCTTCACCAATCTGTACTTTCTGCCCTTCTGATAGTCCGCGCACGTCAGTAACAATGCGCATGTCAGGAGTGATGCCAGAAAGTATCTCAATACGGTCTCCAATAACTTCACCGATCGTAACGGTGTGAGCAACAATACGCCCATCACTGTCTACACTGAAGACAGCACGTGACTCAGGAAGAAGTTTTACCGCGCTAAGAGGGAGTAAGAATCGGGAGAGCGGTGCCGTTGAGGATGCGGTGACTGTAGGAGTTGCTACTGCCTCAGAAGGAAGGGTAATACGCACGGACTGGCCGTTTACAAGATCAGGAAAGGCATCAACGGCAATACGTACCTCAATCTGCTTTGTTAGTGCGTCGAGAGCGGGCGCAATGGCAGTGATAGTGCCTGGATGATTTCCTTCGACTGACACCTTCATACCAACACTTATTGCTGTACGCTGTTCTTCTGGAATATACGCCACAATCTCAAGCGCTCCATTTTGAGCAATGGTTGCGACCTTTTGGAAGGCACCAACATACTCACCCTTCTTAATTGAAAGGAAGTTAACCGTGCCTCCTATCGTTGCGCGAATACGGGTCTTTTCGTAGTTTGCCTGAGCACCGCGAAGAACGCCAAGGGCCTGCTTAATAGATGCGTCAGCACTAGCAAGCTGAGTACCTCCCGTATTTGAAGAGGAGCCAATCTGAGCTGCTGTCTTTTTTGCATTAAGAACGTCGCGCGCGCCAGAGAGTGCGGCGAGCTGCGCGTCAGTGGTTGCGCGCGCGCTTGCAAGTGCGGCGAGCTGGCCAGAGTCAGCAATAATATTAGGTGCACTTATGATGTTTGAAATACCTGCAAGGAAGGTAGAAATGTCCTGCGTGTCTTTTGTTGCTTGGGCAAGCAGTGTAGCTGGGTCTGTTCCATCAGCACGTGAGAGATTTGCCCGCCATGCGTCCATGCTCGTACGAATATTTTCTCGCGTACGCTGAAGATCGATATACGGCCCTTGATTTATAAGAACCTGACTTCCTTTACCGTTAATGTTTGCGAAATTCGAATCAATCTGGCCGTTAAGCGTAGTTTCGAGTGCGGTGAATACACTACGGTACGTTGTTCGTGCAGAAGTCTGTGCCTCGGTAAATGAGATCTGAGAGTTTCCTGACTGAACGGTCGTAATATTTCGACCCGCTATCGCTGCGTCATAGGCGCCTTCAGCCTGAAGTACCGCCGCCGCTTCGCCTGCGTTTGCGAGGTCAGCAATAACAAACCCTGCGGGTACGCGCGCGCCAAGCGTTGTGTGAACGCTGCGTACAGTACCTCCTGTCTGTGCCAGAAGATCAGCCTGGCTTACTGAGCGGATGGTTCCAACAATGGAAGCTCCAGAACTAGTGCCCGAAAGGGAACCAACGCTTGCGAGCGTTACGGTTCGAACCTGTGCGGTATCTGTAGTCGCTGCTCCACCCCGTGCAAATACAACGGCACCCACTACAAGCGCGAGCGCTAGGGCGCCTATAGACGCTTGCTGCCAGCGTGGACGCGCACGGAACCATGTCCAAGAAGATGTTGTACGAGTGCGTGCACTCGTAAGGATTCGCTTTAGGGTAGAGAGTAATGATTTCATAATATATAATTTATAAACTAAATATGAGATATGTCAAACTTACAGATCAACAACACCTTTGAGTTTTTCTTCTACTAAGTCCATTGGAACGAGACCTAAGATACGACGCTTAGGGTCCCCAACGAACATGAATTTCATATCAGGCTCGATGCCCAGATCACGCCGTGCTTCGGCAGGAATCACTATCTGACCCTTTTCGTTTACGGTGCCCGTGCCGTACATGTGCCGGATACATTTCATACTTTTATTACGTAACATAATTTTGTTATAGCGCACGGTGTACCGAAGGTCAATCTTCATCAGATATTTGGCGTATGATTAGGTATACTCAAGTACTATATGAATCGTCCCTCATCAATCATTGGAGGTATCCTCCTGATCATCGCGCTTGGTGCTGGAGTGTACCTGTATTTCCACACACAAAAAATCCCGGCGCCGCGAGTGACGTCGGTAGCCTCATACCTGTGTCGTGATGGAAAATCGATGGACGCATCATTCACTGATACGGCAGTAACACTTACGCTCTCAGATACGCGTGCCCTCATACTTCCTATCGCTCAATCTGCCTCAGGTATTCGGTATGAGAACGGCACTCAGGTATTTGTTGGAAAAGGATCAAATGCCTTTCTTGAAGAGGACGGAATTCAGACCTATGTAGATTGTGTCGCTGCAGGCGCTCAATCCTCAGGATCATCAGCTGGTGGCGAGAAACAATTTGCCGATAGTGCAGGCGTGTTTACCTTTACCTACCCAAGCATGGTTACCGTTTCTGGTTCTAGCGCCGGCTATACGCAAAGTTGGATGGTAAACGCTTCAAGTTCTGGGCTCATACTTGCCAAAGCGACGCTCGGAAAGTCATTCCAACCAGATACAAATTTTAGTGAAGGAACATTCACTGTTGGAACGAGTGCTGATCCTTCAGCCGTTGCCACCTGTCTCACCTATAACCCAACGGGAGGACCTGTAACCCCTAGTACCGTTCAAACCAATAATGGTACGAAGTTTAGCGTTCTTCATTCAAATGATGCAGCTGCAGGAAATCGCTACGACACAACGAGTTATCGAACCGTGCGAAATAATCAGTGCTATGCGATTGAGTACACTATCCACTCAACAGCAATTGGTAACTATGATCCAAAGCAAGGTATTACTGAATTTGATCAGACAGCAGTTATGGATGTATTAAACGGAATCGTGGAGAGTTTCCGATTCACCGATGGTGCGCAGGGTGGGTAACTGTGCGGAAGGAAAAATGGGGATAAAAAGCAGATGATAGAATGAGTGCATGTCGTACTTTTCTCCCCGTTCATACGTTAGAACGTGGAAGCGTACATTCCTTACCTCAGGAGCAGTAGTTATTTTTCTTTTGCTTACTGGACTTGTTTCGTACTCGCGTTTCTTTGGCGCCGTAGACACTCAGGCCGTACCTGCTGAATTTGTTATTCAGCCGGGTACGAGTATTCAGGAAGCTGCTCAGCTGGTCGCGGCTAGTGGGGTAACCCGCAGTTCATGGGCACTTCGAGTGGCACTTTTAAAAGATTCTGAACGTGCAGATATTCGCGGCGGGGGATACTCCATTGGAAAAAATATGGACGTATGGACCCTTGCAAAAGTGCTCACGGATCCTCCCGCTATTGCCTTTGTGACATTTCCTCCAGGTATTCGAAAAGAACAGATAGGAGCTATCCTTGCCGATGAATTGAATTGGAGTGCTGCGCAAGAGAAAGAATGGATTACCGTTGCGACAAATCCAGACCCGAACTTTGTTGAGGGAGTGTACTATCCTGATACCTATCTTATTCCGAGCGACCAGTCACCCACGCAGATAGCGGCACGTATGCGGGGACGGTTTACTGATGTGTTTGCGCCGTATGCGAAGGAAGCCCAGCGTCAGAATATTCCCTGGGTAAAAGTACTGACGCTTGCAAGTATTGTTGATCGCGAAGCATCAAAAGACGACAAGGCGCTTGTTGCTGGAATTTTATGGAACCGTCTTGAGAATGGAATGCGTCTACAAGCAGATGCGACGCTTCAGTATGCAAAAGGCACTGAGGGGAATTGGTGGCCACAACCAACGAGTGCGGATAAATATGTAAACTCTCCATTTAATACGTATAAACATGCAGGGCTGCCGCCGCACCCAATCAATAATCCGAGTCTCTCTTCCATTAATGCCGTGCTTCATCCCGTGACTACGGATTGTATTTTTTATCTCCACGACAACGATCATCAAATTCACTGCTCACTTACGTATGCTGGCCAGGTAAGGAATGTCGATAGGTATTTGCGATAGGAATATAAAGGCGCGCCGACCAGAGGTCGGCGCGTAAAGAATAGACTACCTGCACTGGCATCATGTCTGATGGTCACGTGCGTGATTTAATTTCTTAATAATCGGCATAATCACCGCGTTCGGCACAATCTGCACGTTATACATTTGTGCTGACCGGTCAGCATTTGTGGGTATGTATTTCCACTGCCTCGTTTCCGGAATATAGCGTGCATTATCGCATTGCCCCTCACCAAAGGTATACAGCTTCTCTGATCCGGAGAAGAAGATAACATCCCATTGTCCGTCGCCGGTATCATCCTGACCGACAATACTTCCTACAGGGTTCGTGCTAGTAAGCCGGACTTCGTGAGGATACTGCGGCACACTACACGCCGTACTCAGCAAGGTGAGTGCGATGACTCTCAAACATATAAAGAACATAGACGCCTCATGGGTTAGGGTGGCGCATACACCCAGGGTTCCTCTCTATGTAATACTCCTTTTTATAGGTACGTCAAAAGAAATCGCCCCGACACGAAGTGTCGGGGCGATGAGTATTCAGAGCGATGCTAGCGCCTGATAATTTTCGGAAGTCTTATGTGCATACTGCTTACTCGCTTTTGGGCAACGATGCCCGTAGCTTGAAAGCGCCTTTGCGTTTAGCCACCGAATACCGGCAGCATAGGCAACGGTTGGTTTGTTGTGTGCCGTTGCCACAAACTGCGCCAGATCGAGCGACTTCGTTTCCACGATTCGTTCGAACTGAGCGATCTGCTTGTCATTCAACTTGCGAATAAACGATGCAAGATTTGAGATGGCAAACAATTCCGCAGCGCGCAAATGCGCATTTCCCCGAAGAAGCGAAACGCTCGACGGAATGCGCAGATGAGCGGGCAGGGCAGTGTTCATGCGGGAAGCACCACCCACGGCATCTGATCCTGTTGCGAACACGGCTTTCGACGTGAACTGGAAAGGACCAAACGAAGTGAGTGGATCGTGGAGCGCTGGAAGGCTTTCCACATATCGCCGCCCTGCATTTCGCAGAAGGAAATCCAGATACGCCTGACTATAGTTTCCCGAGGTGGGAAACAGTTCGGTCATGGCGTAGGCAATAAGCGTACGGCCGCGAATGTTGCGCGCAACGCGCTTCAAGAGCGCGACCTTACGGATATTGACCGTCTTCGTCTTTGGGTTGGCAAAATACATAATGCCAACTTTCTCCCAACGAAGGGAGGTATAGACGATACGTGACTGTTTTTCCGCAATCGCCTGGTATTCACCGAGCGACATGCGTTCTGGATCAAGACGACTATATTCGAGCACCAGCATAGTGCCCGTATCCAGCACCGGCTTGTTCTGAGTGAGCGTAAACTTATGCGTCCAGAGACGCGCAAGCTGACGATTCCAGTCAACCCGGATATTTTTAGGCAGCGTCCCGGAACGTCCGAGATACCACGCATAGAGGTCGCTCACCTTTGAACCGGCGAGTTTTCCCGTTGCGTAGACACCCTGATGTTCTTTGGTGGGTAGCCACTTGAGAATCTGGATAGTTCGCGTTTGGTATGCATGTGATGCCTTAGCCTTTTGAGCTTTTGGCACTACCTGCGACGTTGCGGTATTTCCGGCGTGAGCTGGAACACTCAATGCGATTAACGTTGAGGCGCATAGACTTTGTATGTTGGTCAAGGTACTCATTCGAAACCCCTTTAGTAAAAGTTGATTTCTCCCTTAGCTCTCTTGAGCCTTACTTAGAAGTATATAACAATTAGACATAAATGTCAATAGATGGGATTGACCGAATTGGTTAGAATTAGTATGATACAAGGACTACGCCCTCGGGCATTTTTTAATTGAAACCAGCATACTTACTATGGAAATTCGCAACATCGCCATCATCGCCCACGTGGACCACGGCAAGACTACTCTTACCGATGCCATCATGAAGCAGACCGGAGCCTCTGCTGAGGGAGCGTCTATGGACAGCAACGCACTCGAGCATGAGCGCGGTATTACCATTTACTCAAAGAACACCTCTATTGAGTACAAGGGAACAAAGATTAATATCGTGGATACTCCAGGCCACTCCGATTTCGGTTCAGAGGTGGAGCGTGTGCTTCGCTCCATTGACTCCGTGCTTCTCATTGTGGACGCCCAGGAAGGTCCTATGCCGCAGACTCGTTTCGTACTTAAGAAGTCTCTTGAGCTCGGTATTAAGCCTATCGTCGTTCTTAATAAGATTGATAAGCCAGCTGCTGATCCTGGTGCCGCTGAAGAAGCAGTACTTGAACTTTTCCTTGAGCTTGGTGCTAATGATGATCAGTCAAACTTCACTACCGTGTACGCTATCGGACGCGAAGGTGTTGCGATGAAGAAACTTGATGATGAGCGCGTTGACCTTACGCCACTCCTCGACACGGTTCTTGAACTTGTTCCTCCCGCATCAACACCAGAAGCACTCACCAAGCCCGCTAAACTTCAGGCCTTTAACCTCGCCTATGACAACTTCCTCGGACGTCTTGCTATTTGCCGCGTGTACGAAGGTTCCCTAAAGGCAGGGGACACGGTTACCGTAAAGAAGCCAGATGGTACTCCTCGTACCGGAAAGATCACTAAGATCTTCACCTTCAAGGGTATTGAGCGTACGGACGTTCCTGAAGTATTTGCAGGTGATATTTGTATCATTGCAGGTCTTCCAGACATCTACATCGGAGAAACCATCACCAAAGATCCCGAAGCTGAACCGCTTGCAGCTATCGCTATCGATGAGCCAACCATTACGGTTAACTTCCTTGTGAACAACTCACCATTCGCAGGACGCGAAGGTAAGTACGTTACGAGCCGTCAGCTCCGTGACTACCTTGAAAAAGAACTTGAAGTTAACGTCGGTCTTAAAGTGGACTTTGTTTCACCGGACGCATTTAAGGTTTCAGGACGCGGAGAACTTCACATCGCCATCCTTCTTGAGAATATGCGTCGTGCCGGATATGAAATGCAGGTTTCCCAGCCACAGGTAATTATCCGTGAGGAAGAGGGCGTAAAGGTAGAGCCGTACGAAGAGGTTATTATCGATACTCCTTCAGAGTTCCAGGGTTCAATCATCGAGCGCCTCGGCACTCGTGCATTCCAGATGCAGAATCTTGTGCAGCATGAGAATCAGGTTCGTCTTACGTTCGAAGGTCCAACCCGTGGACTCCTCGGCTACCGTAACCAGTTCGTTGTTGATACAAAGGGTGAAGGAATTCTTTCATCACGGGTTATCGGCTTCAAGCCCTTTGCGGGTGAAATCAAGAAGCGTCAGGTTGGCTCGATGGTATCTATGGCAACCGGTAAGTCACTCGGGTATGCGCTTTGGGGACTTCAGGAACGTGGCGTTCTCTACATCGTCCCTGCTACGGAAGTGTATGAAGGTATGGTTATTGGAAACACAAGTAAGGGTGAAGAGATGATGGCGAATCCTACAAAGGGAAAGAACCAGAGTAACGTGCGCTCATCAGGTATGGACGAAGCCATTAACCTCGTGCCGGCGTACACCCTCACCATTGAACGCGGTCTTGAGGTTATGTCTGAAGACGAATACCTCGAGATCACGCCTAAGTCAGTTCGTTTGCGAAAGCAGATTTTGAAGCGGTAACAAAAGAAAACAAAAACCCACCAAACGGAGCGCTCCGGGCCGCTAGGCCGAGTCTTACTCCGTTTGGTGGGTTTTTGTTTTCTTCATGATTGCTTCAGGTATGAGTATTTATAGTTACGGTATTACTTTGTAACGGTATTTATATGCTTACGACTATCGCGGTTATTCTTCTCGTTCTTTGGGCCCTGGGTCTTGTTTCTTCGTATACTATTGGCGGATTTATACATGTTCTGCTGGTCGTTGCCATCATTCTCTTCCTTATCCGTGTCATTCAAGGACGTAACCCCATTTCATAAGAGTGGTATATACTTAAGACATATGAAAGCAACATGGAATGGCGAAGTCATCGCTGAAAGTAATGACACTATTGAAATAGAAGGGAATCAGTATTTTCCTCCCGCTTCAGTGCATAAAGAATTCCTAGAGGACAGCGCATACACCTCAACCTGCCCGTGGAAAGGTCTTGCGCATTACTATACCGTTGTAGTTAATGGAGAGCGTAACGAAGATGCTGGATGGTATTACCCGGCTCCGAAAGAAGGTTCAGTGGAACGAGTGGGAAAAGATTTCGCGAATTACGTGGCGTTCTGGAAAGGAGTAGAGGTGGGAACATAAGGGCTCTTTCGTCCATTGACGAAGATTAATTTGAGAGTAGGCTGAAGGTGTCGTCAATGGAGGCGACGGAAGGAGGCTTCCTATGTCCTATAGTCAGAACAACTATGATGGCGGTAACTCAAAAAAGCTTGCCGCTATCATCGTCAGCATCATCTTGATCACGGTCGTTGTGCTCCTATGGCAGAACGGTACGATTAAGAAGATGGTTGCTCCGGTGACCAAAACTACGAGTGTGAACTCGACTGTTTCGCCGGCATAAGTAGCCATCATTAGTTAGAAAGCCCCCGCGTTACTGCGGGGGCTGTTCTTGTGTTTTTCTCATAAATCTGTCATACTATCCCTAACAACCGTTCTCCAGGTTCTGGGGTGAGAAGACCTCACCAGCCGAAGCGCGAGCTTCAAAGAAACTCTTGAGACCGCTTGGGCTGGCAGCGTCATTCTTTTTCGCCAGATTTATTTTCCGGTACGCGCACATGACGCGCATTCGTTCCGGACTCACTTCAACAACAAATGGCAACAACATTCATTCGCCGTCTCGACGGCCGTAAACCTCCGCGTGGTGCGTCCTGGGGAGGTGGTTCAGACAGTAATTTTTCACCCCGCCGCCGTACAAATTCCGGAGGTGGTTCTTCCTCATCTTCTTCATACCGTGGAGGAGGTTCTTCATCACGAGGTAACGGAGGAGGGAGCTCACGGGGAAAGCGTAACTACCAGGAAATGGAAGTTAACCTTTCACAGCTCGTTAACAAAGCAAAAGTAGGAGTAAAGGAAGACGCGTACGTTCCAGATAACACCTTCGCTGATTTCCCAATCGATGAAGCACTCAAAGCAAACATTATTGGAAAGGGATATCTTCTTCCAACGCCAATTCAGGACAAATCAATTCCTGTTGTCCTTGAAGGACATGACATTGTGGGGCTCGCTAACACGGGTACCGGAAAGACTGCGTCTTTCCTCATTCCTTTGATTGATAAGGTGATGAAAGACCGTAGTCAGCGCGCACTTATCATGGTTCCAACCCGCGAGCTCGCTATTCAGATTGAGGAAGAATTCTACGGCTTCACCAAGCGTCTAAACATTCACGCCGTTACGTGTGTGGGAGGCGCTAACATTGAGCCACAGATTCGTGTTCTCCGCCGTTCTCCTAGTTTCGTTATCGGAACTCCGGGACGCCTAAAGGACCTTATCGAACGAGGAGAGCTTTCACTGTCTGGTTTCCAGTCAGTGGTTCTCGACGAGGCAGACCGCATGCTCGACATGGGATTCATTGGTGACATGAAAGAAATCCTTTCACAGATGTCAGATAATCGTCACACCCTCTTCTTCTCAGCAACGCTTTCACGCGACATTGAGAAGCTTATCGGTGAATTCCTTAACGAGCCGGTTCGCATCTCTGTTAAGACCCGCGACACTGCATCAACTATTGATCAGGACGTAGTGTACTTCCCGTCAGGGCAGAAGTTCGAGAAACTTGTTGAGATTCTTAAGGATGAGTCTATGGACAAAGTACTTGTCTTTGGACGCACGAAGCACGGCGTTGAACGCCTTGCGAACGACCTTAGTCGCGAAGGTATTAAATCTGACAGTATCCATGGTGACAAAACCCACGGACGTCGTCAGAAGGCACTTGGTCTCTTTAAACAAAGTCATGTGCGTGTTCTCGTCGCAACTGACGTTGCTGCGCGCGGACTCGACATCTCTGGGGTCTCACACGTAATTAACTACGACCTTCCTGGTACGTATGAAGATTACACTCACCGTATTGGACGCACGGGCCGCGCTGGTAAGACCGGCAAGGCACTTACGTTTGTTGCGGGGTAATATCCAAGACTTGAGTACAACAAAAGCCCGGACTAAAGGTCCGGGCTTTTGTTGTGGATTAGCCATTTCCTCATGTTCGGCACGGTATACTTATAAGCGTTCCCGGAACATATGGACGACTTCACTCAGATGCATGCTTTTTTTGCCGTTACGACCGGCGCCGTGATTATACTCGCGGCTCTTTTTGGTGGGGTGCTTGTGGCGGTTTTCCGTCTCTTCATCACGCTTAATCGTATCGCACAGAACGTGCATGAAGAAGCTGAAGAGATTCGCGCAGATCTCGATGAACTGCGGAATGACGTCAAAGCAGGGTTCCGGTTTGTACCTTTCTTTAACTTCTTTAGCAAAACTGCAAAACGCGGTACGCGAAAGAAGTCCGCGCGAAAGACCGCGCAAAAATAATTATTTATATAAAACTGTTACATCATGGCACCAGCTAAAAAGGGAATGAGTACCGAGACGAAAGTAGAGATTGGAGTAGGTGCTGCAGCGCTCGCTGCCGCAGCTGCCGGCGCAGGATATTACTTCTATGGTGACAAGAACGCTAAGAAGCACCGTGCTGCCGCTACGAAGTGGGCAAAGGGAATGAAAGCAGACGTTATAGCCGAAGCAAAGAAAGTGAAGAAGTTTGATCAGAAAGTCATGGGTCAGATTGTTGATTCTGTTTCTGCTGCCTACACTTCAGTTCGTTCGGTAGACAAGAAGGATCTTACGGCAGCAGCGCGTGAGCTTAAGAAAAACTGGAAGGCAGTTCAGGCTGAAATCTCAGGCATGACAAAATCAGCAGCGCCTGCAAAGAAGACTGTGAAAAAAGTAGCTAAGAAAGCAGCACCAAAGAAGGCTGCTCCTAAGAAAAGCTCAAAAAAGGCATAAGTGCTAGAATACCTATATAGTTATAACGTACGAATATGGAACACGGACAAACATTCATGGAGAAGTATCTTACTCCCATCGCTATTCTTTTAGCGGCAATTATTATCGCCTTTGCGCTCTTCTATGGAAGCGGAGGAAGTAAAACGGGAGATCAGCCTGAAAAGGCAGCTGCAGCAGTGGATGTTAAAAATATTAAGACTGAGGGTGTGCCATACATCGGAGACGCGAATGCTCCAAACACGATGGTACTCTTTTACGATTATCAGTGTCCTTTCTGCAAGCAGTTTGAACTAACGGTTACGCCAAAGCTTGTGGATGCGTATGTAAAGACAGGTAAGCTTCGTATTGTCTTTAAGGACTTCCAGTTCCTTGGAACAGACTCACTCGATGCTGCAGTCTTCGGACGTGCACTCTGGGAGTCACAGCCAGACAAATTCTATGAGTGGTACGTTGCCACGTTTGAGTCACAGGACGATGAAGGTGACCAGGGCTTCGGTGACCTAGCCTCGATAGAAAAACTTGCAGGAACCATTAGCGGTATTGATGTAGCAAAGGCAGACGCGCTCGTAAAGAGTAAGCGTGCCGAGTATGAAAAAGCTATAGCGGCTGATCGTTCTGAAGGTGCCGCTATCGGTATTAATGGGACACCAAGTACGGTCGTAGGTAAGAAACTACTCACGGGACTTTCAACTGACCAATACTTTGCCGCTATCGCAGCAGAGATTGACGGGAAGTAGAACAATTTGAGGGAAGTGCGAGAAAACAAAGACCGAAGCCGCAGGCTTCGGTCTTTGTTCGTATGCGTTACAATATTCCAATGACTTCAGCGTATACGCGTTCCCGCATGGCGCGTGACCCATGGTGGCATATTTTTGGGCTTTCATTCGGACTTCTTTTTGTGTCCATGCTGATGCTTGCACGTCAGTACCCTCTGCTTCTTGATACGGTCGATGACGCGGCAGAACACATCATAGCGCCACTGCAAACTCTTCAGTACTATCAACCTTTTCTCATTATTACGGTTCTTGGAAGTACGTTTGGTATTACGAGTATTGCGCTTGGAGCCATGTACCTTTTAAGACGCAATCGTTTTACCATACTCCAACTTTTCCTCGTTCTTTTCTTTGCGTCTCTTTCAATGGGTATTGCAAAGGCCTTTGTGGAGCGTGCCCGCCCAGACGTGCTTCAGTGGCTCACTCCCTCAAGCTCTTTTTCGTTCCCTAGTGGTCACGCCACTCTTACAACCGCTTTATATGGATTTCTTGCCGTATGTCTTTTTCGTCGTGTAGAAAATCCTTTCTGGCGTTTCTTGAGTATCTTAGGATGTGCACTGATTATTTTTCTCGTATGTATGAGCAGGCTTGTGCTTAATTATCACTACCTTACCGACGTGATCGCAGGGCTGTTTCTTGGACTTTTTTGGCTCGCCGTTGTGTTCATGATACCAAAGCACCGCCTATAAAAAGGTTCTGACACTATCCACAACTAGTACGCCCTATACTGACTGGTATAAGAAATACATACCCTTAGCATTTATTTTTATATGAATATTCTTACTATTTCAGGAAGCAGTCGTACAGGTTCATTTAATACGATGCTTCTCGGGGCGCTTCCGGCCTTAGCTCCAGCGCACACCTTCACGCATATGGATTATTCAGCGCTACCACTCTTTAGTCAGGATCTTGAAAATCCATTCCCAGAGTCAGCCACCTCACTCAAAGATCAGATTAAAGCGGCTGATGCGATTATCATTGCAACGCCTGAATATAATCGTTCAATTCCTGCATCACTCTCTAATCTCCTTGACTGGACGAGTCGTCCGTATGGACAAGGTGCGTGGATTGGAAAAAAAGTGTTAGTAATGGGAGCTACTCCTGCACCCACCGGAACAGTGCTTGCGCAGGCAGAACTTCGTAAGATACTTTTGTATCTTGATGCTCGGGTTATGGGCCAGCCAGAAATATATCTTTCTTCTGTGTATGAGAAATTCACTACAGAAGGGGAGCTTACGGATGAAGGAACGAAGCAGCATCTTTCAAAAGCGCTTGAGTTACTTGCATCGTCTTAACTGACGGCCGTAGGCTAGCTTACCTATACTGTTTAAAAGGGGATATTGCCACCGATGCACTTATCCACTCGCTTAGCACGCTTAAGCATTCCTTCATGAAACAGGGTCTATACTTTAGGAGTGATACGGTATATGCCGGTATCAGCCTATTTATTCATCTATCAGCATTTCCATCCCTATGGCTAAAAAGCTTGCAGTAGTATTCGGTGTTATCTTCGTTCTCGTGGGTGTTCTAGGATTCGTTCCTAACCCAATCGTTGGAGCGTCAGGTCTTTTCATGACCAACACTCTTCACGATCTTGTTCACCTCGGTATTGGTATCATCTTGCTCGTGGTTGCGATTTCCGCACCAGCAAAATCAGCACTTTGGCTTAAGATCTTCGGTGTTGTCTACCTCCTCTTGGTAGTACTCGGATTCCTTCTTATTCCAAGTGGTGGTGCGCTTCTCGGCCTCGTTACGATGAATACGGCTGACCACTTCCTCCACCTCGTTCTTGGTATTGTGCTTCTTGCTGCCGGATTCATGTCCAGCAACTCGTCTTCAATGACGGCATAGGAGATTGTTCTATACAAAAAGAGCGCAGCCAAAGGCTGCGCTCTTTTTGTATATCAGTACTAACCCCTATATAAAAAACCTCACGCAAGCGTGAGGTTGGTGAATAAAGGTCAGAATGAGATGGAAGGGGTTTGGGGAAGCGTAAGGGAAGGAAGCGATTGAGATGAGTCTGCAGAAGAAATAGGGTGAAGAGAAGTGGCGGCGGAGGCAGTGATACTAGAGGCAGTGTCAGCTGAAATACGCGCGCCATGCAGAAACGAAATCGCTGTTTCCTTACTCGCGTCAAACACATCCGGAATAAGAAGACGGAGCGTTATGACAAGGATCCCAAACCCGATGGCTCGAAAAATAGGCATGGTGATGAAGTGATTTGGTAAGTCGTACGGTAATCCGAGCGACGAGAATGGCGAACCAGTCTCAATCTTTCATGTCCTCATGCCCTCCGATTGATATAACTAAGTATAGAGGGGAAAGGTTGCAAACAGCGTAATTACTTCGGTTGAGGGTTGTTTTTCAAAAGTTGCGCGTAATACACAAGATTCTTTCCCGTCTCTTTCGCCATATGTTCAACCACAGGATTCTTCCGTCTTCGCTCCGCGTCAGTCTTTGGATCAAGTCCCGTCTCACCAACCCAGTACGTACAGCACTGTGGAGGTAGCGTGATGTTCATAAAGGTAAGTACTTCCATCATTCCGGCGAGCACGGCCTGTGCACCATCTTCGCTTCCTGTAATAACAATCCCTGCCACCTTATTTAACAGAGCACCTCGTCCCTCAGGAACCGTTCCTTCATCAAAAGCATCCATTCGTTCAATGACTCTCTGCATAAGGCTTGAACGCCCGCCCCACCAAATGGGAGTTGCAAATATAAGTACATCTGCGGCAACAATCTTTTCCACGATTTCTGGCCACTCATCATCCTCGCTTTCGCGATATGAAAGCCCGACGGGGATACGTTTGTCTGAAAGACGAATTGTTTCGCTCGTAATCTCTGCATGTGTTGCCATTTGAGCCAGTACCATATTTGTTACTTCCTCAGTATTTGAGGGTGAATCACCATGCTTTAGTGAGGCATTTAATACAAGAACGGTAAGAGGGTATTTTTCCATGTCTGTATGCTAGCACGCGAAGAGGGAAGCTTAGAGGTGCGTATTTGAATACTAGCTTTTTCTGTAAAATGAAGTATGGTGACGATGGGAAACAGAAATGGAGAAGTCCTATGGGATCTTCCAGAATTTCATCAAGCGCTGCATCGGCAGATAAAAAAGAAACTCGAGGACGACCCGTTGGTACGGTACATTCACCCGCACGAATGGCTGAGCATCGAAGGGCCGGTACTCCAAACGAAGAGCTCAATCTAATGGGCTGTCGGTATATTTATGGTACTGGCTCTAGATGTGGAGCTGTGGTATCGGGAAATGTTGCGTACTGCGTCAAACATCGCGACTAATTTCTACAGAAAAACAAACACCCTCGGACGAAGTCCGAGGGTGTTTTCTGAGTAGTTCTTACCTTTATGGCTAAACAACTATGCTGCTTTCGCTGCGTCAGTACTATCTCCCGCAGTAAAGTCGAGAGAGATAGAATTAATGCAGTATCGTTTGCCGCCTTTGTCCTTAGGTCCATCATCAAAGACGTGACCAAGGTGGCTGCCACAGTTCTTACAAAATACTTCAGTCCGATGCATGCCAAGCGAATCATCAGAACGGGTTCCTACATTCGCCGCGACTGCAGGGTCAGTGAATGAAGGCCAGCCGCTCCCTGAATCAAATTTGGTATCTGAAGCAAAGAGATCAACACTGCACGCCTTACATTTATACATGCCTGATTCGTGGTTATCGACATAGGCGCCTTTAAATGGGGCTTCCGTAGCGCCTTCGCGCAATACGGCATATTCCTCGGGGGTAAGTGTTTCTTTGAAGTGTGCGTCGTCCATGAGGATAGTATACTATATCTACTATGCGTACGTCTCGACTCTTAGGGCTTGTTATTGTTTTTTCGCTTGCTGGCATTGCGGATTCCTTGTATCTAGCGCAGCACGCACTTACTAATACGGCACTCTCATGCGGTATTGAAGCTATTTCCGGCTGTAACACGGTAGCTCAGAGTCAGTACTCTCAGTTCTTTGGCATACCCCTTGGGGTGTACGGAGTTATCTTTTACACCTTGGTATTCTTTGGCGCGATTATTGCTCGAAGAAGTTCGACAAAACGAATTATACAAGCGCTCTTTGGACTCGGTGTTATCGGCATGCTCTTCTCCCTATATTCTGTCTGGCTTCAGCTCTTTGTGATTAACGCCATCTGTATTTACTGCATGGGCTCATTCGTCTTGGCTCTGGGTATTTTTGTGAGCACATCCCTTCTTTTACGCACTCGACACGAACCACCTAACGTGGTGGTGTAGACTACCTATATGTATCGTCTGCTCCTTATTCCGCTCCTCTTAGTGCCACTTTCTGCGGGAGCAGCACCATACGTACCGGCGTCCAGTACCTTTCCTGCAAACGCCTACGTTACGCAGTCACGGGTTGATATAACCCAACCACTTGCTGCAGACTTGATTACTGCGGGCGGTTCCGTGATCGTGGACGCACCCGTTAGTGGTGACATTCTTGCTGCAGGAGGAACGCTTTCGGTAAACCAAGGAGCTGGAGGAAATGTGCGCATGCTTGGCGGGAAAGTAACCGTGAGCGGACCGGTAGGGAAGGATCTTGCTGTTGCAGGAGGAACGGTTCGTCTCTACAGTCCTGCCCGCACCATCTATGCTGCGGGCGGTTCAGTTAGTGTTGAAGGTGGCTCCTCAGGGAACGTAACTATATACGGAGTAAATGTCTTCCTGAGTGGAGAGTACGAAGGTAATGTGTCCGTGGTTGCAAGTAACCGCTTCACGCTTGGAGAAGGTACTCATATTCGAGGAACGCTCACGTATAACGCACCAGAGGCGCTCATACTTCCAAAGGGTATTGTTCTTGAGCAGGGAGCTCGGTATACGGGCGCCTACGCGTACGTCCCCACAAATGAACAGGCTCACCAGTATGTGGTAATTGGTACTTTTCTATTCTTTGCCGTACGTGTCTTTGCAGGCAGTATCGTAGCCGGTCTTATCGCTGGATTGTTTCCTGTATTCTCACAACATATCGTGGGGATGATATATACGAGAGAGTGGTATCGCCTAGCTAAACTTTTTATCGTAGGTCTTTCTATTGCGGTGCTCTCCCCGGTGCTCTGTCTCTTTTTCCTAATTTCATTTGTGGGAGCAGGTCTTTCGTTCCTGCTTATCGTTCTGTACGCACTCCTTGCACTCCTTGCGTACGCCTTTTCAGGAATCATACTCGGAGCTGTACTTCGCCGTACTCTTTTATTCAGACTACATGGCGTGCATGAATTCTCATGGCAGGATGCCGTTCTTGGAACCATACTTCTTCATGTCATAGGTCTTATCCCAACGATTGGAGGTCTCTTAATCATACTTCTCACTATAGTGTGTGCTGGCGCTCTGGTTCTGTATTCACTCAAAAAGTCATTTGGAGTGGAGTGGTAGCAGAATGGGATTAACGGTATCTTAGAAAGATATGACCAACCTTCCAACTACCGGTTCGCCTGCACCTACCTTTACGCTTCCAGATCAGAATGGAGTTGAGCGTTCACTCGCTTCTTACCTTGGACAGTGGGTACTTATCTATTTCTATCCAAAGGACGATACTCCAGGATGCACCAAAGAAGCCTGTGCCATTCGTGATGCCTTTCCTGATTTCAACACGAGTAGCATGACCGTTCTCGGAATCTCTCCTGATTCCGTCAAAAGTCATAAGAAGTTTGAAGAAAAATATCAGCTCCCGTTTACTCTTCTTGCGGACGAAGGTGCGGTGGTTGCTCGCCAATATGGTGTTTGGGGACCAAAGAAATTTATGGGCCGTGAGTATGAAGGTATTAACCGGGTGTCATTCCTTGTTTCGCCTGACGGAGCGATTGCGAAAGTGTATGAGACCGTGAAGCCTGAAGCGCATGCTGCAGAAGTTCTTGCGGACTACGCGGCGCTTAAGGTATGACCAGTGCGCTCCCGGTACTAAGTACTCTTGAGGAACGAAAACTACGTGCGAAAAAGATTATTGCGTACCTAAAGAAAGCATATCCGGAAGCAAAGACAGAGCTAAACTACGAAACACCCTTCCAGCTCGTTGCTGCGGTGATGATGTCGGCGCAGTGCACGGATAAGATGGTGAACAGAGTAACCGAAACCCTCTACCAGAAATATAAAACTCCTGCTGACTTTGCTGCAGCAGACTGGCAGACCTTAACGGAGGAGCTTCCCGGAATCACGTATAACCGTGCGAAGGCACGCTACCTCATTGGTTCGGGCAAGGTAGTAGAAGAAGTATTTGGTGGGGAGGTGCCGCGTACTGAAGCTGAACTCATTCAGCTTCCCGGTGTTGCGTATAAGTCTGCTCACGTAATTATGGGTGAACTTTTTAATACCTGGGAAGGCATTCCCACTGACACTCACGTGCGTAGGTTTGCACTCCGCTTTGATCTAACGGAACAGACTGAACTTACCAAGATCTCCAAAGACCTTGAAGCTCTAATACCAAAAAGGGACTGGAAATACGTAAATAACGGACTCGTTCTGTACGGGCGCTACATATGCAAGGCAATTCCTCACAACTGCAGTGACCATGCGCTTACTAAACTATGGCCGCCTGCAGCATACCGTTGGCCTAAGTCGAAATAAGCACAATGAACTAAGGGCTGAGAGAGTGCATGAGAATGTGCGGAAGAGATGCAAAAATCACCCAATTTGCTACAATTCCGACACTACGGTTGTAGTAATTGCGGGATCGTCTAATGGTAGGACAACGGTTTCTGGTACCGTTTATCTAGGTTCGAGTCCTAGTCCCGCAGCCAACTCGTGCTAGGTTATCGCGCTCGAGACGCGTCGATAAACAAAAGGTATTTTGGAGACTCAGGTTCGAGTCCTAGACAGGTGCAGATTAAGAAAAGTTAGAACCCCTTTAAATGCGTGTTAGATCCCGGTTCGAATCCTAGAGACATCGCCGGGCACCTTTCGGTTCCCGGCGAATCTGGTTAACAATTTTGTTGACTAGTTTTGAAAGGACGTACTAGATGAAATCCAGTACACCCTAGAATTCCTCCCAATATTAGGAATTCGAGAGTCCCGATTTCCAGACCATGCGGAGCATGGGAAGTAGGAAGGAGTATCGGCACCAGGACTGAGATCGCTCCCAAGATGACTAATGTTCCAGGGAACACAAGAAGATAACTCTGCTTCCACTGCATCTTCGCTACGATGAAGAGGAAACAGATATCGAATGCCAGGTGTGTGAGTTCAAACGCGCTGTCAGGCCATAAGAATACCCAACTACGTATACCATACCCAACCCACTCCACAGCCATGTGCAGAACGAGCAGGGAATAGAGCACCCAGCCGCTCCGAGAATGTGCATAGACAGCCACCCCTACTCCTAAAAGTAGAGCTCCTGCCGCCAGCACTGTTATCTCATGCGCCTCCGTAAAGAGGTGGTAGAGCAACAGAACGATGTATATGCCGAGGAACCCCCTAAGCATCAAAGAACGTATATTCATGAGATCTACCCTTTGAATGAGTCCTGAGGTCATACTATATAAATGCAATAATATTGCAATAAGAAAGGTTCTGGATTATAGTGTCAGGACATGAAAATTGCATTCGTAGGAAAGGGAGGAGCAGGTAAAACCACTACCAGTGGCCTATTCACAGCGCATCTTGCTCATAAGGGAAGTTCAGTCCTTGCTATAGACGCAGACCTTAATATGCATCTTGGGGAACTCCTTGGGTTCGAAACACTCCCTGAAACCTCGCATATTTCGCACCCTAAAGCTGGGCGTACAATCCAGGACCACCTACGCGGAACCAATACGCGTATCAAGGAACCATCTCACTTTAAGAAGAGTACACCTCCAGGAGAAGGATCAAATCTTATCCGTATTCATGATGAAGGAGACCTGGTTCTCCAAAGCTTCGCTGTGCAAAAAGGGACGCTCCGCTTCATGACAGTGGGTACCTACAGCGAAGACGGTATCGGAACAAGTTGCTATCACAACAACCTCTCAATACTAGAGAACGTGCTCTCTCATACGGATGACAGTGAAAGTGTGGTCGTAGCTGATATGGTCGCAGGCATCGATGCATTCGCTGGAACGCTCCATGCACAGTTTGATCTGCTTGTACTTGTTGTTGAACCGACGCATCGAAGCGTCGAAGTATTCAAACAGTATCAGGCACTTGCTGAGGAAGCTGGCATCTCCGACTCGCTCGTCGTAATAGGGAACAAGGTATCAAGTGAGGAGGAAGAAGCGTACCTAAGTAAGCATATTCCTGCGGAGAAGCTTCTCGGATTTCTCAGACGCTCTGCATACCTCCTTGAAATCGAACGCGAAGGTGGAGCATTCGATATAACTAGACTCGAGTCAGAGAACCAAGAGCTCTTAAAGACAATTGAGGAACGATTGATTGCTTCTCGTGTTGACCCGGATATTCGTCTCAAGATGCTCCATGACCTCCATCGTCGTTATGTAGCACAGGCATATATTACAGAGCGCTTTGGTGACCTATCCGAACAAATAGACCCTAACTTTTCATACCACCGCACCTCTTCGTAAGAAGAACCGGTGAGACAACGAAGTTCTTTCCAACAACAAAGTAGAAGGAGGGCGTTATGTCCCCAACAACATTCCGGGGTCCAGACGCTCTTGCAGCGTTCCTGAATCCTGATAACCACGTTACACCGCTGGTTGAGTTACCTCCGGTGTTAAATCCGTATCATGACCAACGCGTACGAATCTTCGTAAAGCTCATGGCATTCTTGCCGCTCGGGAACGTTAAGTCGCTTCCGGCGTACAGCATGCTCGAAAACGCACATCAAACTGGAAGGCTTGAAGGGGTTCATACGCTTGTTGAAAGCTCGTCCGGTAACACGGTCTTCTCGGCTGGCGTGGTCGCGCGAGCGGTCTACGGCATCAACAGCACTGTCGCTCTCGCCTCGAACGAGGTCGAACCAGGCAAACTCAGGCTTCTTAGGCTTTTCGGAACCGAAATCGAAGTTATCGAAGAGGATATTTGTCCCGATCCGGAAGATCCGGAAAGTGGCATCAACCAGGCGAAACGTCGTGGAGCTACTCCTGGGTTCTACAACCCCGGCCAGTACGATAACGATGCTAACCCAAACGCGCACATGCGCTGGACGGGTCCGCAAATCTGGGAACAGACCGAAGGGAAAGTAACCTTGTTGTGTGCCGGACTTGGTACGACTGGTACGCTGGTCGGTACAAGCCAGTATCTGAAGGAACAGTCTCCAACTCTCTCGTCCATAGGTGTTGTTCGTGTTCCGAATAATCCTGTTCCTGGTGTTCGCACAGAAAGCTTGCTCAAGGAAATAGCATTCCCGTGGCGTAAGTATGTCGATCACCTACATCAGATTGGAACGGGTGCGGCGTACAAAGCTAGTATGCGACTGTGTCGCGAAGGTCTCATGGCGGGTCCGAGTTCTGGATTTGCTTATGCTGGACTGCTTGAGTTTCTAGAAGCTAAAGTACAGGAAGGAACGCTAGACCTTCATAGGAATAGCGACGGGGAAGTGGTCGCGGTGTTTATCGCGCCGGACAGTCCACTCCCGTACCTTGAGGAATACGAACGGTACCTTGAGGATGATGCGTTTCCGCCGTTGCGGAACGCTCACTTGCTTAGGTATCAAGCCCAGCCTGAGAAGGAGACAACCCTTCCTGACCTAGCTGATATCAGAAGCGCGGAGCTGGATGTTGATACCTGTCTCTCGTATGCTTACGGCCAATCCGCTGAGACATTACGTGAACAAGTGCGTGTGGGTATTCCTGAAGAGGCATTGCTTCGGAAGGAAGTTCGGATTATCGACCTCCGTACTCCTCGCGAGTTCGCTGACCACCATTTACCAGGCGCGTTACGTGTCGAACACCAGATATTCAGCGAACATTTGGCTTCGATATTCGTGCCGAGGCTCAAGAGTGCGGAAAAGGTAGTACTGGTTTGTAGTATCGGGGTACAAAGCACGTCCTTGGCTGTTAAGGCACGGAGCCTCGGACTTCTGAACACGTTCAGTCTCCAAGGCGGAACGATGGAATGGAGTCGACGGAACCTTCCTCGCATTCGCCCTTCGGAGTGCGACTCAACGTGTGCCGAGTCCTAAAACTCAGACCCTGTCATTCCGGCAGGGTCTTTTCTTAATCACATTTTTTGCAGAGACCGAAAAATTCTAAAGAATACGTATCAAGGAATGAGAATCTTTCCGTCTGTTTCATTGCTTCCCGTTCCGGTTTAACTGCATGAGGTATTTCTATATTCTCTATGTATCCGCAATTGCGGCACACGGCATGATGATGGTGCTCGCGACCTGCTGCTAGCTCAAAATGAGCGTGATCATGCTCCAGATTCACACGCTTTACGATCTGTGCTTTATAGAGAGCGTCTAGGGAGCGATAGATAGTTACCTGATTTACCTTACCGTCTAACTTTTTCTCTATCTGATACACGGTAAGCGGTTTAGGTTCTCTTTCTAGAACTTGAAGTAAGAGTATTCGGCCAGGAGTGGCCCGGAGACCCGCGTCACGTAAAAGATCTGTGTACTCGATACTAGTGCCAGAGGCTTTCATTGATGGTTACTGTACTATAAGTGCAATTGATTTGCAATAAAGAATTTGTACCCAGCTATAAAAGCTAGGCGTACTCATTCATCTGTTATTGCAATATAATTGCATCTATACTAATCTACACGTAATAGCCTAATTACTAATATTCATGAATAGCAAACAAGCGATCGGGGTAGTTCTAGTCGTTCTCGCCGCACTGGCGATTGGAACGTATGTCTATAAGGCAAAGACGCCACAAACTGTTACTAACGGAAAAGTTCAAGTGGTAGCATCCTTCTATCCGATGTACTTCCTTGCAAGTGAGATCGGAGGCGACAAGGTAGTTGTCAGCAACATAACACCATCGGGTGCCGAGCCGCATGATTACGAGCCTTCTACTCAGGATGTTGCGCGCATCGAAAGCGCGGATGTACTCGTGCTAAACGGCAGCGTCGAAGCTTGGGGAGATAAAGTAAAAAGCCAGCTTGCTGGTACCAAGACGACAGTCATCACTGCAGGCCAAGGGCTTCTCACGAGACAGCTTACTGAGGAAGGCGAGACGGTGAGTGATCCGCATATTTGGCTCGATCCGACTATCGCAAGACAGGAAGCGCATGCTATTGCGCAAGGATTTGCGCAGGCTGACCCAGCGAATGCCGACTACTACGCGAAGAATGAGCAGGCACTCGACGCGAAGTTCGATCAGCTCGACGCTGAATATAAATCAGGTCTTGCGAGCTGTCAGAGCAAAGACATCGTGACCTCACATGCAGCATTCGCTTACATGTCTGAGCGGTACGGACTGAATCAAGTAGCCATCTCAGGCCTCTCCCCTGATGTAGAGCCATCCCCATCAGAACTCACTAAAGTGGCGGACTTCGCAAAGTTACATAATGTGAAGTACATACTCTTCGAGAGCCTCGTATCGCCAAAGCTGTCAGAAACCATTGCAAACGAGATCGGCGCGAAGACGCTCGTGCTCGACCCGATTGAAGGCATCAGCGACGAGGATCTGGCAAAGGGCGGCGATTACTTCTCGGTAATGCGTAGCAACCTCCAAAGCCTCCAGACTGCGTTAAACTGCAAAGCGTGAATCCAGACAGAGAAATAATCGTAAGCGTAGAGAACCTCTCGTTCTCGTACGACGGAAAAACTGACGCCATTACGGATGTCAGTATTTCCGTACGTAAGGGGGACTATCTCGGCCTCATCGGTCCCAACGGCGGCGGAAAGACCACGCTTCTTAAATTGATTCTCCGAATTCTTCGACCAGAACGTGGGACGATCCAACTCTTCTTGAAGGATATTTGTCGATTCAAGCAGTGGGAGCGTATTGGCTATGTCTCGCAGCGGGCGATAGATTTCGATTCACTCTTTCCTGTGACCGTTGGGGAAGTCGTCCTTATGGGAAGATATGCGCGCCGCGGTCTATTACGCAGTGTCAAGAATGAAGACCGCGAAAAAGCACACGAGGCGCTCGTGCGAGTAGGTATGGAGGATTACAAGGACCGGCGCGTCAGCGATCTGTCCGGAGGGCAAAAGCAGCGCGTGTTCCTCGCGCGAGCGCTTGCGAGCGACCCTGATCTGATTGTGCTCGACGAACCGACTACGGGAGTCGATGAGGAAACTCAGGCGCAGTTCTACAAGCTTCTTGTGAAGCTGAATAAGGAGCAGGGTATGACACTTATTCTCATATCGCACGACCTCGAGCGCATTGCTGAGGAAGCAAGCTGCGTAGCGGTTATAGACCGCACTCTCCGGTATTACGGCAATCCGCGAGATGCTGTCGCGCATGAAAAGCCAAAGTACGCGCACCACCACTAATATGCTTTCTCTCTTCCAGTACAGCTTTATAGTGCGAGCATTCGAGGCAGGGGCGCTCATCGCCGTGATCGCACCTTTGATCGGCATCTTCCTCGTTCTTCGTCGATACTCTCTTATATCGGATACGCTCGCCCATGTATCTCTTGCCGGAGTTGCTCTAGGTCTCTTCCTCAAGATTAATCCGCTCCTTACGGCATTCTGTACATCAGCGATAGCGTCTCTCTTCATCGAACGCCTACGTCTGTCGCGAAGGGTATATAGCGATGCGGCGTTGTCGGTGTTCCTATCGGCGAGTCTTGCTCTGGCGCTCGTCCTGCTCTCAGTCGCACACGGATTCTCAGTCAATCTGTTCAGTTATCTGTTCGGTAGTCTCGTGACGGTGGGGCAGACCGATTTATATATAATCGCAGGCATAGGCGTGTTGGTACTCGCTTCGGTATTC
This sequence comes from Minisyncoccia bacterium, assembly GCA_038207395.1. Classification (GTDB taxonomy): domain Bacteria; phylum Patescibacteriota; class Minisyncoccia; order Phycocordibacterales; family Phycocordibacteraceae; genus C7867-001. Next base: position 208,707 of record JBBQZW010000001.1, on the reverse strand, counting down.
CTCGCATACAAAGAGCTAGTCTTCACATCTTTCGATGAAGAGGCGGCACAAGTTGCAGGCATTCCGACGCGCTTTGTTAACCTTCTGCTTGTTCTTCTCGCAGGACTCACAGTCGCCATTTCTATACCTATCGTCGGGGCACTACTCATCTCTGCTCTCATTGTGATTCCTGTCTTAACTGCACTTCAGTTTAAAAGAAGTTTCAAGACGACCATATGGATAGCTGAAGGAGTTTCGCTCTTTTCCGTACTAACCGGAATCATACTTTCCTATTATCTAAACCTCTCGGCTGGAGGCACAATTGTGCTCCTGCTGACTGCGCTCTTCTGCTGTTCGCTGCTGTTGAAGCGAACCTAAGAATGAGAGTGCGAATGTGAGTGTCCTCCTGGAGCATTCCTTGGCTCCCTTCCGTATAGGAAATACGTTGCAAGCAGGGTAGTGATGGGAACAGCGAGCACGAGGCCTGAACTGCCCATAAGGATTCGAAGAATCTCTGTCGCAAAACGTTCGCTATTAAGCACGTATGCGATTCCTGTTGTCGATTCCTTAAACAATAATAGGATCGGTAATGATGCGCCGACATACGCTATAGCAAGTGTATTTACTAAGGCTCCGATATGTTCGCGTCCTATGCGCATGCCTCGTGCGAAGATTTGTTTGCGTGTGTAGTGCGCTCCAGCGGCGATAAGTTCCTCAACGGCGACTGCCTGACCTATTGCGATGTCGTAAAGCACACCTAAGAGGCCGATCATAATGCCGCCGAACAAAAGGCCTATGAGATCGATGCGACCATGCGTACCGAAGTTTAGGTACGCATTCTCCTCGGTCGTGAAGCCGGAGAGGTGAGCGGCATGGATCATAAAGTAAGTCGCTGAACCTATGGCAAGCACGGTAAGAATCATACTGACCATGGCTCTGTTTCTGTATCGAGTGCCTTCGTATTAAGAACTTGCGCCTTCTCGAAATAGGTTACCGAGACTGCGTCTGGATTCGGTGCATCCTCCGACTGGGAATCAACATCTTGAGCATGTAATCCTATCGGGGCTAGTAGGCTGATAGCCACAAGAAATATAGGTATTATGCGCTTCATTCGATTAAGCTTATCACTTTTAATTTTCTTAGCTTAAGATTAATTTGAGCTAAGAGTTATGGTTTTATTCTGCAATAGAAGCTTACTTTTTAAACATCCTAATAGCTCCCGCTTTTCTATATCAGCACCTTCTCTTAGTAGATACTTTGCATAATTCCGGATATCAACATCCGCTATCTCAATTTTAGTTTTGGTACCTAAGATGGCCTGCTGGAACTTCTTAAATCTCTCAACTTCTGCCTTGATCCTTTCCCTAATGCCGAGCTCATCGATATCGACGGTGTCCATGAGTGCAATAAACTGCTCGATAAGATCTGTCTCGTTTATATATCCTGATTTACAATTCACGTCCTTTCCTTTACCACAGCCGTAATAAACGTGGCGATGTACATTTCCGTTCTTTTGCTTCTTAAACTTTTCGTCAGCTGAAACGCTTGAGCCACATAGCCCGCATACTATAAGTTTTGTAAAAGCGAACTCCTTACTTTCAGCACGTATAACCTGGCTTTTTACTTGCTGCTGAACGAGATCAAATAGTTCTTTAGAAATGAGCGGTTCGTGCTTTCCTTGATACCAACGCCCGGAGTTTTTGGGGTACTCAAATACTCCGTAATAAAAAGGGTTTTGGAGAAGTATATAAATATTGCTCAGGCTAAGGTTCTTGTTTCCGGCGGCAGTCTTAAAATTGAGGTCGAACTTGAGCCAGTTATATACCTTTCGTCCGCTCCATTTCTCATACGCCACTTTCTCAAACATCTTCTTTATAACCATGGCTCGGTCAGGGTCTAGGATACTTTCGCACTTCCTGTCCATTCGCTGCTCCTTTAGATAACCAGTTGGCGCGCGTCCGGGCAGAAGTCCCATCTCTACTCGTGTCTTTAGACCCCTCTTAACATTGATACTCTTATTATCGTTCTCAAGTTTTGCTTGGGAGCAAAGAATCATTAGAAGAAACTTTTCGTTAGGGGAATTCCTAAAATGTTGTCCATACGTGCGAATCTCTAGGAGGAGCTTTTGATCCATGAGATCTACGAGTGTTCCTAGGTCTCCAGCATTTCTACTTAATCGGTCAGGTGCCCACGTTAGAATGGCGTTGAATCGTTGTCGCCGGATGTCTTCCAATAGTTCCTGATAGACGGGGCGTTGTCCTGAATCTTTAGCTGAATGCGACTCTCGTCTAATATCTGCTATATCCAGGTTTTCTCGTTCAGCTATCTGAAGCATTTCCTTTATCTGAGACTCAATCGAAAGAGCCTGTTTCTCATCTGATTCAGTCGATTTACGAGCGTACAGACAGTATTTGATTTTCTCTTCAATAATTGTGGGTGATAACCCAATCTGAGAAGTTTCTAAAGTTTTCATAAAGATTATTTCAATTTGCTCAAAGCTTCTACCCGAAGCTTTTCCATATCCCGAAGTACGCCTAAATACACCTTCTTGCTCTTATCGCTTCCTTGGTGCGAATTGAGCCAATCAATCAGCTCGTCTGGCACGTAGCTCGCAAGAGAGCTATAGGCGGTAACCAAGACCTCAATTCTTTCCAAGATCGCTCTCTTCAGATCCTTCTTAGAATTTGGAAGTAGGGAAATCCTATTCAGATAAGCACTATCGGCTTCCTTCGTAAAACGGTAATGGGCTGCTTTATCTACTATTTCGTCCCTGTCCTCCACCTATTAATTGATGCCAGACCAGGGGATGATGCATAGTCTATGCAAAACTAGTGATTCGTAGCATGGTCGTGGAGGGCTTAGCAGAACAACCGGACTGCCATCTTATGAAGAGGTAGTAGGGGCAACCATATTACGGACAATTGAATAGAAATGGCCTAACCCCTTTGATTTCAAAGGATATGGTCGAAAACCCAAACCAACGTAAAAACCCCGTCATCAGGGTCGTTGGTTCGGTTACCTAGGGAAACTTAGGTAGGGATACCCGCAAGGGTCCTCCTGGTGGCGGGATTTTTGTGTATCTGGCCATCGGGAGATTAGAAGAAAACCGAACCAACAACTTATATATGTCTCAAGAAGTAAACGGGCAGAAGCCAGAAAAGAAGTGGTACCTGAAGAAGAGAATGTTCGTAGTGTACGCAATTCTTGTTCTCATACTTATCGGATCACTCGGTGGCTCGAAAGACTCAACGAGTGGAAGTACTGCAAATAACGCCGCTCCAAAGGAAGAGCTTTGGACACAAGTTAACACCCTTAAAGGAAAGGGGAATCAGAATAGTGAATCGTTCGATGTTACAAGTGACAAGGTTCGTATTACTGCTACCACTACAGGCTCATCGGTAGGAAGCTATACCGCCATCAGTCTTGAGAAAGAAGACGGTGGATATACTGGCCCAGGTCTCTCTATAATGACTGAGGGATCAGAAGCAGGTAAGGGTCAGACGACGTATCGTAGTCTCAAGCCCGGCCGTTACTTCGTTCAGGTTATAAGTGGAATTAATTGGCAGGTTACGGTTGAGCAGACGAACTAGTTATATCGCCTTACTGTTCGCTAATAATTGCTCTAGAGCATAAAGATCCGGAAGGTTCTTGGAGGCTCTGCAATCGCGTCCAAGACGAGAGCTGAGAATGCATCCGCAAGGTCGTCATGTTTCTCAACACCGAAATGGACTATCTGCTGAATTAATTGCTCGGCTCCTTGCCGTGGAAACTTTACGACTCCTGTCTTGATAAGGTTAGCGGTCAGCATAAGTCGTGCGCGCTTATCTACATTGCCCGGTTTTACTGTGTGTATTTGTCTGAGCCCTTCAGCCTTCAGCTGCTGGGGAAGGGCGCTTTGATACGCTACGTCCTCAATCACGAACACCGGTCCGTTCCATTCCTTGATCTCTTTGTACGACTGGTTTATCACCTTGCACGTCTCAACAGTTTCGGGGAATGAGAGTCGCTTATTGATGATTTTCGGAAGAATGTATATGTCGTAGCCCTTCTTCCTTTCGTATAGGAGGGCTGGCACCATCGCGGTGTAGTCTGCGGTATCGCGCTTCGAGATAGCCAGATCAACACCAATGCGTACTTCAAGATTCGTCATGTAAGTCTCATCGCTATAAACCCGCACGCGCGGTGGAATCTCGTCGTAGTAATGGATCCATGCCGGATCAATAACCTGATCTTCCGCAGGAACAATGTTGAGAAGATACTCGCGTTGCCATGCGTAATCGTTTGCCGCTTTCCGTTGCTCTTCCTCGATATCCTCCATTGTCGGATACTTTCCAGGCCATAAGATCTTCTGACCTTCGAGAAGGGGATACGCTTTGAACATTCCATCGATCCTTTTACCCTCAATATCCTCGCGTAGACGCATAATGAGAGAATCCTCATGCAGAAGGTTTCCGATCACGATAAGGCGCGTGTTTCGGTCTCCGGCAGGAATCACTTCACCCGTTAGCCACTCGTAGGTCTTATTACGCCCCTCTCGTGTCTTTGTGGAAGCAATATCTTCAAGGTCGTCTCCTATTATGAGATCAGGCCGGTGCTGATTATGACGCAGGCCGCGAACACTCTGCTCCGTTGAGACGGCGGTAATACGAGCACCATGCCTTCCGAACACAAGGGAAGTTGCACCCCATTCATTGCGCTCCTCTTGGAATGGTCCGAGGTCGTTCTTGAGAAGTGGATTACCCTCAAGCTCACGCCTAAGGTTCATCATATGCTGTTTCGCTTGCGCCTGTGTTTGCGACAGGATGACAATGAATTTCTTTTGCTGCTTTCCGAGGATGGCCCAGATCGGATAGGACATGGTGAAGATGGTCGATTTCGCCGATCCGCGAAAGGCCACCACAACGAGATTCTTCACGTCTTCGCGCTCTGAAAGCCCCATAAACTCCTTTTGAAAAGGAGCGGTCGGGTACTTCACATAGTGAGCGAAGTAGAAATGGAAGAAGTACCAATGGCTCTCTTTAGTGATCGCTGTTCGGACCTTCCGATCCTTCAGCATCGTTTCCATCAGGTGCGTCGGTAATGGGTTCTGTTCCATGGTCGATTTCTGTTACAGGGTTAATAGTTGGATCCATAGAGGCAAGTCGAAGAGCTTCACGCACAGTCTCTTCCTGTTCCTCCGTGAGTTCTTCTTGCTTAGGTGCAACTTCCACCTCTAGGCGATCCTTGAACTTGGGATTGCGCTTACGAAGCCAGAAGCTAATCGCTGACCAGTTCTTCTCTTTGATAAGTGTGAGTAGCTGACCCTCACTCATATCATTTACAAGTTCCTCACCCTCGGCGATTGCTTCCTCCATAGCTTTGCGGAACTCTGCATCTTCGTTACGCCAGCGATAGATACTGTTGCGAGACAAGCCGGTCTTCTCGCACGCAACTTGAACGATCGGTACTTTCCGCAGTTCGTCCAAGAACTGCTTCTGGAATTTATTCTTTTTCATGGTGTTCGATGACTGGCTTGGTTCCAGTAAGTGCCTCGAACCTAATCGCGATTAGGTCGCAGAAGCGTGGCTCAAGCTCACATCCGTACACGCGTCGTCCAAGCTGTTCTCCGGCAAGCAGGGTACTGCCTGAACCCAGGAAGCTATCGAGAATGATTTCGTTTGGTCTGGTACATCGCTTTATGGCTTTCTCGTGGAGTGTGATCGGCTTTGAGGTCGCGTGCTTGTAGTCCTTCGCGGCAAGTCGCTTTGCCGTCCAGATCTCGAGGAAGTCGTCCACCTGCGCCACAAGCTCGTTTCCCGTACCGAACTCCTTGTTCATAACCTCGTTGAGATTGCTTACGGCTTCCGCGAGGTATGGTCTTCCACGCGTGCCGTATACGGCTGGTTCATATGCCTTGTTGCAGTACACCTTCGGCACTGGGTTCTGTGAGTTCTTGAGCCACAGGCACACCCGCTTGTTAGCGATGCCGAGCGATCGGTAAATTTCCTGTATCAAGCCAATATAGACCTGATCACAGTAGTAGAAGATATGGGTGTTGGGGTCTGCTACGGCGAGCGCGGCAGCGAGGCTTTCCTTGATGAAAGTCTTGTATTCCTCGTAGGTGCGCGTGTCGTTTACGTTTCCTCCGTAATCCTTCTTACCGCCAATGCCTCCGTCGTAGTCGATAGAGATGTTGTAGACGGGATCTGAGTAGATCATGCTGGCGCGTTCGCTCCCTAGAAGCCGTGCAAGATTCTTCGGGTCAGTCGAGTCGCCACAAAGAATCTTGTGATTACCAAGACGAATAATGTCACCGAGCTTTGTCTTCGGTTCTATGATCTTCTTCAACTCCTTCTCAACGTCGAACGCGTCCTCCTTAGTTTCGTTATCAGTGTCCCAGAACTTAGAAAGCTCAAGGTCGTCGAATCCTGCGAACGAGAGCGTATCGAGTTCAAATGATTTCAGAATGTCGAAGTCCCAATCTCCACCAAGTTTGTTGGAGCCGATCAGGTATTCCTTAGACTCTTTCTCGGTTAGTTTGCGATTAGGTACTCGGATGTCGATCATCTCATCTCCGCGACCAAGAAGCTGGAGAGCCTTGATACGCTGATGTCCTGCTAATATCGTGCCGTCATAATCCACGGCGGGGATTTCCACCAGATTGAACTTCTTAAGGCTTCGCTTCAGGTCCGACATTTGTTTGTCGGTGATCTTGCGAGGGTTGATCTCCTGGGGAATCAGATCGTTTACGCGTTTTTGGATTGTTGTCCAAGATAGTTTATTCATGCTCGTTACTTATTAGGTAGATAACGAGAAAGCCCACTTCGCAGGGAAGTCTCAACTAATCAGCTATGCTGACGAATTCAGGCTCTCTCAACGAAGTGGGCGGGACATGCGTACGGCACCACTTGTATATTCAATTGTTCCTACAGTATAGCACTACCTTTTTGGCCGCCAAGTCTTCGTGCCGTGTTTCTTGAATTGCTGGCGTCGACGCTCCTTGCGATTCATGTTCTGCATGAATTCCTGAGTATCTTTCCCAACATAAATAGGCAGCCCTCCTTCGGGCATGGCAAGTTCTACTTCGCCCCTCTGCACTTGTTCCATTAGGTCTGGTGGGAGATCAATACGGAATTTAATCGTATGGGTCTTCTCGTCTATATCTTCGGGCTTTGGCTTAGCGAGCTTTCCATACACACGTCCAAGCTTGTTTTCAGCTATAGCCTTCTCCTCAGCACGTGCAAAACTCGCCGTAGGCTGGCCAGCCCGAGTGTGAAGGGCTAAATCTGTGAGAATGACGACGCGTTTCTTTGGCATAGCGTAATTATAAGCCCATTTCAACAGTCTTATGAGTTTCTAACCCCATTGCCGCGTGTAGACTAAAAAGAGTCGCGTGCTACTTGACTTTATCATCATATCGTGATAAAGTGGTACAGACTAGTTCCTTGATATTCAGTTGCAGTTCGCCACAGCAGAAAGCGCCTTATTTTAGGGCTCCTCCTGCTGTGGCGAATCGGGAACCATCCGAATTCGTTGTACAGCGTGCTCCCTAAAGGAGAATAGACCATGTCCAAAGACATGCTCGGCTCGCTCGTGCGGGCTTCGGTCAATCTGTCCCAACCCCAAGTCAACCTGTCGCTCGACGTCATGAACCGGTTCACCGGCGAAAATGGCGCGGCGTGGGAAGCCCATCTCAAGAGCGTTCTGCGCTCGGGGCTTCCGAATCAGCTTCAGCACAGCAGGCTCCCAAGCCTGCTGTGCTGAAGCTGATCAACGACAGTGTCTCGCTCGACGCCATTGCGACCTACGACCCGTCGGCTCTCAAAACCCGCAAGGGTGTCTGGGTCTCCGACGACTTCGTGTCGCGTGTGCGCTCGAAGGCGAAGCCGGTCGAAAGCCTCGACTCGTTGACCCTCATCTCGCGCGAGCTGACGAAAAACGCCTACGATCGCGAGATCACGCCCGGCCTCGGCGAGGACTACATCTTCGACGAGTCCGAGCTGTGCGCTCGCATCGACCAGATGATCAGCAAGCAACCCAATGGCGAGGCGGGCGACCTCCTCAACAACGGCTATGCGAACCTGTTCTACGTCGCAGGCTATGTCGTCGACGTCAACTGGTACGGCGGCGGTCGGAGGTGGGACGTCTACACGTGGGAGCTGGGCGTTGTCAACTGGGATGCCGGTGGTCGAGCGTTCTCTCGCAACTGAACCTGAACATCTTGGGCGAGTCTGGCAATCCGGCCAGACTCGCCACCGAAATCTCTCTTATCTCTTTGATACTTTGTATCTTTGAAATCCGAGGGATTTTTATTTTGTATACTGGTATTGAGTTCTTGGTGATGTCTCGGCTATTGGCTTAGGCATAGGGACTCTGGAATTCCGTGGGCTCGAATCTCTCCGGCTACGGCTTGAGAAAGCATGCGCCCGGAATTTTATAAAAAATCTTGGTAGTTGGTATCTAACGCTGGAGGACTTCGACGTCCCAAATACTATTCAGTCCGGAGAGTACTCAACGGATGGTGGCACAGATGGCGCTAGGTACGAGAGTCGCAGGCTATGTCGTCAACGTCAACTGGAACGGCGACGATCGGAAGTGGAACGTCAACACGTGGAAGCTGGACGATGACAACTGGAATGCCGGTAATCGAGCGTTCTCTCGAAACTCCCACGGTTCTCCCGCACTTAACGTGTGGGAGTTTTCGTTTCTATGCCTTTTCGCCAACCGCCAAGCATCTTCCCGATCTCAAAGAGAGGTTCAGACAGGGAGGCGTACTTCGTGCTATCGAGAATCTGAATTTCCCACGCAATACGAAGCAAAAATTTAAGACCGTCTAATTTCCGTATCGCGGCTGCTATGGTGGGGAGCTTCTCATCTTTCGCCTGGTACCCTGCTGCCCACAGCAATTCCACGAGCTGTATGAAAACTAGGTCTATCCGGTCGCCCAGCGTATAGCGAGATTTCTTTGGGAAATGGTCTCGATACTCATACCAGAGCTTATATACTGAAACAGCATGCTCAATAACTGGCAAAAGTCTCGGGGGGGGGGTACGTTCCATGTTCCTAATAAAATTCAATCAAGTAGTTCCTATCACGATATCATTTCGCTAGAAAACCTGCTCGAAGCATGGCGTGAGTTCGCTTCGGGGAAGCGGAGTCGCACCGACGTGCGGGAATTTGAGGAGAATCTCATGGATAACATTCTGAGACTCCGAGACGACCTTGCTAGCAAGATCTACCGTCACTCTGAGTATTGGGCATTCAAGATATCTGATCCGAAGCCACGCGATATTCATAAGGCGAGTGTGCGTGATCGACTTCTGCATCACGCGTTGTATCGGAAGCTCTATCCGTTCTTCGATCGGACGTTTATCGCTGACTCCTATTCATGCCGAGATAATAAAGGTGTCCATAAAGCCCTCGAACGATTCAATCGTTTCTCTGGTAAGGTTTCCAAGAACTATACAAAGACGGGGTGGGTGCTGAAATGTGACATCCGAAAATTCTTCGCATCTATAGATCACGGCATCCTTACTTCGATTATTCAGAGCTATATTCCAGATGAGGATATCTGTTGGTTATTGTCCCAAATTATCGAAAGCTTTTCTTCCACAAGAAAGGGCGTCGGACTACCGCTCGGGAATCTCACGAGCCAACTCCTCGTGAACGTATATATGAACGAGTTCGATCATTTCGCGAAGCATATGTTAAGGGCTAAATACTATATGCGCTATGCAGACGATTTTGTGCTCCTCTCTTCAGATAGAGCGTCGCTTGAAACGCAACTTCCCCTTATTGAAGCATTCCTCATGGAGAGATTACGACTTACCATCCATCCGTTGAAGGTTTCTATTGCGACCGTATCGTCAGGAATAGATTTTCTTGGTTGGGTACATTTTCCTTACCACAGGACTCTGCGTACTACGACTAAGAAACGCATGCTCAAATCTATACACGAGAATGGAGTTAAGAGTGAAACAATCCAGTCTTATCTGGGCTTATTGAGGCATGGAAATACCTTGAAATTAAAAGGCCGAGTGCAAGAGGTTCTGGAAAGAGGACAATAGTGTGTAACTATTCAAGTGACACTCAAAACCTCATTCCTGTGTCACTTTTGTAACTTTCTTAGGTGCACGAGACGCGTCGTTCTCGACTAGCTCCAGCTCACCAAACGGACTAACCCGGGCTTGGTTCTATACGGTTCGAACTCGAGACGGCCAGCAACTTAGGAGTTAGTTTCGTGCGTCCTGAGAGCCTGAGGATTTATTAAAAACTGATCGATAGCATATACTTTTCGTATGATTATTATCAGCGCATTTGATCGTTCACCTGATGGCGGTAAAGGGCTAGCTCGTGATACTCGTGTTAGATGGGCTCTTGAGGAAGTTGGCCAATCGTATGAAGTCCGGCCCGTCTCTTTTAAAGCATTAAAGGAATCTGCATATTTAGCACTTCAGCCTTTTGGTTCAATCCCTATCTACAAAGAAGGAGAATTAGTATTGTTTGAAACGGGATCAATCGTACTTCATATTGCCGAAGCTCACCCGGGTCTTCTACCGAATGATAGTACTGCGCGAGCACGAGCTATCACGTGGATATTTGCCGCACTGAATACTGTCGAACCACCTATCCTAGAGCTATCGATTGCAAAGTTCGCTGAGGGAGATAAGCTGTGGACGCCTGAGCGACTTCCTTTAGTCATGGATAGAATTCGAGATCGATTACAGCGACTCTCTGCATATTTGGGAGATGCAGACTGGCTTGAAGCTGAATTCAGTGCAGGGGATCTAATGATGATATCTGTGCTACTCAGGGTAAGGTCGTCAGGCATATTAGATGAGTATCCAAATCTCGCGTCCTATGTTAAACGCGGAGAGGAACGTCCTGCATACAAGCGCGCATTCGCTGCTCAGCTGGCTTTCAATACTCGAGATAACGAAAGTCCTACCTCATAGATAGTTGGGAGATGTGTTCGAATATCGTCCTAGACGGCCAGCTAGACATTTTCAATAAACGATTGTATTGTTCTTTTGGTTTTGAACAAAAGAAGGAAAGTAGATATGGATATGAAAGTAAGCGGCGGCTTGCAGGAACCTCAATCAGTCGTCCGCGAAATCGATGGACAACTGGTGCTCGATGATTCTGCCGCTTTTGCCATGTTTCAAGCAGTCGGCAAGCACAACTGCCAGAACACACTGAACCTTCAGCTCGACCGTGTTGCTCATTTCAAGGAGCGCGCTGCGATCAGGGGGCTCACTGCCGAAGAGGTTGTAATTACCCTCATCAACGTGGATGATCCGCACGGTGCGCCTCTGGCCGAAATGCTGATGCCGAACCACAACTGGCAAGTATATCGTGATGCGAATGAAGTCCCGTTCGCACGCGGCTTGTCGGAGCGCGAAGGCATTCAGCTTGTTCTTGAGACGTTCGACCCTCAGGCTGCCGAAAAACTCAAGAATATGATTGAGCTTGCCGTCGTGGTCGTTGATCACGGTGTTGCGGAAATCTACCCGGCTTGATCTTCGATTTTTAGTAGAAGGCGCACGACCCTTGTGGTACGGCGCCTTTTATTTTACTTATTTAGAATTGTTCGAATATCGTCCCAGACGGTCAACAATTGACTTTTTTAATACAAAATGTTCAAATACTTTTGAGAGTACAATTCAGGAGAAATAAGATGTTGTTTATAAATCGTGAGCAAGTTGTATCTCATCTTGTCCATATTTTAAGCGAAAGGCTTAAACGTCTGGCGCAAGAATCACTTGACCAAGATGAATGGATCGCAACTATAATTGATCCCGACAAATTGGAGGCATAGTGCAAAGAACAGGATATCGTTGGTCTGGAGGATAATTTGCTTGAAGGATGCGAACCTCGCTCAGTTAAAGAAATTCTATCGCTTGCAGCTGTCGGCGCAGAAGCACAGCAGCATCATTTGGAAAAGAACAAACAAGAGAGCGAAGAGATTGAAACGTCCATTCAAGAGACGCAAGATCTACTGCAGCTACTAAGCAGAATGAACTTCAATCAAATAGCGGAAGCACTACAAGCCACCGCTACGAACCTTAGAATCAAAGCGGATAAACTTCACGCGCATCTGCTACCACTCGTGACCTTGGATAAGGGTAATGAAAGACATTACATTCGACATGGTATCCCACAAATGCGTGCCGAAGCTGAAATATTTGATCAGCTAGCAAAACTACTACTTATTGAAGGCTTACCGAACTGGTAAGCCTTTTTTCTATACATCGATTAGTCGCAATTAGATTTGTTCGAATACTGTCCAAACCCCCAACCAACATCTTTATAAAAAACCGCCTCGCCGAGAGACCAGCGAGGGGTTTCAGGCGGACGGTTCTAAAAAGGAACATCATCTTCGTCAAATTCAGGTTCAGGTCGTTCAACCTCTTCCTTTATCCATTGGAGTAGATCCGGGAAGTTATATTCCTGCACCTGCTGCCAACGATTTTTCTTCCTCTTTGTATACAGGCTTGGCCGGTTTCCAAACTCTCGCTCACCAACCGTATGTATTGCAATCTTGCCCCATTCATCGAACGGACCAATGAACACTTCTGTTGATCCGGAAGAATACTTGTACACCTTGTTACGGATGTGCAGGCTTGCACGGATACCACGATATCCTCGAGTCACTTGAGTAAGATATACTTCGTCGCAGTCTAGATCAAGACCAAACTGGGCTTGAAAAGAACGAATCTCTTCGATGAAGCGAGAAGCGGTCCTCTCAATCAAATTCCTGGTGTGTTGCATATAAAGGAAATGTAACTCAGTACGTGCCTTAGTTGTGAAACTAGATGGGCTGAGCACTCCTTCAAGATGATTTTGATAGAGTCCCCGTACTTTTTTGAGGGACCTATCGAAGCTAGTTTTTTCGATATTCATAACCCCTCCTCATTCCAGGTCTGGACAGACACTAGCATATTTTAATCAGAAACTCACCATAAAGATGTATAGTATAGGTGAAGCACTTAGCCACTTCGGTGGCCTAAACAACTCTCTATACTATGAAAATGAATAAACGGATGTATCGGAGTGATAAGAGTAAGGTTATCTCCGGTGTGTGTGGTGGAATAGGCGAGTACTTTGATATGGATCCTGTCGTTATTCGTCTCATCTGGCTTCTTATCGTGGTATTCACAGGATTTGTTCCTGGATTGATTGCCTACGGTATCGCCATCTATATCATTCCAAAAGAAAACGTTGGTACCGTTGCGCAGGTTCAACATGCTACATCCGTATGAGTAAAGAGATGATGAGGATTGAACACCACGGACTTGTTGGAGGGTTTTGGATAATAGGGTGGTTGTTCAGTATTGGATTTGTTGGCCTCACCTTTTGGCAGGGAGTATTGGCCCTCATACTTTGGCCGTACTACCTTGGCGTCGCACTCAGCACATTTGGCGCATAGGTACATACAGTGCGAGATGAGGCGAATATCCAGCAATCTTTGCTATACATAAGTGATCCCACTAGATAGTTGATATACGTATCGTATGATTACTTGCTAATTAAACAAACACTATGATTGCTAAAAATACTATTTGTCTCTGGTTTGAAAAAGACGCATTAGACGCTGCTACTTTTTATGCAGCTACATTTCCTGACAGTGCAGTACGTTCTGTTTTCAATGCGCCAAGTGATTTTCCGGGTGGAAAGAAGGGAGATGTGCTGACGGTAGGATTTACGGTATGTGGAATTCCGTGTATCGGACTTAATGGAGGTCCGATGTTTCCACAAAGCGAGGCGTTTTCTTTCCAAATAACAACAGAAGATCAAGAGGAGACGGATCGATACTGGGATGCCATCGTCGGCAATGGGGGGATAGAGAGTGATTGTGGATGGTGTAAGGATCGTTGGGGAATATCATGGCAGATTACACCACGCGCACTTACTGATGCCCTTGCAGCAGGTGGTGAAGAAGGAGCGCGCGCTTTCGCGGCGATGATGACTATGCAGAAGATTGACGTTGCTGCTATTGAGGCTGCCCGGAAGGGAGTATAGATACGTCTGACACCACTAAAAATTTTCCATATATATAGTAAGGGCGGCAAACAATAGTTTGCCGCCCGGGGTGAAAAATCACCAGAAACCTTTGTACCAGCAGACGTTGCCGGCAGGCGTGTTTGCTTGGCAGATCGCCACCGCATGCTGGGCGCTGTTCGCGCTCCAGAACCAAATCCCAAAGTTGTTGATCGAATGGTATACGCCAGCGTATTGAACGCGTTGAACGCGGGGAGTTGTCGCCGCGCTTGATTGCGTGGCGACCACTGCCTTAGATATTTGCGGCTTTTCGCTACGCGCAATAGCCGGAACAGTAACTGCGCATGATAGCGCGGCCACGACGAGTAAAATACACTTTTTCATTCTCCATACCCCTGTCGGTAGTGGTGAAAGGAAATACTTGCACCAATAATAATTTAGCCCGGGCACTATCTTTGGTCAAATGCAGCGCCTGTAGTGCACGGTCAAAACAGCATCTAGGTAAGGACAAAGAAGAAGAAAATCACTGCAAGAATAATGCGGTATATACCGAACGGAATGAAGGTGTGACGTTTTACGTATGCTAGCAAGAAACGGATTGCTAAGAGCGCTACAAAAAAGGCAGTAACCCCACCAAGTACCATGAGGTGAATTCCTGAGGAGTCGAAAGTTTTGTACGATTTAAGAATATCGAGAGCGGTAGCAGCTCCCATGGTGGGTACGGCAAGAAGGAACGAAAACTGAACGACTGACACGCGGCGCATGCCAATAAGAAGACCGCCCATGACTGTTGCGGCAGAACGCGATACGCCTGGAACAATGGCGAGGCTTTGAAAGAGCCCAACGGCTAGAGCTTGTTTGTAGGAAACGAGAGCCGGTCCTTCGGTATCGTCTGTACCACGTCTTGCAACATAGAGCTCACACAGAATCATTAGAATGCCTCCAATAAAGAGCGCACTAATAACAACTAGTTCATTACCGAGCAAGAAGCCTTTTACGAGTGGGTAGACCGTGAACCCGATTACTGCAGTAGGCAGGAATGCAACAACGAGGCGTTTAAGCACTTCAATATCAAGGAATGAGCGCCAGTAGGTTAGTGCCACGGCAGCAATTGCTCCCACCTGAATAGCGATAAGAAAACTCGTCAGGAATGTTGAGGTCGGAATCTTCAAAAGGGAAGACGCCAGAATGAGATGGCCGGTCGATGAGATCGGGAGGAATTCAGTAGCTCCTTCCAGTATTCCGAGTATGATTGCATCGATAGGCTGCATGGTGATAGTAAGTATACCTAAGTTTTCCGCTTGTTGAGAAAGCCTACCACTACTAGAGCAAGTATCACGAGAGGAATTTGATACGTGAAAGAAAGTGATCCGACATACGAAAGTATGAATGCGCTCGGGATAATACCAAGCAGGGTGGCGAAGAAGTACGTTCTCCAGGTAACCGTGCTAAGTAAGCCAAGCGCGTAGCTCAGAACATCGACCGGCAGAAATGTTCGTAACAAAACAATGGACCAGAAAAGATTTGTTACGGGTACGCGGCTCTCGAGTTCAGCCAGCTTTTCATCAGATACAAATCTCCCTACAAGTTTTCTGCCATATCGACGGCTTAGTGAGAAGGCAATCATTGCACCAATAAGCCACCCGACAATACTAGCTATGGCCGCCACAACCGGTCCCCACACACTTACGATTAAGGGAATGAGCGGAACACTTGTTAGAGGAGCAATCACGGTCGTAAATATCGCAAGTCCAATATAGACAAGGATGCCCGTAAACCCTTCGTTTCCTATAAGAGCTACAAAGTACTCTTGGTTTGTCTGGGTTATGTACGATGTTCCTAGAAAAAATATAATCAGAACGGCGGCCGAGATAACGGATTTGAACATATCACTAGAATAGCAGGTAGTTTGTGAATACGAGTACGGTATAGTTTAGGTATATGCTCATCTTCCTTAAAATAGCGGCAGCCATCCTCCTCCTTATTCTAATTGGGTTTACGGTGCGTACACTCCAGCTTTCATGGACCACCAACCAGCAATCTTTTAAAAAGGGAACTGTGACCCAGATGCCGGATGGTCTCTACGCCGGAAGTGTTGGCGAAACTAAGGTCTCGTGGCTTGGGAAGAAGTTCAATCTGAGCGCTATGACAGGAATTAATCTTTTTGCCAATGCTGATGGGAGTACGGTTGAAAAATACCCCTTCGCTTTTTCGGTTGGGAAAGGAAGTCATGACAGTATATCCGTTATTAAAATTGATTATGATTACGGAAATAATCCATTCTGGCTCCGCTTGATACTAGATGAGATTGTGGAAGTTGCTCCGGGTGAGTATCTCGGAAAGTTGCAGCTACGAATTATCCCAGGATATCCGTTTACGCTAAGTTTCTTTAGTCTTACGAAGTCCTCATAACTCTTTTAGATATGAAGCAGAGACATTCTCTTAGCTATTTCAGTGGTTCAATAATCATTCTTATTATTGCCATAGGTATTGGGGCGTATGTTGGTTCAACTATAGGGATGGGAGGTACGTCAGGTGCACTTGCCGGTGCGTGGGCAGTGCTCGTACTTTCAATACTTGAAACATCACTTTCTTTTGATAATGCCGTTGTAAACGCAAAGGTACTTTCAAACTGGAATGCGTACTGGCGGCGAATGTTTATATGGTTCGGTCTTCCTATTGCCGTATTTGGGATGCGTCTCTTCTTTCCGTTACTTATTGTATCGATTGCGACGGGGTTGGGTATGTTAGATACGATAGGGCTTGCGATACAGAATCCTGAAGCATATTCAGCGGCGCTCTTTTCAGTGCAGCATCAGGTTGAAGCTTTTGGCGGAGCTTTTTTGATGATGGTTGCGTTTGAGTTCTTTATTGATTCAGAAAAGCGGCATCACTGGCTTCCAGGGGTCGAACGATTTCTTGCAAAACTCGGTACATATCAGAAGGGTGTGGGAATGGGGCTTGTGATGGTAATTCTCCTTTTCGTTTCGTCATTGCTTCCGGGAGAAGAAGCTACAGAGTTCTTGCGTGCGGGCGTGTATGGGCTCATTACGTATGTCGGTGCTAAGTTCTTTGCGCAACTACTTTCTGGTGGTAGTGACGTACACGACAAGATAGTACGACAAGGGGTTGGAGGATTGATTTATCTAGAACTCCTCGATGCTTCCTTCTCGTTCGATGGTGTTATTGGTGCCTTTGCAATCTCAAGCAACCTTTTCATTATTATGCTTGGCCTTGGGGTGGGAGCGATGTTCGTTAGATCATTCACTATATATTTGGTGGATAAAGGGACACTGAATCAGTACCGATTCCTAGAGCATGGTGCGCTATGGGCTATATTTGCCCTTGCCGTAATTATGTTCCTAAATTCAGTCATTCACATTCCAGAGACGGTAACAGGTCTCATTGGTGCTGCGCTCATTGCCTTGGCTTTGTTCAGTTCAGTGAAAGCAAATCGAATAGAGCGTAGCGCATAGCGTACTGATATATGTTTGGTTGTATGTGCTAATCAAACAACGATACAAGGTACGTATCGATAGTTCGCTGGTTGAGATCATAGAAATTCTTACCCTGCGTGTGAAGATCAGTAGCAAGTTTTACTCCAACGAAACGCCAATGCCACGGTTCATATATGTAATATGAATTATTCTTCGGGTACGAAAGTACAAAGCCGTATTGATATGCGTGCTCCGCTAACCAGGCATATTCAGGTGTTTGATCAAAGTTTGTAGTGAGGGTACCGCCGCGCTCAGTAGTACTAATGTCAACTGCCGTTCCAAGCTGATGTTCAGAATATCCTTGGTCGGCTGAGAAAGAATTGGCGGTACCTGCGCCATACGTAATTTTGTACCCAGACTTAAGTGCTTTTTGTTCAGCAAAGGAACGGTACGCAGATTTGATATATATTTTTATACCCGAAGAAGATGCGGCACTCATTAATGATTGGAGGTGGGGTAGTACTTCGCTCTGAAGTAGGAGTTGAGAGGTACCAGGGTACTGCAGTTCCTGAGGTATATCTGAAAGATGCGCAGGTACATAGTTTTCATTTAGGAAGTACACCTTTGAATACTTTTGGAGAAGTTGTGAGTCTGTCTGGGAGAGTTTTTCTAATACACCTACCTGGTTCTGGATTTGCTGCTGCGCCTTACCAAGATTCTGCTGAGTTGATGTTAGAGAAGAGGTAACATCACGGTGTTGCTGATCCATCGCAATTCTTAGCTCATCCGTGCTTGAAGCTAGGTCTGCCGTGAGCGTTGAGACTTCCTGATCGAGAGTGTTGACCCGTGTTGAAAGAGAAGCAATTTTTGTATACGCATATAAACCAGCTCCGAAAAAGAGTAAGGCAAAGGCAGTAAGGCCCGATATGCGGAGTGTCTGTAAGCCCAGTGCATTCATGTATAGGTAGTATATATGAATGGGTAAGAAAAAATTGTGAAAGATATCCGATCCCAAATACCTGAATTAGTGCCAATGTACTAGCTGTAATCATTAGGTGTATACTTTTTATATGAGAGTGACTCCAAAAAGCCTGGCTCTGATACTAATCTTATTCTTCATAGGAGGTATTTTCCTATGCATTGGAATCTCGAGTTCTTCTCAGCATAGTATGGCAATGGGAAGCTCCTGTCCCTCCTCTAACTCAGCAGAAGGATGTCAAACACCATTAGATCACCTTTCGTACTGGAGTAGTATTTTTTCTGCGATACCGTTAGATTTCTCCTCTCTTATCACAGCGCTTGTCTTTGCGTGTGCATGCCTATGGCTTGTTTGTCGAGGAATTTGGAACCCCCACACTCTCTTTGCATCCTGGGAACAGGTTCTTTCACCTCCACCACTATTTATTCCGCGCAATAGTCTCCAAGAGGCATTTTCAAACGGTATTATTCATCCCAAGTTATATTAGATATCTTTTTGTTTCTTATTAATCTATATAAACAACCATGAATACAAATTCAAAAGTTATCGTCGGAGTACTGGTAGGTCTAATCGTTGGGGGTGGAGGCGTATATGCGTCCATCGAGAAAAATAGTGTATCTGAGAAAGGGGCGATGCAGCATCAAATGGCAAATGGAGAGATGATGGGAGGGGAAAGTATGAGTATGCACGGTGAGATGAGTGCCATGAATGCTGCGCTCCAAGGAAAGACAGGTGATTCCTTTGATCAAGCCTTCCTTACGGAAATGACTGTTCACCACCAAGGTGCTGTAGAAATGGCACAACTTGCACTTACAAACGCTAAGCATCAGGAAATAAAAGATCTTGCTACGGCAATCATAACTGCTCAAAATAAAGAAATAGCTGAAATGCAATCATGGCAGAAGCAATGGTACGGAGGTTCTACAGCGCAATAGTCTACTCTAGTATGTATATCTGTCCGATGCATACCGATGTGCGGCAGGAGCTGCCAGGACGATGTCCAAAATGTGGTATGGCGCTCGTGCCTGAACAATCAGTGAATGCGAAACCAAAAGCAATCGGTAGTGACAAAGGTTTGGGTCCGATCACCTGGAAAAGCTACATGCCACTTATCGTCATATTCAGTCTGCTTCTAGCGGCAACTACCGCTGCATCACTCGCAGACCAGGCTAAGGGAGTATTTATGTTCTCACGCTCGCTTGAATACTTCATGGCTGGATTCTTTCTCGTGTTTGCAGGCTTTAAGCTGATTGATCTTAAAGGTTTTGCAGAAGGGTACTCAACCTATGACTTGCTTGCACAGCGGTGGTTCGTCTACGGCTATGTCTATCCGTTCGTTGAACTTACCTTTGGTCTACTTATGGTTGCGGGAATTCATACACCCTTCCTCCTCTGGATTGAACTGATGGTTATGGTATTCAGCGGAATTGGAGTTGCAATCAAGATTGCACGGAAGGAAGAATTCATCTGCTCATGCCTCGGCACATTCCTAAAAGTCCCACTAACGTACGTAACTCTTATTGAGGATTTTGGGATGGCAGCCCTGGCAGGGATACTTCTCCTACTCCTTCAGTAAGACTTGGATTATTAGCTACATACAAAAAGAACCCGATTAGGGTTCTTTTTGTATGTAGAGGTAGCACTAAAAAGTATTATTGTATTGGCTACAGAAGTACTTTACTAGTGTGAAATTTCGGTGCATGAGATACTTTTCTGTATGACCATATCAGCGCGCACTGTGCTCACTATACTTTTTGCCCTCATCTTGATTGGCGCAGGAATACTATATTTTTCATATATGAAGCAAAACGACACCTCATGCCTAGACGCAGTTCCGCAACCGCGCGTTACAGCTTTTGGTGACAGTCTGGTAGCGGGGTACGGCGCAACTACTGAGGGAGGCTTTGTTTCAATCCTCTCACGTGAGGCAGGAGTTCCTATCTCAAATCTGGGTAAGAGCGGTGATACCACAGCGCAGGCAAAGTTTCGCCTCAGCGAAGTACGCTCCAGCAGGCCAGATACTACGCTTATTCTCCTTGGTGGAAATGATGCGCTACAGCGCATACCTCTTGCAGAAACTGAGAAGAACCTTAGTGAGATTATCGAAGAAATTCAGAAGAGTGGCTCAAGCATAATACTGCTCGGCGTCATTGGCGGTTTTCCTCAGGATCCGTTTACAGCTATGTATAAGCGTCTCGCTGAAACGTACAAGGTTACGTATGTCTCAAACATACTTTCTGGAATCATCGGGCACCCGAACCTCATGAGTGACGGCATACATCCTAATCAGGATGGGTACCAGAAAATCGCTGACCGACTTCTGCCTATATTAGAAAGTGAGTGTCGGAGGTTGAGTAAGTAATAAAAAAGGGACGCACAGAGTGCGTCCCTTGATTGCTATACGATGATTGATTCAACTCTCGTAGACTCCTCTAATCATTCGCATAAACATGGCCTGAATTGGTTTTCCAAAACCGCTCACTTCTTTTTCTATCCTTGCGAGAGCCACGCCAACCTCGTTACCTTCCACCGTTAGGGTGAGGTAGACGTCGCGCCAATCCACCCCGTTTTGTTCTTGTGCGAGCATAAGAAGCTGACCAACTCGCACTCCTTCAGCTAGCTCGGTATGTTCACTGAGAACGAGCAACCGGAAAAACTCTTGTTCTGGAATGTCCGGAAAAGAGGATTGTTTTTCTGCGATTGGCGAGGGAGCTGCAGGAGCATTGTCTGATACCGGCACCACCTTCGCTGCTTCAGGCTTTACTCCGGGAATTTTACGAGCCATGGGGGTAGCGCACTGCTTCGCAGCAGCCTTGACTAAGAGATCATATACCCGTATTCCCAGACACTCAGCTATAGCTTCGATCTCAGTACCATAGATTCTTGTGGTGCCAAGCTCGGTGTTTCTCCATCAACTCGATGGCTTATTAATCTTTGCCCCATCGTTAATCTTGGCGAATGTCCAACCAGTACCCACGATGTGTTCTCGAATCTGGCCGATAACACCTGCACGCATACCTTTTAGGCACATGTTGAATTTTTGGCCATCAGCAGTTTCTGCCACAAGATCTTCATCGTTCCACCTTACCGTGACGTTGCTTGCGGCTTCGGTCGACTCTGTAATGGTCTCCTGAACTACAATTTCTGCCACGTTAGTGCCAGTGAGTACATCAGTAGCGGGTGGCACTTGTTCGGCAGGATCGGTGATCATGCCTGCAGTGTCCCCATCATTTCCAGTAGTGTCGTCTTCGTGCAGTTCGCTCCCAGCTGGAATGGTTTTCGGAATAACATGTCCAGCGGAAGCAAGCTGAGAGGTGAGTGCTTTTTTTCGCTGCTCCTCGGTGCCATAGTGAGTCACTATTTGCAATTTTGTTAAGCGAAACTCGCTTCTCACCGCTTCGAGGTCTTCCTCTCGTATTGTTTGCGTGCCGGCTAGGTATCCAGGAAATAATGTTGAATCAACATCTGCTCGAACCCCAAGGGATTTAATAGAAATTCCAAGTATCGAACAGCAGGCATAGATATTCTTGCCGAAGCATGTGATCGTATGAGGATCAGCTAATGGATTGGTTCTCATTTTACACCTCCACTTTCAATTGAACAGATAATCTGTGGAAATAATACGCAATAACCCCATTTAATCCAAATGGGGTTATTGCTCTAGTTTTTTAAATATTACACCGAGTGCTTCTTTTGCATCTTAGCCTCCAAACTGTACATACCAGCTCCCATCAAACCTATTGCCGCTGAAACGACAAGAAGAGTGAGTACGTATTCGTACCCGCCTCCCATAAGGCCAAATCCTTTTGATAGGTGTACCGTCGCAATTGCAACAGCAGAGATGATCATGAGTAGAAACGCTGCGTATCGGGTGAAAAGTCCCAGTCCAATAAGGATGCCGCCAATAAACTCTCCGTACCCTGCAAGGTATACGAGTACAATGTTTCCAAGACCAATCTGGCTAAAGAAACCAAGCGTACCCTCAATGTTCGTTATCTTTGCCCACCCATGGTAAATAAACACGGCTGCGAGCATAAGACGAAGGAGTAAAAGCGCAACGTCTTTAAGATCTGAACTGGAATCGATTCGGGAAAGGGTTTTCATGAATATAGGGTAATAAGTAAATGAATTAAAGTACTGCTTCACGTAGTATACAACCACCACAGTTTGTGTTTAGTAAAATACCCATTCCATGGGACAATCTAAAAAACCTCATGAATAAAAAAATAATTCTTCTGTGCACGGTTATCGCGCTTGCCATTGCGGCATTTGCCTATCACGAAAAAATACTTGAATTGTTCAGGATGCTTGAAACGCAAAGCATTATGAATCCATTGCAGGTTGCTGGGATATTAATCCTGCTTAAGGCCGTAGCTGCGCCTCTTGGGGTGCCAGGAACCCCACTTACATTAATTACGGGATCAGTCTTTGGTGTGTGGTTTGGAACACTCGTAGCTATCATCGGAAACACAATAGGAGCAACGCTCGCTTTTTTGCTAGCACGGTACATATTTCAGGATTACGGAAAGAAAGTATTTGCTAAGTACCCAACAATAGAAAAGTATGTGAACAGTCTTGAGACGAAGGGATTAAGTACGATTCTTTTTCTCCGGCTCGTACCACTGTTCCCATTCAACGCTATAAACTTCTTGCTTGGCGTTACGCCGATACCGCTAAAAACGTATGTCATTGGCTCATTTATTGGAATGCTGCCAGGCACCTTTCTCTTTGTATACCTTGGAGGGTCATTGAAAATGCTAAGTCCTTTGAATATAGGGCTAAGTATTCTCGGTATCATTATTCTTACGGTAATCGGAAAATACTATGAAAAAAGATACCAATAAATTTGATGTAATTGTCATTGGCGCAGGGTCTGGTGGCCTTAATATTGCGGTCTTTATGAACCGCATAGGGTTGAAGGTTTTACTGATTGATAAGAGAGATGAAACGATTGGAGGAGATTGTTTAAATGCAGGCTGCGTTCCTTCTAAGGCACTGATTCACGCGGCGCGTGAAATACATGCAGGCGCAAAGGCGCATGAAGCTGGATTCTTTAGTGAGAAGACTCGTACACAAGGAAGCGAAGATGTTGATATTAAAAAAGTAATGGCGTACGTCAAAGAAAAACAAGAGGTCATACGCGAGCATGAGAATGCTGAACATTTCAGAAATCTCGGAATAACGGTAGTTCTTGGAGAGGCGAAATTCAATGGGAAGAGAAGTGTCGTCGTGAACGACACCGAGTATCAAGGAAAGAAGATTGTCCTTGCAACAGGTTCGCGCCCCCGCACGCTTGAGCTCCCTGGCCTCAGTGAAGGTAGTACGGCGGTACCAGTATATACAAATGAGAATGTCTTCAGCATGGAGACCTTGCCTAAGAAATTCGTATTCATTGGAGGTGGTCCGATATCGCTCGAGCTTGGCCAAGCATTTTCCATGCTCGGTTCTGAAGTGACTATTGTTCATGGGGGCACTCATTTGTTAGAGAAAGAAGATCCTGCAGTATCTGAGTTCATGCAGAACGAGCTAACCTCCATGGGTATCACGCTCATGCTTGGATCAAAGCCCGCGAAGTATGAGAACGGTGCATTGATAGTTATTACGTCTGAGGGAGAAAAGAGTATTGCTGCTGATGCGTTATTTGTTGGCATTGGAAGAGTGCTAAATATCGACAATCTAGACTTAGAAAAAGCAGGAATTATGACAACTCCTGAAGGGACAAGACTTATCGTTGACCCTTATTTGAGAACAACAAACAAACACGTGTTCGTGGTTGGGGATGTTGCGGGAGGGCTCATGTTTACTCATGCTGCAGAGCTCCATGCAAAGACGGTGATAACTAACTTCTTTGGGGTCTTTAAAAAGAAACTGAACACAGATTCTTTTGGGTGGGTAACGTATACAAGTCCGGAGATCGCGACGTTTGGCCGTTCAGCGAATGAGTTAGGTATCAGTAAGACGCCGTATCAAGAATTCGTGTCTACGCTCGAAGAGGATGATAGGGCGATAGTAGATAGCTCGCGAGGTTTTCTTAAACTCTTTGTCGGGAACGGAGGTACGCTGCTCGGAGGTACGCTGGTAGCGCCTCAAGCAGGGGAGATACTAGGTGAACTACTCCTCGCAAAGTCCAATGGTCTGAAAGTAGCAGACCTGTTTAACCGAGTAGCGCCGTACCCTACGGCCGCTAGGATAATCAGAAGGGTTGCAGGCACGTACCAGTCTCAGAAATTAACCCCTAACATCATGAGTCTTCTCAGAACAATCTGGAGAGTCCGGGAAGGGTGACGATTCGCGTAATGTAAAGTATACTTAACATATGAAAAAATATACCGTACTAATTTCAATCATTGTGGTGCTTGGTATTGTGGGAACTGCGTATCTTGCCTATGCGCGCTCAAATAG
Organism: Minisyncoccia bacterium; assembly: GCA_038207395.1. Classification (GTDB taxonomy): domain Bacteria; phylum Patescibacteriota; class Minisyncoccia; order Phycocordibacterales; family Phycocordibacteraceae; genus C7867-001. Next base: position 183,930 of record JBBQZW010000001.1, on the reverse strand, counting down.
TGAAAAAGAAAGAATGTCTAAGGAGTCCATGCATGATGCTGGTACCACCTCAACGACAACAGCAAAAGCCATCCTGGCAGGAGGGTGCTTCTGGTGTACACAAGCTGATTTGCAGAAATATACGGGAGTAATTAGTGTCGTGTCCGGATACGCAGGCGGTACCGGTGAAAACCCAACCTACGAAGACTATGCGAAGCGCGGATTTAGAGAGGTAGTGGAGGTAACGTACGACCCTACTAAAATTAGTTATGGAAATCTCGTCGATTATCTTATCCGTCACAGCGACGCCACTGATCCTTCCGGATCGTTCCACGATCGGGGGATTGAATACACATCTGCTGCATACTACTCCTCACCTGAAGAAAAAGCTGCTGCAGAGAATGTCGTAAAAGATATTAATGCACGCAAGATATATGAAAAACCATTAGCTCTCTACATTGTCCCTTCGGTACCGTTCTGGCCGGCAGAAGAATATCATCAGGATTATGCGCAAAAGAATCCTGTGCGATATTCGTACTACCGCGCTGCATCGGGTAGAGACGCCTTTATTACAAAGCACTGGGGGACAGACACCATACCAACCCCAACGCCGGAACATTCTTCCACTAAGACTAACCCCACTTCTATGACTGAAAACACAACTGGACACGCTTGGGAGCACTTTGTAAAACCATCAAGCACTGAACTTCAATCAACACTTACACCCGTTCAATACAATGTAACGCAGCAGAACGGCACCGAACGGCCTCACACAAACGAATATGATAAGAACTACGCTGATGGTTTGTATGTAGATGTTGTGTCAGGTGAACCACTCTATTCTTCAAAGGATAAGTTTGATTCTGGAACAGGCTGGCCTTCATTTGTTAAACCAATCACCCCAACTGCCGTAGTTGAAAAAGTAGACAAAGGACTTTTCACCTCACGAACAGAAATTCGCTCAGCTATTGCAGATTCACACCTCGGCCACGTCTTTGATGATGGTCCACGGGAACGAGGAGGTAAGCGATACTGCATGAACTCAGCTGCTCTTAAATTCATTCCAAAAGCAGATATGGAAAAGCTTGGGTACGGAGACTATCTCAACTATATCTAGCACAGGCACCGTAGCCTAGATGCTATGCTAGGTCTATGGAACCACGCGAATATGACTACGTAGTTATTGGGGCGGGCATAGCTGGTCTTTCATCTGCATATCACCTTTCCAAGGACGAGCACTCAGTGCTCGTCCTTGACGGTAGTGATGGCACAACGAGTGCGAGCTTTGCTTCAACAGCAGAAATGAATCATGATCCCGACGCTGAGTGGGGTGTTGTTACTGAGCGATTTGGTATCGAGGGAGCGAAACAGCTTTGGCAGCTCTGCGCTAATGGTATTGATCTGCTTAGTGAATTTGCTCACCAGTTAGGGGAAGACCATTTCAGAACGGATCGTATGCCTGCGTACTTTTATGCCTATAAAGATGAAGATATTCCTGTCTTAGAAGAGAAATATGCGTTCTATAAAAGTATTGGTGCGCACGTAACTCTTGAAACAGAACATCTGCCCCACCCGTCATTTAGAGCAGTACTTACCATCCATGGGGAAGGGGTAACGAATAATCAAAAGATACTAAAGATACTTGCTGATATCACTCGAGTGCAAGGGGGTGACATTCTCTACAATCAGAACGTACGTAGTCTTGATGGAGGGATGGTAACGACTGAAACGGGAGAAGTCTTTCATGGAAAGAAAGTGATTATAGCAACTGGTGATGGTGGGGGATTACTCCCCGATACTTTTGAGATTGAGCATAAGCGCACCTTCGTTCTTTCGTACGAAAAGGAACAGCTTCCGGAACTATTTCGGTCATGCGTGATGTGGGACACCGATGAGCCGTACCACTATATTCGCTCCTTTGATGGAACGCGTCTTTGGATTGGAGGAGAGGACGTATATGAAAACGCATATACTCCAAGCGCAGAAGCTGATGAAGAAAAGTATGCACTTCTTGCAGACTACGGAACAGCACTCTTTGGGATTGATCATACCTACGTACGTCAGAGCGCATGGAGTGCTTCCTTTTTTCCTGCAAAGCGCGGTCTTCCCTACATAGGTGAAATTGCCGGCACTAATCATATTGCTTCTACTGCGTTTGGAGGCACCGGCATTATTACTAGCTTTATGTCAGGGTACCTCATAGCGGGATGGGAGCGAGAGGAGTTCCTTGAATATAAGAAGTTATTTGCTATTGACTGGTAGTCAGGAGCTCGAGGTATAGTATCTATATGTTCATCAAACTCTACGCAATTGCGCTACCGGTATTTTTTGCCATTGATATGGTCTGGTTAGGATTAGTGGCGAATTCATTTTACGCATCACAGATCGGTTTTTTAATGAAAGGAAATATTAATTGGGTGGCAGCACTCACGTTCTACTTCTTGTTTATTATTGGTCTAGTACTCTTCGTAATTGCCCCTGCAGTAGAAAAAGGATCTTGGATGCACGCACTTTTGTATGGCGCTCTTTTTGGTCTCATTACCTATGCAACCTATGATCTTACTAATCTTGCGACCCTTAAAGATTGGCCGCTTTTAGTAACGGTAGTTGATATGGCGTGGGGAGCGACACTTGGTGCCCTAGTTTCTACGGTTACTTTTTTTATTGCCGCTAAGATCGGCTTCTAAAAAAGTATGTACAGAGTGATGGTATGAATCAGCAGCAGATACAAGAAAAGAAGTTCTGGAGTATTTCCCTTGAGGACACAGAGGCGTTTTTTCAAAGTGACATCGAAAAGGGACTCTCTGGTGAAGTGGCTGGGGAACGCCTAGCTCTGTTCGGCAGAAATGCGCTTGAGTCTGCAAAACGGGCGCCCTGGCTACAGATATTCTTTAATCAGTTTAAGAGTCCGCTCATCCTGGTACTGCTGTTAGCGGTGGGAATTACGCTAAGTATTGCGCATTATAAGGATGCATTCTTTATCTTTATTGCAGTGGTGGTGAATTCGATACTCGGTTTTTACCAGGAAAATAAAGCAGAGAAAGCGCTTTCAGAACTTAAAAACTATCTTAAGCAAAGAACGCGCGTAATTCGTGATGGAAAAGAACGGGAGATTGATGCAGAAGAGATTGTACCGGGAGACATTATTCGACTTGCTCAAGGAGATAGAGTACCCGCTGATGCGCGCATTATTTTTGTAAACGATTTTCAGGTTGATGAAGCCGTATTAACGGGGGAGTCACTTCCTGTGGGGAAGTCAGCAGATTCCTCACCAGAGGCTGCGGGTCTTGCGGATCAGAACTCAATGATTTTTGCCGGTACCCTCGTCACGCAGGGTGTTGCCGCTGCTATTGTGTGCCGTACGAATGGAAGTACTGAGTTTGGTAAGATTGCGACTTCAATTGAGCAAGCTGAAAATGAAAAAACGCCGCTCCAGGAAGCCATCTCTCGATTTAGTGTTGGACTAAGTATTCTCCTTGGCTCGCTAACACTAATTGTTTTTATTGTTGGGATTTCACTCGGCGAGCCAGTGGTTGAAATGTTCCTTACTGCAGTTGCGCTTGCTGTTTCGGCCATACCTGAAGGGCTTCCTATTTCCATGACCGTAATTCTTGCCATAGGAGTTGAGCGAATGGCAAAGCGTAAGGGAGTTGTCCGAAAACTAGTTGCAGCAGAGGCGCTCGGGAGTACAACCGTTATTCTGACGGATAAGACAGGTACGCTCACTATGGCTAAAATGGTGCTCTCTAAGATACTCTCGTCCGGAATGTCTGAGGATGAACTTCTTATGCGCGCGCTCACTAATGCAACGGTACTTATAGAAAATCCCGATGATGAGCCAGAGAATTGGCGCATGAACGGAAGAATAATGGAAACGAGCCTGGTTCGCTCAGCTGCACTCCGCGGTATGCCTCTCGATGTTATTTCAGATAAGAAACACGTCCTACAAACGGTGCCCTTTAATGCTGTTCACAAGTATTCTGCGTCACTAGTTAAAGAAGGACGCACGCATAGGATTATCTTCTTTGGCGCACCAGATATATTGCTTCAGTGCTCTGCTCTAACTGAGAAAGAGAAAGCATCCATGCTCGAACAAGTAGCAGAGTTAGCGGCCTCAGGTGAACGGGTTCTTGGCGTTGCGTCTAAAAAAATAGTACACACTGAAGATTACTCACTCGCAGAGAATCTCTCTACGGATGCTATTTCCTTTGATGGATTCATCACGTTCCGTGACCCTATTCGTCACGGGATTAAAGATACTATTGATAGGGTTAGACGCGCTGGTATTAAAACAGTGATTATGACTGGGGATCATCAGGGAACGGCCACGGCGGTAGCTCGTGAGATTGGTATGACGATAACTCCGGGATCGGTACTCGATGCCTCAGAACTTATTTCGCTTTCAGAAGAAGAGCTGCGAAAACGCTTACCTCATATTTCAGTAATTTCCCGGGTTACCCCTTTTGATAAATTACGTATAGTTAAGCTTTTCCAAGAGTCAGGTGAGATCGTGGCTATGACCGGTGACGGGGTGAATGATGCGCCAAGTATAAAGCAAGCAGATATTGGTATTGCTATGGGCTCAGGAACTGAGGTAGCTCAGAGTGTTGCAGACTTGGTGCTCCTGGATGATAACTTTGAGACGATAGTTGCGGCCATTGAGGAGGGCCGACAGATTCTTAGTAACCTTCGAAAAGTACTTGTGTACTTACTCTCAAACGTTGCTGATGGACTCGTTTTGATTGGAGGATCACTCCTTATCGGGCTGCCGTTACCACTCAATGCACTACAAATACTCTGGGTGAATTTCTTCTCGGATAGTTTTCCTGCTATTGCATTTGCCTTTGAGAAAGATTCAGATGGACTCTCGCACCGGCCTAAGAAAGGAAAGATAGAGCTGTTTGACCCGCTTATGAAATTCCTTATTCTTATTATCGGTACCACAACAAGCATCCTTCTTCTGGTGGTGTATGCCGTTCTCCTACACCTTGGTTATGACACTGAACTCGTGCGCACCTTCACGTTTGCAGCGTTTGGCACCTATACATTGCTCGTAGCGCTGTCAGTGCGAAGTTTGGACAAGAGTATACTTTCGTACCCGCTATTTTCTAACCGCTACCTAACAGGGGGAATACTGATAGGTTTTGTTCTGATGGGAGTTGCAATATACGTTCCTGTTCTACAAGTGCTCTTCGGTACTGTCTCACTTCCATTCACTTGGGTACTCGGAGTTCTTCTGATTGGATTCGTTAATATAGCGCTAATCGAGGCTGGGAAAAAATTGTTTAGAAATACGTCAGGAGCTCCTTCATCGAAATAGGGTACGCTATGCTTTCAGGATGCTTCGTATTTTTGCTCGAAGCGGAGGGAGTATGTCTTTTGTAAACCAAGGATTTTTTGCCTGCCACCGTGCGTTTAAAGGAGAAGGGTGAACGAGTACAAAGTATCTCGGCATGTATTTCTTATAATTCCTAACTGTTTCTGTTAGATTCTTTTCTAGCCTATCCTTCAAGTAGTATTTCTGTGAATAGCTCCCGATCAGCACCACTAACTGTACGTCTGACATTTCTTTTAGTATTCGCTCATGCCACCGTGGTGCAAATTCTTTTCGAGGTGGCAGGTCTCCTGTCGTACCTTTTCCGGGATAGTAGAAATCCATAGGGAGAAGTGCGATTAGTTCCTTGTTGTAAAACATCTCTCTATCAACTCCTAACCAGTTTCGCAACGTATCACCACTTATGTCGTTCCAAGGAATACCTGATTCCTGTGCTTTTCTTCCCGGTGCTTGACCAATAATTACTATTTTTGCTGATCGAGATACTGAATAAAGAGGAGCGAACCCTTTTTCTGTAAAGTGACGATTACTTTCATGGGCCAGTATCTCTCTATGGATCTTAGCTAAGCTCATTAACTAAGTGTATCAGTCTGATGTTGGTAAGAGGTAGTATTTGGGTAGTTTCAGTTACCTGATATGCTAAGTATATGAACATTCTATATGGAGTAATCGGAGTAATTGTTGTGTGGTCTGTGTGGGGATATTTTTCATCGCGCGTTGAACATACCGAATACTCAGTGCTTGAGACCAAAAAAGAGTACGAAGTTCGTCTATATCCTGCACACATTGTTGCTCAGACCGTGGTTACTGGATCGTATAAAGAAGCTTTGAATAAGGGATTTACTATAGTTGCAGGCTATATTTTTGGAGGTAATACAAAGAAAGAGTCGATTGCGATGACTGCGCCTGTTGTGGAAAAGAGTTCAGCATCTGAGTCGATTGCGATGACTGCGCCGGTTATTGCCTCAATAGAAGGGGAGTCGCACATCATAGCGTTCGGTATGCCGCGTTCATACACCCTTGATACACTCCCGACCCCCACAGACTCTCGTGTACAAATCGTCACCATCCCTGAAAAGAAAATGGCCGTCATTCGCTTCGCTTGGCTGCGTACCGATGCACGTGTTCAAGCAAAGAAACAAAAATTACTAATGGCTCTGGAGCGCGACGGGGTAACGATACTTGGAGAGCCACAGTATGCCGGGTACAACGCTCCCTGGACTCCGCCGTGGATGACGCGAAATGAAGTGTTGGTAGAAATTAAATGAAGTAATAAGGGGATATAAAAGAACCGCTCACGGAGGAGCGGTTCCAAAGATGAACGGACGTTCTGTTCTGCAGATGCGATACAAGGCCCGAAATGCCTTGCCATAGCCAACGGGAGTATGAAATATCCGCCATTCATAGCGGTATCCATCCGCATTATAGGCAATCAGTTGTATGCCGTCCCATTCAACAGATACAAATTCGTTTGCTGAAAGAAACACACGGCATGCATCTACGACATGCTGAGGTATCACTGACTCTTCCGAGCAGTGCGCACCGAGTTCAGCCATAAACGCAGCATGCTTTTCACGATCAATACGTTTCGCCCGTGCATTGAACACATTATTTTTAAATGTGTGAACGTACAGGCGGTCATACTGCCGCGTACGGGTGCAGCGAAGAAAGTGTACGTCTGGGAGTGTTTGAAGCAGTGATCGGAGTGTTTCATCGCTCGGAAAGAATGGACGAGAAACAGGAGGATGTATCCGGTATAGGTACTGTACCTGCCGGCGCTCTTTTGAAAGAGCGAGACGAACGAAGTAGCGGCGTGCGCGAAGCGCACGGGGTACCTTTTTGCTCTTTGGCTTCGAATGAATCTTTTCCTGTAGCACTGCGTGATCCTTATCTATAGTGTGAAAGAACAGCGTTAGCACTAGCCTACTTCACGATCCAATAATGAACAAGATGCTCTTATATTCCTTATAAATAGGTTATTCATAGGTCTTGTGAAGGGTATGGAAGAGACAGGGTATACTTTCTCTATATGAACACAAAAAACATTGATATTAAGATTGTGATGGCAGCAGTGCTTGGTATTGGACTTGGAGCAGCAGGAGGTCTTATGGTTTCTCAGGCTGGATATAATGAAATGAGTATGGAGCACTCAATGTCTGATGAAATGATGATGCATGACAAAATGGGGAACGATGAAATGAGTATGCACGAAAGCATGGACGGTATGATGGCCGCACTCGAAGGAAAGACTGGGGATGCATTTGATAAAGCCTTTCTTAGCGAGATGACTACCCACCATGAAGGAGCTGTTGTTATGGCACAGGCTGCGCTTCGGGATGCAAAGCATCAGGAAGTGAAAGATCTTGCGCAAAATATTATTACTGCACAGAATTCTGAAATCGCTCAAATGAAAGCATGGCAAAAGACGTGGTACGGAGCTTCAGGCGCGCAGAGTCAGTAGACTTATTCGCTAATTGTAAACGGTAATCCGTTGGTGCTTACTCCGGCGTCATTCCGTACGGTGAGATTATACGTACCCGACGCTGCCACGCGTACATAGAGCGGACACATGGAGCCAGGAGGACAGTACGGAGAAAGATAATTCTGAAGAACAAACGTTATCGTTTGGTTTATTCCTCCATGGCAAGAAGAGTCGGTGGTGCATGAAATGGCAACAGATGAGGTTATGGGAATATCACGCGCCGCTACAAAGCCATCAAGTAGAATAGTATTTGTCTTTGAGAAACCGAAGCCGCGTACAGAAATAGTGGTACTTGCAGATGCAGAGGTTGGGGAAGCAGAATAGAGTGTTGCAGGAGATTCTCCGATACCGCATCCTGTCTGGCTTGTATTCAGCGCAGTACGCGTAAGGGGTCCAACAAATCCTGTTCCTGGAATACCATGATCAATCTGGAAACGTTTTACCGCTCTAAGTGTAATTGGGCCAAAATGTCCCGTACCAAGATTCGCAGAATCAAAGTACTCTTGCGAGTTTAATGTTTGCTGTAAGTCGCTAACTTCAGTTATTGATCCTGTATCTTGCTGACCATATCTAATGGTGCTGGAATACGTGTGACATACACGAACACCCTTTGGTATTGATGCGTGAGTCGAGGTGGTGTTCAGAGCCAATCCCAAAATGAGGAATAGGGTAAAGAGAGGAATACGCTTGATCATATATAGGTACTGACGGCCTGAAAAGACCATTCTTACCACTTAGGAAGGGTTAATAGTATGAAGAACTTCGCTGTTTTTCGCTCCATGCGTGAAGTCACCCCAGCGAATCCACGTCGGACTAATTTTAAAGAATACTGGCTTTGCTGTATCTAAGTGCGTTATGGGTGCAGAAGATTCTCCCTTAGGGAACAAATGAGCAGTAAGGGAGCTAATCATTGGACCAAAAATCGCCGTGTCGGTCATTTCCTCAAAGATTCCTTCAATCTGAAGGGTGTGGTGGCGATCATTTCCTGTAACCACAAACGCTGCCTTTGATCCATTTTGAATATCATCAGCTTTACGGGTGTTTGCGAGGGATAGGAAGTAAATAGAGAAATCAGCATCAGCGGCGTAGTATACGAGCCGTACGTGAGGCATTCCGTCTGAACTTGTCGTTGCGAGAGCCCCTATGTCGTTACTAGTAAGAAACGTATGTGCCTCTTCTTTGGGGATGGTAGGGTTCATAGCACTAAGCATACCAGTAGTAAAAGCCTTTCGTGTACAATGATGAAATAATACTGTTCTCAAAAGCGCACTCTTGTATATGAAGACCACCCTATCTCTGCTCGCACTCTTCCTCGTTATCCTTGCTGGAGGCTACCTATACAGCTCCATTCAAACGAATATTCAAAGCGCTCCTGCGAGCTATTCATTAGCAACTACAACTCAAGCTGATGCAACTAGTACACCGACTGTACGTCCTTCAGTGCCTATCGAGACGTCAGGGTCACCAGCAGTTTCCGCGCCAACTACGCCTGCAGTATCTGGATATACGCTTGCCTCGATAGCATCGCATAATACGTCAAAAAGTTGTTGGACAGCGATAAATGGGAATGTGTACGATCTAACAAAACGGATCGCAGAGCATCCGGGTGGGCAGGGAGGCATTCTCTCAATCTGCGGTAAGGACGGATCACAAGCTTTTAACACTCAACACGGTGGAAGTGCTGAGCCTGCTGCCGTGCTTGAACGATATAAGCTCGGCGCGCTTTCTCAATAATATGATAGTTACTATTCATTTAATTATCGCCATCATCACAGGGCTTCTTGTTCTATATTCTGATGAGCAGGCACTTATGTGGATACTTGGGAAGAAAGAAATGATGGACTCTCGACGGGTACATTTCCTACATACCGCAGTGAGTATAGGACTCGCGTTACTTTTAATCACCGGAGGTCTTTTGTACCACGCTTCAGCCGCTGCATACCTTTCTGTAACTCCCTTTATTACAAAAATGGTTGTAATCTTCGCGCTCATTCTAAATACATATGCCATTGAGCGGTTATCTGCAGTTGCGCTTACTCGTTCGTTTGCCTCACTTTCTCACAAGGAGCGTATACCGCTTTTCATAAGTGGGGCGGTGTCATTTGGAGGATGGGCAACGGCAATTATCTGTGGTCTTTTAATTGCCGGGTAAAGAGATAAGCGTCAAAAGTACGGCTTCATTGCTTGTTTAGGTGATTACCATTAGAGTGTAAGACTCTATGGAACAAACTCTCCAAGGCCCCGAGCGACACGAAAATGTGCTCGTGATCATGGGTGCGCTCATGATAACGATGCTTCTGGCTGCGCTTGATCAGACTATTGTTTCGACAGCGTTGCCAACCATTGCAAATGACTTCAAGGCCTTGAATCAGCTTTCATGGGTCGTGACGGCATACCTGATTACGAGTGCGGTGGTCACGCCACTCTATGGAAAGCTCTCCGATATCTTTGGACGCAAGCGAATGCTTATTATTGCCGTTGTAATATTCCTTATCGGGTCAGTCCTTTCAGGTTTCGCAACGAGTATGCTTCAGCTCATTGCATTCCGCGCTATTCAAGGAATTGGTGCCGGCGGACTTATGTCCATGGTGTTCGCAACCATAGGTGATGTTGTCTCTCCCCGTGAACGTGGTAAATATCAAGGACTTATCGGTGCCGTTTTTGGCGTATCAAGTGTGATCGGTCCGTTACTCGGAGGATTCTTCACGGACCATCTTTCATGGCGCTGGATATTCTTTATCAATATCCCCCTTGGCATCATTGCACTTACTGCCATCGTACTTAAATTGCACGTAAAAGTGGAAAAGCGGGATCATACGATCGACTATCTTGGCGCTGCATTACTTACGATAAGTGTTGTTTCATTCCTCTTAGTTACCGTGTGGGGTGGTACGACGTACGCCTGGAATTCACTTCAGATTATATGGTTGCTCTGGGCAGGAGTATTTTTTGGGTACTCCTTTATATGGTGGGAAGGTCATGCCGTAGAACCAATCCTGCCTCTTTCTCTTTTCAAGAACAGTGTCTTTACGGTGTCCTCACTCCTCTCATTCATCTCCGGTTTTGCCATGTTTGCGGCCATTATCTATCTCCCCGAGTATATGCAGATCGTGCGCGGGTACTCTGCTACTAAGTCCGGTTTGCTTATGCTTCCACTCGTAGCAGGACTCTTAAGTGCATCGGTGTATTCTGGACGCCGTATTTCTAAAACGGGTACATATCGTCTGTTCCCGCTCTACGGCACCGTCATTACCGGTATTGGGTTAGTACTATTAAGCGGTCTTGAAACTGATACGAATCAGTGGGTCATTTCACTTTGGATGTTCATCACCGGTGTAGGAATTGGAAGCTTTATGCAAGTTATGACGCTTGCGGTGCAGAATGCTGTTGACTACAAAGATCTAGGCGTTGCGACCTCTGCCGTAACATTCTTCCGATCAATGGGCAGCTCATTTGGAACTTCGATATTTGGTGCAGTGCTTGCATCACGTTTTACGGTCCACCTTAAGGAACTTGCCCCAGCGCTTGCTGAGAAAGCGAATGCAATGGGAGCTGCAAGTATTAACATCCTTCATACGTTGCCGCGTGAAATAGCAGCGCCTGCGCTGCATGCCTTCACGCGTTCGTTTGATGACCTATTCCTCTATGCATCACCAATAATGCTCATTGCATTTATTACCGCTTTCTACCTCAAGGAAATTCCTCTTCGAACTGAAATAAAAAAGGAAGCGGAGTATGAGATTGTTGGTCTGTAAAGACTAGGGTAGAGTACCTATATGAGTTCGCCAGGTTCATCAGTCGTGCGTTTTGAAGATGTCTCGTACACGTACGGGCATAATTACCCGATCCTCAAAGAATCGGTATTTTCCCTAAAACGGGGTATGAAAGTGACCCTAATGGGTCAAAATGGCGCAGGAAAGTCCACGCTTTTCAAAATCATCATGAACGAGCTCGAGCCGGTGGAAGGGAAGGTAGTGACTGCACCAGGCACCAGCATTGCTATGGCAAATCAAGCAATGACTGCTGAAGATCGTGAAAAGACCGTTCGCGAATACTTCGAAGGAATGTTTGCAAAAAAGGTATATGACATTGATCCTCGAATTGATGAAGCTTTAGAGATTGTAAATCTTCATGCAGATCATGATGCGAAAGTGGGAAGCTTTTCAGGTGGCCAGCAGGCTCGTCTTCTTTTGGCCGGCGCGCTTATTCAAGAGCCCGATCTTCTTTTGCTCGATGAACCAACGAATAACCTCGACACTGCAGGTATTGAACACCTGACTGAATTCCTCAAGGAATACCCAAAGACGTGTATGGTTATTTCTCATGATGCTGAATTTTTGAATTCATTTACGGATGGTGTGTTGTATTTGGATGTTCACACGCAAAAACTCGAACAATATACCGGCGACTATTTCACCCTCCTCAAGGAAATATCCGCTCGTATTGAGCGTGAGAATCGAAAGAATGCTCAGCTGCAGAAGAAGATTCAGGATAATAAAGACAAGGCTAACTTCTTTGCACAGAAGGGAGGAAAGATGCGTGTAGTCGCGAAGAAAATGCGTGATGAGATTGAAGAAATGGAAGACGAAATAGTGGATGTGCGTCGTGAGGATAAGACTATCCGTCCTTTCACTATCCCTGTACAGCCAGAACTCGTAGGAGATATTCTCACCATCAATTCGCTTACCATCATGGATCCGAAAAAGCGAAAAGTAGTTGAGAAGAATGCGAGCATCACCTTAAAGAAAAAACAGCATCTCTTACTTGCAGGCCCTAATGGTATTGGTAAATCAACACTTCTTGAGTCACTGGTAAATAAGACCGCACCAGGCGCAACAATTTCGCGCGGCATTAAGGTGGGATACTACCGTCAAGATTTTTCCACGCTTGATTTCAACAAAACCGTGATGGAGACACTTTTAGACGCAATGGAAAAAAAGAATGAGGAGAAAATGCGTGCTGTCGCTGCCGGTTTTCTTTTGCTTGGCCCTGCTATGGGGAAAAAGATTGGCGTACTTTCCGAAGGGCAGAAGGGGCTCGTTGCTTTTGCGCGCATCGTGCTTCTTGAGCCAGGACTTCTTATCCTCGATGAGCCAACTAACCACATTAATTTCCGTCATATTCCCGTCATTGCAAAGGCACTTGATGCCTATGAAGGTGCTATGGTCTTGGTCTCACACGTACCGGAGTTTGTTGCTCAAATACGTATCGACGAGAAACTTGATCTGGGCGTGTAGACTCATGTAGGGTCATTCTTTCCACAGTCTAGAAATATACCGTATTCTCCGCGCAATGAGATGGTATGCTTTATGTAATGTACGGTTTTCTAAAGCATTCACCTCTCTTACGAGTATCAGCTCGCCCTGTTCATGGTTTTACTCTCATTGAACTTCTAGTGGTCATCGCAATTATTGGTGTTCTTTCTTCGGTGGTATTAGCGTCATTAAACTCCGCGCGCTCAAAAGGTACTGATGGGTCTATTAAATCAAATCTCACTAATTCTCGTTCACAATCAGAATTATTCTACGACTCAAATGGGTATTCGTATGCAAACATATGTACAAACGTTACTGTGGCTGGAGTAAAGAGTATTTTTGCCCAGGTGTCTGCAGCTGCTTCAAACGCTGGCATTAGTAGTGTTACCCGTAATGCGGCAGGTTCTGGAACCGTTGCCGTTTGTAACGACACCGCACTCTCATGGGCAGCGCAAGTTCCTCTTAAGGGTACTGCAGGCACCTTTTTCTGTATTGATAATTCTGGGTATGCAACCACAACAAACAGTACAAAAATAACTAGCGGTACTGATTACGACTGCACGTCATAGCAGTGGATCGCGGCACATGAACGCATGGTGCTAGAATTGAGGGTATGAAAGATGTTTCTCCAAAAATGCCGTATTGGAGTCATCGTGGGCGAAGGCGACATTCTTCGACGATGGCGCATCGCATTGGAAGCGGTCTCATATTGCCGCTTGGATTAGTAGTATTTGCGGGGTTTTTTGCGACAGGAGTGTTGTTTGTGCCAAGCGAAATTTCGGGCAAAGTAGGTACGCTTATAGCGGCACTTGGCGCGTCGTTTCTCCGCCTGTTTATCGCATACATCTTTGCACTGGTGATTGGTGTGGCGCTCGGCCTTTTGGCTGAGCGCGGGCGTCGCGTTGAAAGTGCACTTCTGCCTATCTTTGATGTACTCGAGTCTTTGCCGGTGCTGGCATTTTTCCCGGTCATCATCATTATTTTTCTCAAGGCAAATTTTCTTGAAGGCGCGGCAATATTTATTATCTTCTTTTCCATGGTCTGGAATATTGCTTTCAGTGTGGTCGGTGGCGTACGTCAAACGCCCGAGGATGTTAAAGCCGTGGGGGTGGTGTTTGGTATGACTCGTATGGAGCGTCTTCGTAAGGTACTTTTACCATCCGTATTTCCTGCAATTCTTACCGGATCAATCCTAGCGGTGGCAGATGGGTGGAATATTGTTATCGTTGCTGAGGCACTTCGTGCATATGCTCCGCAGGCAGATACGGCGCATGATCTTTTTGGAATTGGCAGTATTCTCGTGCATGCTTCTTCAACGGGTGACTCTTCAATGCTTGTCGCGGCAATGACGGTGCTGGTTATTGCCATAGCACTTTTGAATATTGCCGTTTGGCAGCCACTCTTAGCGTATGCTGAGCGTTTTAAATTTGAATAATTATGAGTGAAGATACCCCAGTCTTATCCTTTAGTGATGTTGGTTTTTCGTATGAGCCGCATGTGCCTCCCATTCTCAAGAATGTTTCTTTTAACCTTTCACCAGGTTCGTTCACGGTAGTTGTTGGTCCTTCAGGAAGCGGTAAATCCACAATACTCCGGCTCATAACAGGACTTGATACTGCGCAAAAAGGACATATACAAAACACTGCGCGAACGCGCATGATCTTTCAGGGAGGCGCTCTTCTTCCGTGGGAAACGGTGCTCAATAATGTGAAAATTGGATTCACAGGAAGAACACTCACTGAGGCACAGAAAGATCATGAGGCAAGAAAAACACTCACTGAACTTGGGATTCAATCCCGTTCTGATTCGTACCCGCGTCATTTGTCAGGCGGTCAGCGTCAGCGAGTGGGGATTGCACGCGCGCTCGTATCTGCTCCGGAACTACTCCTCCTTGATGAGCCATTTTCTGCGCTTGATACGGAGACAACAAAGCGCCTTTCGGACGAAATACTTCGTATTCACGAAGAGCAAAAGATTACTATGCTTATGATTTCTCACAATATAGAAAATGCAGTGATGCTCGCGGATCGAATTTTAGTATTCAGTGATGGCTGTATTACTGAAGATATTTCCGTATCACTTCCTCGTCCTCGCGAAATTACTGATCCAGAGGTTCAATCAATTATTAAGCATGTGCAAAAGAGTATCCCTTCGGACGGATAAGGGACGAAAACGCGTTCTAGGCAAAGACGTGTGGTGTGTATAAAAGAAAACCGCCCTTCGTTAGAACGAAGTTTGGTTTTCGTTCTAACGAAGGGCGATGATTACTGTTTTCCTACCGGGCCACAGTTTCGTGGAGGTGCTCTTTCCTGCGCACTGAGAATTTCTCTGAACGTAGCGTTGTCTGGAAGGTTAAACGACTTTGCCAGTCTTTGACGATATAGCTCCGTTTGAGCCGCAGCAATGGCGCACCAGGTGGCATCTGGCCCTAGATTGAGGAACCGCAGGTAAGCATCTCTGTTAAAGGACTGTGTAGTAACAATTGAATCTTGCATGAGCGATCCTCTCTGATGATCTGTATGTAGAGTACGTATATACGTACCCCTAGTCAAATACTGACTAAATTTCATAGGTATTTCCCGTAGTGTTATCCCCATCGCCCGTCATATTTTAAAACTGGTACAGTTAGGGTATTAGCTCGACTAATTTTATATATTCTATGAAACTCTATTTTTCACCTGGCGCGTGCTCATTATCACCTCATATTGTAGCTCGTGAAGGAAAAGTGCCTGTTGAGCTTTCAAAGATAACGTTTAGTGCAGAAGGGCGAACAACCGCTGAAGGAGAAGATTTCTTTGCCGTTAATCCTAAAGGAGGATACGTGCCAGCACTTCGCCTCGATTCAGGTGACGTATTAGCTGAAGGTGTTGCGATAGTGCAGTACCTCGCCGACCAGTCATCTGAGTCACTCATGCCGGAAAAGGGAAGTATGGATTACTACCGTGAACTTGAATGGCTTACGTTCGTAAGTTCTGAAATTCACAAAGGTTTTGCTCCGCTATTTGGTTCAATGTTCACTGATGAGCAGAAGGAAGAGCAGAAAAAGAAGATTATTGCACGACTCGCCTTTGTGGAAGCTGAGCTCGGTATGCACGAGTACTTGGTAGGGAATACCTTTACACCTGCTGATGCGTATCTGTATACCGTTCTTCGCTGGACAACAACCCACAAGATGGATCTCTCAGGACACACAAATATTATGGCCTTTATGAAGCGTATGGACTCACGCGAAGGGGTAAAGATGGCTCTTTCAGAGGAAGGACTCGAAGCGTTCAGTTCGTAGTACACTTAGAGCATGTGGATGCTCTATGCTGCTGGCTCGGCCGTTTGTGCGGCCCTCGTATCTATCTTTGGAAAGATAGGGCTTAAAAGTGTTGATCCGGTTCTGGCCACTATTCTTCGCGGTGTGGTCATGGGTGGGTTACTCGTGGCTGCCGGGTTTGCGTTAAAGAAGTTCCAGGCACTTGGCTCAGGAGCCGTAGATGGTAAGGCATGGTTATTCATTTTGCTTTCAGCTGCTGCGGGAGCAGCGTCCTGGGTGCTGTATTTCACGGCACTAAAGCTCGGCCCAGCTGGCGCGGTGGCGGTAATTGATAAGATGTCAGTAGTGCTTATACTTATCTTAGCGGCGTTCGTGTTTGGAGAGGCTTTTACCGCTCGGTCAGTCGCCGGTATCATACTTAGTATTGCTGGCGCCATACTAATAGTCTTTAAATAAATTAATTATGATTGATCACGCATCAGCAGCAGTTCGAGATCTCGAAAAATCAAAGCCTCTCTATACGGCAATGCTCGCACCTTTGGGTTACACACTCATGATGGATCTTCCTGAGTATGGCGCTGCCGGGTATGGAACGGGGGACCGCAGTGACTTCTGGCTTGGAAAAGTTGAGCAGTCGGCGGGCGTGCACGTGGCATTTGAAGCTAGTAGCCCAGAAATGGTGCAGGCTTTCTATGACGCAGGCATTGCTGCAGGAGGAAAAGATAACGGTGCTCCCGGGTATCGAACACAGTATTCTCTCGGATACTATGGTGCCTTTATCCATGATTTTGACGGGAACAATATAGAGGCAGTGTGGCGCGATCCAAGTAAATAACAAATTCATATGATTAAAAAAGCATATCTAGCGGGTGGTTGTTTCTGGGGACTTGAAGATCTCTTCCGAAACTTCGAAGGGGTAACGGATACGGAGACCGGATACACGGGTGGGCAGAATGATAACCCAACGTACCGAGATCATAACGGACACGCAGAAGCGCTCGAGGTTACGTATGACGATGAAAAGACCAGCTACTGGAAACTCCTCGATCGTTTTTTCAGCATTCATAATCCAACGACGATGAATCGTCAGGGGAATGATATGGGAACGTCCTATCGTTCAGCTATATTCTTCCAGAATGAAGACGAAAAGGCGCAGGCAGAAGCCTTCATAAAAATCGTTAATGACTCAAAACGCTGGAAAGATCCTGTGGTTACCTCACTTGAAGCGTTTAAGGCTTGGTGGCCTGCAGAGTCATACCATCAGGACTATTTGCAGAATAATCCCGGAGGATATACGTGCCACCTCATCTACTTTGAGACGTATTTCGATATTCCACACGTTCCGAGCGAGTGGAGCGGTACCGCTACATAAGAAACTCATAGTAAGCGTGGTATCGTATACGCACACATGC
This sequence comes from Minisyncoccia bacterium, assembly GCA_038207395.1. Taxonomy (GTDB): domain Bacteria; phylum Patescibacteriota; class Minisyncoccia; order Phycocordibacterales; family Phycocordibacteraceae; genus C7867-001. The sequence continues at coordinate 166,205 of JBBQZW010000001.1, read as the reverse complement.
CAACTCAACCCACGCGAAGAAAAAAGCAGTCAGCAAAGAGGTCATATGACCGACGTATTCGCGTTATTCTTGGCATAACCGGTGCGTGGCTCATTATGATTTACCTCGTGGGCTGGAGTGATGCTTTTGGTATGCGCTACTCGCGTGCTGAAGCAGAAGCGACGAGCAGTACAACCGGTATCTTCTCACTTCCAAAAGTGGCACAGAAACCAGTACTTGATACAAAGGCATATGATGCAAAACTTCTTTCGGTAGCGAACTATGCGTCCACGACGAGTTCGACCACGAAGCGTCTCTGGCCAACTCAAGCACCCTACCCAAAGGCAGGTGCAATACTTCCATTCAAACGAATCATTGCCTATTACGGTAACTTCTACTCCACGAAGATGGGGGTACTTGGTGAATATCCCGCTCCACAGATGATCTCAATGCTTAAGGCTGAAAAGGCAAAGTGGGAAGCCGCTGACCCTTCTACGCCCGTCGTTATGGCCATTGATTACATTGCGCTCACTGCGCAAAGCAGTCCCGGTAAGCAAGGGTATTACATGCTGCGCATGCCCGACGCGCAGATTGATCACGCCGTGGAACTCGCCAATCAAATAAACGGAATTGTAATCCTTGAGATGCAGGTAGGGCTTTCTACGCTTCAGCGTGAACTTCCGATGCTCGACAAATATCTTGCGATGCCAAATGTGCATCTCGCGCTTGATCCAGAATTCTCTATGAAAGGTGGGGAGAAGCCCGGCACTGTTATAGGAACCTTTAGTTCAGCGGATATAAATTATGCTGCCCAACATCTTGCAGAACTCGTGCAGAAAAATGATCTACCCCCAAAGGTGTTGATCGTACACCGCTTCACTCAAAATATGGTGACTGGTACCGCAAATATAAAGCCACTTCCTGAAGTGCAGGTTCTTATGGATATGGATGGATGGGGAAGTCCTGCTAAGAAATTAAATACGTACAAGCAGTTTGTTTCTAACCAACCGGTACAGTTCGCAGGGTTCAAGCTCTTTTATAAGAACGATCTAAAGCCTCCGAGTACGCGCCTTCTCACTCCAAGCGAACTTTTGAAACTTACGCCTCAGCCATTGTTTATTCAGTATCAGTAAGCGGCACAACGTTCACGAATACCTATGAAAGCGCGCACGGCTAAAGAGGTACAGAAATTCACGGACATTCCAAACATTGGCCCCGCAATGGCTAATGATTTTCGTGAGTTAGGTCTAAAGTCACCCGCGGATTTAAAAGAGAAGGACGCCTATGTGCTCTACAAAAAGATGTGCCGAATTAGTGGTGTGCGTCAGGATCCGTGTGTGCTGGACACCTACATGGCAGCAATAGATTTTATGAATGGAGGAAAGGTCAGGATGTGGTGGACGTATACTCCGCTCCGTAAGAAGCAATATCCGAATTTGTAAACGCATTACGCTCTATGTCCTGGCATACGTATATTCTCAAATGCGCTGATGGCTCACTGTACACCGGCTCTACTAATGATCTTGAACGAAGAGTAAAAGAGCATAACGAATCCACACTGGGGGCGAAGTATACGCGCGCGCGACGGCCTGTGACTCTTATATACTCTGCACCATGTGCAGACCGGAGTGAGGCCGCAAAAGAAGAGTCGAGGATAAAAGGATTAACTCGTGTAGAGAAATTACAACTCGTGAAGTAGAGGTGGCTAGATGTGCTGAAAATAAGCTAATAAACATGGTATCTAAATGTAGTATTGTTAGTATATGAATCGAACAAAAACTTGGTACCGCGAATTAAAGAAACCGTTCTTTGCACCCCCGTCATGGATTTTCGGACCAGTTTGGTCAGTCTTGTATCTCATCATCGCTGTTTCATTTGGATATACTGCATACCAAGGATACTTGGGAGTAATTCCTTCCTCAATCGTATTGATTTTTGCGTTGAATCTTATTTTCAACGTTCTTTTCACCCCACTACAGTTTGGACTTCGAAACAATGTCCTCGCAACGATAGATATTCTTCTTGTGCTTGCCACCCTTATATATGCGCTCAATGAAATATATCCCTATCTCTCTTGGGTTGCATACATAAATATTCCATATCTATTTTGGGTTTCGTTTGCTTCTGTGCTTCAGATCTCAATAACGCTTATGAATCAAAATACGCGGAAAACACGCTAGAAACTAAATGAAAAAGCTCGTATCTTTCGTATGTGCGATTGCGCTCGTACTGCCCGTATCGTTTGTGCACGCTCATGTGCAAGAGGAAAGTGGAACCGTTACCGCCAGAATGCATCTAAAGCCTGCGCATAAACCCACAAGCACCGAGCCGGCAACGTTTGAGTTTTATATGAGCGACTCAGCTCGTACATTTAATCCTTCTGCGTACACGTATACCTTGGAAGTAATGAGTCATAGCTTGTTTGCCACGACAACCATTCAGGCTGAGAGTGCGACATTGCTAGCTAATTTTATATTCCCTTCAGAAGGTGAATATGCTGCCATTCTTACGGGGCACTCTACACAGGCAGATCTACCCTCTTTTACCCTTGATTTTGACGATATTACCGTTCTTCCTGTAGGACAGCACGAAAACCCCATAACAAGCTTCTTTGGAGAGCACGGAGGGCATGCGCTTGTGATATTTCTGGTCATTCTGGCATTTATTGGGGTGGTGGTAGAAGACCTTGTAATTGAGCCATGGATTAAGCAAAAATGGAGCAAAAAGTCATAAAAACTTTATCTTTCTTTTAGGTTCTTTCTAAGGATGTTGTTCTATCCTCAAAGGGTTGCGCGTAAGCGTGACCCTTTGGTTGTATACTTTAATCATTATGGAACAGACGTATCTAATGCGAAATCACGATCTTCTTCTCGGAACATCAAATAAGAAATACGTACTCAAAGTGCGAGATCTTCCCGAAGAAGATAAACCACGCGAGCGAATGCTCGATCATGGTCCAAACGCTCTTACTGCACAGGAACTTATGGCAATACTACTTTCAGCAGGTACTCGAAAAGAAGAGGTGCTTACTATGAGTACTCGGATAGTTCGGGAATATGGAGAAAGAAGCTTACTTTCAAGTACTGATGCGAAACAGCTTGCAATGGATGCTGATATACCGTTAGGTAAAGCAATGCAGATTATAGCAGCGGGTGAGCTAGGACGCAGATTCTTTCAGAAGAAGCGAAATGGTGCAGCTGTCATTCGTACCGCAAAAGATGTCTTTGACCACACTGTTGATATGCGTTCGCTTACTAAAGAGCACCTACGAGGGCTGTATCTAGATACGCACTATCAAGTCATTCATGACGAAGTACTTTCCATCGGAACAATTGATGCAAACCTTATCCACCCTCGTGAAGTTTTTCGTCCTGCGCTCGCTCATGCAGCTGCAGCGATTGTTCTGGTCCACAATCATCCATCCGGTATTTCTACACCCAGCGAAGCAGATCGTGTTGTAACTCTACAGATCGCAGAAGCTGGACGAGTTCTGGGAATTGATCTCATTGACCACGTAATCGTGACTGACGAAGGCTTTGTGAGTATTCCTGTCGAATAACACTTACACCCTATGAGTGAATTAAAAACGCGTTATTCACGTACTACATTTCCAGTTCTTGTTTATTGTGGTACGGCTCGTACAACTACTGCAATTATACGTGATGCTAGTGCCTGGGAAGAATTTAACGATGTTACTGTTTCGACCTACTTGAGCGAAGGAGTCCAGACATTTTCAGAAACGCTTAAATATTTTACGAATCCTAATATTCCCTATGATTCAGTAAAGGCTAAAGAGCTTCGTTTTATGCTCGAAGCACTTATCGAAGTTAAAGAGGTGTTTGTGCATGAGGATTTACCGGTAGTTCAGCAGGAAGGCTGACGGTTACTGTCGTACCTTCACCAAAAGTACTGGAATAGCGAATATTCCCGTTATGTCGTTCAATAATTCGTTTAGTAATTGCCAGACCTAGTCCAAATCCTTCTTTAATAGGTTTTGTTTCCGAAGCGCGGTAGAAACGATCAAATACTTTTTCTAGTTGGTTATGTGTCATTCCAATCCCAGTATCGGTAATACAGAGAATTGCATTACCATCATGTAGTAGTAAAGAAATGGAAATGCGTCTAATTTTACTTTTGGAAGTATATTTTACGGCATTACTAAGTAAGTTTGTACACATCTCTTCAATTTGCTTCTCATCTCCTCGAATGAATAGTGGTAAAGAGTCTATTTCCAATGACAAGGAAATATCAGATGCTTCCGCAATAATGCGTACATATTCAGAAGTACGAAGAATTATAGAAGTAAGATCAACTAACGACATCTGACTCTCAGAAGAGTATGACTCAATGCGAGCAAGTTGAAGTATAGAGCTAATAAGTCGTGAAAGGTCCTCCACACTTGTATTTACGATGGTATGGGTACGAATATCTCCTGAATGCAGATTCTTCTTCAATAACTCTAGACCTCCGCGTACTACAGTTAACGGGGTTTGTAGAGCATGCGAAATATCATCAAAAAACTCACGCTGTCTAATTTGCAGTTCATGTAAGTGTTTTGTTCGCTCATCCACCCTCACTTCTAAATTTTCTTTATGATCTCGAAGTTTTTGGTAAAGCTCGGCTTTTTCGAATGAAACTCTAGCATGACTCGCAAAAGTCTTCATCAGTGAATGGTCTATTTCGCCGTACGAATCACCAGAGCGCCTTGGCCCAAGAATATATGTACCAATCATACGAGAGTCAGATCTGATATGTATTTCAACACAATCTTCTGTAACCAACATTCGCTCATTTAAATCTGAATAATTTAAATGTGAATAGCATGTAGAAGTTTCGGTACGTATAAAGTAAGCAAATTCTGGTTTAAATGCTTTTTCCAAAACAGTGAGACTTTGTAGTACGAGCGGTCGAAGGTTCAGATTTCTATTTAAAGATTCAGATAGTGAATCTAAAACTGAAAAATAATCATATCGATCTTTAAAAAAGTAAGGATCACTAATTCTTCGAAAGTAGCTCTCCATTCTCGGTAATGTGTACATGCTAATAAGTATTGTAATTCCGGCACTTAGTGGTGCTGCCATATTTGACACACCCTTATACACTTCCTCGATACTTATTAGTAGTAGTACATATATACAGGTGAGTATGAATGTACACACTGAGTATACGAGACTTCGTTGAAGTACAACTCGAATGTTAAGAAAACGGTGTTTTGTAATTGCGAGTGACGTTGCGAAAAGAAAAAATAAAGAAGTTAGTGGACCCAGATCACTTAATTGAGTAAATCCAAAAAATGAAGGAAGGACGGCATCAAAAAGTATGGAAGTAATAACAAATAGACTAATACCTGTATATATAAACCAGAGTAATGCGCGATTCCTTGCAGTTGCGTAAATGTAACTTCTGATAAAAAAACCTACGCTGATGAGTATATACAAAAGTAGTAATAGACTCCAAACGGGAGCTAGCGGCCCATGGGTAACGTTCATTGTTCCATCTAATGAAAAAGATACACCGAGTACAATCTTGTTACTTAGAAGTAATAGAGCACCTCCCGCAATTAAGGGTAACCAAAATAACCAGCGTGAAAAAGGTATCGGTGTAGGAGTCGGGAATAGTTGTGCAAAATAAGTAAGACCTATCACGAGCAACAAGCCACCACCATTTAGTATTGGAAGATATACATCGTTGTGGGTGGCAATAATCATCCCGTACCCACCAATCCATAGAGCTGTTCCTATCGAGAATAGAAAAAATGCTTGATTAACGGGGTTCCTTCGGGATTCAAAAAGTACCCTATACCCAATACCGATACTTACAATAGCAGCACCCAAGATAATAAGTGAAATAAAACTCATGTCATGAGATATATACCAATAAGTATACATAGCAAAGCAATGGGTAACCGGAGCTATGTTTTATAGGTCAGAGGTGCCGTGTTAAGACGTGGTCAATAATTCCAACTAGCCTGCTAGGCATTTATTCTACTTCTCCTAGAAAAAGAACTCATACGTATAAGAGATTACAAAATCAGCGATCAAGTTTTTATTAAATCTCAATGAGATATTTCTGAACGTTTATTAAAAAGCCGGATGTCCTAAGACACCCGGCTCTATATGCTTAAGATATATACAATATCAAGCGGCGACTGCGATTCTGCTGTGATTGCTCGCCCAGTAATCGATGACCTCTGCCATCTGAGCGGCAATCTCGAACGAGATACCGGACTGGCCTCGCATCAATCCAGCCGTTCGGGCGCCCGGCTGGAACATTGCGCCCCAGGCCGGAGTCTGGTTATCATGATCCAGCTCGATCTTCGCTTGATGCATGGCGTAATAGAGAACATGAATGAAACCCATGATCTCACGCGGTGCGCACACCAGGCCGACCGGTTCGCCTTCGAGGTTTGGCCGACAGACCCGGTTAGGGCCTTCGAAGACCTTTTCCCCGAGCGCAGCGGCTTTGATGCGCCACCAGGAGCCTTGGAAGTCCCCGGAGCCGATGTAGCTGCGAACGACGGTGTCCCAGTATGAAAAAGCAATCGCTGCTCTTTCGTCTTGGTCGAGGTCGCTGGTTATCAGCGCCTTCACGATAGCGTCCCGAAGTTTCATCAATAGCGGATCATCGCTTTGAGATATCAGCATTTCTTTTCCTTTGTCAGTATGAGTGCGGAATGTACACCCATAGTATTGTGCAACAAAATTAGCTAAAAAGCAATAGCTACTGCAATGCGGTACCATATATATATGGATAGCGCCCGCCCTGTAGCCGTATTTGATATTGATGGAACCGTATTCAGATCATCTCTTTTGATTGAGTTAGTGGACCGGCTAATACTTCGCGGCGTGTTTCCTGAAGAAGCACGAAAGGACTATGAACGCGCGCAGGAAGAGTGGTTAGATCGAAAAGCAGATTACGAGCCGTACATTAAGAAAGTCGTGCAGTCTTTCGGAACGTATTTGAAGGGTACGGCATACAGTGACGTAGCAGACGTCGCCGGAGAAGTGATTGAAGAAATGCATGGCCGCACGTACCGGTATACGCGTGATCTTATAACTGATCTAAAAAATAAAGGATACTACCTACTCGCTATTTCCCACTCACCAAAGTTTATCGTCGATGGTTTCGCGTATGAATTAGGGTTTCATAAGTCATACGGTACGTTTTACACTACGGGCGCTACGAACCGCTTTACGGGAGAGATTGAAGACGAACATATTATTATGAACAAGGCCAGCATCCTTACTCGTGCTCTCGAAAAGGAGAATCTTACGCTTAGTGGTTCGGTGGGAGTGGGGGATACGGAAAGTGATATCTCAATGCTTGCATTAGTGGAAGAACCTATCGCCTTTAATCCAAACCGAGCACTATACCGCCATGCCATGCAGCGCTTGTGGAAAGTTATCGTTGAGCGCAAGGACGTGATTTACGAGATTTGATGACCGTATCAGCATTTCAAAAAATAGTTTGGGAGTATTACAAGAAACAGGGACGACATTCTCTTCCGTGGAGGAAAACCCATAACCCCTATAGAGTGTTGGTTTCTGAAGTCATGCTGCAGCAGACCCAGGTGGAGCGCGTAATTCCGTACTTTAGTGCGTGGATGAAAAAGTATCCAAACATACAGAGCCTTGCCGATGCACCTCTTTCTGATGTACTTATCTCTTGGCAAGGTCTGGGATATAACCGCCGTGCAAAGATGCTTCACGAGGCAGCAAAAGCGGTGGTACGTGAATATAGAGGAGTAATGCCAAAGACCGTAGAGGTATTAGAAACGCTTCCGGGAGTGGGTTCATATACCGCACGTGCCGTTGCTGCGTTTGCATACGATCAAGACGTGATATTGATTGAGACAAATATTCGAACGGCAGTCATTCATCATTTCTTTCCCGATCGTACAGAAGTCTTGGATACTGAAGTAATTGCAGTGCTTAAGAAAGTAAAACTAGATTCAGATGGGTCTAGAGACTGGAACGCAGCGCTCATGGACTATGGAGCGCATCTTAAACGCTCGGGTATACGAATTAATGCAAAAAGTAAGGGATATACCAAACAAAGCAGATTTACTGGCTCTGCTCGAGAAGTTAGGGGAGCTATTCTTCGTGAGCTTGCAGCTCAGCCAAAGACTAGAGGGGCGCTCGTAAAACTCTTTCCATCAGATCGTACGGAACAGGTTACTAGTCAGCTTGAAAGACTTCTCAATGAGGGATTGATTACTAAAAGAAAGAACGGATATGCATTACCTACTTAATTTGAACGGATAGCAAGTGCGCTCACCAGACCAAAGATAAGAACAATACATCCGGATACGGTAAAAAGTTGTGAGTAGCCTCCCGCAGAAAGAAGAATACTGCCGATGAGGGGCGCGGTGAGCGCCCCGACGGGGCGCGTCATACGAAAGATACTTACCATATCAGCATCCTGGGAGGATACTCGGCGAAAGAAATGAACTTCGGTCATAGATTCAATGAGCGATGCGCCGACGCGAAGAAGAACTAATATTCCAGCAATAGCAAGCAATGGCGTTGTCTCTGTAACAAATCCAATAGAGGCAAATGAAAGTCCGGCAATTATATATCCTGCTACTAACAAACCCTTGTCACCAATTTTTGTATCAGCAAGCAAGCCAGCAGGGTATTCAAGTAGAATGAAGGGTATTAGAGACATCGCCAGAATCCACCCCAGGCTACTCCACGGAATTCCGAGAGAAGTGTGGAGGTAGAGTGAAACATAGAGGGGGGTGAGTTGGAACAAGAAATGGAGAATGGTACTAGAGAACGCTATTGCCCTAAGATCACGACTTCGAGAGAATTTTAGAAACGCCTGAGGTAAGCTTGGGATTTTCTGAGGAGTAACGGCAGGAAGTGAATGTGAGTACATTAAAAGTATAAACGGAAGGATAGAAAGAGCTGCAACAAAGAATACGCGACCATACTGGTCACCGTTGTGGAGAAGTAAGCCAATAACGACAGGTGAAAGAACAAGCGCAGCGTTACCGGCCGTTGTAAATGCCGTACGAACTCGCCCTGTACTTCCTTCATCATCAACACATGCTTCAAGAAGCAAATCCAGCTGATACACAATGAGTGGAGCTACCGCTACCGCAACGGCGATTAAGAATATTGATACAAGTGGTGTGGGGTGCTGAGAAAGTAAAAGAAGTGCAATACCTTGAATACAGCCGAAGATGATACCAAGTTTTTGAGGTCCTCGTTTTGCTACCCAGCGGGGAATAAAAGGGAAGATGATAAGGGTCATTGTTCCGCCTAATGACAATGCAAGACCTGCGGTACTCGCGGACATGAAGGTCGCAAGGTATGGTGCTAGAACATAAATACTTAAATAGTACGGAGCAAAAGCAAAGAAGTTGCTAAGAGCAAGCAAAGAACGTGGACGCATAGATAGCTAGATTCTACCATTATCACGCGTTCACTTGAATCAAAACACCTGCCCTGGTATGCTCGCTACATTGGTCTTTGGGAGAATATAGTAATGTTTGCAACAGATTCAGCTAAGGCGCGCCATCTACATCAGGTGGGAGACGCTCTCGGCCATAGCTTTTCAGCCCATAATCCGAGTGAAGATCCTATTGATAGCTCACGAGCTCATTCATCTTCTCCGAAGATTCGGGCGCATTGCTCGTGTGGCTGGAGAGGCACGGTGAAGCAAGAAGATAACTGGATTACTGCCACCACCGAGTGGTATGAAACTCACGTTGTGTTGCTGCGCGGATCGTCTGAAACAGAACACCGTCTTGAAGCGGCCTAGTTTGTGCTGGCAGGTATGCTATGAAAAAGCCGCACCCAAAGGGTGCGGCTTTACTCATGTCTTCTCCACCACGTTCGTTAGACTCCAATAAGAACGGGAATCACCATAGGTGCTTTGTTCGTTGCATTGAAGAGATATCCGGACACGGTGTCGGTAAGGGTATTTTTTACGTAATCCAGGTCAACAGGATTCATACCACGGGTTGAATCCTCAACCGTTTTCTTAATAAGAAGACGGGCTTCGTTAAGGAGGTCTTGGCTTTCACGAAGGTAAATAAATCCTCGAGAAATAATATCTGGAGACTTGCGGAGCTTACCGGTCTTGAGATTAACCGTTGCGATGATAACAAACATACCGTCCTTAGAAAGGGCCTGGCGGTCACGAATAACCACCTCCTGCATGTCGCCAATAGCGAAGCCATCCACTACGAGTGGGGAAGACGGAACTTTTTGCTTATGAATTTCCATACGCTCGCCATCAATAATATCAATAACGTTTCCGTTGTCTGCAATAACGATACTATCCTTTGCTCGTCCTGCTTGCTCAACTGCCTTTGCGTGACTCCAGGTCATTGAGTAGTAACCATATCCAGGCATAAAGAATTTCGCCCCAACCTGCTGGTTAATCCACACAAGCTCACCTGAGTTACCGTGACCGGTAGAGTGAACGTCGGAAGATCGGTAGTGGATTATGTTTGCACCGTTTCGGAACAAGTTGTCCTTAAGTTTCTGAACACTGATCTCGTTTCCGGGAATAACGGACGAGGAAAGGACGACTGTATCACGAGGTGTAAGCGTAATGTTCTTGTGCTGTTTTGTAGCAATGCGCATAAGTGCGGCAAATTCCTCACCCTGGGCACCAGTTGAAAGGATAACGATTTTATCTGCAGGATAATCCTGAATATCTTGAGCCTGGATTATCGTGTCTTTCTTTACCGTAAGGAGGCCAGTCTTCTGGGCAATCTCAAGGTTTGTTTTAATTGAACGACCTTCGGTTACCACCTTCTTACCCATGGACTCTGCAATCTGGATGATACGAATCATACGCTCGAACTGAGATGCGAATGTTCCAATGATAAGACGTCCAGATACACCACGAACAATTTCTTCAAGGGTTGTATGAACACGGCTTTCAGGGATAGAAAATCCATCACGCTCTGCGTTCGTTGAGTCAGCAATAAAGAAAAGGTTCTTTTCCTTACCGATCGCTCCCCACACTTTTTGTTCTTTATCGGTTGGAATACCGTTTTCGTGTTCAAGCTTTAAGTCACCGGTAACGACAACGTTTCCGTATGGTGTTTCAACCATGATTCCCATTGAATCAGGAATCGAGTGGGTAACGGCGAAGAATGTAACTTTATGTGAACCAACCATACGGCTCGTACCTGCCTCTACGGTGATGAGTTCTGGCTTAGGCACATCAGGGTACTCTTCCTGGCGCTTTGCAATCATTACATTTGTAAGATTCTGAGAGTAAATTGGTGGATTACCAAAACGGTTCAAGAGAAAGGGAATGCCTCCGATGTGGTCGAGGTGACCGTGTGTGATAAAGACGCCACGAACCCGAGACGCGTTACGCTCAAGGTATTTTGTATTTGGAAGCACGTAATCAACACCGGGTGATGATTCTTCGGATACGAACTGGAATCCTACGTCAAAGACGTAAATGTCATCCCCGACTTCGAGCGCAACCATGTTGCGACCCACTTCTTCAACGCCTCCAAGAGGAACAATGCGAACAACGTTTGAGGCAACAGGGTCTGGATGATAATCAGCCTCTTTTTTTTGTGTTGGAGTATTTCCGCCACGCATTTGAGGGCGGCGCGCATCGCGCATAGAACGACCTCCACTGCGTGAAGGACCATTATTAGAACGGGTACGATTACTGGAGTTGCGTGACGGCCCATCACTTCTGGAAGGAGGACGAGTATCATGTGCACGTTCTTCACGCGCAGGCGCTGAAGATGATGATTCTGATGAACGAGGAGCGCGCGGCGCTGGGGCCGGAGCGGGAGCTGAGGTCATACTAGATTGGGGTTAGCATTTAAAGAAATGCGGAATAATCAAAGCTAAATAATAGTTTTATGCACTACCCATAAGGGGAAACTTATTCACAAGAATACCTTAAAAAAGACCTATGCGCCAGGGCGTGGAGAGGGGACAAAAATCGGCCACACGTGCTCAGTGTAGATATACCAATTTTGGATACCCCAGAAACGATCAGAAGGCGTACTTACTTGTGAAAGAGTTATGCCGCGAACTGATGAAGGTGCGTTGTATAAAAAGTCAGGAGTATATAGAAATGCAGCAGGGTAGTCAGCGGCAATCTTTTCTTGGATCTTCCCCAGAAGATCACTACGCACTTCTGGGTTAGACTCTGCACGAGCCTTAGTTAGAAGTGTATCGACTTCCTTGTTTTCGTAGTTTGCAATGTTAAGACCTGGATTCGTGCGTTCACTACTTGCCCAAAAGGGGTATAGGTCAGGGCTGGAGCCAATAACCTCTCCGAATAGGAGTGCGCCGTAGGCGCGCGGACGAATAATGTTCTGAACCAAGGTAGAAGGATCATGGAGCTCAAGTTCTACCGGTATTCCGAGTGCTCTCCAGTCTTTCTGTACCGCACTTGCGACCACTTTAAGTTCAGGAACATTTGAGGTTGTAAGAGTAATTGAAAGCGGCTCTCCTCCTTTTTTACTCCAGGTCTGCGCGGTTTGACTGTATACGTACCCTGCAGAGGTTAGTGCGGCACGAGCCTCATCCATGCGAGTTTCGTCAGAAGGTACTGGAATCGCTGGAATGCTGCTTCCTGCAGGTAGTGGCCCGTTTAGCGCTGAAGCATATCCTCCGAAAGTGTTCTGAGTAAGTGCTGTACGATCTAATGCTAAAGAAAGGGCTTTACGTACGGCAAGATCTTTTAATGCTGGATTTGTGCGGTCATTAAAAAATACCCCAAACACTCGTGCATACGGAGCTTTTAACGCATTTGGCGCCGGAATGCCATAAGCACTTTTAATCGTCCCATTTTTATACGCTGTTTGAAGATCTGTTTGATTTCCGTATATCAGTATGCGCACATGGGAAAGGTACGGTTTGCCTAAAGGATACTGGGGGAAAGAATCCAAAAGGTATCCTGTTATGACTCCTTGGGCATTTCGCGTAACCGATTTTGAAACAAACGGTCCGCTGCCAACAGGCATCGTATTCTGAGGTGCAAAAGGAAACTCTTCATTACTCAAATTTTTCCAAAGGTGTTGAGGTAATATACCGAGTGTTGTGTCCTCTAAAAACGGAGCATACGCTTTTGGTAGGGTAAAACGAACCGTTCGTGAATCGATAGCTTCTACTCGTATATTCGACCAGTTTGCAAAAACAGGACTTTTTAATGCAGGATCTTGAGCTTTTTGAATCGTGTAGGCAACGTCATCTGCAGTAACGGGAGTTCCATCAGAGAATTGAGCTGTTTCTCGTAGAATAAACGTATATATAGTGCCGTCAGGTGAAAGGGTATAGGACTCAGCAAGCACGGGAACAAGACTGCCATTAGATGTGTGACCCATGAGGCCAGAATAGGTAAGAGCTACTAGGTCACGGTCACTATCTGAAAGAGCAAGAAGGGGATTGATATACCGAGGACTACCAACGATACCTTCAGTGAGTGTTCCTCCATTTGCAGGAATGGTTATTTGAAATGAACGCACGAGTGCAGATACGCCAACAAAGCAAGCAATCAACGCGATACTAAAAAGCACTCCTGCAATAACCGCATCGGAAGGACGGAGCGATGCGATGAATCGGGAAGCTCGATCCATAGGAAAGGGAGCTTTTACGCTGCCGTTAATACAAAGCTAGCGATAGCAACAACAATAAACAAAAAGGCAACGATACTTGTTGAAATAAAGAGGAATTTCTCGGCGCCACGACGCTTATAGAAAGTAGAGGCAAAGTTGTCACCACCAAAAGCACCTCCAAGTGAAGCTCCGCGCTGCTGAAGTACGATGCCTAGGATAAGTAATACCGAAAGGATGATCTCGAAGTAGGGAAGTAGGGCGGTCATATAGATACCGGTGAATATAGCACATTCTCACGTACCAGACAATCAAAAGCCCCCGAGGAATAAATTCCTCGGGGGCTGCATTTTTTCATCGTAGCTTAGGCGACAACGGCCGGTTCAAACTCTGGCGCTGGCTTTCGCGCGCTCTGAGTGAGTGCTGCTTCAAGCAATTCAGCAGAATTGCGAGGTGCGTCAGCAGTCTGAACTTTTCCGTCACGTATCACGATGCGAAATGCATGGCCGGGGAATATATCCTGAACCAATAATTCGGCACCGGGAGCAAGCTCCCAAAGATCCATGCGGCGGGCGCGAATGTCGCTTACGATACCGGGTAACGATTTTCGAGGTCTCCACCACCGTAAACGGCGCGGCTGCGCAAGACAGACATTGACCGGCAACTCACCTTCCTGCGAAGCAGAAACGGAGCGCGAGCCATCGTCTATGGCGACTGAGCCGTGAAGTTGGGGGAGAATACCTTGGCTGGCGTTCGAAAGGACTTGGTGTAAATGTTCATCCATCGTGCCGACAAGGCCCGTTTGAATGAACACCAAATGCTTTCCATCGTCGCGAGGCATCGAAAGTAGATGGCGTATTCCACCTCGTTCCGTCTTCACATCCACGATACTTGCGTGGGTGAGCAGAGAACGATCAGTTGTTGGAAGTGGCTCACCATCGTGAGTCCACACAACTTGCGCGCCCTTGCGGGGTCGCTTAGCAGGATATTTTTTGCCACCTTCGTGTGCGGTAATGTCCTCAGCCGAGCCGAGCAAGACTCCTTGACGGATTTCTTGGCTCACAGGCTCGAATAGTTCTTCGACACGAATGCCGAGACGAACACTGGGTCTGTGCGGATGAAAAAATGCGGTATTGGGTTGGCTCATGGCCAATCTCCTTGCCGCAGGTGTTTTTGGGGATCACCCCCGAATATCTGCGGCCCTATTCAAGGGCGAGTCGCTCACGTTCTCAGAACATACTGAGGAGGGGAGTGACTCGCTCTCAAATCGCATAAACAGCTATCTGTCAGGAATTTACTACGAATAGTAGATGTTGTCAATTCCAAAATTTGACTGTCTTCAGCACGATTCATATACTGTGGATAACTTTTACGAAGGGAAGTTGTTCCTTTTGTAAAACGGCAATACATAACCCATATTGGTTCTTTATTAGGTATTTCAAACGATATTTCCTATGGCAAATTCTAAGAACACACTTTCAATCACTCCGCTTGGAGATCGCGTTGTTGTAAAGCCCCTCTCGCGTGAAGACGTCTCTGCTTCCGGCATTATTATTCCTGACACGGCTAGCCGAGAAAAACCTGAACGCGGCACCGTGGTTGCTGTCGGTGCAGGCAAGTTTGATGATGGCTCCCTCGTACCTATGACCGTTAAGATCGGTGACACCGTACTCTTCTCAAAGTACGGGTACGACGAAGTTAAGATTGATGGCACAGAATACTTTATTCTTACCGAATCAAGTGTATTGGCTATTCTCTAGAGCTCACTCCCCCACTTTATTTTTATTCAGAATTGTTTAAACAAACTCTACCTATGGCAAAAGAAATCCTGTTCGGTGAAGAAGCACGCCGCAGACTGCATGCTGGTGTTGAGAAAGCTGCTCGTGCGGTAAAGGTCACGCTCGGTCCCCGTGGGCGTAACGTGGTCCTTGATCGTTCATATGGCGGGCCTCGCATTACGAATGACGGTGTTTCCATTGCGAAGGAAATATCCTTCAAGGATAAGTTCGAGAACATGGGCGCAGAGATTGTTAAGGAAGTTGCAAGTAAGACGAACGATGGCGTTGGCGACGGTACGACTACGACCGTCGTACTTCTTGAATCTATGGTCAGCGAAGGTCTTGATCGAGTGATTAAGGGTGGAAATGCGATGGGTGTACGCGCCGGAATGGAACGTGCAAAAGTTGCGGCTGTAGCCGAACTTAAGAAAATGGCAAAGCCCGTAGCGGGAAAGAATGATGTTAAGCAGGTTGCGTCTATTTCTGCAGAAAGCGAAGAGCTTGGTTCGATCATTGCAGAAACCGTTGAGAAGGTTGGGAAGAACGGCGTCGTAACCGTAGAAGAGTCTCAGGGCATGGAACTTTCTCACGAAGTGGTAGAGGGTCTTCAGATTGATAAGGGGTATGTGTCGGCGTACATGGTGACTAATGCAGAGCGCATGGAAGCTGAAATGCGTGACCCATACATTCTTATTACGGACAAAAAGATCGGTGGCATTCAGGAGGTACTTCCCCTCCTCGAAAAAGTTGCGCAAAGTGGTAAGAAGGACTTGGTTATCATTGCTGACGACATTGAAGGTGAAGCACTCTCTACCTTCATTGTGAACCGTCTCCGAGGCACGTTCTCTGTGCTTGGTATCAAAGCTCCAGGTTTTGGAGATAGAAAAAAAGAGATGCTCGCAGACATTGCAGCCATCGTTGGTGCTGAAGTTATTTCTAACGACACTGGGCTTACGTTTGAGAATGCGACTATCACTATGCTGGGCCGTGCGTCGCGTGTGGTTGCTACTAAAGACAACACGGTGTTTGTTGGAGGAAAGGGAAAGAAAGCTGATATTGAAGCACGCGTAAAGCAGCTTCAGGCACTCATTGAAAACACAAGCTCCAAGTTTGATAAAGAAAAGCTTGAAGAGCGTGTTGCTAAACTTTCAGGAGGAGTGGCTGTTATTCGTGTGGGAGCGGCCACCGAGACAGAGATGAAGTATCTCAAGGATAAGATCGACGACGCCGTAAAAGCAACGAAAGCTTCTATTGAAGAAGGAATTGTTCCTGGTGGTGGTACCGCACTCGTTAAAGTAGCGAAGGCACTTGCAAAGGCAGGTGAAGGTAAGGCTGGACAGGATATGAGTGCTGATGAAAAGGCAGGATATGACATTGTAGTACGTGCGCTCGAGCAACCGCTTCGCCAGATTGCGCTTAATTGTGGCAAAGATGATGTCTCAAACATTGTGCGAGATGTAGAGAGCGCCGCCGGATTTGCCGGATATGACGCACTCAAAGATGTGATGGTCCCTGATATGTTCAAGGCAGGAATCATTGATCCTGTTAAGGTAACGCGTGGCGCTGTTGAGAACGCAGTGTCTGCTGCTGCTATCCTTCTTACGACTGAAGCTGCAGTGGCTGACTTCCCCGAGCCTAAGGAGGGATCGGGAGGTGAAATGGGAGGCATGGGGGGAGGAATGGGTTATTAAAAGAATAAAACAGGGAGCTCACTTCCCTGCTAGACAAGAAACAAGTGCGACTGCCTACGGCAGTCGCACTTGTGCTTTTATCTGGTCGTTCTACAATAAACGTATATGACACCACTTTACATCGTCCTCGGTATTGTCGTTCTCCTTATTCTTTATATAGTCGCCTCATACAACGGTTTTGTTTCAAAAGTTAACCGTACAAAAGAAGCGTGGGCAGATATTGATGTTCAGCTTAAACGTCGCTATGACCTCATCCCTAACCTCGTAGAAACCGTAAAGGGATATGCTACGCATGAAAGTTCGGCATTTGAGAACGTTACCAAGGCTCGTTCTGAGGCTATGCAGGCAGGAACACCGTCAGCTAAGGCAGAAGCTGAAAATCAGCTTTCTGGAACGCTCAAGACACTTTTCGCCGTTGCAGAAGCCTACCCAGATCTTAAAGCAAACCAGAACTTCCTTGAGCTTCAGCGTCAGCTCGCAGATACTGAGGATAAGATTCAGGCCGCTCGCCGTTTCTACAACAGTAACGTTCAGGAACTCAATACCTCAGTACAATCATTTCCTGGAAATGTTATTGCAAACTCATTTAAGTTCCAGAACATGGATCTATTCCAGCTTACTGAGGCAGAAAGTGCAGCGCGCGAACCAGTGAAAGTTTCCTTCTAGTATCAAATAGCCCTATGGCCACTCCTGAACCAATTCATACCGATCTACATCGGATAGCTATTACCGGTATCATTTGGAAAATGGATGAGAATGGGAACCGAACGTATCTAATTACAAAACGATCTCCGAATAAGAAGGCCTGGCCAAATATGTGGACCGTTCCTGGTGGCGGACTTGAAACCACTGATTACATGAGTGGTGAAGCAACGTATCAAAATAGTGAAAGTGCTCAGTGGTACAACGCCGTGGAAACAGCACTTCGTCGGGAGATTACGGAAGAGGTTGGCTTGGAAGTTACCGATATTCAATATTTACTCGACCTCGCTTTCATTCGTCCGGACGGCATCCCTGCAATAGTACTCTCGTTTTACTGTAAATATGGCGGTGGTGAGGTTGTGCTCGATGAAGACGCGACCGAATATGCTTGGATTTCCGCATCAGAAGTAGGAAACTATGAACTTATCCAAGGGATTGATCATGAAATAGAGTTGGTGGAAGAAAAGTTAGCTGCAGCAATGCAGACTTCATAAATACTTTAGAAATAACTCAGTTTTTCTTTATCTCAACTTGGTATATTCCTAATTACTCAGTCAGTAGACTGAGCTAATGGAAACAGATGATATGGATCTCGATACCCTTGGGCGTATGGTAGCAGATGGATTTTTGGCAGTAGATAAAAGATTTGATGTGCTGGAAAATAGAGTTGGCCTTTTGGAAGAAAGAGTAGAAACAGGTTTTCGGGAAGTTAACCAGCGTTTAACTATAGTAGAAAACCGTTTAGACACGGTTGTTGAACTACTAGATGATCATTCAACTCGTATAAAAGACCTTGAGCTTGCAGGGTAAAAACTGGCAGGTAATTGTCAGTTCGTTATACTAGAAGCATGGCACGCACACTCTATCAAGAACGTTCTCGAAACATATGGCGCACAGCGCTTCTCATGACGGTATTCCTCGCCATTGTGCTTGGTATTGGCTATTTTGTTTCTTTTTACTATCAGAACCCATTCATTCTTTATATTGCGCTTTTCTTTGCCTTATTCATGAATGTGTATAGTTACTGGTTCAGTGATCGTCAGGTTCTTTCGATGACAAATGCACGACCCGCTCTAAAAGAAGAATTCTTTGATTTTTATACGGTAACTGAGAACCTTTCTATTACCGCTGGAATTCAAATGCCAAAGCTCTACGTTATTGATGATCCTTCACCCAATGCCTTTGCTACAGGACGCAATGAAAAGCATGCCGTCGTCGCAGCGACCACGGGGCTTCTCTCTATGATGAGTCGATCAGAACTTGAAGGAGTTATTGCACATGAGCTTTCGCACGTCCGTAACCGCGACATTCTCCTCATGACGGTAGCCGTAGTTCTTGCTGGCTTCATTGCAATTATCGCTGATATATTCCTCCGTATGTCGCTCTGGGGTGGCAATCGTGATGATAATAGCCGTGGTGGTGGATTACTGCTCGTTGTTGGTATTGTGGCAATTATTTTGGCCCCTATTGCCGCACAACTCATTCAGCTCGCTGTATCACGTCGTCGTGAGTTCTTAGCGGACGCGTCAGGAGCACTTCTTACCAGGTATCCAGAAGGGCTTGCAAGTGCACTCCAGAAGATTGAAGGCTACGGACGACCAATGCAGAAGGTAAGTCACGCCACAGCGCATTTGTTTATAGGTGATCCGTATGGAGAAACAAAAACTGGAAAGACAGGTGACTGGATTAATCGTCTTTTCTCAACACACCCTCCTACTGAAGACCGCGTACGTGCATTGCTTGGAGGTCCGAAAGGATAACCAGTGGTACATAAAATACAAAGGGAAGCGGCGGCTCGAAGAGTCCTCACTTCCCTTTTGTGCTATAACTTCTGATATTGGAGACGTCGCATAGTGGTCTAGTGCACCGCCTTGGAAAGGCGGCAGACTCGAAAGGGTCTCGAGAGTTCGAATCTCTCCGTCTCCGCTTATAGTAGCCAGTATGAAGATTTGAATTGGTGCATAGTACACTCTTCACATGACGGTAAAAGATCAGATAAAAACATGTCCTACCTGCGAACGTACTTTTACTAATCGTAAGAAATGGGAAAGTCGGGGCCAGTGGGAAAAGATTGTCTACTGCAGCACTGCGTGTGGAAAAAGAAAGAAACAGAGCACACCATGACCAACCCGCTAGAAGCAGTTCTCATATATCCGCACCAGCTTTTTGAAGATTCGGTCTTGCTAAAGAAAGATCGCCGGACTTACTTAGTAGAAGAGCCGTTATTGTTTACGCAGTACCGTTTTCATAAACAAAAGCTCATGTTTCATCGCGCGAGCATGCGTTCGTATTATGACGAGCTAATTTCTAGAGGCTATACCGTTACGTACTTGTCCCATGACCTGCTTAAACATACCGGAGATGTTGTACATTTTCTCAAAAAAGACTTTATCGAAAAAGTGTTTATATATGACCTGGTCGACGACTGGATGATGCGAGGATTACGTCGAGCCTGTAAGGAAAATGACATATCCATTGAGGTGTCAGAAACACCAATGTTCCTAACTACTTCAGATCTATTGAAGTCATATGTTGAACCTTTACTCAGTAAAGGCAAAAGACTTCAGCAAAAAGACTTCTATGTATGGCAAAGAAAGCGACTTGGTATATTACTTGATACTGACGGTACTCCTACCGGAGGATCCTGGAGCTATGATGAAGAAAATAGAAAGAAACTTCCAAAAAATATAGTACTCCCTGAAGACCCAGAACCTTCGAAAAATCCATATGTGAACGAAGCTCGCGCTTGGGTAGAAGAACATTTCTCTGATAACTACGGCAGTACCGAAGCATTCTTTTATCCAGTGACCCATGCTGAAGCTAAATTATGGTTAGCGGTATTTCTTCGTGAGCGATTTGAACAATTCGGTCCCTACGAAGACGCTATGTCAGTGCGGTCTGTGACTCTTTTCCACAGTATACTTTCACCGCTTTTGAACGCAGGACTGCTCACGCCAGCATATGTCCTGGCTGAAACTCTTGCCTATACAGATTCGAATAATGTACCACTCCCTTCAGTAGAAGGCTTTATCCGTCAGCTCATTGGTTGGCGAGAATATATGAGAATGGTGTATATGGTATATGGACGGAAATCACGCACGAGCAACTATTTCAAGGCAGAGACAACTATCCCTTCAGAATTTTGGACAGGTACTACGGGAATTGTTCCGATTGACGACACTATCAAGACTGTACTTACGTACGCATACGCACATCACATACCGCGACTTATGGTACTTGGAAATTTCATGAATCTTTGTGGCTTTAAACCAGATGACAGTTACCGCTGGTTTATGGAACTCTTTATTGATGCCTATGACTGGGTCATGGTACCGAATGTGTACAGCATGGCACTTTATGCTGATGGAGGTCTTATTACCTCTAAACCATATATTGCAGGCTCGAACTACCTACTAAAAATGAGTGACTATCCTCGGGGTGAATGGACTCAGATATGGGATGCGCTTTTCTGGAACTTTGTGGGAACTCA
Source organism: Minisyncoccia bacterium (assembly GCA_038207395.1). Classification (GTDB taxonomy): domain Bacteria; phylum Patescibacteriota; class Minisyncoccia; order Phycocordibacterales; family Phycocordibacteraceae; genus C7867-001. The sequence continues at coordinate 145,013 of JBBQZW010000001.1, read as the reverse complement.
TTTCACTACGTTACAAAAAGAAGGAAGACTCGGCTTCATTGGAGTTCAGTACGGGAAGATGAGTCCCGAAAAAAAGACAGAGAACAAAAAGATTGCCCTGGAATTTCTTAAAAGTCTAGGAGTACAACATTCTACAATGTAGTGAATTGGTTACGCTGGTTTCCACTGTGAGAGCGCAAGATGCACCCTCTCACCCTTAAAAGCGACACCTTCCTTTTGGAGAAGTGCCTTTTTAGTTGAGATTCCATTTCCATACGCATAGCCAGTGAGCGTACCGGTTGATCCAACAACTCGGTGGCAAGGCACGGTTTTGGTATCTTTATTATTTCGCATCACCATACCTACTGCCCTTGAGGCGCGGGGCCTACCGGCAAGTTCTGCCACTTGTCCGTAGGTTGCGACTTTCCCTTTAGGGATTGCTGCAACTACCAAGCGTACGGAATCAGAAAAAGAATGTGAGAAATTCGTAAAGGAAGTCATGCGCAGAGTATACTTGGCAGTATGTCACTCATCAACTTGCCGTATGAACCTTAAAAGACATCATGTCCTTTATATTGTAATTACTGTGTCCCTTATCTTAGGACTCATATTTTTTTTCACGCCTTCAATTTCATCTTTGTCCTATAGATCAACATCCGGACAGAATAGTATTGCCTCAACCACCCTTGAGAGCGGTGAAACAATGGATTTTGAAGTAGTAACAACGGAGACTGCTCAAGAGCAAGGTCTTTCTGGACGTTCTTTAGTCCCTGAAAACTATGGAATGCTATTTGTTTTCGATCATAAATTTCGAGTAGGGTTTTGGATGAAAGATATGCTCGTACCGATCGATATTATTTGGCTCTCGGACAGCGGAACAATACTTGGTGTTGAGGACAGTATTTCTCCTGATACCTATCCTAAATCAGTCTATCCACCCGAACCAGTTAGATATGTCCTTGAAGTAAGGGCTGGAGAAATGCGTCGCAAAGGATGGGGAATTGGGACACGAATTCCCCTTCCCTTGCCGTACGGAACGTAGTGTTTTCTGCTGATACTTGTCCCCACGTATCGCGTCAAAATGAAGAAGGGTACAATGGTGGAACGTCGAAATTCTTGCACGCATTCACACAAAAAACACGTACGCTATCTCTCGTCGACGCCAATTATCCTAACCTCACATCCCATGGCAAAATCCGCAAAGTCACCGGTTCGCGCAAAGAAGATTACCAAGACCCTTGCGCCTGCAGCAGTTACTGTAGAGAAAGCTCCAGAGAGCCGGGAAACAAAGCGGTACCGAGAACTGATTCCACAAATGGAAAAGCGCGATGGGCGAATTGTTCCTTTTTCTTTTGAAAAGATTGTGAATGCCGTTGAGAAATCAATGAATGCAGGAGGTGAAGGAGGTCTTGATGATGCAATTCTCGTTGCACACCAGGTGGCAGGAGAGCTGGCTCGTTTTGCAAAGAAGTATAAGAATTTCCTCCCTACCGTGGAAGGTATTCAGGACTCAGTTGAGAAGCAGTTGATGCTCAATGATTTTACGGCAACGGCAAAAGCATACATTTTGTACCGTGATAAGCGTAACCAACTTCGTTCTGAAGCAATTGAGATTCCTGCAGAATTCCGCAAGATTGCAGATGAGAGTAAGGCGTATTTCAAAGATAATGCGCTTGGAGAGTTCGTATATCTGCGAAGCTATTCTAAGTGGATCCCTGAACAAGGTCGTCGCGAAACATGGGTAGAAACCGTGAACCGGTACATAAACTTTATGTACAAGAATTTGGGCGATAAGCTTACACGCAAAGAGTACCTTGAAGTTCGTGAAGCAATTCTCAAACAGGAAGTAATGCCATCAATGCGTCTCATGCAATTTGCGGGAGAAGCAGTGGATCGCTGTAACGTACCTGCATACAATTGTTCATTCATCGCCCCAACCAAACTCCGAGACTTTGCAGAGATAATGTATATATCTATGCAGGGTACGGGTGTGGGCTACTCAGTAGAAAGCGCCACGGTTCAGCAGTTACCGCAGATCAGCTTCCAGACAAATGAAAAAGTAGCCGCGCATATCGTTGGCGACTCAAAAGAAGGGTGGTGTGATGCACTTACGCTTGGACTTGAAACATGGTACGCCGGAAAAGATATTGACTTTGACTTCTCTCAGATTCGTCCAGCAGGTGCTCGTTTGAAGACGATGGGAGGAAAAGCCTCAGGCCCTGAACCACTGCGCAGTCTTCTCGCGTTTTCTCGGGATCGTATCCTTGCCCGTCAGGGTCGTCGTCTCCGAAATATTGATGTGCATGACATGATTTGTAAGATCGGTGAGTGTGTCGTTGCTGGTGGTGTTCGCCGAAGCGCCATGATTTCCCTATCAGATCTTGATGATACTGAGGTACGTGACTCTAAGAAAGGTCAGTTCTGGATGAGTGATCCTCACCGTGCAATTGCGAATAACTCAGCCGTGTATCTCATGAAGCCAACGAACGAAGAGTTCATGGATGAGTGGGTATCTCTGATGAAGAGTCGAACCGGAGAGCGCGGTATCTTTAATCGCGGAGGTCTCATGGAACAGCTTCCTGCACGACGCATTGCGTTCTGGGAGGAGACGGGATATGTAAAAAACGGAAAGGTGGTTGGGCCTTCAGGAACAAATCCTTGCGGTGAAATCATTCTTAAATCGAAGCAGTTCTGCAACCTAACTGAAGTAATTGCGCGCGCAGACGACACAAAAGAGTCCCTTTTGCGTAAGGCTCGCCTCGCAACACTGCTCGGCACGTATCAGTCAACGCTCACGAAGTTCAACTATCTTTCTAAAGAATGGATAGAGAATTGTGAAGCAGAACGACTTCTAGGGGTGTCGGTGACTGGACAGTGGGATTCTAAGGCAGTTCGCAATGCAGATGTCCTTACCGCTATGCGCGCCGAGACTATTAAGATAAACAAAAAGTACGCAGAACGCTTTGGAATCAACAGCTCTAATGCAATCACATGCGTTAAGCCATCAGGAACGGTTTCTCAGACCTTCGATGTAGCTAGTGGTATGCACGCGCGGCACTCACCCTTCTACATTCGTCGTATCCGTATTAGCGCCACTGACTCACTCTTTAAGTTTATGCGCGACGCTGGAGTGCCGTACTACCCGGAAGTCGGCCAGAGTTCAGACTCAGCGAATACGTATGTATTGGAATTCCCGGTAAAAGCTCCTGAAGGTGCCGTATGTAAGGACGATGTTTCAGCCCTTGATCAGCTGGCGCACTGGAAATTGGTTAAGGAAAACTTTACTGAACACAATCCTTCAGTAACGGTTTCTGTGGGTGATGATGAGTGGATTCGTGTTGCAAACTGGGTATACGAAAACTGGGAAATAGTAGGCGGACTTTCATTCCTTCCGCGTGACAACCATGCCTACCGCCTTGCTCCGTACGAAGCTATCACTAAGGAAGAATATGAGCGCCGTGCAAAGTCATTTCCTGTAGTGGACTACGCAAAACTTATGCAATATGAACGGTCCGATGAGACTGAGCTTAAGAAAGAGCTTGCCTGTGTGGCGGGATCCTGCGAAATCCTCTAAAACGTGGTATAATACGCTCTGACTGGTACAGACGATCGCTCCTGAACACCGTTCTTGGAGAGGAAAGTCCGAACACAGGCTAAAAGCTCTGCTTTTAGCAGAAGGGTAGCGGGTAATTCCCGTCCAGAGTGATCTGCGAGGTGCGAACAGAAACGACTGATGCTGAAAAGCTAGGTGTTCTCAGGTCTCGGCTTGAGAGCGTCCTGACGGTGACGTCAGGCTGAAACGGCCAAATCCTTACTTCTGTGCAAGGCCGTGCTTCATGTTTTGCAGCAATGCACTACACGATGAGCGCCGCTCGAGGTGGCTGGTAACAGTCATCCCAGATAGATGGTCGTCACGAAAGATTCCTTTGGGGGTAGTTCGTACAGAATTCGGCTTATCGTACCAGTCAATCAAATGAAAAAACCACGCTCACGCGTGGTTTTTTCATTTGCCTTACAAATATAGTATGTTTCCTTTTTTATTATCCACACCGCGTGCGTATACATCAACTTCAGACCGCACGTCCAACGTATACTAATAAGGTGCGTTCTTAATAGTCGATACGCATGTATGGCCTTGATTGCGAAAATAAGTAGCGCCAAGAATTCATCATGTATATCTGGGTTAATCCCGTAATAACGGAGTAAAAATATGGACATACAAACCGTCCCCTCAGCGTCAAACCCACGACGCGTAACGTTCGACACACTCGCCGTATGGGCGTTAGTCCTTACTGGTGCAGTCGCGGCGCTGGCATTTATACCGTCAGCGACGATCCCGTTCATATATAGCAAAGTATCAATCGTCGCCATTGGCGGCATCATTGCGCTTGCGCTGTATATACTCGCGCGCCTTACGCGCGGGAACATTATCGTTCCGCCAGCAACACTCCTTGGAGCGTTCTGGCTTGTGCCTGCAGCATACCTGCTCTCAAGTCTCTTCTCTGGAGGAGGTCTTCGCGCAGGACTCTTAGGTACTGAACTTGAAACCGACACTCTTGGCTTCATGGTTATTCTCGCTGCATTCGCTACTATCGTTGCGCTTACGTTCCGCCGCTCAGCGCAGTACCGCATCTTCTTTAAAGTTGCGAGTATTGTGTACGCACTCCTACTTGCTGCCCAGGTGGTATTCCTTATCTTGGGACATGTTGCAAGTGGAAAGTTCTCACCAACCGCAAACGTAGTTGGAACATTCTCTGACCTCGGCATGCTTGCAGGTCTTGGTATTACCATCTCACTTCTTGCGCTCCGTTTTCTTTCACTCAAAACACTAACGAAGCGTTTTGTTTGGATTACAGGGGCAATTGCGCTTATTGCTATCGCACTCGTGAACTCAGGTTTTATCTGGGCACTTGTTGCACTTACAGCGCTTGGACTCTTTATCGAAGCAATCATGCGTCGCGCTCCGATGTCTGCTGATGAAGATTTCGACGGAGTATCAGAAGTATCACTTGATGCAGAACCGATTCAAAGTTCAGAAACGAAGAATCTTGCTGCGCCTCTTGCAGTACTCGTCGTCTCTCTCTTCTTCCTTATTGGAGGAAGTACTATTGGCGCATCACTCGTTAATGCTGTCGGTACGAATTATCTTGATGTTCGTCCATCGTGGCAGTCTACGTTTGACGTGGGGAGTCACACCTACGCATCCTCACCACTCTTCGGATCTGGTCCAGGAACGTTTGGTTCTCAGTGGCTCGCATTCCGTGACCGAACGCTTAATGATACGGTCTTCTGGAACATTGATTTCACCTCAGGCATTGGTGTCATTCCAACATCAGCCATAACAACAGGTATTGTTGGACTACTTGCGTGGCTCGGCTTCCTTGGCTTGTTCTTCTTCATTGGTATCCGTACGCTTCTCTTCCGTGCTCCTGAAGAGTCGTACGCTCGATTCGTATCAATTGCCTCATTCGTAGGAGCAAGTTACGTACTGGTCCTTGCGCTTGCAACCAATCCTGGCCCCGTAGTGCTTGTCTCAGGATTCTTCTTGGCTGGATTGTTCGTATCTTCACTTCGCTACGGCGGAAGTCGTCGTGAATGGGGAATTATCTTCAGCCGTAATCCACGACTTGGATTCGTAATTGTATTCGGCCTTACTCTTTTGCTCCTAGCTTCAGTGGTAGCCGCATACGTAGTGGTTGAGCGCTACTTAGGTAGTGTTGCCTACGCACAAGCAGTACAAAGCTTGAATGCAGGGAACCTTCAAAAGGGATCTGCTGACATAAACCGTTCACTCTTGTTTGCTCCTTCTGATCGCGCCTATCAGTTAGCAGCTGCGGCAAGCATCTCACAGATGCAAACCATAGCGAACGATACAACCCTCTCTGCATCTCAGGCACAGCAGCAGTTCCAGGCCGCCCTTTCTACGGGTATCCAGGCCTCAACGCTTGCCACACAGATTGCACCGAACAACTATCGCAACTGGGTAGTGCTCGGAAATGTGTACCAGGCTGTTGTACCCCTCAAAATTCAGGGAGCTTATGACAACGCAAAGGCTGCGTACGCTAAAGCTATAGCGCTTAACCCAACAAACCCAACGCTTCCATTTGCTCTTGCACAGCTTGAAATTGCGCAGGGTAACGGAGCAGCTGCGGAAGCAGAGCTTACTAAGGCTATAGGATTGAAGCGTGATTACACACAGGCAACGCTCCTCCTCTCACAGCTTCAGGTTCAGGAAGGTAAGGCAAAGGAAGCATTGCAGGCAGCTGAAGCTGCACTGTACTTCGCTCCTAACGATCCAAACGTTCTCTTCCAGGTAGGTATTCTTCGACTTGGAACAGGAAATACGGACGGAGCAATTGCTGCCCTTAGTGCTGCTGTCCAGCAGAATACGCAGTACTCAAATGCACGATTCTTCCTTGCGGTAGGGTATGCAAATAAGGGTCAGTTCCCTCAAGCTCTCGATCAGCTAACGGCAATCTCTAATATTTCAGCAGAGAACGCAAAAGCGGTGGAGGCTGATATCGCGCTTCTTAAGATTGGAAAGAATCCCTTTCCTCCTGCGCGCCAGGGTCAGTTAGGAATTCCTCAGACAACCGTTAGTGACGGTAAGGCACCAGTAGCCACGCCAGCGCTAACTAAGTAAGAAATAGCAGGACTACAGCAGATCAATACTGTAGAATAGAGGGATGGTGCGAAACATCCTCTCCCGCCTTACGGCACCGATACGCGGCCTTCACCAGGCCGCGTATCTGCTTGCTGGTCTAACGCTAGCGTCACAAATATTGGCACTTATACGCGACCGTATTTTTGCGCACATGTTTGGAGCCGGAGAAGTTCTGGATGTTTACTATGCGGCATTCAAGGTTCCGGACTTCGTGTACGCGCTCGTGGTGTCATTAGTTTCTGCGTATGTGCTAATTCCAAGTATCACTGAACGCATTGAGAATTACGGCAAAGAGAATGCGCGTCGGCTGCTTTCTCAAGCAGCCACGTTCCTTCTTATATTCGGTGGTTTAGTGTGCGCGGTACTTGCCTTGTTTGCGCCACAGTTCCTTAGAATTCTTTTCCCCGCGCTCATGGCAGGTGCGCATCAGAGTGAATTTGTGTTCTTAACACGTATGCTCCTTATTCAGCCGATACTCCTCGGGCTCTCTAGTGTGCTCTCGAGCGTAACTCAGATTGAACGACGCTTTATGCTGTTCGCGATTTCACCCGTTCTGTATAATCTGGCAATTATCGCGGGTACGGTACTCCTCTACCCACGGTTTGGACTCGTGGGCATAGGAGTAGGTGTATTGTTCGGCGCGGTATTACACGTATCGCTTCATATACCTATTGTTTTGCACGCAGGGTTATTGCCTCGGTTTGCACTGCCTCGGCGTGCAGAACTCATGAATCTGTTTGCGCACTCACTTCCGCGTTCGCTCGCGCTCGCGATGAGTTCACTCACGACACTCATCCTAATAGCGTTTGCTTCTCGGTCAGGCGAAGGGGGGGTGGCAGTCTACACACTCGCAGCGAACTTACAGGCAGTACCTCTTTCACTCATCGCAGCTTCCTATGCCACTGCAGCGTTTCCAGTACTTGCAGAACAGGCAGGAGCACGTAAATATGAAGCCTTTAAAGCAACAGTAACTGTAGCTGCCAGACATATTGTTTTCTGGTCTTCAGTTATTACCGTTCTTACGATGGTACTGCGTGCTCATATTGTGCGTATAATTCTTGGCACAGGAGCCTTTAATTGGGATGATACACGTCTTACTGCTGCTATTCTTGCCGTACTGGTTATGGCGCTTTTGGCGCAGGGCATTATCCTTCTTTGCGCACGCGCGTTCTATGCAGCAGGACGTTCCTGGAATCCACTGTTTGTGCAGCTTGGGGATGCAGGTGTTTCAGTGGCTGCTGCATATGGTCTTATTCATGCCGCCCGGGAATGGCCGATGCTTACGTACTTTATGGAGTCGCTTCTACGCGTTGAGAATGTTCCTGGTTCATCAGTACTTTTCATCGCACTTGGATATACGATCGGCCAGTTTGTCATGTTAGTGATTGCCTTAGCCACGTTAGGAAGTGTGGCGCCAGGGGTTGCGCGTTCATTGATGCGCCCGTTAGCTGAAGGTCTTGGAGCAGCCATACTGGGAGGTGCCGCGAGTTACGCCACATTAGCGGTTGTGGGGATCATAGCTCCCCTTACGAATCTGACCACGGTGTTTGCGGATGGTCTCCTTGCTGGTATGGTTGGGTTATTCGTTGCTGCAGGCGTGCTATGGCTCCTAGAGAACAAAGAATTTAGCGATTTGATTGATTCTTTGCGTCGCCTAACGTCATTTAAATCGCTCTCTCCCTTCGATCCCGTCCACGTACATGACCACCAAGATTCGTAATTTCAGTATTATTGCCCATGTTGATCATGGAAAGTCGACCCTTGCGGACCGGCTTCTTGAGCGTACTGGAACTATCGAAGCGCGAAAAATGCGTGATCAGGTATTAGATAAGATGGATCTGGAACGTGAGCGCGGTATTACGATAAAGATGCAGCCGGTGCGTATGGAATATACGAGTAAGGAAGGGGAGTCGTATATCATGAACCTTATTGATACGCCTGGGCACATAGATTTTGCGTACGAAGTTTCCCGTTCACTTCAAGCCGTTGAGGGTGTCCTTCTTTTGGTGGACTCAACGCAAGGTATACAGGCACAGACGCTCACCACACTGCGTATGGCGCTCGACGCTGGATGTGTGATTATTCCTGTTATTTCAAAGATAGACGCGCCTGCGGCGCGTCCTGATGACGTATCTCTCGAGCTTGCTGAACTTTTGTCGGTTGACCCGGACAGCGTACTGCGTGTTTCTGGGCGTACGGGAGAAGGGGTTGAAGACCTCCTTGAGTCTATCGTGAAGCGAGTGCCGGCTCCTCGCCCGAGTGCTGGAAATGGTCGCGCACTTATTTTCGACTTTTCCTATTCAACACATCGCGGTATTACCGTCTTTATGCGCGTATTCGACGGTTCCTTTAAAAAGGGTGACGTACTACGGTTTGCTGCTGCAGGAGAGCGTTTTACGGCCCTTGAGACGGGTATTTTTATGCCAGATGAAAAAACTATGGACACTCTCTCAGCGGGAGAGATTGGGTATTTGGTAACAGGCGTTAAAGAAGCAGGAATCGTGAACGTAGGAGACACGGTTATTAGTAATCAAGGCTCAACGGAAGGACTCGAAGGTTTTGAAAGACCTCGCCCAGTGGTATGGGCCTCCGTCTACCCTGAAAGTCAGGATGATCTTACTGAACTGCGACAGGCGCTTGAACGGCTCCGTCTTTCAGATTCTTCACTTTCATTTGAAGAAGAATCGTCCGGCATGCTTGGGCGCGGATTCCGCTGTGGTTTCCTTGGTATGCTCCATCTTGAGATTGTTACTGAGCGTTTGAAGCGTGAGTTTGATCTTGAACTTATTATTACTATTCCAACTATTGCGTACATCGTTACGGATAAGCAAGGGAAACGTGAAACTATCTATACGCCTTCTAAATTCCCTGCGTTTGGAGAGACACTGAAGATTGAAGAGCCTTGGGTAAAGGTTATTTTGATAACTCCTGCCGATACCCTCTCTGGAATGATTCAACTCTTCCACGATCACGAAGGTGATGTGAAAAGTACTGACGCTCATATGGATGGGCGAATTGAACTAACGGTTGAAATGCCACTCCGTGAACTTATGCGTGGATTCTTCGATAAGGTAAAGAATGCATCTTCAGGGTATGCATCTCTCGCGTATGAATTTCTTGATGAACGTTCAGCTGATGTGGTGAAGCTTGAAATATTCGTAGCAGAAGAGCCAGTACCAGCGTTTTCACGAGTAGTTTCAGCACGTCGTGTGGTTGAAGAAGGGGAGCGTATGGTAGAAAAACTCCAGCAAATTCTTCCTAAGCAGATGTTCGTACTTAAGATTCAAGCACATGCTCTGGGTCGCATTGTTGCTTCTAAATCTATCTCCGCTATGCGTAAGGATGTTACGGGATATCTATACGGCGGTGATATTACGCGAAAAATGAAGCTTTTGGAAAAACAAAAGAAAGGAAAAAAGCGCCGAGGAGCGCACGCAAAAATGGATATTCCCCAGGATGTATTCATGAAAATGGTTCAGGATAGTGATCGTTAACCAGGGTTTGCTATAGTTGAAGGATGGCTCGACGCAAAACACGTAGCGCACCAATAACGCCTCGTGAGTTAGGAGTTATTGCCGTGCTGGCAGCGCTCGTACTTTGGCTTTCTTTTTTAGTAATCGGTATTTTCCATAAAGAACAAACGGCGCGAATTACGGTAGCAGATACTCGCGCTCAGCTAGCTGCACTTGATGCACGAAAGGCAGTGCTTTCGGCAACGGTTACTGACTTAGACACGGAGCGCGGTCAGGAGGCCTCCATGCGTGAGACCTTTGGCGTGGCAAAGCCCGGAGAAGAAGTTATTATTATCGTGCCAAAAAAAGATCTAGCGCCTCCGCCCCTACCAACATTTTGGGATAGGGTAAAGACTTTTCTTCACTTCCGCTAGCGCCTATGGGTAGTGGGGATAACTCAAAATGATATACTACGTATCTAATCATCTACGATATGGCTACAAACATTACTATTTACAGCACCCCGACGTGTCATTTCTGCCATGCAGCAAAGGACTGGTTTACCGAGAATAATATTCCGTTCACGGACTATAATGTGCAGACTGATCTTGAGAAGCGCCAAGAAATGGCAGCTAAGAGTGGCGGAATGGCCGTACCAGTCTTCGATATCGACGGAGAAGTAATCGTCGGGTTTGATAAGGAAAAGATTGCAGCACTCGTGGGAATTCCCGCGTAAGTTGTTCATACATAAAAGCCCCCCTCCTGCGGAGGGGGGCTTTTATGGTACTGTACCCTTGTTTGATGTCTCACTTGTCCTCGTAAGCCGATACGGCTTGCCCGGACTGCGTTCGACAATCAAGCAAATCAAAGCCTTTGCTTGATGTCTCACTTGTCCTCGTAGTTCAATGGATAGAACTCCGCACTCCTAACGCGGTAATCCAGGTTCGACTCCTGGCGAGGACACTTTGTTTAGGAGGTTTAAGAGAAATAAGTTTCTCGAGTCTCCTATTTTACGGGCTGGAAATGCCAGGTATACTGTAGGTATGGACAAGAAAGAATTTATTTTCCCGGGTACAATCCTGGGTATTGTGCTTATTATCGCCATTGGACTTATCATAACTCAGTCACCTGAGGCACCGGTGCTCCGTACTGATGGTCTTGCAACAAGCACCTCTCCCGTTTCAGAGCCATCCACCACTCCTACTTCAAGTCAGTCAGAAACATACTCGGAAGGAACTGGCCCCAAGCCGACCTCAACGGGTGTAACGCACTACTATCCTTACGGTTCGACGACTCTGTCATTAAACCAAGTAGCTGGTTTTAAAAATGCAGTATCTATTCGTCCAGTCGCTATTCTTACGGATAGTCGCTGTCCTGTGGACGTTCGCTGTATACAAGCAGGAACGGTTTCTCTTTCGTTACGCGTAAGTGGAATGGGTACCAGTGAGACACGTACCATTGATCTAGGAAAATCGATGACGATATTTGGAACAAACATCAGCTTTGAGTCAGTTGATCCAGAGCGTCGTATGTCAGGAGCTCCTGAGCTAGGTGCGTACCGTTTTACCTTTACTGTAAAGTCAGCGATATAATTCTGTATGGACGAAAAAACAATCGATCGACTTGAGCAGATGATGGAAGAGACGCTTGAGCTGGCCGAAGAGAATAATAGAGTACTTACCGGTATTCAGCGCACGCTTCGATGGTCATTCTGGGGCAAAATAGTTCTCTGGGCTGTGGTACTTATTCTGCCGTTCTTTGTACTTGGCCCTCTCATTAATTCGATACTACCGGTTTCCTATTCCGAAGGGAACGCAAAGAACCTTTTTGGATTGCCATCAGCTGATCAGCTGCAAAGTCTCATTAAGGCATATCGTCCAGAAGCAGCGGCCACTACTACACCATAGGAGTGTTTTACCGGTCCAGGTCTACGCTTGAAAGAGGTGAAGAAATAAGGTGATTGTGGTACGATAGCCATACCCTACAAGGGTATTTGCTTGGATAGCTCAGTTGGTAGAGCATTCCCCTGAAGAGGGAAGGGTCGCCGGTTCGAATCCGGCTCCAAGCACCAGATAGGGGTACTAAGGGATGGACGAGTAGTGTTTCGTGTACTATATGCGTATGGCTTCGCGCTCATACGATACGATACTGACATTTCTAAAACGGAATGAACGATCACTCGCTACAACTCTGTTTATTACGGGATTCATAACAGATTTGCTTACCTTTGGGTTACTTGATTTACCCTCAGTTACCTTTTTGTTTGCACTCTATTTGGTAGCCGTACTTATAACAACGGTCGTTGCCCACCGTCTCCACGGGAGTAGGGGAGCTATAACGCGCCCTATTTCAATTCTTGCACCGCTGTTTGCGCAATTCATGTTCGGTAGCCTTTTGTCAGGGTTCGTTATTTTCTATACCAAGAGTGCTGTATTTTCGGTTTCGTGGCCGTTTCTCATACTTCTGCTTCTTATCTTCTTTGGTAACGAAGTTTTTCGTAACTACCGCGAACATTTAATATTTCAAACACTCCTCGTATATTTCTCACTGTATGCATTCTTTATTTTTGCACTTCCACTGTATGTACATGAAATCGGTACGAACATATTTCTAGGAAGCACCGGTATAACACTTACGGTGTTCGGACTATATCTGTTTGTACTTTCGCTTGCCGATAGAAAGCGTCTTATGAGCGCACTGACCGTCATACTTATAAGTACGATACTCATTACAGGAGCAGTGGTAGGGTCATATGTTGCTGGTCTTTTGCCACCAATCCCGCTAACCCTTAAATCGGGGGGTATCTATCATTCTCTGACTCACGAAGGTGCGGCGTACGTGGTACAGGGTGAGAAGGCACCGGATTGGTGGGACCTTCGATCTCCCGTTGTACATCATCTTAAAGGCACTCCACTGTACGCATACAGCGCTATTTTTGCACCAGGAGCCTTTACCACCAGTGTTGTACATGAATGGCAGCGATATAACGAAACTACCCGCTCTTGGAACACTAAATCTACGGTCGCTTTCGGGCTTTCGGGCGGACGTGCAGAAGGGTATCGAGGATATTCTCTTATAAGCGATCCTGATCCCGGAACGTGGCGCGTACTTGTTAAGACCTTGAACGGGCAAACGATAGGTAAATTTAACGTTACTATTGTAGCGGCAGATTCAGCGCCAGTATTAATCGAACAAAGTCTCTAGGAGCGCCTAGAGACTTTGTTACAAAGGGACCTGTTTTCTTTACCCTGCCTTTACACGAAGTTTGGTTTGACGTGCCTTATCAAGCTTTGGAAGGATAAGTGTTAAGAGACCATCCTTTGCACTTGCTGAGGAATTCTCCACATCAACTTCCTGAGGAAGAAGAATTGTACGCGAGAATGAACCCCAGAAAAGTTCACGGTTAAAATATTCTGAGTCAGCAATAGTTTCTCGTTCTGCGCGAGCGCCTTCGATTACAACCATATCCCGGCTTATTGAAAGATTAATTTCGTCAGGGCGAACACCGGCGATAAATGTACGAATAACAATTTCACTAGGAGTTTGATATACGTCTACCGGAAGCTGTCCTTCAGCAGGTTCATCTTCTTGATGAAGAAATGCTGTCTGAGGCTGTTGTGTTGGAGCTGGTGCAGTCTGTGCCATAGGCATTGCGGGAATAGCAGCCTGGCGTCGGGGAAGAGGCATGTCTTCCTCAAAAGCATCATAGTCGTCATTCACCGGTACCGAACCGGAGAGGCGCTCAAAGAAAGATCGTTTTTTCATGGATAAAAGAAAAGTTAGTAGGTATACGGATTACTAGGCGCTCGATACTCGAAGTATTTTAACACTTCAAAGAGGCCGAAGAAGATTATTGCACCACTCCAGACGAATAAGAATGCGCTGAGGATGCTGTGCGTGTCGCCTCGTGGAATTATAAGGAAGTTAAAGGTGGTGTGCAACGAAATGGCGAGGATAAGTCCGCATGAAGATATGAACGCGCGCGAAGCGCGCGGCATCGTGTGTGCAAGAGCGAGTGTAAATCCAATGATACTTGTTGCAATAATATGAAGAAGCGTAGAACCGACAAAACGTAAATTATCTGTTGCAAGTGCAGAAAGAAAATTACGAGCGGCGAGCGGTTCGATAAGAAAGAGTGCGTTTTCAAGAGCGGCAAAACCAAGCGCAGTCGTAAGCATATAAATTACCAGGTCGATAGGCTCATCCACATCTTTGCGCCAGAGGATAAACGCAGCACACAAGCCATACTTAAGAACTTCTTCAATAACCGCCCAAGCGGCAATTACCGGGAGACAAAGTGGAAGGTAAGGTGAACAGGTTGCGACTGTCGTAAAGAGATAATTGCGGGCTAACGACTCAAGCGGTATCGCAATAGGTACGGCAATCATTCCTGCAATAAATGCGAGAAAGAGAATAGAGCGTGGTTCAGGGTGGCGGTAGTCTTCCTTGAGAAGAAAGTAGAGCCACACTAAGGCGGGCATAAGCCCGCCTATGAATGCGTATCCAATAGTTTGTAGTGTAGAAGACTCAAGAAGGTGCATGCGTAGTATCTGATGCAGCTACAGAAACCTGTGGCCACGGCGATACTAGTAGCATACCTTGAGTTTCAGGTATTGACTGCCAGATTTCCTCAGTTATGAATGGCATGAACGGATGAAGGATGGTGAGTATGTCGCGCAGAAGAGAACGCAGAAGTGCTTTGCGTGATGCAATCGCTTCAGTTTCTGATTCGTTTGCAAATATCTTTTTCGAATCTTCAAGAATCTCCGATGCAAGGCGATCCCAGATATAGTGATATATCTTTTCAGCAGCAAGGTACAAACGATATGCATCCATATCTTTGGTGATGTCGGATATGAGAGCCGTAAGTTCACTACGCATTGCGTAATCGTCAGCAGTGAGTGGCACACCACTGTCTACATCTTCAGTATTTTCAAGAATGAATCTGGTAATATTCCAAAGCTTATTGGCGAAGTTTTTATACCCCTTGATCTTATCTTCACGCAATGCAAGGTCAGTTCCGGGAGTATTGCCAACGATAAGCGCCATACGAAGGGCATCAGTACCATACTTGTCAGTTAGTTCCAGAGGATTAATAACATTCCCTTTTGATTTAGACATCTTTTTATTCTGTGCGTCATTCACGAGACCGTGAAGATATACGGTATGGAAGGGCGCCTTACCCGTGAGATACAGACCAAAACAAATCATTCGCGCAACCCAGAAGAAGATAATATCTCTTCCGGTTTCCATCACGTCTGTTGGATAGTGTGTCTCAAAATCTTTTCCATCTGGGTACCTTGTGGTCATGAGCGGCCACTGACCTGAGGAAAACCAGGTATCAAAGGTATCAATATCTTGTACCCATCCTTCACCAGGACATACTCGGCTGGCTCGTGCTTCGCCATCCTTGAACCACGCGGGGATTGGAATACCCCAAATAATCTGACGAGAGATGTTCCAATCCAATGTATCTTCCATCCAATGACGAAATATCTTTTCTTCGTGCTCAGGAATAAAACGAATATCACCTGCGTTAACTGCCTCGATTGCTTTTTCAGCAAGGGGAGCCATTTTAACAAACCACTGATCTTTAACCTGAGGCTCAATCATTGAGTTGCATTTATAACAGCGCTTCACTACGTTCTTGTAGTCAGTATTGGTTGATACAAGTAATCCCTTTGCCTCAAGCTTCTCGACAATCTTCTGGCGAGCGTCCGTTATCTTCATCTCCGTAAATTCACCGGCGATAGGGAGTAATTTTCCTCGCCAGTCGATAATCTGTTCAAAATCCAAATTATGACGCTTGGCAATTTCAAAGTCGATACCACTATGCCAAGGAGTAATAGTCATAACCCCCGTTCCAAAATCAGGATCAACGGAAGTATCTTTGATTACCGTCGCAGTGATTGGACCGTTAATCCATTCAAGATCAAACGTGTCCCCGTGGGCGTACTGCGCATACCGTTCATCTTCTGGGTGCATGACCACGTACTTATCTCCAAACTTAGTCTCAGGGCGCACCGTACCAATCTCAAATGGCCCATATTTAAAGGTGTAGAAAGGAGTTTGTTCTTCTACACTGGTCGTTTCAATATCCGAGAGAGATGTCTGATGCTTTGGACACCAGTTAACGGTGCGCTTTCCACGATATACGAGTTCGTCATTAAACATTTTTATGAACGTATCCTGTACTCGCTCAACAACATCAGGATCAAGCGTAAACTTCTCACGTGACCAGTCACATGATGCTCCAAGCGCGCGTACCTGATTCTCCATGGTTGATTTATTCGCCAGGGTAAATGCAAGTATTTCTTCATACAATTCTTTTGGATCCATTCCGAAACGAGAACGCCCTTCTTTTTCAAGTTTCTTCTCATATACGACTTGCGTCTCAAACCCTGCGTGGTCTGCTCCGGGAATCCAAAGGGCGCGATACCCTTGCATACGCTTGAAGCGTGTCAAAAGATCCTGAAGTGAGACAAACAAGGCGTGTCCCGCATGCAAATCACCGTTTGCATTTGGCGGCGGCATTACTATCGTGTACGGCTTTCCATTTTCAGACACTAGTTCGTCAGGAAGGTTGTCTGGGTTAAAAAACCCACTCTCCTCCCACATCCTGTAGATGCGGTTCTCAGTAATTGCTGGGTCATATGGCTTGAGGAATTTGTCGTCCATTTATCTAGACTATAGCAAATATAGGCCGCAGATGCTCGGGCTATTTTTTAGAAGCAAGTTTGCGGTTCCCGTCAGCTTTGAGGATGGCTGAATCGGTAAAGTCGCCACGTTCTGCATGGTAAAAACCAGCAAGACCAATCATTATCGCGTTATCAGTCGTGAGTATCGGTTCAGGGATGGCGAGGTATACATCGGGGAAGTCTTCGGCAAGCCGAGCACGGAACATACGCTTTATGTGAGTGTTGGCAGAAACACCGCCACCAAGCGCGAGCGTCTTTGCCCCTGACTCTTCGAGCGCTCGTTTTGTTTTTGCATAGAGCACATCTCCCGCTGCGTCTTCAAACTCACGCGCGATGGATTGTTTCTTTTCTTCCGTTAGTTCCAGATCTTTAATACGGTAGAGGACGGATGTTTTGAGTCCGCTGAATGAAAAATCACAGTGCGGTTCGTGAATCATAGGGCGGGGTAGCGGCACTTCTTCAGTACTGCCAATCTCACGCGCAATCTCCGCTAGTTTAGAAACTTCAGGACCACCTGGATACGGAAGACCAAGCATGCGCGCCACTTTATCAAACGCTTCACCGACAGCATCATCGCGGGTTGCGCCTATGAGCTCAAACTCTCCCCATGTTTTTGAAAGAACGAGTTCTGTGTGTCCACCAGAAATAAGGAGTGAAAGGAGAGGGAGTTCGATTTCGGGGAGAGATATGTCCTGTGCGATAGTTCCATTATCTTGTTCGTGCGAACCATGTATTTGAGCAAGTGCTGCGCAAATATGCCCTTCCATGTGGTTTACAGAAACGATTGGTTTATTCCAAAGTAACGAAAGCGCTTTTGCGAAATTAACTCCAACCCATAACGCGGGCTCAAGTCCGGGACCGGCAGTTACTGCTATTGCATCAATTTCCGGAGGATTTACTGTTTCAGCCAGCATAAGGAGACTGGTTGCCATACCTTCTTCACGTACAAGCAAATCTGCGACATCCATATACATCTTAGGAGGAATGATTTGAGCATCTTCATCCAAAAGGTCAGCGTCATTTAATGCTTTGTAGGTAAGGCTTAAGAGGTGTTTGGCATGTTCGCGCTTTGCGACCATAGGAAAGACGCCCCCGAATTCCCTGTGAATATCAATCTGTGAAAGAAGTGCATTGCCGAGTACGGTAAACGTTGCTGAACTGCCCGTACCGTTCATTACTCCTTCAAGTATGGAAACTGCGGTTTCGTCGCAGCTCGTCTCAATGGCTAGAAGTTTCATCTTGTTCAACAGGCGTCCAGGGAAGTGGTGACCCCCATTCAAGAGAGAATGCTGCAGAGTTAGGGTGTCCATTTCCTCCATACTTCTGAGCAATTTTCGTAAGGTCTATCGATCCGTCCCCGCGCATGGATATACGCATTCCTCCTGCAAAGGCATGTGCCATGAGTGCAAAGGGAGGGTGCTTCTGACGAAGTGACGCACCGACCGCTGATACGAATGGTTTAAGCGGATTCACCGTTACCAAATACACTTCGTGACCTTCAAACATAACCGGTTTTGCACGTGATGCGGTGTACTCTACGAGAAGATCAAAATATTCGCGGTAGGTGTGGAGTTTCTCCATGAACGTTACTGAGTGTTCTGGATTATCAAGGTCAACCGCTATTGCGTCCCAAAGTTCAAAAGTATGAGGCTGTACCGCAAGGTAGGCGAGTACTGCTTTGGTATCAGGAAGTGCAAAACGGAAAAGATCATCATCTTCAACATACCGAAGAAGATTCGGCATAGGGACACCAGGATGGAAATAGTCCCAGGCGATAGAGGCACCTGAACGATTTGAGTCATATACAAATTCCGGCATAGAACGAACAATATCTTCAACCCCCTCATGGTGATCAAGCATGACCAGCTTTCCTGCTTGAGCTACATACGTGTCCATAATTTCCTGCGGATAGCAGAAATCAATGAAGTACAGCGTTGCGCCATGAAGTGACTCAGGCTCTGGCATGGTGCGGGAGAGTGCGTAGTATTCGGCAGAATCTCCAAACTTCTTCCACGCAGCATAGGCACCTCCAAAACCATCCGGACAGTTGCCGTGATAGAGGATGATTGTTCGGGGAGTTTCCATGGGTGCGCGGTGAGGGATTCGAACCCCCGACATCGTCAACGTCAATGACGCGCTCTACCAACTGAGCTAACCGCGCATTTATTGCAGAATACCTTACTTATGAAGTGCTTTCAAACGATATTGCATAATCCACCGTTTCGGCAGAACTACCTCTTGCCGAAATGTATTAAAGAAAAGACACCTCTCATGAGGTGTCTTTTCTTTAAAATGGTCGGTTTACCATCTTGAATTCCAATGTGATCCCACGGGGAATCGAACCCCGATTTCCTGCGTGAAAGGCGGGCGTCCTAACCGTTAGACGATGGGACCATATGAACTAAATTACGATATCATTTTATGCGAAAAATGATAGGATGTGCAGTACTGAAGGCCTTGGAGGCGTCGGATAGTGGTTTATTCCACCGGTTTCGAAAACCGGCATGTCGCAAGGCATCGAGAGTTCAAATCTCTCCGCCTCCGCCACACAAAATATGACTTGGCTTATTCTGCTCCTCGACTTGGTAGTCATAACCTACTGCGTTCTTTTCATACGCATGATGGTGCTTCTACCCTCACGTGCTCCCTTTGTTCCAACGCGTACTGAAGTCATGCATGAGATTGTCTCGCTTATCGGGACGCTTCCGAAAGGAAGCGTCTTCTACGATCTTGGATGCGGAGACGCACGAATGCTCATAGAAATTGCAAAACAGAATCCTCAGGCGAAATTCGTTGGAATTGAGTTTCAATTCATCCCATATTTTATTGCACGATACCGTACACGCGGAACATCCATCCAGATACGTCATGGCATGTTTGAAACTCATAGTCTTGCGGATGCAACGCATGTGTACACCTATTTGTATCCGCAGGTCATGGATGCCTTACTTGCGAAGGTAGAGAAAGAGTTAAAGCCAGGAGCTTCGGTCTACTCGCTTGATTTTGTATTTAGTAAGCGAAAAGAAGATAGGGAGGTCGCGCTCTCAACCGGTGACCCTAAAAAACTCGGTAGGAAGTTGTACGTATATACTTTTTGATACACTACTCGTATCATGCGAATCTTTTATTCTGAACTCTCAGCTAACCCTGCACTCTATTCGTTTGGGTATTCGGTGTATGGCGAATTGGAAGAAGTTGATTCACTAGATGATGTATACGAGAAAGGATTTCTGCCTTTCGTAGGCGCAAAGGAGCAACCAGATCGAATGGTATATATGGCGCGAGGGACGCGGGTACGCGTCCCTGACTTTCACGAACGGCACTATCATGCACGCGTCCGAAGGAGAGTGTCAGCGCTCGGCCCCATTACCTCGAAACTTCATGACATTGAGACTTTTTCTATAACAAACGATTTTATATCGTTTTTCCTCAGCTACTTTGCATTCAGATTTGGAAAAGATGCGATGCCTGAAGCACGCCTCCGAGCAATCCTTGACTCAGGTTTTGTTACGCATATACGCGAGTTTTGTATCAATGATGTGCCAGCCGCATATGTGCTTGAGGTTCATGGTGAGGGCTTTGTCCATACCTGGTATCACGCATACGCAAAGAAGTTTGAAAGTTCATACCTCGGACTATATGTGTACCTCGCTATTCTTGAGGAATTGAAACGTAAGGAAATAGCGTATCTATACCTCGGTGTTACGTATGGCAAATGGATGTCATACAAGACTCACTTCCAGCCACTTTTATTTTGGAGTGGACAGGAGTGGGTAGAGGACCCAAAAAGCACGCTGTTAAAGAAACTCTTCAAAGCTGACTCGCTGCGATTACTCACCACGACTGACCCGTGGCGCGAAACACGTACTCCTTTCTACACAGGCCTGTATCCCTATGGAAGTATTCGACTTGAATTTCGCCTAGTCGCAACAATTCTTACGGGTCTTCCACGAACGACACGCTTCTTTTTGACGATACTCGGACTCTTAATGCTGCTATTTGCGCTACAGTTATCCTAGAAAATAATAGGCTAGGACAACGATGCACCGTACGCTGCGTTCACGACTGCTTCGGCGAGAATGCGGGAACTGTCTATGACACTGATGCCCGGCGTGGGCTCATTGCAAAGATACGAAAGTTCGGTACAGCCAAGAATGATCGAATCAGCGCCTTGAGCCATAGCCTCTTTAACAAGTAAGTCATAGAGTTCGCATGCTTCGGGAGTACTGCACCCTTGCTCAAGAATAGTAATGAGTGCCCCCACCTGTTCTTGATGTTCACCCGTAGGCTGCAGTGGCTCAATACTCTGAGCACGAAGCGCTGAGTGATATAGACCGTCAGAAATAGTTGAACCAGTGCCGAGTATATATGTACGTTTATAGTCTTGAGATACTGCTCGCCTTACTGTTTCTTCGATAATATTAAATAGAGGAACTGCAACTGATTTTTGGAGTTCAGCGTGGATAGAGTGAATAGTATTGCAGGGAATCGCTATCATCTGTGCGCCGTACGTCTCAATCCTTTTTAGAACAGAACTAAGTAGTGGAACATACTGCATACCGTCAGTAACGCCTTGAGCCGTGAGTGCAGGAAGTGCGATGTTTTCAATACTCATTTGAGGGTAGTCTTCGTCTACGCGCGCGCCGTAGGTGTCGCGCGCGTATTCAAGAATGTGCTGAATAAAGCGCTGTCCTGCGAATGGACCCATACCACCAATGATTCCAATATGTTTGGGTGCTGTTGGGATTTTTAAAACCATAGGTCAAATACTGCCGAAGAGACATTTCGAACCGTACCTGCGTACGGCATGTCATGAATCTCAATATACGGCAAAGAGTTTGCTTCAAGAAAGACGAACCGTTCATCAGGATCTGCGAGATCTTTTGAAATAATATCGAATCCAACCACATCAATACCGCAAAGGTCTGCAGCGCGTTCAATCGTCTGTATGGTTTCTTTAGGGATATCATCAGTACAGTCAACAAAGTACCCTCCATTTGTCCGCTCCTCTAATTCAGCTAGAAGAATACGGGTGCCTGCAGGAGGAATACTTTCAGGAGTGTATCCTTGGTGACTAATAGCATCGCGGAAAAGCGTTGAATCCTCAACATCGGTTAAGTGCGCATATGCCTTACCGTGCGCGTTATGGTGCTCGCGTAGCTCTGTAATGGTCTTAACACCGTCAGCGAGTGTACTGGGGCGAACGAGTTCCATAATGCCGATTACCTTCGAGTCAACACAGGTTGCTCGATATATCCGACCCTCAACATATTCTTCAACCAGTACATATAGACAAAGTTGTTGAGCTCGTTTGAATGCCTCAGTAAGCTCATCTGGGCTACTGATGGCAACGGTTGTGTGTCGGCCTCGAGAGCCTTCGCGAGGCTTCGTAATTACAGGCACGCCTACTTTTTCATGTATGTTTCGAGCACCTGCTGCAGTCCAGACAGAGCCGCCCCGTGCTACCGGAAGGTTGTGGCCAGAAAAGACCTTCTTTAAGCTCTGCTTATCATCAACCCACGAAAGTCCGTACTGCGGGACCCAAGGGCGAGTGGGGATACTATCAAAATAATGCCAACGATATTTCTTCCCACCCTTCTTTGTCGGAAGCCACGCACGTAACTGATCACGTCGTGCACCAAAAATAAGAACTTCCTGGATGGGGATTCCACGACGAAGTGCCTCTGCCCAAATGCTCTTTGTGCGAGTAGTGCGCGCCAGTTCCTTATCAGTACTGAATGTAACTATCTTTACTAGTACTAGTGCGGCAAGAAGGCTACGTATGATCCATCGAATAATTTCAGAGTTTTCCAACCGAAAAAGGCGTGGAAGTGGTTTCTCACGAGGGGTGCGATTTCCTCCTAACAGTAGTGAAAGACTTGAGTCTATAAAATGAAAGGTGTGATTTACCGGAGTATCGCCACAATACACGCATTTGGCTGAAGGGCGTTTTTGCGTGTCCATATCAATAGTAAGGAAAGTATATCTAATTCTCATGAATACTTGAAACGCACTTCATGCTATTTCCATCTAAGTGCGCTATAGTTACCTTGATTCGACCCGTTGAATCATTACTACAGACCAAAGGCTTTAGCCTTTGTGTCCTAACCATTTACGCTATGGATTCAGAAGAAGTAAAGACCCACGACGAGATGGGAGATGAGGCGACGGCAATGCCAGAGACTCCAGAAATGACTCCAGAAACAGAAGCAGCTCCTATGGAGCACATGCCTGTTACTGAAGGCGAAGAAGAAGTTTCAGCTGCGTAAGTCACTGAAATAAAAAAAGCCCGCACTCGTGCGGGCTTTTTTTTATTTAGTCTATCTTCTCTTACGCCTTTGTCTTAACCCAAATATAAATATCCTCAAGCGCCTTCACTGCGTCTCCCGCTGCAATATTGTTTTGGTGGTAAAGCTCATCAGTACAGTCACCTGCAGCCCATACTCCTTCAATACTTGTATGCTGATTCTTTGAATCAGTAATTACTCGGTTAATAGGGTCGAGTGCGACTAAGTCTTTCGCAAAGGACGTGTTTGGCACAACGCCAATTTCAACAAAAATTCCTGTTACTGCAAGCGTTGTTTCTTCACCCGTTTGCACGTTCTTTACGGTAAGTCCGTTCACAAATTTGTCGCCGTGCACTTCTGTCGGTTCACTCAACGTCATAACCTTCATGTTGGGGTGAGCGAGTGCTTTTTGTACTGTTATCTCATCCGCCTTAAACGTGTCGTACTTATGTATAAGGGTCACTGACTTACAGTAGGCTAAGAGTTGAAGTGCTGATTCAAACCCAGCATTTCCTCCACCCACAACGGCTACGTCCATTTCGCTGAACAAAGGACCATCACAGGAAGCGCAGTACGTAAGACCTTTGTGTTCAAACAGGTCAGCACCAGGAATAGTCAGCTTTCGGCGTGCTGCCCCAGAAGCAATAAGTACTGCTTTTGCCGTAATTTCATCTCCATTTTTTAGTGTGGCCGTAAAGCCTCCGTCAGTTTTTTCTAAAGCTTCCACCCGTTTTCCCTCAAGAATAGTTAAACTCTCTCCTTTATACGCATTCAAATGGGCCTTGAAGGCTGAAATTAGCTCTACACCGGGGATATTCACCGTTCCTATCCAGTTCTGGATACCTTCAGATACGGTGCTCTGACCGCCAATTTCTTCAGCCACAAGCACCGTCTTCAAAAACTTTCTTGATGCATACACTCCCGCTGATACTCCTGCAGGCCCACCTCCGATAATTAGTAAGTCATTCATATACGTAAAGTATCCCTTACATTACGAAACTTCACAATTGTGGACAATACAATCTATGTTGACCTAGTAACTGGCTCTGATATCATATGACTATTATGGCTTCGGAGCCTCGAGAAAACCCGCAGTAGTGCGGGTTTTTGTTTTATATGCTGTTTTTGAAACAAGTGATTAAATTTTCGAACTCAGTTGTAGTAATTTTCCCCACTTTTCGTAATAACCTTTTTGTACTTATAACTCGTACCTGCGTTAA
Organism: Minisyncoccia bacterium; assembly: GCA_038207395.1. Lineage (GTDB taxonomy): Bacteria > Patescibacteriota > Minisyncoccia > Phycocordibacterales > Phycocordibacteraceae > C7867-001. The sequence continues at coordinate 120,713 of JBBQZW010000001.1, read as the reverse complement.
TTTTGCATAACTTATACCGATTTCGGAACTAACCCTGTAGTGAAAAGCATCACGCTTTTCTTTGCTTGTAAGCGGAAGCATAAGAAGACTGTTTGTATTATATGCTTTTAGGATAATTACAGGTCGTTCAAACAAATTGTGTTTGCCGTTAGTTTCAACTCCAATATTTATTCCTAAAGAACACCACCAGATTTCACCGGGGTGACCATATTTACCCTGTAACTTAGTGTTAAGATATTTTTTCTCAGTATTCCAGGCATTAAAATCTTTACCCATTACGGGTAACTATACGCAGAAGAGATAAAATAAAGTTCACTAAATTAGTGAGAATTTCTGAATAAAAAGAAAACCCCCTCCGGTTGCCTAAGTGCTTTTGCAACCGGAGGGGGTTTTCTTTTTATTTCTACTTCTTGTGGCGACGAAGGAAACTTGGAATAGCTCCCCAGGCCTCTTCTTCCTCCTCAACAATAGGAGGCGCTACAGGACGAACACTGTCGATGCGTGGTGTTGCTGTTACGATAGGCTCTTCACGTTTTACGGGGATCAATGGTGCAACTGATTCCTCAACTGGCGCGGCGGGAGCCGGGCTTTCCTCGCGTGATCCGCCTCGTCCGAGCATGTCGTTAAAAATGCGTCCACGAGTCTCTTCCTGCTCTGGCTTTGGCATTGAGAAAAGAGACCGTTCGAAGCCGCTCGCGCCTCCGCTATCTGGTCCTTGGTCAGGGAAACCGGTGGCGATAACAATAATGCGGATCTGACCCTTCTTAAGTTTCTCGTCACGCATGATACCGAAGATCACTCGTGCTGACTTATCAACAGATTCACTAATAACCTTAGCTGCTTCTTGTACTTCTACAATGCCAAGGTCTTCGTTACCGGCAACAACGAACAGTATGCCTTTCGCACCTGAGATAGATACATCGAGAAGGGGAGAGTTAACCGCCATTGCAGCAGCGTCTTTCGCACGGTTCTCACCATCGGCGATACCAATCCCCATGAGCGCAGGACCTGCCCCCTCCATGATGGTTTTAATATCATTGAAGTCAGTGTTGATTTCACCGGGAGTAGTGATAATGTCTGACACTCCTTCAACTGCCTGACGAAGGATTTCATCGGCGAGTGCGAACGCTGACTTAGCTGACGTATTTGCTTCTACGATTGCGAGAAGTTTGTCGTTAGGGATGATGAGGTATGCATCAACTTCTTTCTTAAGCTCCACAAGTCCCTGCTCTGCAATCTGTCCGCGATGCGCTCCTTCAAATGAGAATGGCTTGGTAACAACAGCGATAGTGAGCGCACCTTGTTCCTTTGCAATCTTTGCAACAACGGCCGCTGCACCAGTTCCGGTTCCGCCACCCATTCCACAAGTGATGAAGACCATGTCAGATCCCTGAATAGCTTCCTGAATTTCCTGACGTGTTTCTTCAGCAGCGCGACGTCCAAGCTCAGGGTTCATTCCAGCACCAAGTCCCTTGGTAAGATTCTTTCCAATATGGATCTTTCGCTTAGCGAGTGAACGGTGAAGGTCTTGTGCATCAGTGTTGATGGCCACGAACTCAACACCCTTAACCTTTGAATTGACCATGTGATTCACGGCATTGTTACCGGATCCTCCAACTCCGACGACGCGGATGCGGGCGAAGGTCTCAATCTCAGGAGTGACGCGCTTTGACATAGGGGACTGCTAAGTGGGTAATACTGGCATTATGCTACGTAAATAGGGATACGCGCAATATTGACGTAAAGGGTAAACGTGCTTTTGTTTCAACTAAGAAAAAACCAATTATGGCATGAACTGCGCAACAAATTCTTTGCAGGCGCGAATAATGTCTCCCATTGGATTCTTTTTTGATGGTTCAGTTTCTCCCGTGAGTCCCCAAAGTGCGAGACCGTACGCAACAGCCCAGGTCGCATCTTTTACTTTTGTATCAGCACTAAGGCGCATGTCGGCAATACGTGAAGGAAGATTAAGCGATCCTTTTGCAATGTCACTGATGGTGCCTGTGCCGGTTCCTCCGCCCGTAAGAATAATTCCAGCAGGAAGAGAGTGACGACGTCCCAGTGATTTGAGATGTTTATCAATTAATTCAAACATCGTACGGAAACGAGATGAGATTATTTCGTCCACTTTCTTTCGTGGGTACATAGTTCCTGAAAGACGTCCGAGTTTAATGCGTTCGGCATCCTCTAATGAGATCTTAAAACCAAGAGCGAGGTCATCGGTGATATTTGTTGAGCCAATAGGAAATACTTTCGCAGAAACAGGAAGTCCTTCGTCATACACAACGATAGATACGGTTTCAGCGCCTATGTTAGCGAGCACACACCCTTTCATCTTCTGGTCTTTAGTGAGCGTTACATATGAGCCAGCTAGAGGGGAGGCCATACGGTCAATAACCTCGATGTCAGCGTTTTCGACCGCGTTCGTGAGGAGGTCCGCATGCTGTTCGAGGCAGGTTATAAAAAGGAATTCTCCCTCGAGCTTTGTCCCTCTGTATCCAAGAGGCTCGCCCATAACTTTGGCACCATCTACGATCCACGAAAGGGGAATTTCGTGAAGTACTTTGCGGTTAAGAAAGTTAGGCTCTGCTGCCTGACGAGCACCCTCACGCACTTTCTGAATATCAAGGTCAGTGATCACTTGATCAGCACGAGAAATGACGGTGTCAGCCGTACCCCGCGTTTCGTCGAGCGAAACACCTCCAACAGCTAGGAAGCCTGAACGGATTGGAACACGTGCTACCGACTCAGCCTGCTTTTTAGCCGCAACGATACTTGCCGTTGCATCAGCTAGGTCAACAACATACCCGTGACGCATGCCGGCCGTCTCACTCATACCTGTTCCGATGATGTGAATAGATGAACCTTCAGGAGTATGGATTTCTTCAACGACAACAACCTTCGTTTGGTGAGTTCCGATATCAATTCCTGTTGCGATTCTTCGTGTCATTGGTAAAAGTAGGTAATTTAAAATGAAAGCGCGCTAAGTGCGCTCGCTCGTATCTTTCCATTGTAGCCCCGTGTGGCTGTCCTTTCAAATGAAGAAGACCGTGGATAAACAAATAGGCGATGAAATCCTTGTAAGGCATGCCATACCGTGGTGCTTGTTTCTTTGCAATAGACGGACAAATAATTATTTCTCCTGACTTTGTTCCACTCTCATAGGAAAGTACGTTAGGAATGTAGTCTTTGTTTCGTAGCGTAATATTCAAATGCTGCGCACGTGTTTCTCCTGCGAACACAAGCGAGATATCCCATCCCGGAAGTACGGCTTCAGCAATAGATACAAAGGAAACACCAGGCGCCGGAGGGCGCCTGGTGAAATTCCGAATGTCGAGTGACGTCTTCAAGGTCTACTTGCGGCCACGAGTCTTACGGGCTGCTGGGTCAATCTTGCCGAGCTTTACCTGATCATTGTACTCGGCAATGCGTTCGCCACGAACCATGGCGCGCATGTGCTGCACGTTCTTAGATTTGATACGAACATGGTAACGGCGCGTACGCATTGCACGTACGAGACCAAGACCCTGTGAACGGCGGGAAAAACGACGAAGAAGAGAGGCTGCGCTCTCGCTTTTACTGCGGACTACTTCTACACGTGTTGCTTTCTGCATAATAGAGCCAAGAGTATCACAAATAGGGGATTGGTGTCCAGTTTGTTGACACCAGGTACGGTTACGCCCAGTATTGCAGCAGTATCCCTAGTTCTTAGAGAGGTTGGCATGATTAATGAACGCCCTGCGCGCATGTTCAGCCTTCGATTCCGAAAGCTGAAGCATGCTCCCGAGCTTTGTATTGTGGTATCTCAGTATATCTCACATCAAATAGAGTCCTTGCTTGCAGATCAGTCCTTGGCAGAGGTTGATCGTGTGCTAAAAGCCAGTGAATATCTTCGTCGCCCGTATCGATACCATTCACCTGCAGAACCAGAGCTTGCGTTATCACACCCTGATGAAGCAACGTTTGGATTTGATCGAGCTGGATATCGTGTTGATTCAGGATCTGACGTTGAGTATCGATTTCCACTTGTAGCTGATCGTGTTGAGCAGATTGCCCTTACCTTTAAGCTTGTTCTGATCATGCTTGGGCACCTAGAGAGCACAGAAGAGCATCAAAACAGGAAATCGAATTCGTTCCAGTTCCTTGATATCTACACACGTACTGAGTACCCTGCTGCCGGTTGGGGACATATGGTCACTGGTTATGTGTACCCAGCATTTAAGCGATGGTTGATGGAATTGGATGATAAAAAAAGACGCGCAGCAGAAAAAGCTGCAACAACGGCGATTCAATCGGTATGGAAAGCACTGAGTGATAAAGACCTTAGAAAGTACGGCTCTGAATGTTGTGCGCGTATTTCCTCTGATGGTCGATTTACCCTCGTATGTTTTGGTAATGCGTGTGATCTTTCGATGTATCCCGAAACAATGAATGACGATCCTGATGAAACTGCAAACTTCAGCTGTCATAACTTGGACAGTGCTCCACAGCAACTTTCGCTTTTAGCGGGACTTGCCGCATTGCACGAGTGTGCCGTTACACAAATTGGCTAAACTTATACCGACGCGGAAACGCGTCGGTTCTTTTTATCTATAGGCAAAAGCGCCCGCGAATCTTAGGATTCGCGGGCGCAGAGAAATACTAATTTCGAGCCGAAGATTTGGTTATTGCCATGAAGAGGCAAAACGTACCAATGATCGCGAGGATCGTTGGCAGCAGGATGCCCAAAAGGTCATCCCCAAACCAAAGTGCATGAGGCGGAGTAGGAAGTGTTTCGAAATTATGTGGCGACATAGACGTCACACGCTCTTGATATTCGGTATTTCGATCGAACATTTCCTTCAACACCCAGGTGCTGTAGAAGCTCAGAGTGATGAAAACAGTGCCGATAATTGCATATAGAACATTAAGAATACGCATTAGGTGTTCTCCTATCGTGAAGCAAAAAAGCAAATAGTACTGAATATATTATATGTCGTATATCTAAATATGTCAAATAATATGACTTACTCGATACATCTTTATACAACACTCTTCAAATGCTCAATAAGTGAATCAAACGGAATAAAGGTTTCCGTATAGCTTGCACGGTGACGAAGGATAACTGAACGTTCAAGGGCTTCTTTGCGGCCCATGATTAAAAGATACGGAGGATTAATAGTCTCTGCATGACGCATTTGTTCGGTGAGAGATTCAATACCAATGTTTTGTGTCAGAGAAATTCGAGCCTTACGAAGCGTGTCAGCCATTTTCATACTTTCGCGTTTAGCTTCGTCACCAATATGTACGAACACAAACCGAGGACTTCCTGCAGGCTTCAGTGCAGGAAGAGTGTCCCGTACGTCAGTGGTGATACGAATAACTGCACCAACTCCTGGAACTGCAGAACCGAAGAATGGACGGGACAGTTCGTTATAGCGTGAGCCCCAGGCGCGCAGTGAATCGCCTCCCTTTATTTCAAAACAGGTCTCTGCCCATGACGGTCCACGTGAAAGAAGTTCAGGAGCAAGCTCATACCCAGTATCGCTTGCCTCAAGGTACTCGATAACACTCTCAAAATGTTTACGGCTAGCTTCGCTTAGGTGATCTGTGGGTGCTGGAAGACTCCCTGAGTCCATTGCTGCGAGGAGTTCGGCTCCTTCAAATACATCGTTCTTTGCACTGGTTACGCAGGGTTCAGGAAGCGCGGCTCCGTGCTTACGGAAAAAAGTACCAAGCTCTCGTGCGAAGCGACTGCGAGTCTCTTTGTCACCCATGCTGTTAATACGAAGCGTCAGGTCATCTTTGGTGAGATCCTGCATAAATGCACGCACGGCACGCATAAGTACGGCGTCAGCTATGGCGCGTTCAGTTCCTAGTGCATGGAACTGTATGATTATTTGCTTAGGAGCAGGACGCCCTGGCGCAGCATTCGTGTGCCATACAAAAAGAGGTTGGGCGATGGAAGGTGTTAGATTCGCATCACGTACATGCTTAAGAAATCCTGCTACTTCACGTGCTGCCGGGTCAAGTGCATCAGGATTAACTCCCTCAGGATACGGTGCACGTGATGCTGTCTTTTTTACGGTGAGCGATGAAAGAGAAGTAAATCCGTAGTAACTACCTATAGCGGCGGCACGTTTTACTACCTCATCGGGTCGAAGTGAAGTGATCATTGTGGTTGGGTGGTTGCGCCAGGATTAAGTCCGAATTCATTCGCAGGGAAGAGTCGGACGAAGGCATGGCCAATAATATTCTTTTCAGGAAGGAGTCCCCATACGCGCGAGTCAGAACTTTTTGGACGGTTATCTCCCATAACAAAGAGTTCACCTGCGCCTATGTGTGTGCTTTGTGTGTACGTGGCGTCTTCGTTAACAACATATGATTCAGAAAGAGTCACGCTTGTACCATCTTCTTTTGTAATAGTTACTTTCCCTTCAGTAATGCTAATAGTTTCGCCCGGAAGTCCGATAACGCGCTTTATATAAAAGACTTTTGGATCACCAGGGTAGCGAAATACGACGACATCACCGCGGCGAGGTTCGTGAAAGTGATATGAAAGTTCATCAACGATGAGGTAGTCGCCACTTTCAAATGTAGGGTGCATGCTTTCGCCTTCAACAACGAATGGTTGTGCAACGAACAAACGGATGGGGAGGACGATGATAACGGCCAGAACAAGGAAGATCGCAATCTCTTTTAGCGCGCTTCCTAAGAGCTTCATACGTGCATTGTACGCGCACTGTTTTCCTGCGCAAGTTTTGTACCCCTACCTCCTTGAATGTCTTTAGATAAGTGATGTACAAACACAGAAGTATGGCAGGCATTCAAGGAGCTAGCGGTACTTCACGTACTAATTCTGAACGCCTGTTTCTGCTATACTCGAAATAATGACAAGCGTAATAGTAGGACTCGGAAATCCCGGTGGAGAATATGCAAAAACACGACACAACGCCGGCCGTATGGTGGTGGAAGCATATGCAGCACATGCAGAGTTTGATGAATTCGCACTTCGCAAATCGGCACATGCGTCAGTGACTGAAGGAGTAATAGATGCTGAGAAAGTCCAGCTCATACTTCCCGAAGTATTTATGAATCAGTCAGGTAAAGGAGTGACGTCATTTGTAAAATCGGTAAAAGCGGCAAAGAAATTGCTGGTCGTACGTGATGATCTTGATTTGCCGATTGGAACCATAAAACTCACAATGCATGGACGAGGAAGTGGTGGACACAAAGGGGTGGAAAGTATCATGCGCACTCTAAAGACTAAGGAATTTGCACAGCTCAAAGTGGGTATCTCAGGCGCAACACCCAAAGGAAAGATTCGTAAACCAGAGGCAGGTGAAGAAGTCGTTGGTCATGTGATAGGGAAGTTTTCTCCAAAAGAAGCGGAACTCCTTAAGAAGGTATATGAGAAAACTAATGACGCTATTCAGCTTTTCATTACTGAAAACATTGAGGCGGCCATGCTCTTCGCGAATACCAAGTAGTATTCTTCATGAAGAATACGGATTGTGCTTTAAGTCTATTCGTTGCATAGTACGGCCAGGTATTTAGTTCCGGTTCATTAGGAGGACCTCATGACCACCATGAACGCCCTTCCTGAAGGGCTTATACATGTATTACACGAGCTATTCAATCTCTCAGAAGAGCCATTGCGTATTGATTCTGAAGAGAGTCTGCTCATATTTCTGGAGCTATATGTTCCAGGATTTAGAGAGTGGGGAACAGCGAAAGGCTCTAAGTCCGTAGCGGTACTTCTAAAAGAGTTTCGAGAACACGAATGTGTCCTGAGTGTCATTGAGTACCAGGGTACAAAATATATTCTGCGAGACATTGAAACCGCTACGCTGTATGTCACGGCAAATGTTCATCAGCCGACGCTACTGAATCCGCGACATATTAGTAAAAAGTGGCTTCGCGAATACCATCTTGAAGGAAATGAAGCGGTGCGCAGGACCTACCGTAACTCTATGAGTGAGAAACGAAATCTTGTGCACGAAACGTTTTTGCAGGCTGCGATTCGCGCACTTCAGCAAGAACTAACCCTTCATCCTTCGCCTGAACATCTTATCTCACCACATCTTTTTCCGATGTCTGACTACCCAATGGTACAAGACATAAAAGAGATGTCGGTGTGTGAGAGGGCACTACCCTCACTCCCTGATGTTCGATGGACGAAGCGGTATCCGGGGACTCTTACGAGAAATCGGCTGGAGCATTTCATTTGGGCCATGCCTGATGAGTACTTCAATCCTGCTGGATACCATGAACCTAAAACAAATCATTATTTTGAATGGGTGCCAGTCGATGAAAACGACATGAGCTACCCAGTTAAGGTAAACGGCTAGGGCCCCGCTTGCGTAGCAAGCGGGGCCCTATTTCTTTAACCGTTTATTTGTCTTATTTCTTCGCTCCCTTTGGCCCAGTGAACGTAAGGGTCATACGCTGATCCTTAGGCTCAAAGAGCGTGATTGTGAATGGGTACGTCTTACCAAGTTCAAGGGTCTCACGAAGTTCTGCAGGGGTGGCAAATTCACTAATGTGAACGAGTCCTGCAACACCTTCTTCGATAGAAGCGAGTGCTCCGTGCTTGTTGTACTTAATGATGACACCCGTAACTTCCTGACCTTTCTTGTACTGCTCAGAAGCGGTCTTCCAAGGATTGTCCTTAAGTGCCTTGATTGAGAGAGAAACCTTACCTTCTTTGATTTCGATAACCTTCACCTCAACACGGTCACCTACGGTGTACATGGTACGAGGATCTTCAACGAGTCCCCAGTCAAGTTCACTAATGTGAACGAGTCCTTCAAGACCCTGCTCAAGTTTAACGAAGACGCCAAAGTCAACGGCTCCAGTCACTTCACCAAGTGCAACATCGCCAACCTGGTACTTATCAATAAGATTTGTCTTTTCCGTCTCTTCTTCACCACTCTTCTCTGAGAAGATGAGCTTACCTTCCTTCGCGTCAGCAGTGATGATACGAACGGCAAGCTGAGTACCCTGGAGTTTTAGAAGTTCACCAAAGATCTTATCTTTGTCTCCCTCAGGAACGCGTGGATAGTGATCCTTCGAGAGCTGGGATGCGGGAAGGAATCCTTTGATACCCTGCCACGAAAGGATGAGGCCACCTTTGTTAGCTTCTTCAACGGTAAGGTTGAAGGTGTTGGCGTTAAGAATAGCAGCTTCAGCTTCGCCCCAGATAGCTGCCTGGCGAGCTTCCTTGAGAGAAAGTTCGATGTAGCCATCAATACCAGCGGGATCAACAACCTTTGCCGTGATAGTGTCTCCTGGATTCACCTTTCGGAGAACGTCGGCAGCGTTGAGGTATTCGCGACCATAAATGATACCGGATCCCCATGGAGGAAGATCTACATAAAGGCGTCCACGAACGAGTTCAATAATAGTTCCTTCAACAACGTCCCCAGCCAGAGGCGGGTTCTTTATTGCATCAAGGTGCTTCGCCATTGGGTGGCTTGCATCAAGCGTAAAGGAAAGGGGGACTGGTGCAGCAACCGGAGTTTCTGCAGAAGTTTCTTCATGCATATAATAAATGAAACGGGGCGTGGTACGCGGCAGGTACTGGCCAGGTTCCTTTAATCAAAGAAACCGGTAACCAGGGATAGCCTGCTCGCGGCTTATATACGCCCTCGCGATACCGGAAATGTACCATAAACAGCGTAAAAAGAAAGATATCTCATAAAATAATAGTAAAAGGTGGGTCCAAAGGACCCACCCATTTTCATATCTTTGGATACCCTAATTGTATCCACCACCACACAAGTGCTCATCAAAGCCATCAAAACAGATTTGATTCTCTGGAACATCGACCATTGGGTCGAATAATCGGAACTGACCCGGGAACAGAATTCGTGGCGAATTCTGTCCAGACTCTTCGTTTGTGGCGGATGCATTTGTGGTTGAAAGATCACTATCACTCATTACGGTTACTCCTTTTTGGCATGAGCGCCAGACACTATCCTAACGCTGACCATCAGATGAAGGAAGTGTATAAGATAATTACGTTAGAAAATAGTTAGGGCCCGACCAGACAAAGCATCTGCTTTTGTCATAGTCGGGCCCATTGTTACCAGGAAACGCCTGGTTCGTTTATAGCCGCGGCCGACCGGTCAGGTCAGCGCGCCGCCGGCATTGCCGTTCGAGTTGAGACGATCTGCGCCCAATGTGTACATGCCGTTCGAAGCCGACAACGAGCCAGCAGGGAGCATACGCACCTCCGGGCGCGTCGCGGTCGGCGAGTCGTTCGACATCGGTTGCGTGTTCAGCGCGCCGACCAGCGTGGTCGCGCGGTTGTCGGCCGAGATGTTGTTCGAATCGAGATTATTCACCGAGCGCCCCGGGTCGATGTGTTCGGTCGCGAACGCCGGCGTCGAGAGCGCGGTGCATGCGAGCGCCGCGATTGCGAATATGCGAAGATTCCGCATAGCAATTCTCCTTTTCATTGATCATGTCAGGATCGTTCCTACGTACGAATTACGCAGGCCTAACAAAAATAAAGTTATCACACACACAAAATATTGTCAAGTACTAGAGGGTAGGTGGGGACAGTGATTTTATCTGTTCATGAAAGCGACAGGTATGGGGAGAAATGGTAGAATATAGAGAACATGGTTATTACGCATCACGCAGGACAGTGCTTCAAAGTCACCTTTGGCGACTTTACCTTGGTTTTTGATCCAATCTCAAAGTCAGGCACGCTTCCTCCTGTTCGCTTTGGTGCTGATATTGCTCTTGTGTCCCGTAATCATCCTGATATGAATGGAACGAGTGAAGTTTCATTTGGAGGGAAGGACCCTTTCGTGATTAACGGACCTGGTGAATATGAGAAAGAAGGGGTGACTATTCAAGGTTTTCTAACGAAAAGTGAATATGCGCTTGGGAAGGGACAGACTGAAGCAGTGAACACAATATACTCCGTCAAGCTTGAAGGAATGACGCTCGTACATCTTGGCGCAATGTCCGGAACAACACTTCCTGCAAACGCAAAAGAAGCGATTGATGAGATTGACGTACTTTTTGTACCGGTTGGAGGAGACGGCGTTCTTGATGCGGCGGAAGCGAGCAAGCTTGCCACGATGCTTGAACCAAAAATAATTATTCCCATGCACTGGAGTGGAATGGGTGAGCCAAAAGCACTAGAAGCGTTTCTTAAGGAAGAGGGTGGAGAAGCTGAAAAAGTGGACAAACTTACGCTCAAGAAGAAAGACGTTGCAGATAAAGATGGTGCTATCATAGTAATAAGCTCTTAAGTGCTGATAAATATCTATGAAAGATTTCATCGCCAATCTAAAGGAGAAACCAGAGCACATTCGTAAGCGTGTGGCTGTGGGTACGAGCGCTGGTATTACTGGGCTTGTTGGAGTTATCTGGGCGGGAACAATGGTTTCGTCTGGAACGCTCGCGCTTGGAAGTGGTGTACCTGTTCCTGCGGACACCGCACCTAAGACCGACTCATTCGCTCTTTCGGGTACTAATGTACAATCTAACTTTTCTCAGCTACTCGGCGCCGTAGGTGCCGCGACAAATAGCACTACGTCGAAGCCAGCGCTCGTCATCATAGATGGAGGTACTTCGTCCTCGTTTAAAACAAACTCAAACGCTACCAATCAATCCGCAACAATCATTCCTTTTTAGTTTTTCATCATGGCAAAGAACGAAGCACCCGTACCAGGAGAGCCTAAGGCTATCGAAAATATAATTGACCAGTCAATCACGACTGAGATGCGATCTTCGTATTTGGACTATGCGATGTCCGTTATTACTTCGCGCGCGCTTCCTGATGTGCGTGACGGTTTGAAGCCTGTGCATCGTCGTATTTTGTTCGCGATGCGTCAGACCGGTCTCACCCCTACCGCTAAGTTCCGTAAGTCAGCGACCGTAGTCGGAGAAGTGCTCGGTTCGTACCACCCACACGGAGACTCTTCCGTGTATGAGGCAATGGTAAAACTCGCGCAGGACTTCACGACGCGCTACCCGCTCGTTCAAGGTCAGGGAAACTTCGGTTCTATCGATGGAGATCCTGCCGCTGCGTATCGTTATACCGAAGCACGTATGTCACGCGTTGCGGACGAAATGCTTCGTGATCTTGAAAAGGAAACCGTGGACTGGGCACCGAACTTTGATGGTTCAAAGCAGGAGCCAACGGTGCTGCCTGCGGCAGCACCGAACCTCCTCCTTAATGGTGCACTCGGCATTGCAGTGGGTATGGCGACGAACATTCCGCCTCATAACCTGCGCGAGGTTGCTGACGCGACCATGCATTTGATAGATAACTCAGAAGCTACCACCGACGACCTTCTTCAGTTTGTTAAAGGACCGGATTTCCCAATGGGTGGTATTGCCTTTAATCAGGCTGATATTAAACACGCGTACACGGGTGGGCGTGGCGGCGTGGTAGTTCGTGGTGAAGCGGAAATCATTGAAGATAAAAAGGGTACAAACATTATCATCACCTCCATTCCATTCCGCGTTAATAAGTCGGATCTTATTACTCGCATCGCTGATTTGGTACGAGACAAAAAGATTGAAGGTATTAAGGATCTTCGGGACGAGTCAACTGCGGACATTCGCGTAGTGGTTGAGCTCAAAGGAACGGCGCATCCTCAGGCTGTTTTAAATACCCTCTACAAACACACAGAACTTGAGAGCACGTTCCACTACAACATGCTCGCGCTCGTGGACGGCGTGCCGCAAACCCTTTCTCTTAAGGGAATGCTCGAAGAGTTCGTAAAGCACCGCCAGCTTGTCGTAAAGCGTCGAACTGAATACGAGCTTCGAAAAGCAGAAGAACGTGAACACATCCTCCTCGGCCTTTCAAAAGCGCTTGATCACATTGATGAGGTGATCGCAATCATAAAGAAGTCTAAGGATGTTCCTGAGGCATCAAAGAATCTTATTAAAAAGTTCGCGTTCTCAGAGCGCCAGACAGCCGCTATTCTCGCCATGCGTCTTCAGACGCTTGCGGGTCTTGAGCGTAAGAAAATTGAAGACGAACTTGCCGAGCTCCAGATTCTTATCGCTAAGCTCAAGAAGATTCTTTCTTCTGCAAAGAATATCCTTGCTGTGGTACGAAGTGAACTCTCTGAGTTTGCGGATAAATATTCTGACGCACGACGCACTAAGATCGTGAAGGGTGGCGTGAAAAATATTTCTGTAGAAGACCTCGTTCCTGACGAAGATAGCGTTTTGGTACTTACGGCAGGCGGATACGTAAAGCGCAATAATCCCGACGAATTCAAAGCGCAGAAGCGTGGGGGAGTTGGTGTTATCGATATTTCAACAAAGGAAGAAGACGTGGTGACGCATTTCCTTAAAGCATCTGCACACAGTGACCTTCTTTTCTTTACAGATAAAGGAAAGGTATATCAGACAAAAATGTACGAAATTCCTGAAGGAAAGCGTGCGACGAAAGGAAAGTCCATTATGAACTTCCTTTCAATGACCTCTGACGAAAAAGTTACAAGTGTACTTGCAACTCCAAAGGGAGCGGCACGCGATGCGCTTTCCGTATTCCTTGTAACCGATCAGGGAACTATTAAGAAGGTGGAGGCAAAGGCATTCGCAGATGTTCGACGCTCAGGAATCATTGCTATTAACCTCAAGGGAGATGACCGTCTTGTGGCTGCACATCTTACGGCTGCTGAAGATAGTATCTCTATCGTTACTTCAAAGGGACAGAGTATTCGTTTTGAAGAAGCTGAGACGCGCGCAATGGGACGCACGGCGGCTGGTGTTCGTGGAATGGCTCTTAAGGGTGATGACCGCATTGTTTCCGCTGAAGTCGTGAATGCTGACCCTAAGAACGCGTCACTCCTTATCATTATGGCGAACGGCTACGGAAAGAAAACGCCGCTTACTGAGTATAAGATTCAAGGACGAGGGGGCTCCGGTATTAAGACTGCTGACGTCACGCCAAAGACGGGTGAAATTATCGGCGCACGCGTGCTTATTGGAGACGAAGCAAAGGAAGAAGAGATTGTCGTTATTTCGAAGAAGGGGCAGGTTATCCGCGTTTCAGCAGGAGAGATCCCAAGTCTCTCACGCGCTACTCAGGGTGTGCGCATTATGAAAATGCGTGAAGGCGATTCAATTGCTTCGATGGTTGCGCTTTAGTTTTTATACCGCAAGTAAGTTTGTGTGTTGTAACTGTTTAAATACGGTGGTATAACCTATCTTGGTCAACACAGTACAGGGGAAATCAGCATGAATACGCCAGAACGGAATACCTCTGCGCCTACGCACTCAGTCGTTAAAAAGTGCGTGATGCCATTCGGACTTCCAAGCAACATGCGCACAATGGGCAGGGATAATCGTCATGAGCTTGATCAAGCCCGAGCAATGAACACCTTGGGTTGCGTCTGCTAAAAGATATTGTTGATGCACGGGCCGCCTTAGGGCGACCCGTGCTATTTTTATAGTAATGAACTTTGCCGATCCAAAAAATAACATACTCCAGCTTGGAGTTCGTGAAGGGATGAAGGTCGCTGATCTTGGCGCAGGTACCGGACACTATTCTCTAGCTGCAGCTGCAGCAGTTGGTCATGACGGACGCGTGTACGCTATTGATATTCAGAAAGACATACTTACGCATGTACTTGATTCAGCACATGCGCGTGGGCTCCGAAATATAGAAACACTGTGGGGAAACATTGAGAACAAGGGAGGTACAAAACTTCGTGATCAGTCCATGGATGCAGTCATTATCTCAAATGTACTATTTCAGATTGAACACAAAGAGAATATGGTTGCTGAGTGTTTGCGTATTAGTAAACCCGGAGGAAAAGTACTGGTGGTTGATTGGGCGGGTGCGTATGGAGGTATGGGTCCCGATGCACAGCATGTAGTTTCTGAACATTCGGCAGAAGAACTTTTCATTACAGGAGGTTTCCATAAAGGTAAAGACTTTAGAGCGGGTGCGCATCACTATGCTATCGTTTTTACATCCCCTGAACGTTAACCCGTAACAACTTAGTATATGAAACCGTTCCAGATCATACTTCTCGCCATCTTCGGCTTTCTTATTGTGCTTGGGCTTGTGCTGTTCTCAAATTTTGGAGGCTTTGGAAGTGCTAGTACAAAGGTTGGGGCAGTTACGATCTGGGGGACACTTCCACAAAGTAGTATGGAGCAGATCTTAAATACGCTTCGCTCTTCAAACCAAGAGTATCAAGGGGTAAGTTACCAGGAGAAGTCGGAGAATACGTTTGATGTTGATCTTGCGCAGGCCATTGCCGCAGGCAATGGCCCCGATCTCATCCTTGTCTCTCAAGAGGAATTAGTAACACAGCAGAATAAGCTTTCAGTCATACCGTTCTCAACTATTTCTGAGCGTACGTATTTAAATACCTATCTTCCTATAGACGAACTCTTCTTAGCTGCTAATGGAACGTATGGAGTGCCGTTTACCGTTGATCCGCTCGTGTTGTATTACAACCGCAGTATTCTTACCTCTGCAGGTATCGCATCTCCGCCAACATCCTGGGAAGCGGTGACTAGCCTTGCAGAGCAGCTCTCCCGTACGTCTGGAGGGACTGTTTCTCAAAGTACGGTGCCGTTTGGAGTGTATGAGAATGTTGAGAATGCACGTGCGGCTGTCTCGCTCCTTCTCCTCCAGGCCGGAAGTACCATTACCGGAGTAAGCACTAATGGTCTCCGAGCAACCCTTAATGAAGGGGGTACAAGCACTTCTAAGACGTCTCCAGCTCAGTCAGCGCTGAGTTTTTATACTCAATTCGCTGACCCTGCACGTACGGTGTATTCCTGGAACCGTGCCATTCCCTCTGCACGTCAGGCATTTATTGCAGGCAGTTTAGTCTTCTATCCTGGTTTTGCGTCAGAGCTCCCATTCCTTAAAGCCTCGAATCCAAACCTGGATTTTGATATGACAGCCATACCCCAGCCGCAGACAAGTGCACAAAAAGTAACGTACGCAAAGGCATATGCTTTCTCGGTGCCAAAAGCCTCAACTAATGCCGCTGGAGCAGTGGCGGTGGCATTTGCGCTTGCTGATACCGCCTATGCGCCCGTAGTCTCACAGACTCTCTTTATGGCGCCTGCAACGCGTGCTGCTCTTACGCCTGCTAATAATGACCGGTACGCTCCGGTATATTACCCACAAGCACTTATTGCAAAAGGGTGGCTATCCCCATCACCAGCAACGACTGACCGCATCTTCAGTACTATGATTAGTAGTATAACGAGCGGACGTAGTGCAGTAGGGCAAGCACTCGACGCCGCTAACCAAGCTATCAATGCCTCATTCTAATTATCGATCTGCACATCTTGTAACAAAGATTGCCGGCCTAACAATTGCGGTACTTCTTACCCTAGGCGTAAGTATAAGTTCTTTGCCCACAGTGACTCATGCGGAAAATGGTAAAGGAGGAATCTCAAACACTCCTTCTACTAATGGAAATATAGGCTCTCCAACTGGGCAAGGAGTAACTAACAATAATCCAACAGACCAGGGAGAAACCTCAAATGCTGGTAGGCTTGCAAATCCACTCAAATTCAATTCACTTAATGAACTACTCGACGGTCTGCTAGCTGCCGCTATTGAGCTCGGAAGCATCATTCTTACGCTCGCACTTATCTATACGGGTTTTCTATTCGTTGCTGCACGAGGTAATGAAGAAAATATTAGTAAGGCACGAAGAGCACTCATGTTCACGATTATTGGAGGGCTGATAATCCTTGGAGCTGCAGCCATCAAAGAAGTAATTACTTCAACCGTTACCTCGCTACGACCATGAGTAGGATATCGAATCTTTCACTTGGCGCATTGCCCGTCGTGTCAGCAGCACTGATCCCAGTGACTACCTACGCAAAATCCTTTAAAGAAATTGTTGACACGCAAGTAGTGCCTTTTGGGAACACTATTATCACGCTCCTATATGCACTCTCATTTATCGTATTTCTCATCGGCATGGTGCGACTTTTCTTTTCAGCAAACCCTGAAAATCGAGAAAAGGGGAAGTATTTTGCTATATACGGAATTATCGGTTTTGTAGCACTCTTTGCGGTGTGGGGATTTGTGCGCGTAATGCTCGGCATTCTCGGAAGTTTTAACACCTAACACGGTATACTTTTTGTATGGCAAAGATCACGGCAATCATAGTCTCATTCATTGATTTTATTAATAACGTATTGGTGCCACTCGTATTTGCTGTTGCCTTCATCATCTTCTTGTTCGGCGTGTTCCGCTACATGATTGCGGGCGCAGACAATCCTGAGAAGCGCGCCACGGGGGGGCAGATTATTCTGTACTCAGTGATTGGCTTTGCGGTCATGATGTCAGTATGGGGACTCGTAAACTTAGTGGTAAACACTTTTGGATTTGATAATACGAATCGTCCGTGTCTCCCTACGTTCAGTGAGACAAGTAATTGTTCAGGAACGGGCGCCTCTGACACCCGTGGACTACCAAATGACTTCACCGCCCCTGGTCAAACAGGCATTACCTGTGTGCTGTCTTCAGGCAGCTCAGTAAAAGTGAGTGCTGCAGACTGTAGTGCGTACGGAGGACAAATCAAAAATTAGTTCATTCTTGCCAGGGCTCCGTCCCCAGGCATGCATTGACGCTACGCCTCAGAGGTTTATGCTTAACAAGTACTACTTATTGAATCCCTACTTATCGTATGAAAAAGTTTGCCCTAGCAGGCCTTTCGCTCTTCGTTCCCGCTCTTGCGTTTGCGCAGGCGCCAGGCCAGTCAATTAACAGCATCCAGGATCTCTCAAAGTTTGTTGTTGACTTCATTAACAACATTGCCGTTCCTCTCGTCTTCGCGCTCGCCTTCATTGTGTTCATTGTTGGTATCTTCATGTACTTCATTGCGGGAGCAGCAGATGCAGAGAAGCGTGATAAGGGAAAGCAGGTAATGATTTATGGCATTATTGGTTTCTTTGTTATGGTTTCAGTATGGGGACTTGTTCGTATTCTTACGGGAACCGTAGGACTTAACAACAACCGTCCTGTTCCAGGAAACGGTTTGCCTAGCGCTGATAACATACGCGTTTCTAACTAGCTGAAGATTCAGTATTCTCCACCAGAAGCCCGCGGCAATGCCGCGGGCTTCTGCTATTATTACCCTAATGGATTCCTTTCACGCCTTTGTCACAAAAGTTCAAGATCAAATTATTAACCCGGCAATAACCGTTTTGGCCTTACTCGCCTTCATTCTTTTTGCCTATGGAGTGTTTGAGTTTATACGCGGTGCCGATAATGAAGAGAAGCGAAAAACAGGCCAGCAGCACCTCATATATGGTCTTGTGGGGCTTACGATACTCTTTGGAGCACGAACGATTGTAGAGATACTAAGGAAGGTTGTAGGGGGATAAAGAAAACCGGCCCCTTAGTAGAAAGGGGCCGGTGTATAGTTGTTCACGAAAGATCTTACGAGGGAACCATCTTGCAGTCACTTTCTGCCAGATAGTATACGAAACTGACTTCTTGGGTCGGAATCGTTTCAATCGCGAAGATATTTTCCGGCTTTGCTTGTCCTGGTTCAACCTTCACTTCTTTTCCGTCAGTGAGCAGGTACCAAGTTTCCTTGATAACCCTTTTCTCAACCGGAGTGGATGGAAGGTCATCGGCAAGCGATGTGCACATGCGTGCATGATCAGGGGCGTCACGAACGAATCCGATATATCCCTGTCCATGCACGAATGGTTTGAGCGTGCAGTGCTGGGGTGCCAGACTGTACGCCGCGCACATGGTATTGAGCGCGTTAGATGCTGCTTGCGGCGACGCCGTTGCAGCACCTCCTCCTTTTCTCATCGAGTCAGACTGAGTGCGCGCGGAAGTTTCCGCGCCGCCTGAGCCGAAGCTCGAAGAGAGGGAGTTAATAGCGACAATGATAAGCAGGACGAATATCACCACTGGGATAACCGTAACAAGAATACGTTTATACCAGGGAGTTGATTTTCCTGAAGACATAGGTTTCTCCTATTTGTTGAGGTTGCCTGCGACGATTGCAGCCGCACCGGTAAGTTCGCCACCGCCACGGATTATGATCTCCTTGGCTTGGCCTCTGCCAATACGAACAATTTCGAGCGCACGTTCATAAGAAATAGTCGGCTTGTTGTCTTCTCCTTTTGAAGCTTCTACGATCGCATCTGCACGCATGGTAGTTGTTCGAGTATCGGCGAGTTCTGCTTCACGTTCTTTTGCTTCACGTGCAGCGAGTTCAGCGCCTTCGTCAGCAGCTCCTTCAGGTTCAATAGCAGGAATGTTGAGCCGGGCAATTTTCACGCCCAAATCCATAATATCTGCGAGATCCTGAATACGGGCGATTCGCAAGAATATTTCAATTTCTTGCTCCTTACGTTTTTCGTCGATTAATTCCTCCGGTGTTTTCTCCGCACCCTGAATTCGTTCAGGAAACAGATAAGCGATCGGATCAGTAACATAGCCGAGCTCTTTGTACCCGTCTGGGGTAATATCGTACATCGATTCATCTACCAAACCTTGACTATTCGTCTTAAGGTTGCGGAAATCGACTTCAGATATTTTTACCAGCAGCATAACGGTAAGCGCTGCTTTCATGCCGACAAAGGTTTCCCAGTCATATTTGATGGCCGTGTGGCGCACCCCTTCGCTGGTAACTTCCTCGAGCACTTGTTTGATTTTCTCGATGCCGCCGTAGTTCAAATACTTGATAATCCTTTTGGCGTCATCGGTGTTTGGCGTCACGGTCATTGAGACCGAAACAGACACCGTACCACCGGTAACGGCTTGCCGTTGCCCGGGAGAAAGACTGTAGTCGTACGTTGCTGCGCAACGTACTTGGGTGAAACAAAACGGAAGGTTCTGCTCGCTCACGTCGACAATGATGTAGTCGATGTAGAACGGCCAGAAATTAAAACGCAACACTCTACCCTCGCGAACGAGGACTTCAAGCCGTTTCCCCCAGATAGTGAGGATTGCAGCGCTAACCGGGTTCGCGGGAACAGTCACCTGTCCCGTTTCCGCAAGAAATAATCCAGCGGAAATAAGCACGAGGCCGATAGCCGCATAGGCGGCGGCAGTTCCAAAATGGAAATACCATACCAACGAACTTTCGCTGAATGCCACCCACACCCCAAAACACACAAGCATAACGCCTGCAGCAAATAGGGAATAAATGATATTCCAGAGCGAGTTACTTACGTCTTCGTACCCGAAGGCACTTTCAACAACTGATTGAATCGACATGCGATTTCTCCTCTATGTAAGTATGGCAAAGGCCATATATCTAAAATTTACTATATAGTAAATTTGCTCAAAAGTCAATAGTGTGCTGGAGAGAGGACTTGAACCTCCACGGGTTGCCCCACCTGCTCCTAAGGCAGGCGCGTATACCATTTCGCCACTCCAGCGCTTCTCACAGCATAGCCGAATATTGGTAACAAGGAAAGCCGCACGGCTGCGGCTTTCAGATTGATTGCAGGTGCACCCACCAGGGCTCGAACCTGGGACCCACTGCTTAAGAGGCAGTTGCTCTACCGACTGAGCTATAGGTGCATTTGAAAATAGTATAGGAAATGCGCCAACATTTCAATGCAGGGACACGTACAGGCCTGTTCTGCCAGATGCTACACTAGTGCTCATGGCTCGTATATACGATAAGGCATATTTCGACGGAAATATCGTACCGCTCTCAGAAGCGAATGTAAGTGTTGCAAGTTCAGCAGTGCTATACGGTCTTAGCGTGTATACCGTATTCCCTGTATGTAAGAACGGTGATGTGTTGTATGGATTTCGCCTTAGAGAACACGCTACACGTCTAACGAATTCTGCACGTATCATCGGTATAGATGCAAAAGTAACAGAGGAAGATTTGTACCATGCTGCGCAAGAAGTAATTACTGCAAATGGCGTGAACGAAAATGTATTTGTGCGTGTAACGATACACGTAACGGACCTAATACCAGGAGTACGCTCACGAGGACTCAATACGAAACTAAGCATTTTTGTATATGAAGCGGCACACATTCTACCTAAAGATGGGGCGCGTTTGAAAACAAGTGTATGGCGTCGAGTCCCGGATTTTTCCATCCCTTCCCGCGCAAAAGTAAATGGTGCGTACGTAAACTCAGTACTCGCACGCCAGGATGCATTAGATAGTGGCTATGATGACTGCGTATTTCTGGATGTAGCTGGGCATGTTTGTGAACTGTCTGCTGCGAACATCTTCCTCGTACGAGATGGGGTACTACACACGCCAGGCCAAGCAAACGACATCTTAGAAGGTATTAGCCGAGCAACTATTCTAACGCTTGCTCAAGACGTGGGTATACAAACCGTTGAACGAAGTATTGATCTTACTGAACTCTATGTCGCCGACGAAGTATTTGCGTGTGGCACGTCAGCGTCTTTGACGCCCATTATTGAGATCGATGGGCGAATAGTTGGAGAAGGTAAGATTGGAGGCACGACGAAACAACTCCAGGAATTGTATGTTGAGGTACTACACGGAAAGAAAGTGCAGTACAAGGATTTTCTCACGCGATTTTAGTACCGGGAGCGGGACTCGAACCCGCACGACATTGCTGTCTAGGGAGTTTAAGTCCCTTATGTCTACCATTCCATCACCCCGGCAATATCGTACTCCTGCTAAGCAATAGTACTCGCTTTACCCCCACTTTAAAAGAAGTGGTTTAGAATTATTTCATTTTCGACCTATATTCTTCAAACTATTTTGAGGCCCAGACGGAAATCGCATCCGTGCATGGCGGGTTTGCAATCCGCCGCGTTTCTACTTCGCCACTGAGCCAATATGCGCATGGTAGCATATTCTGTAATGATTACAGATCGGGATATTACAAAGCTCGAAGAGATCTTTATCACCAAAATGGACCGATTTCTTGGAAATATTGAAACGGTTTAGATTATTAGCGGCTACTGCAGGGATTACTCTTCCTCAGAACTAGAATCTTCCTCAGGCTTAATTTCACCTACTTCAGAAGCTAACTCATCAAGACGTTGACGATTCCTTTCTCCATAGTCAATTTCAAATTTGATGTATGGAAGAACAGGGAAGCGTGCGTGCGTTTTTAACCAGGTACGAAAAAGATCTTTATGACGCATAAGAAAGGTAATAGCATGATCCGCCTCTTCTGCAGGGAAGACACTTACGAAAATGGTCGCATGCTTACCGTCGCGCCCAAGGTCAGTACGTGTGGGAGTGATGAGCGTGGTGCGGCCTGCTTCGCGTGCAATGTACTGCGCAGCAAGCTCGGTCACCATAAGTGACTTCTTTACACCCTTGAAATTAGCTCCACGCGAAGGACGAGAACGTTCCATACTATTTGCGCGTTACTACCTTAAAGGCAACTAATGTATCACCCGCAGCAATGTCAGCTTTAGTTTCTACCTGGAGACCAAATTCTCCTTCCATCTTTATTTCCTTTACATCTGAACGGGCTACTTGAAGGTTGGTGAGCTTACCGTTTCCAAGAGGAATACCACGGCGGTCAACTTTCACGAGGTCTCCAGGGGTGAGAAGTCCTGAGACCCACTTTGCTCCAAGCACATGCTTATTTCCGGCTACGCTAAAG
This sequence comes from Minisyncoccia bacterium, assembly GCA_038207395.1. Classification (GTDB taxonomy): domain Bacteria; phylum Patescibacteriota; class Minisyncoccia; order Phycocordibacterales; family Phycocordibacteraceae; genus C7867-001. The sequence goes on along the minus strand of JBBQZW010000001.1, from coordinate 98,177 downwards.
GATTTAAGGACTTTCGCTTCTCCAAGAATTTCCTCAACGGTAATCTGAGGAGCACGTTCATCAACGAGTGTTTTTACTCGCTCAAAGAGTTCATAGATAATTGAGAACGATTCTATGGAAATGCCGGTACGCTCAGCGAGATCACGCGCGTTACTGTCAGTGCCGACGGTAAAGGCGATAATATGCGCTCCAGAAGCAGCTGCAGACTTAACATCACCTTCCGATACTGCACCAATACTTTCAGATACTATGCGAATTCCAACACGATCGTGAGTAATTTTACGTAGTTCGTGCTTTATGGCCTCAAGACTGCCACTCACATCGGTCTTTAGAATGAGTGGGAGTTCAACATTTCCTTCAGCAGCCTCAGAAAGCGCATAGGACGTCATTACCCCTTGGACACTCGTTTCGACAAGGAACTCAGCTTCTTTCTTTGTGGCGACGGTACTAAAGGGCGTTCCTGCAGGCGGAAGATCACTCCATCCTGAAATACGAACGGGTTGAGAAAGTGTTGCTTCAGGAATGCGAGCAGTAAGAAAGTTCTCAATAAAACGAACGGGCGCCATTGCCTTACCAGCAACTACAAATTCTCCCGTATGAAGCGTACCGTTTTTAATAATCAATGTTGCGGAGAGACCGCGCTTTGGATCCTGTGATGACTCAAGAATGAATCCATCTGCAAGGGTCTCAGTATCTGCGGTGAGTTCGGCGAGGTCTGCCGTAAGGAGTACTAGGTCAAGAAGTTCAGGAACGCCTTCACCTGATTTACTTGAGACACCAGTGTAGGGGATTGAACCACCGAGTCCTTCAAGGTAAATACCGTGCTCAACGGCAGAGTACTTTGCCTTCTCGAGGTCAGCACTATTCTTATCAATCTTAGTAAAGGCAACGATAACAGGTGTGCCAGCTTCTGTTGCCGCTTCATACGCTTCGAGGGTTTGCGGCTTTACGCCTTCTTCAGCGGCAATAACAAGAATGGCAACATCTGCTGCAGCGGCACCACGAGCGCGGAGTGCGCGAAAGGCCTCGTGGCCTGGAGTATCGAGAAACGTAATGCTACGACTTTGACCCTCATGCTCGTGAACTGCTTCATATGCAGAAACGTGCTGAGTAATACCACCAGCCTCACCAGCAGTGACATTTGCCTTACGGATATAATCCAATAGCGAAGATTTGCCATGGTCAATGTGACCCATTACGGCCACGATAGGGGGACGAGGAGATGCTGCCATAGTGGTGCAATTATGGCACAAAACATGAGTTTTTACCAATTATGCGTTAGAGTACAGATACTTCTATGGCATTCCGACTTTTCACTACTGCTAAAAAGAATACTCGTGCATATCTTGACTGGGCCTCAGCGGCGCCTGTTCATACCGCTGCGCTCAATGCTTTTTCTGAAGCAGTGCATCACTTTGGTAATCCCTCTTCTCCCCATCAAGAAGGGCGCGCTGCGCGCGCCCTTCTTGAGTCCTCACGCACTGATATCGCGCGCCTTGCTGGAGTAAAGTCTCGAGCAGTCATTTTTACTTCAGGGGCAACAGAGGCAAATGCACTCGCAATCCAAGGCAGAATCATGGCGTGCTTCGACAAAGGAATGAAGTACGAAGATATGCATATTCTCTATCTTCCAACAATGCACTCTTCAGTGATTGAAACATTACGCACCTTTTCAAAAAAGGGAGTACAGATTGAGACACTACCTCTTAGTAATCATACGATTGATCTCGAAGCACTTGAAACACGTATTCGTCCGCAGACGGTACTCGTCTGTGTTGACGCCGTGTGTGGAGAAACAGGCATTCGCTATGACACTCTTCGAGTGAAGAGAATGCTAGATACTCTGACGAATACTGCGCCTCATGCGTTATTACAGGTTGATGCAAGCCAGCTCCCCCTTATTGAATCGATAGACCGAACGCGCTTAGGAGCTGATCTTATGACGCTCGATGCGCAGAAGGTCGGAGGAGTGCGAGGAATTGGTGCTCTCATAGTTCCGAACCATCGAGCAATATCTCCAATTGTGTTTGGCGGAGGTCAGGAGGCCGGTCTGCGTCCTGGTACTGAGCCTGTAGCACTTGCTGCAGCATTCGCTGCAGCTCTAACGGAGTGTGCGAGGGGATATGAAGACTTTGCTGAAGATGCGCGCGCTGCGCGCGCGCATCTTATCGCTTCACTAACCGAACTACTCCCGAACATTCATGTCACGCAAGGAAAGCGCCAAGCGCCGCATATTCTGAATATCTCACTGCGTGGAATGGATACTGACTATGCGATAACACTCCTTGATACGGAGGGTTTTGCCATATCAACTAAGAGTGCCTGCGAGACTGACTCAGAAGACGGTTCACGCGCCGTATACGAACATACTCAGGATCAGGAACTCGCACAATCGACCATGCGTATTTCCTGGGGACCCGAAACACCAGCTTTAGACCTTGAGCGTTTCATTCCTGCACTACAAGAAATCACCACCTTTCTTCAAAACATTTGATTGCTATACTATATAGGTATGGATATCGAGGATCTATCAAAAGCCCAACTCCTGCTCCTCACCGTCATGGTTAACTTCGTAGTGTCTATCGCTACGGGTATTCTCACTGTGTCCCTCTTGGATCGCGCTCCTATCCAAGTTTCGCAAGGGGTAGACCGTATTGTTGAACACACGATACAGACCATAGCGACACCTATCCAAGTGGTTAATCCCATCAAGTCAATTACAGCGCCTCCAAGTGCGCCGAGTGTAGAGCAGCTCATGACTGCAGCCATTGGAGACGCAGCAGCCCGCTCAGTTCTTATATACAAGGAGTCCACAACCACACCCGCCATTGCTTTTGGTACTTATTTGCCAAAGTCCCGCGCCATAGTCACGGTTACTGTTGATGGTCTTCCAAAGGAAGCAATCATCTCATTTAGTGACGGATCTTCTCAGAAGGCCTCGCTCTCAAAATCATCAGCGTCTCTTTCCATCTACGGCTTTGCCGATGGCGCAGTCCTTCCAAAAGCTCCTGACGCTGGACTCGTTCCTTCAAGTAAGCTTAAACAAGGACAGACCGTACTCGCACTCACGAAAGATTCCTCTGCGCTAACCGGCATCATTAGTAAGGTCGCAGCCACTTCGATCGACACCAGCCTTTCGAGTGTGCCGGTTGGCGGTGGAGTAGTCGACCTTTCCGGAATGGTTATCGGCATAGGAAATGGAGCAGGAGGTTTGCTCATTCCATCCGATTCCATTACGGCACTTTTACAAGCTCCTGCTGCAGGGAAATAATCAATACTTTCTATGTCACCGTTCAAAAATTTCACTGCAAAAGCTAAAGAAGCTATCAAAAAAGCCCATGAACTCGCCATTGAGCGTGGTCAGAATCATGTCAGCCCACTCCACCTCTTAACGGCACTTATTCATCAAGAAGAAAGTCTCGTCTTTTCCGTGCTCGACCGCATGGATGTGGACACGATGATGTTTTCCGATCTCCTTTTGGAATCACTTGAGTCTCCTGAGACGGCAAACATACTCTCACCTTCGTTTAATTTGTATCTAACCCCAGAGCTTGCGGAGGTACTTGAGTCAGCAGGGAAGGTGGCAGCAAAGATGAATGACTCATTTATTGGAACAGAGCACCTGTTCGCCGCTATTCTTGAGCACCCTGGACCAGCCGCTGATGCGATTAACCGCTTTAAGATCGATGAGGAAACGGTAATGGCAGTATTGCATGAATTAAAAAATTCAAAGGATGGCCAAGTTACTGAACCAAAGCGATTTCGTGCTCTCGCAAAGTACACGCGCAATCTTACCAAAATGGCTGCAGACAATGCGCTTGATCCCGTTATTGGTCGTGATCTTGAAATTAATCGTGTCATTCAGATTCTTTCTCGCCGTACAAAAAATAACCCCGTCCTTATCGGTGAAGCGGGTGTAGGCAAAACGGCTATCGCTGAAGGACTTGCTCAGCGCTTGTGTGCAGGAGACGTCCCTGACTCACTTAAGGGTAAAGAACTCCTTTCGCTCGACCTTGGGCTTATGATCGCCGGTACAAAGTACCGCGGTGAATTCGAAGAGCGGATGAAAGCGGTTATGAAGGAGGTTGAGAAGGCGAGCGGTAAGGTCATTATTTTCGTTGATGAGCTTCATACGCTTGTGGGAGCTGGCGCAGCAGAAGGATCACTGGACGCGACGAATATGTTAAAACCTGCGCTCTCGCGTGGAGAAATCCGTATGATCGGCGCGACAACCTTAAAAGAATACCAGCAGCATATTGAAAAAGACGGTGCACTCACGCGCCGCTTTCAACCTGTATTTGTAAACGAACCTTCAACCGAGGATGCTGTGGCTATTCTTCGAGGTCTTCGTGACAAATATGAACTCTTCCACGGAGTACGTATTACTGATGGTGCAATCGTTTCAGCCGTTGAGCTTTCGGAACGCTATATTACTGACCGCTTCCTACCCGACAAAGCCATTGACCTCATCGACGAAGCTGGTTCAGGCCTCCGCATCGCACTTGAGAACAAGCCACCCCTTTTGGAAGAGACTGACCGAAAGATCCGTCGTCTTGAAATTGAACGCGAAGCACTTAAGAAAGATGAGCAGGGTGAACGCGCAAAAGAAATTCGTGAACGCGTAAAAGCTATTGATGCTGAAGTGGCTGATCTTCGGGAAAAGACAGCAGAGCTGGAACTTAAATGGAAAAATGAGCGCGAAGTGATTCATGCTATTCGTGCCATAAAAGAAGAGCTCGATAAACTTCGGGTGATGGCTGAAAATGCGGAGTCCACCGGTGATCTTGCGCGTGCAGCTGAAATTCACTACGGGAAAGTACCAATGCTCCAGAAAGATCTTGAGACAAAGGCAAAACGTCTTAAGGTACTTCAGAAGTCACGCCGTATTCTCCATGAAGAAGTAACGGAACATGAAGTGGCTGGTGTTGTTTCTCGATGGACGGGAGTTCCTGTTGCGAAAATGATCGAAGAAGAAGCCGCAAAGCTTGCTCGCATGGAAGTAAACCTCAAGTCAGAAGTCATCGGCCAGGATGCAGCAATTAAGATTGTCACCGACGCCGTAAAACGCTCCCGTGTGGGAATTGCGGATCCAAACCGCCCTATCGGCTCATTCCTGTTCCTCGGCCCCACAGGTGTCGGAAAGACCGAGCTCTCTCGCCGTCTAGCAGAGTTCATGTTTAATGACCGTGATGCACTCGTGCGTGTTGATATGAGCGAGTTTATGGAAAAGCATTCCGTGTCAAAACTTATTGGTGCACCCCCTGGATATGTGGGATACGAAGAGTCAGGAAGCTTAACTGAACGTATTCGTCACCGACCATACGCCGTGGTTCTTTTCGACGAAGTAGAGAAGGCTCATCCTGAGGTATTCAATATTCTTCTTCAGGTGCTTGATTCAGGACATCTGACCGACGGGAAAGGACGTAAAGTAAACTTTAAGAACACTATTATTATTCTCACCTCTAACATTGGTGCAGAATATATGGACCGTGCAGCAAACATTGGATTTGTGTCCGGTGATCATGACGACATGGCGCAATATGAACTGGTGAAAGATAAGGTGATGGGATCGCTCAAGGATCATTTCCGTCCGGAATTCCTTAACCGTCTGGATGACATCATTATCTTCGATCCGCTTAGTAAGATGGCGCTTGCGGACATTGTTGAGAATCAGGTTCGTGAAGTCGTTGAACGTCTTGGTGGAAAGCGTATTGAACTTTCAATTACTCCCGAAGCTCGTGTGTGGCTCGCAGAGAAAGGATATAACCCTCAGTATGGTGCTCGTCCGCTAAAGCGGGCAATCCAGGACAAGATACTTACGCCTATCGCCTCACTCATGGTTGATCAAGGCATTATGGAAGGAGGATCAGTCTCAGTAGGCGTTAAAAACGGGGAATTGACCTTTGATGTTAAGAAATCAGCGGCGCGCAAACCACGAGCGAAAAGCCCTAAAATGGCGGTTGCCTCATAACAGCCTAAATGCTACAGTGCACGTATGACCCAGGTAAACCTTATAAAGCTCCGCTCCACAGCGTCTGAGCAGGTGATCTTCACCCGTAAGAATAAGAAGAAAGTAGAGCGTAAGCTTGAACTCACGAAGTTCGACAAGACAACGCGTAAGCGCGAGATCTTCAAGGAAGTGAAGAAATAATTCTTCAAATAAGAAAAGCGCTCCCAGAGGGAGCGCTTTTCTTATTTCATTACTAGGTAAAAAAAGAGGCCCGAAGCATGTTCGGAACCTCATTGGTTTGTGTGCGACGCTGGTATATTACCAGTTTTCGCGTAGCACCGTTATCAGACGGCGGAAGTTGTTGCCGCGCGCGCCCCAAACAATGAGGCGAATGACGCAGGCAGCGAACATGATGGCGAAGAAGATAACTGCGAAGCTGTTTGGATTGAAATCCTGCATCTACGTTCCCCTTAGTTGAACAGCTTACAACATATACTTATATTCTATTTTTGTCAAGTTTTTCATACTATCTATCCAAGGTAAAACTTGACAAAGTGTAAGCTTATGTACTATAATACATTCAGTCATAGAAAGGGAAAAACATGGCACGTCGTCCGAACCGTCCTGCTCGTGAACCATTAGTGGACCAATGGTTCCACTTCCTGTTTACGCCACGGAATCTGGTTCGAATAATCGGGACAGTAATCCTCATCAGTCTGGCGCGGGATGCATATTTGCATCCGGATGATGCGATTAACTTCGCTATCACTATGGGAACGCTGGCTGGAGTTTTTTACGCCATCTGGTATTTCCTGATTCGTCCTTTTATGCCGAAGAAAAAGAAAGGAAATGGAGGTCATTGATCTTTACCAGCGCAGTGTGCGCACGCCGCAGCCCCGCACTTTGTGCGGGGCTTTCTTGTTGATGATCCCATCAGACTAAATTCGACTACAATTTGAACTTTAGTCTTTTCATAGTACAAAGTATATAAGCAAGTTCTTTAAAATAAGGAGGTTCGAGTGTCAGAAGATAATGTTATTCGTCCTACGTTTGGGGGTCGGAAGACCCCGCAAACGGAATCGCTGCTGGGCGCGGTTCCGCAGCAAAGTGACTCGTTGGATATCGTACAGGATGTCCAATATTGTCTCGCGCACCTGGAGACTGTTTGGCATGCCCACCTACGTGGTGATCAGATGACGAACTATTTGTTCGATGACATTAAATACAAAAAATCAGATCCAAGTCTCGTATTGAGACGGCCGGTCGTTAGGGGCTATACCTTCGAACAGTTCTGCGATCAGCTCCTCAGTTCGTCGAGTACGCAATGGCGATCCCAGCCAGCGTTCTATGGCGCGCTCTTCATCGAATTCCATGAGCGTCAGAATCTAATCCTACTGTCACTCCAAGAGCTCGCAGAGCAAATCAAGTCGCTTTCGCGTGAAGACGCGGAGATCATCGTGAAGCTCGCGATGCGGGACCAAGCTAGCTAACGTTAACAACTAAATCGAGCGCACGACCGGGAAGGTACGGCGCTCTTTTCTTTGCGGGTACTGTGGGACGAGGTTCGAACGGAATTAGCTATAAATAAAGTATAAAAAGAAACCGCCCGACCTAGGAGTCGAGCGGTTCATTTGGGTGAGCGGTCAATACTGATCTTTCTTTACTGCGTACATGTTCCAGTCAGCATCGAACTGAATCGCAATGATGGATATTGTTTCCGATACATCAGGGTAATCCCTGTGAGCTGACCAAATTAGCAGCTCTGACAGCAGTGGAGCTGCTACGTGGTTGAAATAGTGATCGAAACTTACCCGGGGATTAACTCCTTCAGGAAGTCCAGTATCTTCATGCGTGTCTGTATGTTCGGTACAGATTTGATCATAGAGCCTGGCTATTGCCTGCTGCTCTCGTGACGATTGTCCTAGAAAAACTCTATTGGGATTGGTGAGCCGTAGTCGCTTAGGAATTAAACAGATTTCATTTTCCGAAATAAGTTCCGAAATAAGATGCGAAAGACGGCTGTGAATTTCTGCCAAAATGGCTAATGAGCTTTCTTGCAAGGAACTTCTCCAAATTAATCTACGCTAAGTTTATATCACACTTAGTAGATAAATCAAACTATTACTCACCCTTGGCAAGCTATAAATTCTCAATTTTAAAATCTATAAAATAAAGCACGGATTAGATGCGGGCCCACGAGGAATCGAACCTCGGCTAATGGGTTTGGAATCCATTGTTCTACCATTAAACTACAGGCCCTTGGGGTAACGCGCAGTGCGTTACTTTGCACGATACCAGATTTTACGGTCCTTAGACAGACAGGCGTACTGGGGGAATCGTGCCTTTTTCGCTGCTCCATAACGTACTATAAGGATATCTCATGACGCGTTTCCCCTTGGCACCCTACACTGCAGCTGCGTTTGGATTCTTAATCCTTACCCTTCCGTACATTGCCTTTGGAGCAACCAACCCTATCGTTCCTCAACTCGGTAGTACCTGCTACTGCCCAGGATCTGCTCCTGACTACGGATGTATTCTCCAAGTGTTACAAAACGTAATTAATGCTGCGGTAGAGTTCGGCATTATTCTTAGTGTCATTTGGATTATCATTGCTGGGTTTTCACTAATGCTTGGTCAAGGAAATCCCGAAGCACTTTCAAAGGCACGTACACGAATATTTAATGCCGTCATTGGTATTGCGGTCATACTCAGCTCGTGGATAATTGTCGACTTTGTACTGAAGACCGTATACAACCCTGATACTGCATTTGAAGGAACGGTATTTGGTCCATGGAACTCGATACTTTCACCGACTCCTGGAGATGAATGTATTAAAGAACATGATCCATCACCGCTTGCAACCGGTACTATCCCACTAAAACTCGGTGAAGCAGGAAGTTCTCCAAGCGCGCAGTTTGGAAATGGTACAGGAGGTGGAGGGTCATGCTCAGTTCCTAACAACGGCGCCTGTTCTGTTTCAGCACTACAGGGTACCTGCTTTGGAGCTCGCGCGAACGAAGCTGCTCGTGTATGTAATCTTGAAAGTGCCGGCGGCAATTCTTCAATTAAATCTGGGTCGGATCTTTTGAACAGCGGTAAGGGCCCAAGTTACTCGGTTGGATTGTGGCAGATAAACCTAACGACAAGTAAAGTAGCGGGCTTAAACTGTCCGGCAGCGTTTACCACCGCATGCCAGGGAAGTGCGCTGGTAGGAAAATCACATCCAGGGTGGTGTACGGCCTCAGTTAAAGATCAAGAATTGTATAATTCATGCGTGAAGGCCGCACAGAATCCCACGTACAATACTGCAGAGGCATGCAAGTTATTTAATTCGAGAGGCTTTCAGCCGTGGTCATATTCATCAAATAAATGTAGCGTGCCCTTTAAATAATTTCTGTATGAAACGACTTCTAGTACTCTCTTCAATCATTCTCACGCTACTGGTGATTGGAGCACTAATACGCATCTTCGTTTTCCCTACTCCTGCGCCTGAAGCCATTCCGGTAAATAATCCTTTTACCTTTGCGACTGGAACACCGGTAGCGGTAGGGGAGACGGTATCGTTAACACTCAAAGACGGAACTTCCGCCGCGGTACAGCCATTTATTGTCTCAGGGCAACCAGAGTGGGCGAGCGATACTAATGGATACCAAGTTACTACTGACGAGGAAACTACGTACTCAATCCTCTATTACCCAAATACTACTGGCTTTCTTGTATCGCTACTTGCTGAACCACTTGGTGCGTCTCGGCTCGCTGCTGAAAAGGAATTGAAAGCGAAGCTCGGCCTTAGCACTACTCAGATCTGTGAACTCCAGGTGCAAGTCTTCACCAGTATTAGTGTGAATGAAACCTATGCAGGTCAGGATCTAGGACTCAGTTTTTGTCCTGGGGCGGTAAAGCTTCCGCAATAAGTTAGAATAGTGACATGAAGCGAACTGTCATAGCAGGAGCATTCTTGAGCCTTCTTCTGCTCGCAATGCCACAGTACTCGTTTGCAGCTTCAAATCCGACATTCCTTGGTCCTATTGTTCCGCAGGAATGTCACTGCAATGACCAGCCTAATCCAAATGGAGGTGGGACGATTTCAACTGCACCAGATTTTGGCTGCGTTATGCAAACGGTTCAAAACGTCATTAACTTTGCCGTTACTGTTGCCATAATTCTTTTCACGATATATCTGCTTATCGCAGGTTTATCATTTCTCACCAGTGGTGGAAGTCCTGAGTCCATAAGCAAAGCACGCACGAGACTCACAAATGTAATCATTGGCTTAGCGGTACTCCTCCTTTCGTGGCTCATCGTGGATTACGTAATGAAGACGGTGTACGACGAAGGCTCTTTCGGTCCATGGAACTCTATAATTAGTGGTAAAGCAGATCAGAGCGACAGGTGTATCGTTGCTAAGGCACCAACCTCGCTTGCTGAGGGAACTATTGATATTCTTTTGGGTAAAAATATTGGTTCAACTGCAGTAGGTCCATCTGCAGGATCAGTCTCTGGTACGGTACTTAATGATAGTCAAACAAGAAGTGCCTTAACTTCTGGAGGCGTAAGTATTGCGAAGTTTTCGGGAACTGCGACTATGGCAAATACAAGAGCCGACACCGTAAACCAAGTGATTGCTATTAAAAAAGCATGCGGCTGTTCCGTCCAAGTCAACTCCACTACAGGAGGAACGCATAAGGCTACGGGTGCCGTCAGTCACTCTACCGGGTACAAGGTTGACCTGCAGCCTAATGCTGCGCTTGATGCTTTTCTAAAATCACTAAACCAAACAGGAAGCCGTAAGGACGGTACTAAATTGTATAAAGATAGATGCGGTAACGAATACGCGCGGGAGTCATCACACTGGGATATAACAATAAACAAAGGAGTCTGCAGTATCTAGTCCGTGTATCTTAGAATTGTTCTCCTGCCGATACTGAACTAATGTGCCAGCCAGTATTTGTATATAGAAGTCCCACAAAGAGGTGGTGTTCCTCAGACCCTGTACCGAGAACAAGTTCTACGGAACTTGTTTGTGATAGACGACTCACTACAGTGGCTCGTATTTGAGTTATCCAAGAATCGTAATATTCACCTGATATTAAAATAGGATCTGTTTCTGAAACTGCATAAGACTCTTCCCATGACGCAATTAGACTACTAGTAAAACAACGTTGGATAGTAGGATTATTTGAAACTAGTTCGTATGAGATGGTATCCACTGAAGTGTAATACTTTATATACGAAGTGAAACACTGGCGTGTAATTTCTTCAGGGGATACATCGATTGCCGGGACATTTGAAACTGTTACTGAAGCAAAAACATCCTTTTGATCTTGCGTACTAACTTTTGTTTCTGGCGTATAAAATAGTTTGAATAATACCAAACCGAGTAATACGAGAAAAAATACAACCACAAATAGAATGGTGAGAACGCGCTTCATAGCGATATCGTAGCATGGTTAGAGCTCTATGCTTTTTGCAACGGGAAGTCTGCGAAGCCATTTCTTTTGCTGGCGAGCATACTGCCAGAGACGGCTTGAAAGGGTAGGCAGGAGTGACGCCTCTGAGCGCTCACCACGAAGAAATTCTCCAATGACACGGTACTCTAGACCGAGCTCAATAAGACGCGCGTCTCCGACGCGCGTCCGCGTTCGTTCCACTTCCTGAACGAGTCCGCGCTCCATTGCCTGCACTAGGCGTGCATCAATACGTGCGCATAGTTCGTTTTTTGGTAGATCAATCACTACCCATTCAACATCATATGCAAGTTCTGTACGTTCACGTTCGGGAACGATTCCGTGAGTTGCGATTATTTCAAGCGCACGCACGAGGCGGCGTTTGTTATGCCGGTCAATGCGAGCCGCACGGCGAGGATCTTTGATTTCAACTTCATTAAATAAATCCTCTTCTGAACGTGCTTCAAGCTCTGTTCTCAGCTCAGGATGGATCGGCTCGCCTGGAAGTCCATACAAAAGAGCATCGAAATAGAAATGAGTGCCGCCGGCAAGTATCGGAGTTTTACCTTCACTGCTGAGTTTTTCAATCAACGCACTCGCATCAGTTACAAAGTCACCAGCACTATACGTTTCCTCAGGATCACGAATATCAATAAGGTGATGCGGAATTCCTTGCATTTCCTCAATACTTGTCTTTTCAGTGCCAATATCAAGCGTTCGATACACTTGACGTGAATCAACAGAGATAACCTCCCCATTTCGTTCTTTCGCAAGCGCGACTGCCTTCGCAGATTTTCCCGATGCAGTGGGACCTATAACGGCAATAATGTTTGGTTTCTTGAGCATTGCGCGGATAGTAGCATGGTTTTTCTCCAGAGAAAGCTCAGAAAATTATCAGTCGGACTTTAACTTTATTTGAACCACGAATGTCTAGTATTACCTTGTTCAGGATAGATGGTACGGAAAGGGTAATACATGCGAGTGTATTGCATTATAAAACCTCTTGCTGCGCACGGCTCATGGGTGAACTCTACGACCATAGGGATATCTAAGCACGAGCACATATTCTGAAACGGTATAAGGAGCAGATCGGCGTTGCGCTTTGTATTAGAGTTTCAAGTATTGCAGCGTGTATGGCACTCATCGGCACAGAAAGTGATCCATGCGCCTGTGTGCTAGATACTGTACGGGCGAAGTCCGGATGCTTATCAGGGGTCTTTCGTATGTCTTTTCTGAATATAAAGAACGCGCAGGCATCAGCCTGCGCGTTCTACGTACTTCTACTCAGTGCTGAAGGTGGGACTCGAACCCACAAGCCTTGCGGCAGAGGATTTTGAGACCTCCGCGTATACCATTCCGCCACTTCAGCGTTCTGCACATCGTACACAACCATTTCACTACACGCAAAGAAGAGCACGATGCTAGAATAGAGAAATGAGTGAACAAACCTACCTCCCTACAAAATACGATTCAGTGTACTGGGTCGAAGTTGACCGCATTAGTGCCAACCCGTACCAGCCACGTATTGAATTTAACGAAGAAAATCTTAAGAGCCTTGCAGAATCAATCCGTCAGTATGGCGTCCTTATGCCGCTGGTGGTGACACGTAAAGATATTGAAAAGGAGGATGGAGGACTTCAAACAGCATATGAGCTTATCGCCGGCGAACGCCGCCTTCGCGCCTCACGTTTGATTGGGTTACGTGAAGTACCGGTCGTTATTCGTGCTGGTGAGCAGACTGACCGTATGAAGCTCGAGCTTGCGATTATTGAGAACCTTCAGCGTGAAGATCTGAACTCTATTGATCGTGCTAAAGCGCTCGCACAGCTCGCTGAAAACTTCGGACTTTCGCATGCAGAGATTGGGGCGAAGGTTGGAAAGAGTCGTGAGTATGTTTCTAACTCAATTCGCCTCTTAGCGCTCCCTGAGGCTATTCAAAACGCCGTTGTGGGCAAAGAGATTACGGAAGGCCACGCACGCGCGCTCCTCATGCTCTCTGACCGTCCTGAGGAGCAAGACACACTCTTTAAGGAGATTGTACTTAAGAAGACAACCGTGCGCGTTGTAGAGCAGTTGGCGCGCCGCATAGCGACCGATAAGATTCGTAAGCATGACAAGACTCCAGAAATGATGGAGCTTGAGCGAAGTCTCACGGAAACACTCGGTACCCGCGTTCTTATTGAGAACCGGCCTAACGGAGGACGCGTCATGATTGAGTTTTTCTCACCCGAAGATCTTTCACATATCGCAACCATCCTTGCTGAGCGCCGAGAGCAGGAAGCGGAGCTTTCTGCTCAGGCAGTAGCGAGCGTTGAAGAAGTTCGCGCACAATCTCCAGTAAATTCGTCTCAGATTACATCAACACCCGTTACGGATGAGATACAAAATTCTACTCCTGTAGAAGCTGCAGAGTCGGATACTGATTTATATTCAATCAGTAGTTTTACGGTGTAGTTTAAGAAAAAGTAAAAACTCCGCCGTGGCGGAGTTTTTACTTTTTCTTATCATCTTTCGGCGCTCGCTTCTTTCGAATCTTTACCGGTCTAAGTTCTCCCCGTGCAGAAATCGTTCCCCGTTCAGACTGGTCAAGCATAAGTTTAATATGTCTTCGCGCCATACTAGTACGCGCATAGTCAAGCCACTTTCGTGTTGGCCGAGCAGTTGCTTTTTCAAGTATCTCTACAACGTCACCATTACGAAGCATGGTATCAAAGGATACTAGTTTGCCATTCACTTTAGCGCCGTTCATATGATCTCCGAGCTTGCTATGAATTGCATAGGCAAAATCAATGGGCGTTGAGTGTACGGGAAGATCGATAACGTCTCCTTGAGGAGTAAATACAAAGAGTCGATGGGAAAAGAAATCCTGGCGAAGTCCTTGTACGAAATCTTCACTGCCTGCAACAGGTGCATGTGCGTCAGCGAGTTCAGAAAGCCAGGCTGGAGCTACTTTTGCTACCTTCTTTTTTGACGCGCCTACGGGCTGAGCGGTATCGGTGTCGCGTTTTCGCAAATGAAGGAGGGTTGGCACCAGTCCCCGCATCCAAGAGAAAGATAGTTTTTCATAGGCTTGTTTTTGAGCTGCATCGCCCAGTCTTTTCATCTCTTCCTTCGGTAACTGTTTATACGACGTGTGTGAAGCAATACCATACTGTGCCCGATGATGCATTTCTTCAGTACGAACCTGCATCTCAACTATTCCGGCATCTGCCGTTAGTACTGTTGTATGAAGTGATTGATAGCCGTTTGGTTTTGGAAATGAAATGTAATCTTTAAATTCGCCGGGAAGGGGTTTCCAAAGAGAATGAATGACGCCGAGCGCCGTGTAGCAATAATCGATAGCAGGTACGACAACCCGGAGCGCGGCAATGTCATGAATGCGCGTAATATCATCATCCTTACGCTTAAGTTTCTGGTGCAAACTCCACAATCCTTTCATGCGAATATCTGTTTTGAAATTCGTAATGCCGCGACGGGCAAGTGCGTGCTGTAACTCTTTTTGCACCCGCGCTAAGCCCTCATCTGTTTCCTTTGTTTTCAGCTTGCGTACCTCGATAGCATGCTGGTACGCGTCGGCGTCTACAGCCGGAAAAGCAAGATCTTCAAGTTCTTTCTTAAGCCCTCCCATTCCTAAACGGTCAGCGAGTGGTGCATAAATCTCAAGCGTCTCTAGTGCAATTCTTCTTCGCTTATGTTCAGGAACATGCTCAAGGGTCGTCATGTTGTGGTACCGGTCACAAAGTTTGATGATGAGCACCCGTACATCAGCAGAGGTGGCGACTAAAAGACGACGCAGACTTTCTGCGTGACGTTCAGCGCCTTGGTACTTATGCTTTCCAAGTTTGGTGACCCCTTCAACTAAAAACCGAACTTCAGGACCAAATTCAGCCTCAATAGTTTCCTCAGACACTCCGGTATCTTCAACCGAGTCGTGCAAAAGGCCTGCAGCGATGGTATCTGCGTCCATACCAATAACGGCAAGATGCTTTCCAACTGCGGCTGGATGAAGAAAATAAGGTTCACCTGAATATCGCTTATGATCTTTGTGGGCGTTTTCAGAAAAAGCGTATGCCTTTTCTATGAGGGCTATATCCTCCGGAGTCGGTGCGTTCAGTACTGCGATGATCTCCTTAGCCGTCGTCATCTCTATACAGTACCGCTAGATCTAGCTATTTCAAATAGTCAGCTGCTACGAGTGGCGAAAGCTCTTCAGGGTTTTCACTCTCAGGCAGATAGATGCGGCGCAGGCCTTTCTTGAGGAAATGTCCCTGTTTCGATTTATAGAGGGTTAGCATTTTTCCAGTCTTTGGATGCGCACCAATCTCTCGAACAATGTCGACTCCTCGAGGGGGGCGTTTAGGTTCAGCCAGCACCGCAACTGCTTCCTCAAACGTAACGGTGTAGGGGTCAAGTTTTTTGATCGAACGGAATTCTCCGTTATGCGCGACGTATGGCCCAAAGCGCCCTGTGTTTGCTGCAACAGGCATGCCAGTATCAGGGTGTATACCGAGTTCACGAGGAAGTGAAAGATATTTGATTGCATCAGCAAGAGTCACACTTCCTAGATCAGTGCCTGCGGGAATACTTGCGCGCTTTGCGGCAATTTTTGGTTTCTTCGCCTTCTTCGCAACCTTCTTTTTAGCCACGCTCTTAGTAGGTTTCTTTGTTCCCTTTTTTACCGGCGTAACGTCTGAGGCTTCAGTGTTACTGCTCGTCTCGCTTTCAGGCACAGAAGGTTCTTCTGCTGGAGTATCTTCGAGTGGCATTTCTACATAGGGACCAAAGCGCCCTGTACGAATAAAGATAGGGAAGCCAGTATCAGGATGAATGCCTAGGGGTTCATCTGCAGAAATAACCGAACCATCCTCCTGACGCGCACCGGTACATTCTGGGTAACGCGTACAGCTCATGAATATGCCTCCACGACCAAGTTTGAACTCCATGGGTGCTCCACACACGGGGCAGGTAAATTCTTCTGGCACAGCTCCTAACGAGGTGGCTTTTGGAAGTGAGTCTTTACTCTGAACGGCTTTTTGAAAAGGACCATAGAAATCTTCAAGGGTCGCGCGGTACCCGCGCTCGCCTCGAGCAATCTCATCCAGCTCGTCTTCCATCTCAGCAGTAAAGGCATCAGAAATATATTCGGCAAAATGTTCCTCCAACCAACCTGACACCACCATGCCGGTAGCGGTGGGGGTTAGTGTGCGCCCGGTTTTTTCTGCGTACCCACGATCCTGGATTGTTTTCATGGTGGATGCATAGGTAGACGGGCGTCCAATGCCACGCTTTTCAAGCTCTTTAATTAATCCTGCCTCGGTGTACCGGTTAGGGGGTTCGGTTTGCTTCTCGAGGCTCCCCAGTGAAAGTACGGTGAGGGGGTCACCAATATTCAACTTTGGGAGTTCAACGTCTTCACCACGTGCCTTTGTGTCGCATGCAAGCCATCCGGGGAATATGACGCGAGAACCGTTTGTACTAAATGCAGGAATAACCGCTTCAGCTTCTGAACGAACGTTTGTGCGCTCAACGCGTGCCGCAGCCATCTGACTTGAGAGGGTGCGGTTTCGAATGAGTTGGTAGAGCTCAGCCTCGTCGCCATTTGCTCCAGCTTTTTTTATACCGGGGTTCGTGGGGCGAACAGCCTCATGTGCTTCCTGTGCATTTTTACTCTTAGTGGCGTACGCCCGCGTTGCAACATATTCTTTACCAAATTCAGATTCAATAGTTTTTCCCAGAACACTAATAGCTTCTTTTGAAAGATTTACTGAGTCCGTACGCATATAGGTGATATGCCCGGCTTCGTACAGTTTTTGCGCTGCACGCATGGTGCGTGAGGGAGAAAAGCCTAGGCGGGTTGATCCTGCTTGCTGAAGAGTTGAGGTAGTGAATGGAGGGCGAGGATTACGATCCTCTTCGCGGGTGGTGATGTCAGCTACTTTCCACTTCGCGGCACGGCCAAGGGTAACAATCCGCTCTGCTTCTTCTGCCGAATCTGGTTCGACACTACACACTGCAGGGAACTCGCCGCCTTTTGCTTTAAACAATGCATCAAGAACGTAATACGTAACGGGAATAAACGCCTTGATTTCACGTTCGCGCTCAGCAAGGATACGGAGTGCTGGGGACTGAACGCGCCCGGCAGAAAGACCATAGCGAACTTTCTTCCAAATAAGGCCCGAAAGATCATATCCAACAATACGGTCTAAGACTCTGCGTGCCTCCTGTGCTTCCCGGAGGTTTTCATCAATAAGCCGAGGGTGAGCAAGGGCTTCCTCTACTGCTGCCTTAGTGATCTCGTGAAAGACCACACGCTTAGGACTTTTAAGACCCACCGCTTCTTTAATGTGCCAGGCAATAGCTTCACCTTCGCGGTCGGGGTCAGTCGCAAGGAATATCTCTGAGGCACGCTTTGAAGCCGCTTGGATCTTTTCAATAACGTCTCGTTTATCTGGAGAGATAATGTAGCGAGGTACAAACCCAGCTTCTATATCCACGGCGTCTTTGTTCGTTTTTGGGAGATCGCGCACGTGACCCACCGAAGCAAGCACTTCGTAGCCTGAGCCGAGGTACTGCTGGATTGTACGAGCTTTTGCCGGTGACTCGACGATGAGCAGTTTCTTACCTGTATGTGTTGGAGTGGATGCCATGTGATTAACAGATACCTCGTATACCTATATATGGTCAAGTTTTAGCATGTACGGCGTTTGACTACATTCTTCATTTCTCACTACTTTATTCTCCGCCATACGCCGTATTCTTCTTTGAGTACACCCTTTAATTCAAGTATGCCAAGCAACGTTAGTACCTCATGTACAGGAAGTGAGCTTGCTCGTAAAAGTTCGTCGCGGGGTGTGGGTTCATTGAGAAATTTAAGGAGAGCTAGTTCATGGTCAGAAAGATCGGAGGGTAACTCGTTGGTGGGTTGGGATGTCTTTGGTTCAATGCCAAGCGCCTCTACTATATGATTCGACTCACTTATGTAGGTTGCGCCAATGCGTAAGAATACTTGTGCACCATATCCATGTGCGTCTCCAATTCGATGCGGAACACAGAGAAGCTGACGGTTATAATCACCTGCCATACGCGCAGTGATAAGGGTTCCTGAGCGTTCTGCTGATTCAATCATAAGCACGGCATCTGCCATTCCGACCATAATGCGGTTTCTGCTTGGAAAGTCATAAGGAAAGGGTTTGTGACGGGGTTCATGTTCTGAAAGAACTGCACCACCTGAATGTAAGATGTCATTAGCAAGACCGAGGTGTGAGCGCGGGTAGAGTGCTTCTTGGGAAAGTCCTGATCCGGGAATCGCAATAGTGTGAAGATCTGCGCGTATGGCAGCTTTGTGCGCACAGGCATCAGCGCCAAAGGCGAGTCCTGAGATAATAGAAATGTCATATCCGCGCAGCCCTTCGAGTAATGATTCGCATGCATGGCGGCCGTAGCTCGAAAGAGCGCGGGAGCCCACTACGGCAAGCGTCTTAGTAGAGGGTGAAGGTAGTGTGCCTAGTAGCCAAAGCTTTTCTGGCGGAGAGGGAATGTGCAGTAACCGTTCAGGATAGAGTGGGGACGTTTGATCAAAGGTTTTCATAAATACAGCCTGCCATATGGGCCATCAAGGAATTATAAAAACACTCTCCTTTTATCATGAGCGTCCGTACCGTATAGTTGTAGGAACATGCTTGATATTCGATTTATCCGTGAACACGCTGATCTCGTTAAAGCCGGGGCAGCAAAGAAACATATAGAGGTGGATATTGACCGTCTCCTTCAGGTGGATGATGAGCGCAAATCTCTTCGCCAGCAGCTCGATGATAGAAAAGCAGAGCAAAATCGTATGAGCGACTCTATTCGTCTAGCTAAAGATGATGAGCGCGAAAAACTTATTGAAAGCATGCGTCATGTCAAAGAAGGGGCTGTTGAGCTTGAAGCGAAATACACGCTCGTAATGGAAGAGTGGCAAAAACTTATGCTCACCGTGCCCAACATGCCGGACATGTCCGTGCCTGAAGGCGAGAGTGACGAAGATAATCAAGAGACAAAGAAGTGGGGAGATATCCCCCAATTTTCTTTCACGCCAAAAGATCACGTTGAGCTTATGACGGCAAATGGCATGGCAGACTTTGAACGAGGCACGAAAGTAGCTGGCTTCCGTGGTTATTTCTTAAAAGGTGATGGTGTACTACTTGTCAATGCTGTCTCTCAGCTTGCACTCATGCATTTTATGAAAAAGGGCTTTGAGCCAATGATTGTGCCTTCACTGCTTCGTCGCGAAATGTTCCTTGGAACAGGCTATCTCCCTCAGGGCGAAGATGATCTGTATCGAACACAAGACAATGAATATCTTGCGGGGACGGGAGAGGTCGCGACTATGGGCTACTACATGGATGAGATCGTAGACGCTACCAAGTTCCCTATTAAGTTCCTTTCGTATTCACCGTGCTTCCGTCGTGAAGCGGGAAGTCATAGCAAGGACACCAAGGGTCTTATTCGAGTGCATGAATTCTTCAAGTGGGAACAGGTAGTTCTAACCGAAGCCTCTCACGAAGCATCAGTACGCCTTCACGAAGAACTGACACAAAATGCAGAAGAGTTCCTTCAGCTTTTGGGGCTTCCGTATCACGTCGTCGTGAACTGTGGGGGAGACTTGGGGCTTGGACAGGTAAAGAAATATGACCTCGAAGCATGGATGCCTTCACAAAATACGTACCGCGAAACGCACTCATCTTCTTACTTCCATGATTTTCAGACGCGTCGTCTAAATATTCGCTATAAGGATGGGGAAGGAAAAGTTCTCTTTGCGCACTCGTTAAATAACACGGCCGCAGCAATGCCCCGTATTCTTTCGATGCTCGTGGAGAATTACCAGCAGGAGGACGGGCGCGTGCGCACACCAGAAGCGTTGATACCGTATGTCGGAAAAGAAATCCTGGGACGTACAGCCTAAGCGAAGGAGTGCGCCTGCTCCGCACACTTCACCTACGCGTTCACCTGAACGCGTAGTGCCGGTGCGTACCGCACCAACACGTACTGTATCTTCCCGTCGACCTGAAGTTAGTGCTCCTGTCCGAGCTCGTGTACAGACTGCAGCGCGGCGCGAAGCGCCGCAACCCCTTGGCGCGCTTAGTAAAAGGCGTAAGAAGACTCGCCAGACAAACCGATATATATTTCTCATTCTGCTAGCACTGCTTTGTGCTGGTGCAGTCTACGGATTGTGGCGCCCTGCGTTTAGGATTCAATCAATTAGTGCTGAAGGTGCACCAGGCGATGCTGTACAGCATATTGCACAAATTACTATGACTGGTTCGTATTTCTACCTCATACCTAAGAACTCAATTGTATTTTATCCGAAAGAAAAGATCCGCGCAGCCATACTAGATGCTAATCCTGAAGTATCGGCAGTGTCTCTTACTGCAACCTCCTTCTCTTCTCTATCTATCTACACGACTCCACGTGCACAATCTTTCCTGTGGTGCGGAACAGATTTTAGTACTCCATCGCCTGACGGCTACTGCTACCAGTCTGATATTGAAGGATTTATTTTTGCACAAGACTCACACACCGTAGGGGCACCAGTGCTAGTGGCTTCAACCAGCTCATCTACCCCTCCACTACCCAAGCCAGTAGCGCCTGTAGAGAATCGCTCACAAATTCTGGTATACGGTCCTTTAGATCGTGATATCACAAATGGGAATTCACCTACCCGTGCGCATCTCGTACTACCCGGAAGAATGCCTGAGGCACTAAAATTTGTTAATGCTATTCGCGAACTTGGTGCACCCATAACATCACTCGTCATCAGAGGTGACGAGGCAGATCTTTGGATTGGGCAATCAACGCGCATTACGTACGTACTAGGACATGAGCGCGATGCCGCATCATCTGCAGCAAGTTCTCTTTCAAATCTCGCGCTCACTAACGGAAGTATTCAGTATGTTGATCTTCGATTCCCTGGAAAAGTATACGTAAAGAAGTACGGAGAATAGTAAACAGGAAGCGAAAACGCTTCCTGTCTGTGTGTCTTTGCATTGTCTCAGTCCCGACGCTTACGGCTGTTTCTCCATAATCCAATCCCCAGAGCTGTCAGAAACCCAACACTTAAAACGAATTGAATAAGTAAATGATTTTCCATGACCTGCACTCCTTCCACGATAAGTATGTGCTAGCCAGATTATTTGTCCATGAGCGAGCGGTGCGCTAGAGTGCGGATATGTCGTTCTGGAAACAACTCCCAAAACCGTTCTTCGTACTTGCGCCTATGGCGGATGTCACTGATCCTGCATACCGGAAACTTATTGCTGAGTATAAGCGCGCAGACGTTACGTGGACGGAGTTTGTATCAGCAGATGGCCTCTATCACACCCGTGAAAAGGGAATCATGAGTGACGACGTAAATCCCCTTTTGCGTGATCTCCAATTCACGGAAGCTGAACGCCCCATCGTCGCCCAACTGTTCTCAAGCAAACCAGAGATGATGGCGTACGGCGCAAATCTGGCGCGTGAGCTTGGCTTTGACGGTGTTGATATCAACATGGGGTGTCCTGATAAATCAATTGAAAAGCAGGGATGTGGAGCGGCCATGATGCGAAACCCAGAGAATGCGAAAGAAATAATTCGTGCGGCAAAGAGTTCTGGGTTACCGGTGTCCGTAAAGACGCGGATAGGGTACAACACAGAAGATATTGATGGCTGGATTCGTGCTGTGCTTGAAGAAACATCAGAAGCACTGACGGTGCATTTGCGTACCCGTAAAGAAATGTCGAAGGTACCTGCGCACTGGGATCTCATGCCGCGTATTGTTACGCTCCGTAATGAGGTAAGTCCTGACACGCTTATTATCGGAAATGGAGATGTTGAAGACGTGAGCGATGCCCGCAGCAAAACTGAGCAGTATGGGTGTGATGGGATAATGCTTGGGCGCGCAGTATTTGGTAATCCGTGGTTGTTTACCGGAAGAAATAAAACAGATATATCGCCAGAAGAACGGATTGCTGCACTCACCAAACTCACTGAATACTTTAGTGAACTGGTTCCTGCTAAGTCAGTCCATATTCTCAAAAAGCACGTAAAAGCATTTATTAGCGGATGGGATGGTTCGGCGCCGCTGCGCGGCGCCCTCATGGAAGCCACTACCCTAGAATCCTTTCAAGACGTACTCAGCAGAGCAAAAGACAGTACGGTATACTAGACACATATGGCTCATCAGTCTTTGTACCGCGCGTATCGCCCTGGAAGCTTTGCTGACGTTGCTGGACAGGAGCAAGTTACCCGTCCACTAGGAGAGCAAATACGCTCAGAAACTCCGGGGCATGCGTATTTGTTTGCAGGCTCACGGGGGCTTGGCAAGACGTCAGTGGCGCGTATCTTTGCACGTGAGCTTGGAAGCTCCGGCAAAGACATATACGAAATAGATGCAGCATCAAATAATACAGTGGAGGATATTCGCCAGCTTACGGAAAACGTATACACGCTTCCCTTTGAGTCCAAGTATAAAATATACATTCTGGATGAGGCACATATGCTTTCAAAGAGTGCGTGGAATGCCTTTCTAAAGACGCTCGAAGAGCCTCCTGCGCACGCTATTTTCATATTAGCTACCACAGAACTTGAGAAAGTTCCTGAAACGGTACAGTCTCGATGCCAAGTCTTTACGTTCAAAAAACCAAGCCGAGAAGGTCTTGTTTCAATTATTTCTACCGTTGCACAGAAGGAAGGGTTTTCAATTGAACAGGGAGCCAGTGATCTTATTGCGCTTCTAGCGGATGGCTCATACCGTGACGCACTCTCCATTCTTGAGAAAGTGTGTGCCGCTTCGCCTGACAAAAAGATTACGCTTACGGAGACCGAAAAGAGTACGGGCGCGCCAAGGCGCGCCCTCGTGGAGTCCTTTGTCCACGCACTTTCCGAAGGAAATACTGAACAGGCACTTAGCGTTATAACGTCACTTTCACACGAGAATATTGAATACCCTCTCTATCTCTCACTCGTCCTTGAGTATGTACGCACCGTGCTGCTCTTCCGTCATGCTCCTGAACTCCGGAAAGAACTAACTGAAGAGCAGGGAATGGAGAACGTCGCAGGTATCAAGGAGATTGCAGAGAATAAAGAATCAAAGATTACGCACCGCACCTTGGCGGTTCTCCTCGACGCTGCATCCCGTATGCGCTTTGCACCTATCCCCGCGCTTCCCCTTGAGCTCGCCGTGTATGAGTTAGCGGGAGAGTAGATTACCCGCCGGGCGAATCATCTGAATATCAGCGAGTGAACGTGAGTGTATTTCATAGTTCGCATGAACGTACCGTAAGTCGTTGCGAAGTTCACGTGCGATAGCGCGTTCCTGCTCAGTATGTGTGGCGTATTCTCCGCGTCCGAGTGCCTCCTCAAGCGCTCCCACGAGCGTAGCAACGTACAGGAAATAATCTCCTGTACGAATATGAAAATCAATGTTCTTGGGTGAATCCCTAAGTATACGAATGCGCGCGTTAATTAAATAGTGTTCTTGCATGCGGATGCAGTATAGAACAAGGTACATCAAGAAAAGATAAAGAATATATAAAGTTTTTCTGAACACACACCTTGCCGTTTATCCTATTTACCGGCAAGATAGTTCAATTGGGGGATCGTCTAAGGGTAGGACTACGGTTTTTGGTGCCGTCTATGAAGGTTCGAATCCTTCTCCCCCAGCTAGTTAATTTGTAATTAATAAATATGGACTTTCTTCACCTCATAGATTCACCCTTATTTGCAGGAGTTCTTGCTGGTGCATCTACCCTTGGAACCGGTTGGTTTGCAATAAGAGTTTTTAAACTCCAGAAGCTCGATGAAAAAGTAAATGCAGCGGTTTCAATTCTTTTTGAAATTCGAAACGCCGAAGAAAAACTCGAAATTCTTCGAGAACAGCTAAACTCAGAAAATTCTATAGATTTACCTTCAGTTCTACCTGTAAATAGTTGGATTAAATATTCACATCTCTTTGCAAAAGATTTTGATGGAGATGAATTGAAATTAATGAATAATTTTTACAATTCGTGCAGTAGCGTCGAGGATTTAGTTAATCGCCAGAACAACTTTATATGGGTAGCTACTGAGCAACGAGCAAAAACGGCACAAAAACTTCTTGGAGATATTCACATTGAATTCCAAAGAGATGTTAGTGGAGGTATGAATACAACTGATGCAAAGACCAAGTTTGATAATGAAAGGGCAGGTATTACTCAGTTCTATGGAGACGAGGGATATTTCTATGCACCAAAGAAAACTATTGAGGGCCTTAAATTTGAGATTACGAAATTCCAAAAAGTAACTACAACGACTTGTGGAGCAAAACTTAAGAAGCTTGCAGCTTTTTAATTAAGAATAGATTTGTTCGAATATTTTCTCAAATACCCAGCTCGCAGTTTTGCATAAGATAAGGTACTGTATTCTTGGATTAGAAAGGATACAGAGATGTTAGGACATCTACCAAAACGGATTATTTTCACTCGTCACCCCGAGTGCCTACATAATGTGGATCACGAGGGAGCGCTCCAGTCGGGCATTCCGAATCGCGAGTCTCCACTAACTCAGGTCGGGGAACTTCAGCGCGACATCACTGCCGCCTATCTACGAGAAGAATTTCCCACTATTAGCGCGGCATTCTGTTCGACTTTCCTAAGGACGCATACCATACCCATCGCGGCTGGCTTCGAAAGCATGCTTACGGAAAGTCCCTTCCTCGACGAACGGAACATGGGTGTCTGGCATACAACCCTGCGTGCCGATGTCCTTGCCCAATACCCTGGTGAAGAAGAGCGCCTCAAGGAAGTAGGCTACTATGCCTATCAAGCTCCCGAGGGGGAATCGTGTACTGGAGTTGAGAGTCGGCTGACTGAGCTACTCAATTCTGATACTCTCGGAAGTCCAGATTCGACGATCTATATTTCCGGCCATGGCATCTCAGGTTTGTGCCTCAGACGGCTGCTAACCGGTTCAACTCTCGAGGATTGGCATTCGTGGAAAACTCCAAGGAATGCATCGGTGAGTGTATTTGATCACGAGGGAGACTTCTTCGTTTGCACCACCTATGATTTCCTTCCATGGGAAGGCAAGATTGATCCGAGGCTTTTACGAAAGAAGGGTGCGGTTGCATAACATTATTGGCTCTGCCGGAAGTAATCCTGGTAGAGCCAACTTTTATGCAAAATTGTTCGAATGCCGTCCCAAACGGCCAGCAATACACGAATCACTCATCAAACTCAATACCAACAAACCCCCTTGCTCGGTTGGCATAGAAAATATGTGCACAAAAAGGTTCGCTATTTTTGTTCAGTGCACGTGGCATCCAGTGTCTATCACCCTCAAGCATATGCTCGTATGGAATAGCAGATAGGGGAACTAGGGTGGGAATCATCTCGTCACTTTCTTTTGGAGCCCCACTCCATTTATGGGATATAAAAACGTGTACGAGTGCGTCTGGTGTACCACCAGCATGGCAGGTCAGCGTTGCAACGGGCTGCACTTCATCCAGTGCAAGTTCAATACCAAACTCTTCGCGCGTCTCACGGATTATGCCCTCAAGAGGCGATTCGCCATCCTCTAACGAGCCGCCTGGTCCGTTAAGGGTGCCAATACCATAGTCACCAGTCTTTTTTCTGCCCAGCAAAATCGTTTGGTGTTCTTCGTCAATAAGAAGTGCAAGCGTGAAATGCCGCATACCGGAAGATGTTACTGAACGGGCAAATGGAGCTGCTCCATGAAGCTCGTCAACTCATCCCCCTCAATGTGCCGCGCCTGTCCGCTCTTTAGTGTTCCTAAACGAATATTCATAACGCGGGTGCGCTTAAGGTCAACGACTTCGTTATGCATAGCCACAACCATGCGGCGGATCTGATGCTTCTTTCCTTCAGTGATTGTTATGGAGAAGGTGTTTTCACCCGTCACTTTAATCTTTGCTGGCTTCGTTACGTATCCCTCAATATCCACACCTGCCTCCATGTGCTGTTTGAAACTGGGACGGAGGGGAAGTTTGGTGCGGACTGAATATTCTTTTTCGTGCTCAGCATCAGGGCGCAGAAGACGGTCAGTAATGCGTCCATCATTGGTGAGAACAATCAAGCCATATGAGTCCTTATCAAGACGCCCAACCGGATAGAGACCCAGCGTTCGGTACTCAAAAGGAAGTACGGAAATAATATCTTCCTCACCATCTTTAGCTGAGTGCGTGATGATTCCGCGTGGCTTATGGTACGCAACGTAATACAGTTTTTTCGCCTGCCCTTTCTTTTGGAGGACTTCAACGGCGTCCCCGTCATTCACCTTCATCCCCACCTCTGCGCGTTTTCCATTTACGAGCACACGTCCTTTCTCAATAAGCACATCAGCATCACGCCTCGTAGCGACACCTTGATGCGCAAGGTATTTATTAAGACGCATCGGCAGGAGGGAATTGTCAGCAGATTCTTCAGGAGCTTCTTTCATAGGGTGAGTATACCGCGCATAGTCGCTCATCGATACTTCATGGACCTGGAACTATAGTATTCAACGTTACCTAGTTACGTGAATGAATACTCATTCTTTTATCTACCTTAACGAACTCTTATATGCTACGAAGTATCAAATACGATCTCGCTATCGCCCTTCCCGCACTCATGCTCGCAAGTATGATTGGTGCGTTTACCATAGCTCACTCATAAGCGCCTATGTGCAGAGGATATTTTCTCTACCCACAGTCTTTTCATACGGTATACTTAGGGGTACCTTAGGCGAATTCGCTACGTAAGGAATGGCACTCTGTGCCGTCTCTATAGATGGAACCCGAACCCCTCACCACGTCGTTCATTGAAGCATACGATCTGTATGCCGATGAGTTGTATCGATTCTGTTTGTTCAAGGTATCTGATCCTGAACGAGCACAGGATATTGTGCAGGACGTTTTTACTCGATACTGGCAGTCAGTTCGGGTCGGTACTGAGATAACGTATCCTCGCGCACTCCTCTTTACCATCGCCCGCAACCGCATCACGGACTGGTATCGAAAGAAAAAAGAAGAATCCTTAGATCAGCTTCAGGACGAAGGAATGGAGGTTGAGGGAAGCGCAGGAGTTGATATTGAAAAGTCCGCTTCATATGGAGAAATTCTTCGAGCAGTGGAAACGCTCAATGAACCCTCTCGTGAAGCAATTCTCCTTCGGTATACTGAAGGCTGGACTCCCGCAGAAATCGCTGCACTAACGAATGAAACGCCTAATGCAGTATCTGTTCGGATAAACCGCGCGATAAAGAAACTACAAGACCGACTACGCATATGACAAACCTCGAAGAACAACTAACCCATTTGAATACCGTACGCCTTCCTGAGGAGGCGAAAACTCGCATGCGTGCCGAGCTTATTGCGTATGCTGAATTGCATGCCCCACGACCGGCACCTATTTCCATACCGTCACCCTTCTTTAGTGCGTTTAGCCTGCGTATATATAGCGGTCTTAGTATTGCACTCCTTTTGATTGTGAGCATTGGAGGTACTGCATACGCGGCAGAAAACACGTTACCGGGCGACATTTTATATTCAGTTAAGGTTGGATTTACCGAACCTCTCCAGACAGCGCTTGTGCCAAGTGAGCGCGGCAAAGCGGCATGGAATGCGATCCTCGCAGAACGCCGCCTAGAGGAAGCAGCACAGCTAGCAGCGATAAATAAACTTACGCCATCAGTACAAACTGAACTCGCTACAAATCTCACCGCACATATATCAGCTACTGAGACGCATGCTGCTGAGCTTGAGCGTTCAGGTGATACCACTGGCTCACTCTCAGTGCAGTCTGATCTAGAGGCGCGCCTTACGGCTCATGAGCAGATTCTAGGGGTGATTGCGGCGCACTATGATGCTGGCACGTCTTCAGAAGAGCCGGCAAATCTTGAGACTAAAGGCTCTCTCGCCCAGCTTATTGAAAAAGTTAAAGTTCACCAAAAAGGTATTGTCTCAAAGCGTCTTGCGCTAGAAGACTCCATTGCACCCTCACGTGCTGCAGCTACAGTCTCGTCCAACTCAGCTCCTGCCCGAGCAAAAGTAACTACGGCACTCACTGAAAATTCTGAAATACGAGAACCTCAACATTCACCTAAAGAGGTGCTTGAGATACGTTCTGCTGCACATATAGAAACTCAGGACGCAGTACGCGCAAGAGAGATTACGTCTATACTTGGCCGCCACACAGCACTCCTTGCTAAGTTCCTTCCTACCGCTTCAACAACAGCGAGTACTACCCCTGTAGCAAGTACCACGGAATCAGTCCCACCGAATGATAAAATGCCTCAAACTAGCGTAGAGGATAAAGAAAATATAAAGCCGTAGAAAGCTCGGGGTGCGGGAATCATAGCTTCAAACACGTGCACTGGTACAATAGAAAGAATGACTCAAGCAGAAGCTCTTACGATACTCAAAACAGGCGCGAATGTATTTCTTACCGGTGAACCCGGTAGTGGGAAAACACACACTATCAACCAGTTTGTTGCGTGGCTTCGAAGCACCGGTGTGGAGCCAGCGGTTACTGCCTCTACAGGTATTGCCGCAACGCACATTCACGGCATGACCATTCATGCCTGGAGTGGAATTGGTATCCGTGAATCACTATCCGCTATGGATGTTGATCAGATTGCTTCTAAGGAGCATGTCTCAAGGCGTATTCAGAAAACCACGACGCTCATCATTGATGAGATCTCAATGCTTTCTGCTCCCGTACTCGCCATGGTTGATATGGTTTGTAAGGAGGTAAAACGAAATGACTTACCGTTTGGGGGAATACAGGTTGTGCTTGTGGGTGACTTTTTTCAACTACCCCCTATTGGACGCGGTTCGAATCGACCACCCTTTGCCTTTGAATCAAGCGTGTGGGAAGACCTCCATCCGTTAGTGTGCTACCTGACCGAGCAGCATCGCCAAGATGACCCTCGGTTCCTTTCAGTACTCTCCTCTATTCGTGCTGCTGACCCTGACCCCACAACCGTTTCAGTTATTTTAGGGCGCGAAGTTGAAATGGAAGGATTTGATGAAGATGTGCCACGCTTGTATACGCATAACGTAGACGTAGACCGAGTGAATCAACAAAAGCTTGACCAGCTTCCGGGCGGGCCTAAGAAATACGTTATGAATGGAACAGGCGCACCTCCACTCATTGAAGCACTAAAGAGAGGGTGTCTTTCGCCTGAGGTGCTCGTACTTAAAGAAGGAGCGGTTGTTATGGGTACAAAAAATATTCCTGCGCTTGGTATGGCTAACGGTACGCTCGGCACGGTTATTTCTTTCGAGCGAGGCACGAACAATCCTGTTATTGAAACGCATGACGGACGAACCATCACTGTAGCTGCCGTTGAATGGGCAGTGGAAGAAGGAGGAAAGGCACGTGCGACGGTCACCCAGGTCCCGCTACGTCTTGCGTGGGCTATTACGGTGCATAAGAGTCAAGGAATGAGTATGGACGCAGCCGCTATAGATCTTTCACGCGCATTTGAATACGGGCAGGGGTATGTGGCTCTTTCGCGCGTGCGGTCTCTTGCAGGACTTCATATATTGGGATGGAGCGAGCAGGCTCTTATCGTACATCCGCTCGTGGTTGCTCACGATGAAGTATTTCGTGATGCTTCAGACGATGCGGTTGCGGCATTTGCGGCACTCGATGCATCTGGAGAGCGTACTGAACTTGAAAAGAATTTTGTAACTGCTTCCGGAGGAGAATGGCATGACGGTACTGATGCGAAAGCGCTTGTTCCGAAGAAGAAGTCTGCGAAAGTAAGCACGTACGCAGAAACTCAGCGACTACTTGAATCATGTATGAATCCCCATGAAATTGCCGCTGAAAGAAAGCTTACGTTTGGGACTATATGCGGACATATAGAAAAATTAGTACAGGCAGGTACGGTTCCACGATCGCTTGTTCAAGCGCATATTCCTGATTCTCTTCGTACTGAATTACCCCGTATTCATGATGCGTTCCGTGCGCATAGCAGTGAGCACCTTGCACCTATATATGAGCTTCTTAAAGGTACGGTGAACTTTGATGATCTTCGGCTCGCACGCACGGTGTACGAAGGGTAGGGAAGTAACACTTCATCGTTGCTTTAGGTAGGGTGGCGTACCCTTTGGTAATGAAAGTGGTAGGTGTGCTTATATTTGGTGTTTGTGTGATTGTTGGTAGCATTCTATTGCTTCGTGATACCCCCATACCTACGCTCGCTATTACAGCTTCAGTAGCAGACTCAGTACCTACGGCCAGAGTTGAAATTCCACAATCCATTGGCACGGAATCGTCTTACGACACTGAGCTATACACAATCCACGGTACTGCGGTACTCGATTATTCGTCAGGCATTCCAGCCGTTCCCTTTATTAGGTATATGGACGAATCAAATAGAGTAGCAACAAAGCAGCTTACCTTTCTTGATGCTCGCGGATGTGCCCCAGGTGCAGGAGATCTTCCGTGCGTTCCGGGATATAGCGGCAGTAGCGGATATCCAAAGATTAGTGATGGGGAAGCCATAACGGTCACTGGATACTTCTATGAAAATCGTTTCGTACTCACTTCATTAGAGTCGTAATTGCGATACCTTACATGACTCAACACGCAGTACTCCGGTATATACTAGATATATGACACGTTTCGGATGGATGGTACTTGGCGGCATTCTTACTCTACTCATTCTCATTGCGACTGTCCTCGTACTTTTTCGTATCAAAGCACTATCTCCTGCGCCCGTCACCACTCCTGTGGAAGTGTCAGTCCAGGAAACAGATCCGTCATCACTTTCTATATACACCAATGGTGTGTATGGATTTTCTTTCTTTTACCCAGCAGATGGCGTGGTAACTGACTCGTTTGCAAGTTCATCAGCGCATGACTTAGCTTGGCGTACGAACGCTAGCGGGAAAGGAACTCCAATAGTACGAATTCAAAGCACTCAGGGAGTACTTCTGGTAGGAGTAAGCACTGACTCTCGCGAAAAAGCTACTTGTCTTAAAAAAGATCCTGCAGAAACAAAACAGGAGGAACTAATCGTTGGCAGTACCACCTGGCAGCATTTTTCATTTGAGAAAGTAGGAACGGATAATCCGCAACAGGTAACTAGCTACCGAACACTTAAAGGAGACGCTTGTTTCGCCTTTGAAATACTAGAGCCACTCCCAGCAACGGCTTCAAGTACTGTCTACGCTCTCAGAAACAGTATTACGAGTGTTACGTTCGTTCCGTAGCATCTTTACATTGTTTGTACGATGCAGTACTTACAAAACGTAGAGTATACTTTTAGTAATGGCATTTGAAGGTCCTGTAGCAACAGTCGCAACTCCTGAGCAAGAACTCGCATTTTTGCGTGAACAGATTGCCGTTAAAGAACAAGAATTAGCGGCACTCAAAGAATCGCGACCACGCGAAGACATTGTGCATGAGCGTATCACGCACCATAGAGAGAATGGTCATGCAGCGCTTGATCCTGCGTACATACTTTCTTCGCAGGAAGCAAAGACTCTCGCCCTTAACCTTGATCCTGAAAGTGATGACGAAACTATTCAGGAGCTCCGGGACATTATGGAAACAAAGGGCATTAAGAATGCATTTTCCGTACTTGAGAATCTAAACTCGCCTCATATTGAAGATGATTTCCATCGTTTTCTTGTGCAGTATTTAGTAAAGGGAATGACCGTACAAGGTTTTACCGAAAAGCAGCCTGCGTGGCGTGCGCTGCACATGACTATGTACGAGATCGCACTTCCTGAGATAACAGGAACGTCAGATCAAGAAAAAGCAAAGCCGCTCAAAGAACTTCTTTCAGCGATGGAGCAGTTCTACTCTGGGTTATTTGGACTCGAACACGCACACACTGGTGAGCCTGCGTATTTCACACTCGAACTGGCCGTTCCTGTTGGTCAGGCGCACCTTATGTTCTACGCTGCCGTACCTAATTCCCGCTGCGATCTTTTTGAAAAACAAATCTTAGCCATTTTCCCCGGCGCGCACATTACCGTGCAGCCGAATGATTACAACGTATTCGTACAAGACGGTACGAGCGTTGCTTCTGTGGCAACTCTGGCACAGCCCGCAGCGCTTCCGATAAAGGACTATACGAGCTTTGATTATGACCCATTAAACACGCTCTTAAATGCATTTGGAAAAATCTCTCCGGAGAATGAAGGAGCATCACTCCAGATAGTGATTAAGCCAGAAGGAGATCGCCATACAACCCATACGCGCAGAATCCTTGAAGCCCTTCGCAGGGGCGAAGATAAAC
The DNA here is from genome assembly GCA_038207395.1 of Minisyncoccia bacterium. Classification (GTDB taxonomy): domain Bacteria; phylum Patescibacteriota; class Minisyncoccia; order Phycocordibacterales; family Phycocordibacteraceae; genus C7867-001. The sequence continues at coordinate 65,528 of JBBQZW010000001.1, read as the reverse complement.
ACGATTCCTTACGAATCCCCGAATCGTTTTTCGGAGAAGCTGTGCGTGAACTAAGCACCACATTTTTTAAGAATAATCAGAAAATGGAAGCTGATCGTACGCGCCGGCGTGAACTTCAGTCTAATAAGACAGAAATTGAAGAAGTAGAAAAAAAGATTAGCGCTCCTATACTTTCCGTTAACATGCGCTTTGCGGTTTCTTCACAGAACCCTGAGCGAGCCGCACACATTCTTACTGAGCTTGAGTCATCATTCCATCAGTTTGAGAATCCTCTCGGCAACCGCATTGTTTGGCAGCGTGTCTCAAAGGGAAGTTTGCGCCGTCTCTTTCACGACATTAGTTTCCGCTTATTTGAAGAAAGTGCAACGCTTCCACTTTCACTTCATGAGCTCACAACGCTCTATCATTTTCCTCCTAACGGTATTGAGTCGTCACCCCATCTCAAACAAGCCCGCTTCACGGGAGCTGCCGCACCCGTTGATCTCCCGAACGAGGGTATTATCCTTGGAACGAATACCTTCCGAGGGCAAACAACCGAAGTTCGTATTTCTCCTGAAGATCGCTTGCGTCACCTGTATGTCATTGGACAAACTGGTACCGGTAAATCTGGATTCCTTCGCACACTGATTGAGCAAGATATTAAAGCGGGTAATGGTGTGTGTTTCATTGATCCGCATGGAAACGACATTCTGGATGTTCTCGCAACCATTCCGCCGGAACGCTATGAAGACGTAATCTATTTCGATCCTGCAGAACTTTCACGCCCTATAGGACTCAATCTTCTTGAATACGATGCCGCCTATCCTGAACAAAAAACGTTTATCGTAAATGAGCTCTTGGCTATTTTCCGACGCCTATATGGGGATGTGCCTGAGTCTATGGGCCCTGCCTTTGAGCAGTATTTCCGTAATGCAACACTTCTAGTAATGGAAGATCCGGCATCAGGATCAACACTGATGGACATTGGGCGCGTTCTTTCAAACAAAGAATTCCGTGATCTAAAACTCTCGCGTTCACATAACCCGATAGTTAATCAGTTCTGGAACGAGATTGCGAGCAAGGCAGGAGGGGATGCGTCACTTGAAAACATTGTTCCGTATATTACGAATAAGTTTGATGACTTCACGGCAAATGACTTCATGCGTCCAATCATTGGTCAGCAGGAATCGTCATTTAATTTCCGAGACATTATCGACAACAAAAAGATTCTGCTCGTGAATCTCTCAAAAGGACGCCTCGGAGAACGTAATGCAAACTTACTTGGTCTCATCTTGGTTGGAAAGCTCTTCATGGCCGCACTTTCTCGTGCGGATAATCCACGAGGTACGTTTGCACCGTTCTATTTGTATATCGACGAATTCCAAAACATCACCACGGATTCGATTCCCGGTATTTTGTCTGAAGCCCGAAAGTATAAACTCTCTCTCACCATTGCGCATCAGTTCCTCGCACAGATTGATGAAAAGATTCGTGATGCGGTCTTCGGAAACGTTGGCTCAATGAGTGTGTTCCGCGTTGGTCAGGATGATGGGGAGTTCTTCGGTAAGCAATTTACCCCTACCTTTGAAGCAAAGGACTTTACGAATATTGAAAACCGAAACGCGTATGTGAAGATTCTTGCAAATGGCGTTCCGCAGAAACCATTCAATATAAAAACTCGTACCTTGTCTGCTGGAAACCCTGATCAAATTGATGATCTCCGTCAACTTTCGTATCTCACGTACGGACGTGACCGTGCTACAGTTGAAGCAACTATTAAGCAGCGTTACCTTTCGTAATTGAACATAATATGAAGATTGGCTCATGGGAAATTCCACCAAGGAAAATAGAGAGCGTTGAAGAAGAACTTCCTCGGCTGTACCGTCCTGAAGCGGTGCCGCTTAGATTGGTGCATGCATCACCAGAAGAGTTGGAAGAGGCACTAGAATCAAAGTTAGATGCCTGGAATGAGTACTCTACACAAGAAGACGTATTTATCTCAGATGAAAAACGCGCACTGCGGGAAGCAAAGAATCGAGCCGTTGAGATAGCACGGGAGATGATGAGCACTGAAGACGTAGCTGAAAAGCAAAAGCTAGCTGACTCACTTGAAGATCAAATTGAATCGATAAACGGACCACTTGGAGACGCGCTTGAGATGAAAATACGATCAAATATCATACGAAAACTCACGCCAGCAGAGCAAAAAGCGGTATTTGTAGAAACCGTTGCAGAGATTGAAAACGAAAAACAAGAAGAAGTTTCTCCTAATGAGACTGTTAGCGGAGCAGTGGAGACTATCCCTACCACTAGTGAGGTTCAGGAAGCTCCAGAAAAAGGTAACACAGAAGTACTCCCCGCTGCAGATATAGAAAGTAAAAAAGAATCAGTGGAAGAGCGAGTCTCAAGACGAAGAATAGAACGTGAACAGCGCGCTGAAGAATTCGCAAAGAAGTTTGGAATTGAAGATTCTCGCGTAGCAATGCTTGAAGCGGAGAAAGAATATGCTGATGCAGTTCGTGATTTACACACCTCAACTTCAGCTATAGGAAGGACCGCGTTTGGTAAAAAAATCCCTGCTGAAGTACAGGAGAAGTATGATGCTGCCCGACTTGCCTGGAGAACAAATCTCGGGAAGGTCGCCGAAGGAGCTGATACTAAGGATAAGATAGTGGCTCGGTTTATAGGTATTCGTGATACGGCAATTCGTCCTGCGGATGCACGTACAGCCGCAATGCGCGAAGCACTTGATGAGAAGGGTAAGAAACTTCATAACAAAGCGCTTTTGTGGGGAACAAATAGTGCTCTTGGAATACTGGGTGCAGTGAATATCGGAACACAAAAAATTGGTGAAGGTCTCGCGCGCATACAGTCAAAAACAATTTCGCGAAGTAATGAAGACTTTGATCAGAAAAAGGCTGCTGAGCAGTACGCACGCTCTACCCGCATTTTGGGTGGTGCACTTATCGCGACCGTTGCGACAGGCGGATTTGGAGGGGCAGCAATGCTTGCATGGCGCTTGGGACGGGGCGCACTCAGCACTTTTGGAGGAGCTGCAGCTGGTGCGTTTGCTGGAAAGATATTCTCAACTACCGCTGGTGCAAATCGTCAAAAAGCTCTTCTTGGAACGCTACGCGATACTACTACGGGATTGATTAGTGATGCCGATGCGCTCGCCGAAGAAACAAAACTCTATGAACGCGGCAATGCACAAGCTCGTGAAGCTGCACGTAGGAAAGTCGAAATGTATACCACGCTTGCCGTTGCTGGTACGGCATCAATTACGTCAGCAGAAATTCTCAGTCATTCTTCGATTGGACATCTGCCCTCTGTTCAAAAATCACTAGATACCGTACATGAGCTGAAAGCGTCTACCGTGCAAACACTACAGGGAGAATCAGTGAGTACTGGACGACTTCCAAATATCGAAGGTACGGGACCAGCTAATTTTAATGTTGGAGCTACGATACACACGGCAGGTGAAGGAACAGGAACGTTATTTGAAGAATTAAAATCATCAATTCAAAATAGTAATTTGTATGATTCTGCGCATCAAACACCTGGCTTAAAACATTTTCTCGAAACTAATCCAAATACACTTTCGCGCGAAGTCGGAAACGCCTTTGGAGAGAAGGGAATGCGTACCGTGATGGGAGATCAGTTTTTTGTTGATGACAACCAAAATATTTGGTACGACCCGGTTAACGGGAAACCACAGCTGTTCATAGAAAACACTCCAAACGCAGAAGGATTTACTATTCATTCTCTCAATGCTGAACAAACTCCGGTGCGCGTTGAGCAATTAGTCGATACACCCTCGGCGTCTGGAGGAGAGACTCTAGTACCTCCCACTCCGTTAGTAGAAGAAATATCACCTGCGCCTTCTACCGAAAGTAGTGCACCAGTTTCAGGAGTATCACCATTAGAGACGACTGCAGAAGTTGCTCCAGCGATACCTCCAACGGAAGTGACTGAGCCTTTGTCTAGTGAATCTGTAGGATTTGCAGCAGAACCAAGCGAATCCTTTGCTTCTGAACTAGCACCTTCGAATACTGAGACCAGTGTTCCAGATACCGCTCCCTCAGCGCCACTGGAATCTGTAGCAAATACACTAACTACTCCTCGAGGGCTGACCTTGAATCTCAACGAGCCAAGCGTGTATTCATATACAGATAAAAAAGGTCATCAAATTCTTTCTTTATTTGGCGGAGTTAACGATGATGCTCGCTATGCAGCAGCACAAAAATATATTGAGACTCATCCGGGTTCAACAATTAGATTCCAGGTAACATCAAAGATATTAGAGACAGGAGTTAGTAAGCCGGTAGTTGTCGAATGGTCATCCACTGAGGATGGGACCCCAATTCTTATTCCGCCGACTCAGTTCATGAATGAAGCGCCACTCCCCAAGATTGATCCCAATGTATTTGAAAAGAAGGTAGACTTTGTGTATAAGAAATAAATAATCATACGTATGAAAGATATTTCCCCTGAAGCTAAAAAAGTGCTCGAGAAAGCGATGGACCTGAGTGCACTCCCTATAGAAGAACAGGAAGAACTCCTCACTGAGTTAAATGATGTTGCGTATGAGACGGCATTGCTCCGGATTATCGAACAGATGGATGATGTGTCACGAGACGCCTTTAATGCATTACTTGAGACTGAGCCAACAGAAGAACAGGTAATGGCATTTATAGAAGAACGGGTGCCTAACGCTGACGAGATTATTGAAGCTACCGTAGACGAACTTCAAGATGATATACTAGCCGCAACCGGCGAAAGCCAGGATTAATACAATACTATGAATACAACGCAGGTAACGTCTACGGGTATTGCGGTCGCTATTGCGGTCGTGGTTGCCCTAGGTCTTTTATTCTTTGGTCCACGCATTTTCGCGCCGTTTAGTACTCCCGGCATACAAACAAATGCAACGACCACGGAAGGGATCGCATCAACGACTGCTGAAAAAGCTACTATGAATCAAGAACCATCATCCGCTCCAAATCAGATTCCAGATCCATTGCCAACGACGCTTGCCGGAAAAGATATCGTAGTCGGAACCGGCGCAGAAGCGGTTGCGGGTAAAACGGTAACCGTTAACTATGTAGGAATGCTTCCTGACGGAACGGTCTTTGACGCAAGCGCAAAGCACGGTCAGCCATTTAGTTTTGCACTTGGTGCAGGACAAGTTATCAAAGGATGGGACCTTGGTGTTGCTGGTATGAAAGTTGGAGGAAAGCGACAACTTATTATCCCTGCTGACCTTGCGTACGGAAATCAAGCTGTTGGCGGAGTAATCCCTGCTAACGCAACACTTATCTTTGATATTGAACTTCTCGACGTAAAGTAATCCACAGAAAGTGTACTAAAGAAAAAGGGCCGCACGATGAAATCGTGCGGCCCTTGTGTTAGTGCCAGGTATCCGTGTTACGGGATAACTACTGGCGTGGTGTCACTTGTGCTGCTTGCAGCAGTCGGTGCGGCGTCTGCCATCCCTGCATTGTCGGGGCGAGAAATTCCTTTCCCGTTGACTGCATGGGAGTTGATCAGAATGCCGACGTTGGTCAGAAAACCCCGACGCTGAAGCATGCTCACAACGAGCACCATGCATTGACCCATGTCGTACCGCTTTGCGCGAGCACGACCATCGATGCCACCGACGATGCCACCGACTGCGCCGACAACGCTACCGAGAACGGCAACCTTTCCGACGGGGCCGAGGCCTGAAGCACCGTAACCGGCGCCGTAGCCAAGGCCACCGCCGAGTGCTCCCACGAGAGCCGTGTGGAACACTTCGGAAAGACCGCTTGGACGCTGAGCCTTGAGCTGGCCCTGGCATCCACGGTCAACAAACGCGAGCTGGTCCCACTGCTCGCCCGTGATTGGGCGTGCTTCTGCGAGACCTGGCAGGCCAGTGTCGCTGACAACAAAATACATCCGCCCCATCTGAGGCTTGAAATTGTTGTCATTGTCGCGGGCAAATGCCGGCGAAGCAGTCATCACTGAAGCAAAAACGCCGGCAATGAAGAGTCTTTTAGATATACGCATTACGCGTCTCCTTAAGAATTGAACTTGAATGAATCAAGGTGCAAAATCGCACACCTGATACATTTATAGCAGAGTAAGACATGCTTGTCAAGGTTTACCTATGCTTTAAATACTTGCCTAATATATGCCTAACCTATAGGCTATTTTAATGACCCCGCTCTCATTTTCTATTGTTGCTCGTGATTCAAAGTCACGAGCTCGTGCAGGAGTACTTACTACCCGCAATGGCGTTATTAAGACGCCAGCCTTTGTTCCTGTGGGAACAAAGGCTGGCGTAAAAGGAGTTACTCCTGCTCAGCTTCAGGATCTTGGTGCACAAGTCGTGTTAGCAAATACGTATCATTTGTATCTTCAGCCGGGAGAAGAGATTGTAAAAAAAGGAGGAGGACTTGCTGACTTTATGGGTTGGTCAAAGGACGGCGTGCGCATGCCAACGATGACGGATTCAGGAGGGTTTCAAGTCTTTTCTCTTGGTGCGGCCTTTGGCCGCACCATAACAAAGATTGCAAAAGGCGAAGAACTTCCGCGTGATCAAGGCATGACCGTCTTCGACGAAGAAGTTGCGTCTCAGCACGGACAGCTTGCCGTGATTGATGATGCTGGAGTGACTTTCACGTCTCATCTCGATGGTTCGCTCCACCGCTTTACCCCTGAGCGTTCTGTTGAGATTCAGCATGCGCTCGGCGCAGATATGTTCTTCGCCTTTGATGAATGTACGGCTCCTACGGAGCCGTACGCCTACCAGCGCGAAGCAATGGAGCGTACGCACCGATGGGCAGATCGCTCATTAAAAGCGCATCGTCAGAACCTTGAGGCTTCACGTACTCAATCAATATTCGGTATTATTCAGGGAGGACGTCACACGGATTTGCGCGCTGAAAGTGCGCGTGAGATTGCTTCACTTGGCTTTGATGGCTTTGGTATTGGTGGCTCGTTTAGTAAGGAGGATATGCAGGGAGCACTGCAGGCAGCGGTTCCGTTTCTTCCTGAAGATAAGCCACGGCACTTTTTAGGTATTGGTGAGCCGGGAGACGTGCTCACGGGTATTGCTGAAGGAATGGATTTGTTTGACTGTGTTGCCGCCACGCGGTTGGGACGCCACGGAACTATCTATACAAAACGCGGACCCGTGCACCTTAAGAAAGAACAGTATAAGGATGACTTTACTCCGCTTGATCCGGAGACCACAGTTCAGGGCACTGAGCTATTCACTCGCGCGTACGTTGCGCATCTTTTACGCTCAGGAGAATTCTTAGGACAAACTATTGCCTCAATGCATAACCTAGGCTTTATCATTCAGCTTGTTGATGGGGCACGTGAGGCACTAGAGAAAGGCACCTTTAGCGAATATCGTGAAAACTTCATTCGGTCGTATTACGGATAGAAACGAAGACAGACTGGGCTCTTAATGCGAACTTTTAGTGTGCACGGTACACTATTCTTATATCTATGTCAGGCTTTAAAATTCATTCTCCATTTCCCGCAGCTGGTGATCAGCCAAAAGCTATTGAACTCCTAACCAAAGGCGTTAAGGATGGTCTTATCTATCAAACGCTTCTTGGGGTGACGGGTTCTGGTAAGACGTACACTGGCGCAAATGTGATTCAAAACATTCAGAAGCCAACGCTTGTTATGGCGCATAATAAGACGCTGGCCGCACAGCTCGCGCAGGAGTACCGGGAATTCTTTCCAGAGAACGCCGTGCATTACTTTGTTTCGTACTATGACTACTACCAGCCAGAGGCGTACATCGCGCATTCTGATACGTATATAGAAAAGGAAGCACAGATCAATGCGGAAATTGATCGTCTTCGTCACGCGGCAACACAAGCACTCCTCACCCGAAAAGATGTGATCATTGTTGCGTCAGTATCTGCTATCTATGGACTCGGTTCACCGGAGAATTATGAAAAGGTACATATCAAACTTGCTGTGGGTGGAAAGGAAGATCGTGCATCACTCATTCGTAAGTTTATTAGTATCTATTTTGAACGAACAACTGCAGACCTTGAACCCGGAAAGATTCGCGCTATTGGTAACTCACTTGAGGTGATGCCGGTTAACGAACGCGTTATCTACCGCATCGCCTTTGATGCTGACTCAATTACGCGTATTGAGTGCCTTGATGCTGTTTCGCGTGCACTTACTTCATCACCTGAAACACTGTTTGTGTTCCCGGCTAAACACTTCGTTTCGAACGAAGACGAACGTGCTCGCGCTATTGAGGATATTCAAGCTGAACTTGATGAGCGCCTTGCTACGCTAAAGCGTGAAGAGAAACTCTTAGAGGCAGAGCGCTTGAAACGTCGAACGCAGCATGATATTGCGCTTATTCGTGAGACAGGATTCGTCGGAGGTATTGAGAATTATTCTCGTCACTTTGACGGACGCGCACCCGGTGAGGCGCCGCACACCCTTCTTTCCTACTTCCCCCATAAAAAAGATGGTACGCCGGACTTCCTCACGATTCTCGACGAGTCACACGTAACAGTTTCTCAGATTGGAGGTATGTATGCAGGTGACCGTTCTCGAAAGGATGTGCTGGTTGAACATGGATTCCGTCTTCCTTCAGCGCGTGATAACCGCCCCCTTAAGTTTGAAGAGTTTGAAAAACGTATTGGACAGGTGATTTTCACGTCAGCAACGCCGGGGAACTATGAGCGTGAGAAAAGTGTTTTGCCAAAAGGGCAGGTGGTTGAACAAATCATTCGCCCAACTGGACTTATTGACCCTGAGCTTATCGTGCGTCCTATTGCTGAAGGCGTAGGGGTAGGGGGAGCGATAACATCCGACGAAGGGGCCGCGTACCGTGGCCAGATTGCGGACTTCATCACTGAAGCCGAAATAGTTATTAAGCGCGGAGGACGCGCGCTCGCTACGACACTCACCAAGCAGATGGCCGAAGACCTTTCTATGTTCCTAAAAGAAAAGGGAATTAAAGCAGAGTATTTACATAGTGATATTAAAACAATCGATCGCATTACAATTCTCACTGAATTCCGACGGGGAACCTTTGATATTCTGGTGGGCGTTAATCTCCTACGAGAAGGACTCGATCTTCCTGAAGTGGAACTCGTGGGAATTCTTGACGCGGACAAAGAAGGCTTCCTTCGAAGCGAAACATCGCTTATTCAAACGATAGGACGCGCAGCCCGAAATATTCTTGGACGCGTAATTCTCTATGCCGATGTCATGACTGGCTCAATGACGCGAGCAATTAGTGAAACGAACCGCCGCCGGGCCATTCAGGTTGCCTATAACGAAGCGCACGGCATTACCCCTATGTCTATTAAAAAAGAAATTAAAGATATTGCTGAATCAATGCGTAGTGAGCACGATAAGACGGTCCATGAACTTCTCAAGCTGGATTCAAAGCTATACGAAGAAGATCCAAAGACCTTTATGAAAGAAAAACGTGCACAAATGAATGAAGCCGTAGAGAACTTAGATTTTGAGACAGCGGCAATCCTTCGTGATGAGATATATCGGCTAGAAGGCAAAGAGGTGGTGCGTAAGCCGAGGGCTGGGATAAAAAAAGCTTCATCCTCTCCTCGGCGCGGCCGGTAAGATCAGAACTGACTGTTTTGCTCGTGATAGCATAGTGGTATGAGACTTCGGGTACTTGTCGCACTTCAATTGCTGTTCGCATTGTTCGTGCTCTCTGTTTTTATTTTTTTTACAGGCTACATCTTTTGGGCAAAATACGGTGCGGCTCTCCCACTAACAATACAGATAGCAAATGCTGATGTTCCTTTGGTGGATATTATTACGGCATATGGATCAGTATTGTTTGTGCTTACTGCGCTGGTATTTGTATTCGTATTTCTTCTTCTTGATAGACTGTTCATACAGCCCATCAAGGTGATTACGAAGACGATGGAAACATTTGCAACGTCAAATACCTTGTCCGCACTTCCTGCACTTACGCTTACGTCTACTGAAATCCGCCGTCTTGCTGCGGTATTTGTTGAATTCACTAATAGCGTTGAACAGGTACACACTCGCGACATGGAGATGTCACGAGTGAAATCGGACTTTATATCTACCGCTGCCCATCAACTTAGAACTCCTCTCACCGGTATTCGCTGGGCACTCGAAGCGCTAGCAAAAGAACCTCTCACTGAAATGCAGAAGACGTTTGTGGATGATGCTGCGAATAAGAGTCGAGACCTTGTAGGGATTGTAGGAATGCTTCTTGATATCTCGAGTATTGAGTCAGGTAAACATAAATACGTATTTGAATCCGTAAAACTTCAGGAAATTGTAGAAATGGTGGTACGAGACTTTAATCACCAGGCAGTAGAAAGTAAGGTAACGCTTAGTGTTGATGCGTTTGATCCCGCACTACCACTTGTCCGTGCAGACCGCCAGCAAATAAAATGGGTACTCAATAACCTTATAGAGAATGCTATTCGGTACACTCCCTCAGGAGGTACCGTCCATATTGTCATGAACGCCTTTAGTGGACGTGTACAGGTACTGGTAAGTGATACCGGAATTGGTATTACGTCCAAAGATAGAAATAATATCTTTGAGCGTTTCTATCGCGCAGAGAATGCTGTTGCTAAAGAAAACAAAGGGAATGGGCTTGGGTTGTACATTTCACGCACTATTGCTACCGATCATGGAGGTGATCTAAATTTTGCTGCAAATGTAAATGGTCCAGGAACGACGTTTACGTTGTCTCTACCAACGGCTTAGCGCCAGCACCAAGGCAATAGCCAGGGTGCATTTCCGTATGCTTCGCAGTGCGCTATAGTTTCTTCATGAACGAACTTCCTTGTATTCTCGTAGTCGAAGACGACCCAATCCTTAAAAATTTACTGGGACATACTCTGTCAGGCTCATACCACGTACTCTATGCGGCTAATGCAGATGAAGCACTTTCCCTCTTTAGCCAATTTAAACCAGTACTTATCCTTCTTGATCTTACCCTTCCTGGATCTAAGGATGGATTTGGAGTGCTTGAAGAGCTGCGGGCTCGCACCGATGAAGGTAAGACCGTGCCAGTAGTCGTAGTTTCGAACCTTGGAGAACAGACCGCAAAAGATCGCGTGCTTTCACTTGGAGCAAATGACTACCTTGTTAAGGCAGAAGTTGATGTTGATGAAATTGTTACGACGGTTAAGAAATATCTTCCGGTCTAGCCGAGCTTCGTCATTCCCGCTATACTGCATAGGTACCTGTCCCGCCTCGGACAGGCCATTGCCTTAATGGTGATGGCCGCACAAGGAGGGTCGTACCTATTTTCATGTCAAAAAAATCACTCCAAGCAGACTCTGCGCCTAATCCGGAAAGCCGTGCGCATCAGCAGCACATCGGCGAAGACTGGATTCACGTTAAAGGCGCACGCACGCATAACCTAAAAAATCTTTCGGTATCTTTACCGCGAGGGGTTATGACCGTGCTCACAGGACTTTCCGGTTCCGGAAAGTCCTCCCTTGCCTTTGATACAATTTTCGCCGAGGGGCAGCGCCGGTATGTGGAGTCACTTTCGGCGTACGCGCGCCAGTTCTTGAATCAGATGCAGAAGCCAGATGTAGATGAAATAACTGGACTTTCTCCTGCCATTTCGATAGATCAGAAAAGTCGTTCTAATAATCCTCGCTCAACGGTTGCGACAGTTACTGAAATTTATGACTACCTTCGCGTGTTATATGCACGAGCAGGTCAGCCGTACTGTGTTAATCATGACGTGCCCATCATTCGTCTTTCAAAAGAGGAAATGATTCGTATGGTATGGAATCGTGTACAGGCAAAAACAGGAACGGCACAGGCAGAGAATGTTATGGGTGTTGAATTTGATCGTACGCAGGTGGTAGTGTTTGCGCCAGTTGTTGTGGGGCGAAAAGGCGAATACTACCAAATGCTCTATGACCTCCTCGGTAAAGGATATGAGCGCGTGATGGTGGACGGTGTAGAGCACTCGCTTCGCGAAAAGATTGCCCTTGATCGAAACAAGCGCCACGATATTGATGCAATAGTCGACTCTATTTTTGTAACTGAATTTGTGCGTAATCCCGATGGTGCTCGTGAACGCTTGTCAGAGGCGCTTGAACTTGCTCTGAAAGAGGCTGACGGGCTCGTTAAGATCCGTCATGCAGACGGAACCTTAGAAACACTTTCTTCGAAGTTCATCTGTCCAGAAGATGGTATGTCATTCCCTGAAGTTGAACCACGTCTCTTCTCATTCAACAGTCCCTATGGTGCGTGTCCAAACTGTAACGGCCTTGGCACAAAATCTCTTTTCTCTGACGAACCGTGTCCTGTCTGTCATGGAAAACGTCTTCGTCCTGAGACCCTTCGCGTGTATCTAAAATCGGTGCCCGCTGAAGGCGCCACTAAGGAGTCAAAAAAGAAAGGTCCGGTAAAGGAAGCTAAGGACACGTATGGTGGAGATCTAGGAAAGAATATCGTGGACTTCACGAGTATGTCTATTCGTGACGCTAAAGATTTCATGGACGGACTTCATCTTTCTGAATTCCGTGCAGAAGTGGCGGCACCTATAATTCGTGAAATCGTCGCGCGCCTGGACTTCATGCTGAACGTCGGACTTGATTATCTCACTCTCAACCGCTCAGCAGCCACGCTTTCAGGAGGAGAAGCACAGCGCATACGATTAGCCTCACAGCTCGGTACCGGGCTCGTAGGGGCGCTCTACGTGCTTGATGAGCCCACTATTGGCCTACACCAGCGGGATAACGATCGTCTCATAAAGACGCTTTTAACGCTCAAAGAACTTGGCAACACTATCTTGGTGGTAGAGCATGACGAGGACACCATTTATGCTGCAGATTATTTAATTGATATTGGACCTGGCGCGGGGACTCACGGCGGCAACGTCGTTGCCGCGGGATGGCTCGACGATCTTCTTACCGCTCCAAAAAATGAAAGTGGTTCTTCAACCCTCGCCTATCTTCGTGAGGAAAAAGAGATTGAAATACCTGAAGAACGCCGTACGGGAGAAAAAGGATCAATTAAGATTAAAGGAGCAACACTTCATAACTTGGTGAATCAGAACGTTGATATTCCTCTCGGGAAGTTAGTCGGCATTACGGGTGTGTCTGGTTCGGGCAAATCAACCTTCCTCTACGATGTTCTTCATAAGAACGTCGCTGCGCGACTCGCGAAGCGTGAAGCAGAGGTGGTGAATGCTGCAAGCGTAACCGGCACGGAGTACATCGGACGCGTTGTCCTTATCGATCAGTCAGCTATTGGGCGCACCCCTCGCTCCAATCCTGCTACGTACACAGGCGCGTTTACCCACATCCGTGATTTGTTTGCGGCGACGAACGAGGCACGTGCACGAGGCTGGAAGCCCGGACGCTTCTCCTTTAACGTTGCTGGTGGACGCTGTGAGACGTGCCAGGGTAACGGTGTGATTGCCGTTGAGATGCACTTTCTTCCAACGGTCTATGTTATTTGTGATGTCTGTAATGGAACCCGTTACATGCGCGAAACGCTTGAGGTTACCTATAAAGGAAAGAATATCTACGACGTTCTTCGTATGACCATTGAAGAAGCAGAAGTATTCTTTAAAGATATCCCTGCAATCAATGACCGACTTGAAGCATTAAACGCGACGGGTCTTCAGTACCTCACGCTTGGACAGTCTGCGACGACCCTCTCAGGCGGGGAAGCACAGCGTGTGAAAGTGGCATCTGAACTCTACCGCCCTACAACCATGAAGACCCTCTATCTTCTTGATGAGCCAACGGTAGGACTTCACTATGATGACGTTCAAAAACTCATTGAAATTCTTCAGGAGCTTGTTCGTCGTGGAAGCACGGTAGTCGTTATTGAACACAATCTGGATCTCATAAAGTCAGCAGATTATTTAATCGACTTTGGGCCTGAAGGAGGAATTAAGGGGGGAAAGGTTATCGCGAAAGGAACACCGGAGGAAGTTGCTGAGACGGACGGTTCATTTACGGGTGAATATCTTGCAACATTGTTTGCAAAAGCAAAGAAACGGAAAAAGAATAAGGAGACTACATAATGTAGCGGTATGGAGCGCGCAGATCTAAAAGCATTTGATCTCCCTGACTGCCCAGGAGTATATCTATTTACCAAAGGGAAAGGACGGAGCAAGAAAATACTGTATGTAGGGAAGGCAACGTCCCTTCGTGACCGCGTGCGCTCGTACTTTGATGATGACCTTATCGTTACGCGCGGACCGCGCATTGTGGACATGGTCACGCAGTCTGATGGGCTTGAGCACGAAACCGTGCCGACCGTACTTGAAGCACTCGTACGCGAAGCCGCGCTCATCCGTGAACACAATCCTCCTGCCAATACGATGGGTAAGGATGATAAGAGTTTTTTGTATGCAGTTATTACTGACGAAGAGATTCCGCGCGTGCTTGCAATACGAGGAAAGGAAATTGATTTTAAAGGAAAGGTGCTCCTGGGTGCACCCGTAATTCCCTTTACTCATGCGCATGGCCCCTTCACGTCTGGGTTTCAGCTCCGCGAAGCACTCCGCATCATACGTAAGATATTTCCCTTCTACGACACTGCAAAACCGATAGCTGCAGCTGGACGAAGTGTGACGGTACGCGGAGGAAACAAACATCTGCAGGCGAATGTTGAGTTTAACCGACAGATTGGCCAGTATCCTCGAAATATGGATCGCAAGGAGTATTTGCGCTCAATACGTAACGTCTCACTATTTCTTTCAGGACGGGTTAAGACCCTTCGCACTACGCTTCAGAAAGATATGAAGGAATTTGCAAAGCAGGAAGAATTTGAAGAAGCTGCGGTTACGCGCGGCCAGCTCTTCGCGCTTGATCATGTCCAAGATGTTTCACTTATCCGTGAAGATCATGGAGAAGAAAAGGAAGGTCCGCGTATCGAAGCATATGATACGGCACACATTGGAGGCACGAATGCCATTGGCGTGATGGTCATGATTGAAAATGGTATGCCGCAGAAAAAGGACTACCGCATGTTCCGCATCCAAGGACGAGGCGGTAAATCAACGAATGATGATATTGCTTCGCTTAAGGAGATCCTTTCGCGCCGTTTAGGGCACACGGAGTGGCCACTTCCAAAGGCGTTTGTCGTAGATGGCGGTAAGACGCATAAGAAAGCAGCTGAAGAACTTTTGAAAGAGATCGGCATCGGTATTCCGGTAGTCGCCGTAGTTAAGGATGAACGTCACCGTCCGCGTGAAGTGATAGGAAGTCTGCGTGCAGGAATAACAGACGCTGACGCTGTTCTAGTCAACTCTGAGGCGCATCGTTTTTCTCTCGCGCGTCACCGTCATGCGCGTACTATGCAAATGCGAAAGAGTGCTGAGAAAAAGTAGCTGGTATACTCGAATCATATGCAAGGCACAGTCGTAGGCGTACTTCGTGGTGGTCCTTCTCACAAGCATGAGATTTCGCTACGCTCTGGTCATGCCGTACTAAATGCACTTCCGCGTGAGAAATACACGGTACGCGACATCTTCATTGACCGTGAAGGCACTTGGCATGAGCGTGGACTTATAACATCACCAGCTGTTGTACTGCCTAGTATTGACGTTGCAGTGATCGCACTCCACGGAATATACGGAGAGGATGGGGAAGTGCAAAAAGTTCTTGAAAGGTACGGAATTCCATACGCAGGATCTGACTCATTTGCTTCGTTTGTTTCAATTCACAAGGTACTAGCAAAAGAAAAAGCACGAAGCCTCGGCTTTCTGGTACCTCGCTATACGTTTATTGAAACCGAAGAAGGTGTTGATCCAATTATCCACGAAGTTATTCGAACGTACCCTCAACCAGTGGTCGTTAAATCACCTCGCTGGGGTTCTTCGGTAGGAACGACTTTACCTGCCGGATACTTGCCCGTACACCAAGCAGTCACCGGACTTTTTAACGAAGGAGCCGGCGGGGCACTTATTGAAGAATATATTCGAGGTACGCATGCCTCAGTCAGTGTTGTTGAGAATATTCGTGGAGAATACCTATACACACTGCCAGCGGTGGAGACCGTACCTTCAAGGTATGAATCAGTTGCTAGCCTTGTTGCTCCTGGGCGGTTTTCCAAACAAATAATGGGTGAGCTCCAGGAGCAGGCGAAGCGTATACATCAGGAACTTGGTCTTCGGCACTATTCTCACTCCTCATTTATCGTTTCTCCAAAGGGAATATATTACCTTGAAACAAGCAGTCTTCCGGAATTAACGGCAGAGTCCCCTATGCCAAAGAGCCTTGCTGCGGTCGGCATAACCTTCACTCAATTTCTTGAGCACATTATTGCCCTTGCCTTGGAAAGCCGGAAGCGGTAAAGTCTAAAGGTTCACTTCCTGTGAACAGATACCCATATACGGGCCCTTAGCTCAGTTGGTAGAGCGCTTCATTTGCAATGAAGATGTCAGCGGTTCGAATCCGCTAGGGTCCACATTTGTTCACAAAGTCAAGGTTTCCGTCATTTCGTATTGGCGCGCTTAGGTTTTAGGAGGTTCTAATCTTACGGAATTTGTAAGATGCAATTTTGTTGTACACTAACACCATGGAAGGTCCCGCCAAACCTAATAGCAACGCTCAAGAAAGTCCTCCTACTCCTACGGTAGAAGTGGAATCAGGTTTTGTAGAGTTTGTGCCGCAAGCATTTCTTAATGATCCTGCGGGGTATTTCGAGCGTGAAGGAAAGAATATAAAAACAGGAGAAGTTAAATATGACGAAGCTGGTGTAGTTCGCGAGGATCCAACTGCTGTAAAAGATCTACCAGCTTGGACAAATGCGGAAGGGAAAGAAATTCATACTGTCGGACGAAGGGTTAATACGATCAAAGGTGCTGTCGGAGAATCAGGCGATCCTTTTTACGAGTATAAAATCCTTGAAAAGCTAACTGTAATGGGACTACCAGTGGCAAAGCCTATCGCAAAAGCAGAACAAGCTGGAACTCACATCATAGTTATGGAGCGTATTCCAGGGATTAGATGGTCTGAAAAGGAAAGCCTCAATCTCAAGGAGAACGGATACTCCGATGAAGATATTTCAACTCTTATGCAACAGGCAGAGGAGAGAATGGATGAGCTAAAAGTCCAATTCGAGCAGGTAGGTGTCGTTCGGGGGTGGAAGCTAAAAGACATGGTATTTGAGATAGATGTAGAAAATAAAAGAATTACTTCGATTGTTCCTACGGACTGGGAACGAACCAAGATTGTTGTAAGGCAATAGAGGTTCTAACCTAAGGGAATTTTCTTCCCTCTAGCCCACCCCGCGACTCCATCAGTCTAAGGAAATCTATTGGCCTGGATTGGAGTAGGGAGGTTCTAATATCATGTAGTAATGACCACCTGAAAAAAGCCGCGAATGTTCGCGGCTTTTGCTGTATACATTCCGGACCATAAGGTATATCGTGTTTGCAGGAACAGTACGCAGGAGCGAATGAAATGACCCAAGTCAAAGAACGTGTTGTCCATATTCGGTTTGATCACTCTTCAACACAAAGTGCGTGTGGTCAGATGAAAGGTCCAGCATCTAGCTGGCCTAAAGGAAATATTTGGGTATGGCCTGAACAGCTACAGTTCATTACGTGCCCAGCATGCAAAGAGATAGCCGAAACGGCACGCGCGATTACAGAAACCTCTTCACCGTAAGAGGTTTCTACTTACCCTGTCCATAATACTTCTTTAGCATCGCTACGTGGTCTGAGTAGTTTTTTGAGCAATGGAACTGACTGTGTGAATCATGGAAGTAAAAGAGACAGTCAGTCTTTTTAGGGTTTAGTGCAGCGAGCACTGCTGCGATAGACGGATTCGCTATAGGGCCAGGAGGAAGTCCGGCATTTTGATACGTGTTATACGCAGATTTAATGTATTTATCTTTAGGCTCAACTGACGGCCACCATCCTGTTTTTCCTGAGGCTTGATTTGCTTCAGCGTATTGAAGCGTGGCATCAATCTGCAGCTTCATGCCGACAAATAACCGGTTCCAGATAATTCCTGAAATAAGACGCATATCATCCCAGCCACCTGCTTCGCGCTGAATAAGTGAGGCAATGGTAATAGCGTCACTCAAAGGAACCTGCGCTTCCGTACTACTGCTATACCGGGAAAGTATTTCCGTATCAAAACGATTGTGTACAAGTGTGGCTATGTCATTGGGGTCATTAATACTTGCGAAGTAGATTCCCGGAACGGTTGATCCTTGAGGAAGATCTGGCTCGAGTGTGCGTGCCTTTGCTACAAACTGAGCACGCTGCTTTGCAGTCCAGCCGAGCTGCGTACCAAATGATTGTGCCACCTGTTCCTGACGACTTCCTGCAGGAATAGAAACGAAAAGACTTGGAGCGCCTGCGGCGCCTGCAATCTGCTGATATATAGGGAGCGATGCAATATTGAGCGCGACGTACTCAAATACTTTATGCAGAAAACCTACAGAAGCGGGAAGCTGAGTGGGACGCGTTGATAAAAATGCTTCAACCTCAGGGTTCGTGTGAATAGTCTTAAGAGCGGGGTTAACGGTTACGGGGAACGGAGTGCTGTCATAGCTTGAACTCGTAGCGAGCTGTACGTCTACTGCAAGAATAAGGGGGAGGGAGAATATGGCTGCGCTAATAGCAATAACTGAAACTAAAATGGGAACAAACGGAAACCGGCGTTTTCTCCGCTGAGGAGGTATACGAGGACTGCGTGGTTTGGGCATTAGACCTGAATCAATTCGAGGAGTATTCATTTGATTCATTGTACCTATTTTGACAAGATTGCGGAACCGATGTTTTGAACAACTTATGATTTGTGCGGGTGGACAAGGACGCACATGCGGGCTACGGTCAGTATATGAAGAAGCGCGACCTCCCTCCTACGTTCACTGAGCGCATAACTCGCGGCATTGGTTCAACAATGTCGCTTATCATTCATACGATTATTTTCATATCTAGTTTCGGCGTAGTGGTGTTTGGTCTCTTGGATTTGAGCACTATGCTCCTTGTTCTAACGACGGCGCTTTCGCTTGAAGCAATTTACCTTGCAATATTTATTCAGATGACAGTGAACCAAAACACACTGAGTCTCCGTGAAGTTGAAGAGGATATTGATGAAATTCAGGAAGATGTTGAAGAGCTCGGAGAAGACCTTGATGAGATTCAAGAAGACATTGAGGAGATTACGGAGGATGTGGGAGAAATGCAGGAGGATCTTGAAGAGCTTGGTGAGGATATTGAAGAACTGGGTGAAGAAGACGAAGAGGAAGAGAAACGAGAAAAGGAGCAAGCAGTCACTCTTGAGCAGCTCACCTCACACGTACGTCAGATTCTAGACGACCTCGAAGCGCTTAAGAAAAAGAAATAATCGGTAAAGGCTAGTAGTCGCGGGGTTCTACACCTGAAAGTCCATACCGAGCGAGTGCCTGCGCCCGAGCATCTTTGTGGGGAATAATCTGTTCAGGAGGATGTGTTTGATACTCAGAAGGAAGCCACTTTTTTTGATACGCTCCTTCCGCGTCATAGTTCTTAGCCTGCAGTTCAGGGTTAAAGATACGAATTGGTTTAGGGTCTGCACCCACCGATGCACCCCACTGCCATCCTCCGTTATTTGAGGATTCATCAAGATCTAGAAGTGCTGCACGGAAATATTCTTGTCCCCATCGCCAATCCACTCCAAGATTTTTCGTAAGAACAGAAGCTACCACCATGCGAGTGCGGTTGTGCATCCATCCAGTTTGTGCGAGCTGATTCATTGCCGCGTCCACAATAGGGTATCCAGTACATCCTTGAATCCATGCAGTAAAGCGGGTGAGTGCGTCGCTCTGGTCTGCCCACGCTATGGTCCCTTGGAATTTTTCTTGAAATTCAGTATCTAAGAGTGAGGGACGGTGGTGGAGCAGGTACGCATAAAACTCGCGCCAAATAAGTTCGGAGATATACTTTTCTGCGCCTTCATATCGTGCACCCGCTTGCGGGTGCACGAACGTATCTCCGTAGTGTGTTTGAATACTCGAAACAAGCATTCGCGCAGACACGAGTCCCCATGCGAGTGCCAGGCTCATGCGTGAGGTACCCGTGCCCTCAGCGTCAAAGGCAAGGGAATCACGTTTTTCACCGTAAGCATCCATAGATCCTGAGGTCAGGTACTGGGTAAAATGCTCC
The DNA here is from genome assembly GCA_038207395.1 of Minisyncoccia bacterium. GTDB lineage: Bacteria > Patescibacteriota > Minisyncoccia > Phycocordibacterales > Phycocordibacteraceae > C7867-001. The sequence continues at coordinate 45,418 of JBBQZW010000001.1, read as the reverse complement.
ATCGCTTCTTCTTCAGTGATATACCAGTCTTTAAGAATGGCGCGTGGATCGGTACGAGGAAGTAATTTCTCTAGATCAATTACCTCATTTCGTATTAAGAATGTTCGATCTGTTGAAAACTCGCTTAGTAGTGCAGACTCATCATTCGCTAGTACCGGTATGAGTGAAGGTATACGTTCTAGTATGTGGCTCGGCACTGGTGAAATGGTTTTGGCCGTAACTGTCTCAGTTACGGGAGTTTGTACAAACCGCTCACGCACGGCGTTCTTAAACGGAGTGAAAACTGAATACACTGAGCCAGCTCCGGTTCGCGTATCTTTTGGCGCAGTAAGCCGGTCTGCATATACTTTTATTGAAATCCCAGCATTACGTATTTTTGTAATTTGTTTCGTAAAGTCAGGATGAATATCTTCATTTGTATGAATGGTAATAGCAAATTCATGTGCCAAGGCTAGGATTGTCTTTACGGCAGTTCCTCGTGCGATAATAAATGAAGGAAATTGTGCAGCAAAGTGGGGAAGTGCACGGGAAAGAAAAAGACGAGACGGAAGTCCGAACTGAGCTGCAGGATTTCCTGCGGCCATATAGTTCTCTAGAATAAACAATGGCAAGAGTACGGCGTCTTCTTCCTTTGATTCAGCTAGAGCTGCCACTAACGCGCGGTTATCAGCGAATCGAAAGTCTCTTCGGGACCAATATATGACAAGGCGTGTTCGTTCCATACGTAAGTAGTATCAATGTCTATGCTCCAAATAATAGCCTAAGCGCTTCGTAGATGCCCCATACCGCAAGCCCTACAAAGGCAATACTTCCAACGAATGAAATAATAGGGTTTTTCACGGCCTGAATTGTTTTTGCCGGTGAGATGTACAAAAGAATATTGAGAAAGGCATGCGCGATGAGTACACCGATGGTAAAGCCAAGAACATTAACGATAGAGAAAAGCGGTACATAGCCTGCAAAATCATCGAGTCCAAGTACGAACGGAACCGTGATAGAAAAAACAAATAAGGCCCAGAAACTTTTTCGAGGGCCTGCATTCATCGACATTTCCGGAAGAATGTATCTAAGAAGTGGTGAACTGAACCAGTTGAGATGGTGGAGGAAGCGTTCTAGTAGCGAAACTGAGCGTTTGAAAAACGCTGGGTATTCACGGTCGGTATGCTTTGCGTGATCAAGACCTGATTCAGCGAGCTTAAAAAGCACCAGTGCCGCCACAATAATCATGATTGCGAGTAGCCAGTCAATCTCCCGGAAGAAAGTCCAAATGGTTAATACGGCCATCGTTCCAAGAGCGTTCCCAAGGGCGGTGCCGAGTTCAATGCTTATACGATTTTTCCACCCAGTATTCTCACGCATCAAGTTCCCAATAAATAAGGCAAAATCAATAGATGTCTTTAGGTACACGGTCATGCCTATAAGAATGTCAGCAAGTGCTATGCGAAGTGAGATATCTTCCGTGGTAAAACGGTTCAGGAATGTTATCTGAAGGTAGATAAGTCCGATAAGCACTACACTTGTGACGAGGGTAAGAGAAATGGGCAGCACTTGCTGCTGCCAAAAGGTACCGTCCTCACGTTTCATCTTTCTGTTATAGCACACGCTATTCACGCTTTCATTACTTAGATGCGTACGTTATAGTACCTATATTACGGCGGGCAGCCGTGCTTTTTCATGGAAACGCATTCAGGTATTAGCGTCATTCTTAAGGCTGAACCAATCGGCTCTCTTTTTGGCTTTACTATTACGAATAGTCTTCTTATGACTTGGGTCGTGATGCTGATTCTTATCGGCTTTACGTTCTACTTCCGCCGTAAAATCGCACTTATTCCCGGTCTACTCCAGACAGGCATTGAGTGGTTGTTTGAAAGTGTGCTGAACTACATGACAGAGACATTGGAAAGTGAAAAGTATGCACGGACGTTCTTCCCCCTCATCATGACAATCTTTTTGTTTGTTTTGATTGGGAATGAACTCGCATTCATTCCAGGTGTTGGGTCTATTGGCTTCCACACCCATGAAGGATTCATTCCACTCTTCCGTGCGCCTGGTGCAGATCTTAACTTCACGCTTGCACTTGCCTTTATCGCCTTCTTTACGATTGAGATAACCGGGCTCGTTGTACTTGGAGCGAGAAAATATATAGGCAAATACATCAACTTCAGTTCACCCATAAACTTTGTTGTGGGACTGATCGAGATTATTTCTAACGTTGGCCGCATCATTTCTTTCTCATTTCGTCTCTTTGGAAACGTATTTGCAGGAGAGGTGTTGATTATCGTCGCAAGTTTCTTCGTCGCATACTTACTTCCCGTGCCGCTTCAGGCATTTGAAGTATTTGTAGGGTTTATTCAGGCAGTCGTCTTCTCTATGTTGACCCTGTTCTTTATTAAGCTTGCGATCATGGAGTCACACGGGAGTGAAGAGGCACATTAGTGCTTCGTCAGTCTGTGTGGCTCCGGGATGGAGCAGTATTAACAATTCACTACACATAATTTTATGGAAACAGCATCAGCACAGCTTATCGCGATGGCTATTGCCGCAGGACTTGGTGTTCTTGGACCAGCTATTGGTATCGGTATGATTGGCGGACGCGCAATGGAAGCTATTGGTCGCAACCCTGAAGCGTCAGGAAAGATCGTCTCAAACATGATTCTTGCTATCGTCTTCGCCGAAGCGCTTGGTATTCTCGCACTCGTTGTTGCATTCATTATCCGTTTCGTTGCAGTGTAACGACTAATCTCTTCACGGTATGGGATCACTACTCGAAGCTTTCGGAATTGAGTCACACCTGCTGATAGCTCAGTTGGTGAACTTTGCGATACTCTTCATGATTCTTTGGTATTTTCTATACCGCCCTGTCATGAAAGTACTTGATGAGCGCAGACTCATTGTGGCGAAGGGTGTCGAAGACGCTCGAGATGCAGAAGCTGCGCTTAAAGATGCCAGTGTTACTGCTAGTGTCATAACCCGTGGCGCAGAAACCGAAGCAGAAGGCATTACGGCTCGTGCCCGTGAAGAGGCAGGAAGTGAGCGTGACCGTATGATGAAGGAAGCGCAGGCACGCGCAGAAGGTATTGAGCGCGACGCACAGGCGCGTGCTCAGGAAGATCACGACCGCATGATGCGCGATAGCGAAAAGGAAGTAGCGCGTCTTGCAATTCTTGCTGCTGAAAAAGCTATGCGTAAAAACGCATAGACTGAGACTGTAACGCATATGGAAAAAACGTACGCAAAAGCACTTTTTGAACTTGGCTCTAAAGAAGGAGCTGATCCCAAGAAGCTTGTCGATACGCTCATCGCGCATTTGCACGAGACCGGACGACTAAAACTCTTGCCGCGAATTCTCCGAGAACTGAAGCGGCTGGATGCGCGCGCTGGAGTCCTCTCACAAACACTTGAAGTTGCGAGTGAATCAGAAATGATCACTGCTGCAAAGGAAGCAAAAGAACTTGGCATTACGGCATCCCCTACTGTTAACAAAGAACTTGTTTCTGGATGGCGGGGAAGTATTGGAAGCCGCATTATTGATCATTCAGGAAAGCGCGCTCTGTTAGACCTTTATAAGCGCATCACTGCACACGCATAATTAAATTTAGTAACCGCACACCCGTATGGAAAGCATCATTAAACGAATCGAAGAACAAATTGCAGGTTTTACTCCCACAGGAGTAGATGAAAGCATTGGTATTGTTCGCGAGACCGGAGACGGTATTGCAGAAATTGACGGACTCGATGGCGCAGTGATGTCAGAGATGGTGCTTTTCGATCCTACGTTCGACCGAAGTCTTGAGGATGCGCTCAAGGATACGAAGTCTGTGTACGGTCTGGTGCTTAACCTTGAGGAAGATGGCGTTCGTGCCGTTATTCTAGGAGAGGCCAGTGATGTGTTTGAAGGAATGCAGGTGCGTCGCCTTAATCGCCTACTTTCCATCCCCGTAGGTGAATCTTTGATAGGGCGCGTACTTAATCCGCTTGGTGAACCCGTTGACGATAAGGGAGCACTCAAAGATGTAGAGCTGAAGCCAATCGAGCGTGAGGCGTATGGTGTTATTGACCGTGCTCCAGTGAACGTTCCTCTTCATACCGGAGTAAAGGCAGTGGACGCGATGATTCCGATTGGTCGCGGTCAGCGTGAGCTCATCATTGGAGACCGTGGTACGGGAAAGACAGCTATCGCCATTGATACTATTCTCAACCAGAAATCAGAACCAGCAGAAACTCGTCCAATCTGTATTTATGTCGCTATCGGTCAGAAGGAATCAAAGACGGCACGTATCGTGGCTGAACTTACTGCAGCAGGAGCAATGGACTACACGATTGTGGTTACGGCTCCAGCATCAAGCCCTGCCGCGTTCCAGTTCCTCGCGCCATTCGCGGGAGCCACCATCGGAGAATTCTTCATGGACGCAGGACGTGACGCGCTCGTGGTATATGACGACCTTTCAAAGCAGGCTGTTGCGTATCGTCAGATGTCACTTCTCCTTCGCCGCCCTCCTGGACGCGAGGCATATCCTGGAGACATTTTCTATTTGCACTCACGCCTTCTTGAGCGAGCAGCAAAACTTTCTAAGGAAAAGGGCGGAGGCTCATTAACTGCGCTTCCAATCATTGAAACGCAGGAAGGTGACGTATCTGCCTACATTCCTACGAACGTGATTTCAATCACTGACGGACAGATTTATCTTCAGGCAGATCTCTTCAACAAAGGACTACGTCCTGCTATTGATGTGGGTATCTCTGTGTCTCGTGTGGGATCTTCCGCACAGACAAAAGCTATGAAGAAAGTGTCTGGAAAAATTAAGCTCACCCTTGCGCAGTTCCGTGAACTTGAAGCCTTCATGCAGTTTGCCTCTGATCTTGATGCTGATACTAAGGCACAAATTGATTCTGGGCGCCGTATGACGGAGGTGTTAACGCAGGTACAGGGTAAGCCGCTTCCATTTGAAGTTGAGGTTGCCGTTATCTTTGCCGCCATCAACGGATTCTTCGATGCATTTGCACCTGAAGATACGCGTTCTGCACAGAACAAGCTCCAGGAATTCTTAGAGCGTGAAGGAAAGGAAGCACTTGAGCTGATTCGCTCTACCAAAGACATTGGTGAAGAGACAGAAGCAGCACTACGCGCTGCTCTGACGAAGTTCACCGAGCGCGCTGCGTAAGCTCAGAAAAGTATTCGCACCATAAATCCATGGCACTTAAAGACATCAAAGCAAAGATTCTCGCGACACAGCGCATGAACACGGTGACTCGTGCCATGGAGGCAGTGTCTGCGGCAAAGATGCGTAAGACGCAGCAGGCAGCCTTTCAGGGGCGCGCTTATGCGCGTGCCGCACTCTCTATCCTTGCTCGACTTTCAGGAAGCGCTGATGTGAAGTCTCACGCGCTTACGCAGGTGCGTGAAGTGAAGAAGACTGCACTTGTCGTTATTACAAGTGATCGAGGACTTGCAGGCGCGCTTAACTCAAGCGTGATACGCGCAGCGCAGAAAGCGGTTGAAGGACGTCCACTAGATTCCATCCAGGTTTTTGCCTTTGGAAAGAAAGGAGAGGAATTCTTCCGTAACCGGGGATATGCCGTGGTAATGGCAAAGGAAAATCGTGAAGACAGTATTCCCGTAAACACGATGGACGAACTTTCGCAGCAGCTCTCTCAAGGGTTCCTGAACGGAGAATTCGACGAAGTGCTTGCGGCCTATAGTGACTTCCGGTCTACCTTCGAACAGGTACCGACCGTCCGTGCACTTCTCCCCCTTTCTCTTGAAGCGGTGAGTGAGATAGTGACGGGCATTCGCCCAGCTCGTGGAAAGTGGAGCAGTACTATTTCTCTTGAGGCACCAGAAACGTACAGTATTGAGCCATCAGCAGAAGAAGTCCTTACGCTTCTCATCCCCCGCCTCGTGGCAGTCTCTCTCTACTTCATGCTTCTGGAGGCAAAGGCTTCAGAGCACTCAGCGCGTATGGTAGCGATGAAGAACGCTTCTGATAAGTCAAAAGAACGCACTAAGGAATTCACGCGCCTCTACAACAAACTTCGTCAGGCAGCCATTACCCGCGAAGTGTCAGAGATTATTAGCGGGCGTGAGGCATTATCCGTATAGCTTTTAGTACTGTTATCAAGTAACTTATAAATGTATGAACACCGGAACAATCACAGAAATTATCGGCCCAATAGTAGACGTGCACTTTCCAGATACACGCCCTGCGATTCGTGAAGCGCTTTCTATAGAAGCGAATGGCGAACATAAGCGCATCGTACTTGAGGTGGCCTCACACTTGGGTCTCGACCGCGTACGCACTATCGCCATGTCTGACACGGCAGGACTTTCGCGTGGCGAAGTAGCAACCGCTTCCGGTGCACCTATCTCTGTTCCGGTGGGAGAGGCAGCGCTCGGCCGCATTTTCAATGTGCTTGGAGAAACAATCGACGGGAAAGGACCTGTTGCGGAAGGTACTCCAACGCTTCCAATTCACCGTCAGCCACCCACCTTTGCTGAGCAGACTACAAAGGCTGAGATCTTTGAAACAGGTATTAAAGCCATTGACCTTATCATTCCCTTTATCAAAGGAGGAAAGGTTGGTCTCTTCGGAGGAGCCGGTGTGGGAAAGACCGTTACCATTCAGGAGCTCATTCATAACGTGGCAAGTAATCACGGAGGATATTCCGTATTTGCTGGTGTGGGAGAGCGTGTGCGTGAAGGTAATGACCTTTACCACGAAATGGAGGAGTCAGGCGTGCTTCCTCAAACTGCCATGGTCTTTGGTCAGATGAACGAAGTGCCAGGAGCGCGTGCGCGTGTTGCGCTTACCGGACTCACTCAGGCTGAGTACTTCCGTGATCAGTCAGGAAAAGACGTGCTCTTCTTCATGGACAACGTCTTCCGCTTCATTCAAGCAGGGGCTGAAGTATCTTCACTCCTCGGACGTGTTCCTTCTGCTGTGGGGTACCAGCCTACTTTGGCTGAGGAAATGGGAGTGCTCCAGGAGCGCATCACCTCTACGAAGAATGGATCTATCACGTCCGTGCAGGCCGTATATGTGCCGGCCGACGACTTTACCGACCCAGCTCCAGCGACCACCTTCGCTCACCTCGACGGTACGGTTTCTCTTTCACGACAACTCGCCTCTCTTGGTATTTATCCTGCCATTGACCCGCTCGCCTCATCATCTTCAGCACTCACTCCTGAGATCGTTGGTGAAGAACACTACCAGGTAGCAAACCAGGTAAAGCAGGTGCTGCAGCGCTACAAAGATCTTCAGGATATTATTGCCATCCTTGGTATGGATGAACTTTCTGACGAGGATAAGACGGTGGTGTATCGCGCTCGTAAGATTCAGCGATTCCTTTCCCAGCCATTCTTCGTGGGAGAAGTGTTCACTGGAACACCCGGCGCATACGTAACTCGTGAAGAGACGGTTCGTGGTTTCAAGGAAATTGTGGAAGGAAAGCATGACGATAAGCCAGAGTCAGCCTTCTACATGAAGGGATCAATTGATCAGGTAACTGGGTAGTAGGTAGCGCGTACGCAACCCAACACTATGGCAAAAACCTTCCATCTAACCATTGCAAAAGTAGGAGAAAATATCTTTGATGGGGAAGCGGTTTCCGTAACGCTTCCTGGCGCAGACGGTGTACTTACGATTCTTGCGCACCATGAGGCTCTTGTTTCACCCTTGAAGGAAGGAATGATTCGGTTTGAGACAGAAGATGGGACAAAGACAGAATTCGAACTACTGACCACCGGAATTTTAGAAATTTCGAACAACCAAGCAACCGTTATCCTGTAAAGTATTGACGTAAGAGGTATCTAATGTCATGGTGGTACCAGACCTGCTATTCTGGCAGGAGGGAGACCGCACATGGCTGATATCGAATTCGATATAAAGCCAGCGTCAGCTGTCTTTATCGATGTACCTAACATTGCTCAAGGTGTTCGTTCAAACGCATGGCAAGACATTAACTGGAAGCGTCTCTCGCAAGCGATAGCGTCTAGCGAAATACTTGTCGGCACAACGCTCGTCCGAGCTACGGCCTACGTCAGGGACTGGAACGAGGGTCAAGACTTGCTTGCCTCCAATAAGGTTCAATTCCGTACGTTTGGCAAAGCTATTGATATGCAAGTGCGAACCAATGACGACATCGACTCACTAATCATTGAAGATATGTGGGGCGTCGTTGCTCAGCATGAGCAAGACTCAATTCAGGGAGGGAAGTTAGAATATCCTCTGCGCGTTCGTTTTGTGATTGTCTCTGGAGACAGTGACTATCTGCGAACTATTCGAAAGCTACGGGGGATCTACGGGTCTAACCTCGAACTCGAATTTATTGTCTACAGCTGGCTTTCAGGAATGTCGCAAGACCTCCAGGATGCAGCAAATGGATACTTTTATCTAGATAAAGTAAAGGGCTTCAAAGCTCTTGGAGAATAGCCCCGATGCAAAGCATCGGGGCACTTTCATACCTGTTCTCGAATAGCGATGTATTTGATAGTATGTAGATATATGGGTATACAAAATTTTCTGTTAGGACAGGCAATGAAGTGGAAGATGAAGGATGTTCCAGAGGCGCAGCGTGAGCAAATAATGGCGCTTGTGCAAAAAGATCCTGAGCTCTTCAAAAAGATTGGTGAAGAAGTAGAAAAGCGCACTAAAGGGGGCGAAAACCAAATGAAAGCCACTATGGATGTTATGAAGAAGTACCGCACCGAGCTTTCAGGATTGATGCAGAAATAGCATGAAAAAAATATTTATCTTAATGGGGAATCCTGATTCTGAAGACACACTCGGAAACGAGATTGCAACGCACTACCAGAACGAAGCAATGACAGCAGGATACGAAGTTCGCAAGACTAATCTTGGAGACTTAAATTTTGATCCTATCCTTCATAAGGGTTACAAAGTAATACAAGAACTTGAACCAGATCTTCTCAAGGTGCAAGAAGACATGAAGTGGGCAGATCACTTTGTACTTATCTATCCGCTTTGGTGGGCCGGTATGCCAGCGCTTCTTAAGGGAATGTGGGATCGTATGTTTATTCCTGGCTTTGCCTTTCACTTCCATAAAGATGGCATGGGGTGGGATCAACTAATGAAAGGAAAGACAGCGCGCGTAATCATAACGTCAAAGAACTGGCCACTCCTCGAACGGTTCTTCTTTGGTGACTTTAAAAATGAAATAGGGAAAGCGCTCCTTGGCTTTTCAGGGTACAAAGTCCGTATTACTGAGATTGGACGCGTTGAACATATGCCTGAAGAAAAAAAGACGGCATGGATGAGAACGGTTTCAAAACTTGCGACTACCGCTAAATAACCGTAGAGTTAGACAATGCTTAAAATTGGAATTGTAGGGTTACCGAACGTTGGTAAATCAACGCTGTTTAATGCGCTCACGCGAGCGGATGTGCTCGTCGCTAACTACCCCTTCGCAACTATTGATCCGTCAGTTGGTATCGTTACGGTACCTGATGAGCGTTTGGATCAGCTGGCCTCTCTTTCAAAATCTGAAAAAACGGTACCTGCAGTCATTGAATTCGTGGATATTGCAGGACTTGTTAAAGGAGCTTCAGAAGGAGAAGGTCTCGGGAATAAGTTCCTTACGAACATTCGTGAGACGGATGCCATCCTTCATATGGTTCGATTCTTTGAAGACGCTGATATTACGCATGTGCACGGCGACGTTGATCCCGTTCGTGACATTGAAGTCATTAATCTTGAGCTCATCTTAGCTGACGCGCAATCAGTGCAGAATCGTCGTGAAAGACTTGTTCGCGAAGTGAAGCAGGGTAATAAGGATTCTGTGGCTGAAGATGCCGTTCTTACGAAAGTAGAGGCAGTGCTGAGCGCGGGAAAGCTTGCGCGCACCGCAGACCTTACACCAGAGGAAGCATTTATAATTAAATCGCTTAATCTCCTTACGCTCAAACCAATACTGTACTCACTTAATGGTAAATCAGGGTCAACGGTGAATGATGAACGTGTTGAGAAAGTGCATGCACTCATTACCGCTATGGGATCTGAGTACGTTCACGTGGACGCTGGAACGGAACGTGAACTAAATGATGTGTCTGACGAGGATAAAGATATGTTCCGCCAGGAACTTGGGGTTGAAGTAAATGGTCTTACCGAGCTTATTCGTTCGGCATACAAAACGCTTGGACTTATTACGTTCTTCACGACAGGACCTAAAGAAACCCGTGCGTGGACCATTCCTCAAGGAGCTTCAGCACCTGAAGCAGGAGCTGTTATTCATAATGACTTTAAGGATAAGTTTATCCGTGCTGAAGTCGTGAACTGCGAAAAACTTATTACTGATGGCTCATGGAGCGCAGCGCGTGATAAAGGCGATATTCGTACCGAGGGAAAAACCTACATCTTCCAGGATGGAGACGTTGCTGTCTTTTTGCATAGTTAAAACCAGCTGACCCTGCACCATTAGGCTTAAGTGGTATAATTTCACATATGGAACACACTACAGAAAGTCATCACGCAGCCAGGACGTCGAAGACAACTCCTAAGGATTTCTTTCTTTGGGCAGGTGCTGTTATTGCACTCTACGGTGGGATTATCTCGTTTTTCACCCTTTTGTTTCAGTATATAAACTTCGCGTTTCCTGATCCGCTTTCATACTCATATGACCCGTATAGTACCGGAGTACGAGTTGCAATGGCCACCATCGTCGTGCTGATTCCTACAATGCTTGGCCTCCTTCTCACCATTCGTCGTGACATCGTGCGCGAACCAGGGAAGGCAAATATCTGGGTGCGCAGATGGGCGCTCGTGTTTACTATTTTCCTTGCGTCAGCGACGGCGGTGATTGACCTCATCACCCTCCTTTCCGCATTCTTCGGCGGCGATATCACCATTCGCTTTACGCTTAAGGCGCTTATCGTTCTACTTATGGCCGTGCTCGTTATCCTGCACTTCCTTGCTGATCTAAAAGGATACTGGACACTGCATCGTCGGAAGGTAAACATTGTTGGGGCGGCCGTAGGTGCACTCGCAATCATGACGGTTATTGGGGGCTTCCTAATCATCGGTACTCCAGCTCATGCACGTGACGTACGCTTTGACACTCAGCGTGTTGAAGACCTGCAAAGAATACAGTCTGAGATACTTTCGTACTGGCAGGTGAAGCAGATACTGCCTTCGTCCCTAAGCGCACTCAACAATAGCTTCACTGGGTACCAGGTTCCTGGAGACCCTAAAACAGAAGCGGCGTATGAATATAAAGGACTGGCAAAGTCTTCAGATGGGAAAGTAGGGTTTGAGCTCTGTGCAACGTTTGCACTAGATGGGAATGGTACCGGATATGGAGCAGCCGTTCCTCCTGGGCGTGGGGTAAACAATATTTGGAATCATCAGATGGGACGCACATGCTTTAGTAACTACATTGACCCTGCGCTCTACCCAGCTATCCCAGCTTCAGTGCCAAAGCCAGTCTACTAGTGCAAGCCTAGCCCATATATATGGCAAAAGAATTCTACAATCACTCTGAAATAGAGCCATGGGCTCAGAAGAAATGGGATGAAGAAAAAATATATGAGGTCGATTTATCTGATCAGTCAAAAGATCCGTACTACCTGTTAATTGAATTTCCGTACCCATCCGGCGATCTTCATGTGGGCCATTGGTATGCCTTTGCCATCACCGATATTTTTGCGCGCTTCAAGCGAATGCAAGGTAAAAATGTTCTCTACCCCTTTGGGTTTGATGCCTTCGGACTTCCTGCCGAGAACGCCGCTATAAAACGTGGACTTGATCCTAGAAAGTGGACGTATGAAAACATGGACACGATGCGGGCACAGGTACGGACAATGGGTGCCTCGTTTGATTGGAGTAAGGAGGTAGCGACCTGCTCGCCTGAATACTATAAATGGACACAGTGGCTTTTCTCGCGACTTTTTGAACATCAGCTTGCAGAGCGTAAGGAAGCTGCTGTTAAGTGGTGTCCGAATGATCAAACCGTACTTGCTAACGAGCAAGTTATTAACGGTACCTGTGAGCGCTGTGGTCACGAGGTGGAAGAACGTATTCTTACGCAATGGTTTCTTTCTATTACGAAGTATGCAGAACGACTTCTCACAGATCTTGAAGGACTTCCTTGGCGCGAAGATATAAAGAGCGCGCAGCGCGAATGGATTGGAAAGTCAGAGGGAGCGAAGCTGGCCTTTGCACTCTCATTTAAAAAACACCCTGAAGATTCTGAGTGGCGTGACGTTGACGGCAACCCCGCCCAAGTCGCTGTATTTACCACGCGGCCCGATACTCTTTTTGGGGCAACCTATCTTGTGCTGGCTCCGGAACATCCCTGGGTACTCGCTGCGCTCGATGGTGAGCATGATGTGCTCTCAAACGAAGCTGCAGTTCGTGCATACGTAGAAGAAGCGAAGAAGAAAACAGAGCGGGAGCGCATGGAGAATAAAGAAAAAACAGGGGTACAACTTACAGGCATCATGGCCATTCATCCGCTTACAAGAGAGGAAATTCCGGTCTTTGTCGCTGACTATGTACTGGGCTCATACGGAACAGGTGCGGTTATGGCCGTTCCTGCACATGACGAGCGTGACTTTGAATTTGCAACAAAGTTTGAGCTCCCTATCGTTCAAGTTGTTGCACCCCGCCTCGTACAAACGGAAGAACCCGGAGCATTTAAATCAGACGAACCAGTCACCATTACTGATGGAGTTATAGCGCTCATAAGACACTGGTCGGAAGAAAAATATCTTGCTTTAAAGTGGAAAAATGTTGGCTGGACCACCCTCCTCACCGGTGGTATGGAAGGTGATGATTCTGCGGCAGAAACAGCACTTCGTGAATTACGAGAAGAAACAGGATATACCGATGCACGTGTAGTTGAGTCATACGGAATTGTTGATGGCTTGTTTTATCACGTTCCTAAAGAGCAAAACCGTCTAACCCACGGACATATTTTACGTATGGAGCTAACGAGCGACATGCGTGACGCAGTGGCTCCAGAAGAGGAAGTACGGCACGAGATTGTGTGGTTATCCAAAGAAGAATTACGCAAGCAGCTCACCGCACGCACTCATCAGTATGCCGTTGAGCAAATCTTTTCTGACCACTATGTTTATACGGACGCAGGCACGCTCATTAATTCCGGAGAGTATTCCAATAGAGAAAGTCAGGAGGCAATGGCAGACATCACAGACGCTGCAGGTGGTGAACGTACGACGAACTATCGTCTTCGCGACTGGTTAGTTTCGCGTCAGCGGTACTGGGGCTGTCCGATACCTGTTGTCTATGACCCGGAAGGGAAGGCGCACCTGGTACCAAGCGAACACCTACCTTGGCTTTTGCCCACTGACGTAGATTTCACCCCATCAGGGGTATCTCCGCTCGCAACAAGCAAAGAACTCAAAGACCGCGTTACCGGAATATTTGGCGAAGGCTGGACACCTGAGTGTGACACACTTGATACCTTCGTAGATTCTTCATGGTACTTCATGCGGTATCTTGCGCCTCATGATGAAAAACAATTTTCAAGCACTGAGGTGATGAAAAACTGGCTTCCTGTTAATCGGTATTCAGGCGGAGCGGAGCACACGACTCTGCACCTTTTGTATTCACGGTTCTTCTACAAGGCAATGTACGATCTTGCGCTTGTTCCAACCGCTGAACCGTTTTACGAGCGATACAACCGCGGACTTATCATAGGTCCTGACGGACAAAAGATGTCGAAATCAAAAGGAAACGTTATTAATCCTGATGAAGTGGTGGCAAAGTATGGTGCTGATGCGGTACGCATGTACCTTTCCTTTATTGGTTCGTATAACGAACCGGGTAACTATCCTTGGAAACCAGAAGGCATAGAGGCGATGCGCCGTTTCCTTGATCGATGCTACGCACTTCGTACAAAAACTAGTGATGCTCCAGCCACAGAAGCTGAACAAAAAGCGCTTGCTAAGGCGACGATAAAAATGTCAGCAGATATAGAGCGTTTTAAATTGAATACTGCAGTTTCTGCGCTTATGATTCTTGTTAATGCGCTCGAAACCCAAGACCATATTTCGCATGACGGCTTTGGTACTTTCTTAACGCTACTTTCTCCATTTGCGCCGCATCTTACCGAACATATGTACGCGCAAATTTCAGTTAACGAAGGGGCACTTCCTTCAGAGCAAAGTATCCACCAACTTCCCTGGCCTTCCTTTGATGAGACCCTTCTCACGGAAGATGCTGTGATTATAGGAGTGCAAATAGCAGGGAAACGGAAAGGAGAAATACAGATTTCACCCTCAGCGACTGAGGAAGAAGCGGTCAAAGCTGCACTCTCTGAACCAAACGTAGCAAAGGCATTTCCAACAGGTACTCCCAGCCGCGTTATCTATAGAGCGGGTAAGATTCTAAACTTAATTCCGTAACCGGTGACTAGACAAGTGCTGTATTTGTGTTCTTGTATATAGCGATAATATGGCTTATATAAGCCATATTATAATCCCCATAGGTATGAAGAAGTGGTGAAAATGCTTGACAGCACACCCCTTGCCATGCTAGTCTAGCTAAGTAAAGACGGCAAGCCTCGGTAAGCCGTTTTTGCATTTATGCCTTTCCTAATACCCGTTCTGGTGGGTCTTATGGTTTTGCCGGCAAGCGTTACCGCTCCCGTCGCCTCTGCGCAAGCAACGACGCCAGTAGCAGTAGCGAGTTCAACTTCGGTTGGACGACTTCCGGCTCCGATGGTAGTTATTGCTCCCGTAGCACCAATTACCCTCACAACCAAGCTCACCGCATATAATGCTGTTCCTGCTCAGACGGATAACAACCCGTTTTGGACTGCGAGCGGCGCGTTCTCGAACCCTGAAGTTGTTGCGGCTCGCTCCGGCGATCTCGCAAAAAAGCTTCCGTACGGTACGATCATCGAGCTTGATCGAGAAAATGCAGACACTCCTTCATGTGGATACAAGAAGGTTGAGTCGCAGATTGGCTACCGCGTTATTGCGGATGCTATGAATACTCGAATCACAAACACGGTGGACGTATTGCTTGATGAGGACAACACGGTCTCTCATAACGGACGCCAGATCAACCCAGGGCGTGCACTCGGTTTGTGTGGCAAAGTCACCATTCGCGTGATCGGCAAGATTAACGTTAAGGATATTCCTTCAACGCAGGCTGAACTCGTACGTATGGTAGAAGCTTCCTCACAGCTCGCAGTGCGTTAAATTCGTACTTGGACAAGAGAACCCGATCCTTTGTGGATGTGGGTTCTTTTGCGTTATGGGTATAAAGAAAAAGGCGGCCGATTCTCGGCCGCCTTTTATATAGACGATTACGCACGTCTTAAAATCGTATTAACGAACATTTGTTGAGAATCCAAGAGCCAATTTTCGACAATCAGGTCACTGCGTTGAGCAAGTACTGATATGTCATCAGTACTGAACTTACGAGACATTTCAACCCAGATTCCTTCAAGCTCACGGAATATGAACGTCGGGTTTCCAATCATGCCCTTAAACCTGACTTGCTGAGCCTCCAAAGAGATTATCCAGCTGACCATGGCTTCACGAGCAGGATCGTAAAACGCGTGATGCGTAAAGTTAGTGAGATCGAAATCCGCACCAAGTTCCCGATTCATTCGTGCCAGAAGGTTGAGATTAAATTCAGCTGTGATGCCCTGACTGTCATCATATGCTTGCTGAAGAATGTGCAGGTCCTTCTTCAGATCAAATCCAATAAGGAGTCGATCCTCAGGCTGCATATATTCACCAAGTTCACGCAGGAACTGCACCGCTTCGGGGTCCGTCATGTTGCCGATATTTGCTCCGAAGAACAAGATCAGCTTCTTACGGCCTTTTTTGGTGCTTTGTGCATTCAAGTGAGCAAGTCCACCGTTATATTCGGCGACGACACCTTCAACTTCAAGGCGACTACCAAAGCGGCGGTCAAGCTCAGTGTAAAGTGTACTCATCGCACCCTCTGAAATGTCGATGGGGCGATATCTGATATCGGCACCATTCGAAAGAAGTGCACCAAGCAAATCCCACGTTTTGGGTCCGCAGCCGCAGCCCAGCTCGACAATGTCGGTTGGTTCAGTGCCCACGAGCTCGCAGATCAAGTCTGCATTCGCGCTCAGAATGCTCGTCTCGGCTCGAGTCGGGTAATATTCAGGTAGCCGAGTAATCTGATCAAACAGCTCACTCCCTCGATCATCATAGAAATACCGAGCGGGTATTTGCTTTTTGCGTTTACTGAGCCCTTGCAGGACATCCGCTCCGAAGAGCGAAATTCCTGACGCAGACGGCGTTGCAAGTACTTCATACGTAGTCATGAAAACATCTCCTTGTAGTGAAGGTGTGTATACGTGCTTAATCCATATAGTTTATATAACAAATGAGATGGTATGTCAAAGTTTCGTAGGTAAGAAAAGCTGACGTAGTCCGTCTTAACAGGTATACTTTCCTTATATGAACCGACTTGTACCTTTCTTTTCCAAACTAGGCGCAGCAGCACTGCTCGCACTTTTTATCTTTACCAGCGTTGCCCCTGCAGCTAGTGCTGCCCCAGTAAGTAATTCGCTTGAATACACGGGGTGGATACCGTACTGGGCCACAGCAAAAGGAACTGCAGACGCGCATGCAAATCTTTCACAACTTACTGAAATTAATCCTTTTGGATACAGTGTTAAAACAGACGGCACTCTTGCCGATACTTCAAACATTGGGAGTGGCGCATGGCAGACATTGTTCCAGGCAGCACGCGCCAAAGGGGTAAAAGTTGTTCCTACCATCATGTGGTCAGATACTCCAAACATTTATGCGGTTCTAAATGATCCGAACCTTCGCGCTGCACATATACAAGCTATCGTAACGACTATTCAGCAAAACGGATTTGATGGGGTTGATATTGATTACGAAGGTAAGACGGCAGAGACACGTCCTGGTTTCTCAGCGTTTCTTACCGAGTTATCAGCAGCACTCTACAAGGCAAATACGAAGCTAACACTCGACTGTACTATCGAAGCCCGTATGCCCCTTGAGGCACGTTACTCAGGAACACCTCCTCCAAACATTGAGTATGCGAACGATCTTTCGGTTATAAACAAGGTATGTGACCGCGTTCGTATTATGACGTACGACCAGCAGACTGCAGATATTCAGCTCAATAACAAATATAGTGATCAGTTATACGCACCACTTGCAGATACCGCATGGGTGGAGAAAGTTATCCACTACATGTCTCAGGAAATTAGCCCAAGCAAAATTCTTTTAGGAGTTGCAACCTACGGAGCTGAGTACCAGGCAATGTCGAATCCTGACGGAAAAGGATTCACCTATACCAAGCTCTCAGCGTTTAATCCGAAATATGCTGTTGATCTTGCGAAGCAGTACAACATAACGCCAACACGCAATGCATCAGGCGAACTCTACTTCAGTTATGTAGACATGGCACAAACAAGCTTACTTCCAAGTAACTCAACACTTTCAGCGCTCGCGCCAAGCGGAACGGCTTCAGCATACCTTGCAGCAGCTGGAGCGCTCGCGTTTACTAAGCAGCAAACTAAGCAGGCGCCCGTAACATTCGTTACCTGGAGTGACGCGCAAGCTATTAAAGAAAAAGCAGTACTTGCAAAAAAACTAGGAGTAGCAGGTATCGCAATCTTTAAAATTGATGGTAGTGAAGACCCCGCTATGTGGAGTGCACTCGCAAGCATAGGAAGTCCTGAGCGTAATCCGATAACGTCTCGCGTAACCAGCCTTTCTGGTTCTGGAAGTGCAACCACCAGTACGGCGGTAGTGGCATCACCAGTGGCAACCACGACTTCAGTACCACCAAAGACCACTCCTTCAACCACCTCAACGTTTACCAAAGACTTGAAGACTGGATCAAAAGGCACTGAGGTAACCAAGCTACAGAACATTCTAATCAAAAAAGGGTATCTAAAAGCCACGGCAAACGGTGTGTATGGTCCTGCAACCACGGCAGCAGTAAAAGCATGGCAGAAGGCTGCGGGACTGCCGGCAACAGGGTATTTTGGTCCACAGAGCCGTGCTAAGATTGGCGCCTAAGGTTTCTAAGATAACTATGGCACGCCGAACGTATACTCCAGGAGATTTTAAACTGCTTGTTAAGCGGTCGAGCGCGGGCCTTGGCATGTTTGCGGGATCAGTGATCTCTAAAGATGACTGTATTATTGAATATGTAGGGAGAGAAATTTCAGAAGACGAAGCCTATTCGAGTAAGAGTAAATATCTATTCGAGGTAACAAAGAAGAAGACTCTTGATGGCAAGCCAAAGATTAATAAGGCAGGGTACATAAATCATTCGTGTAAACCAAATGCAGAAGCAGTTATACACAAAGCACGGGTATATATATTTGCTAAGAAAAATATAAAACTAGGAGATGAAATTACCTATGACTATGGAAAAGAGTACACTAAAGAACACTGTACGCCTTGCAGATGCGCATCCTGCGCTCCTGAACTTAATGATCCAGGTAAGAAACGTATCGTAAAAACGTCTCCATAAATAAGAATTATGAAACGACGTCCCAAACACTACCGTCAGCAAATCTATGATTATGTAGAAGAGCTGTTGGAGCGACCACTTACGTTCGATGAACATGATGTGTTGCGCGACATGATGGGAGAGTACGTTTTTAGTGCAGGAAATATTAGTGCTGTTATTGCACGCGTTATCTGCGCTCATGACTGGAAGGTGGATAAAAAAATTGAAGGGGGGGAGAAGCCAAAACTCTATGTTAAGTGCATGAAATGTGACAAGCGTACGCAGAAGAAAATGCCGATGCGCTCAGTTCGAGTATAAGAAAAGCCCACGCTTTGCGTGGGCTTTTCTTATTTCTGTACGCTACTTATGCAGCAGTTACCTCATCAAGTATTGTTTGAGCATCAGATACAGTGAATGGATCGCTGTCACAGTTATCAGAAAAACCTGGCTCAATAAAAAGTTTGGTTATTACACCATCTTTTACAAGCATACTGTAGCGCCATGAACGATCTCCAAAGCCTAGATTTTCTTTCTTAACCAGCATTCCCATGCCGCGCGTAAACTCAGCGTTACCGTCTGGAAGCATTTTTACCTTAGAAATTCCAAGTTTGTCTGCCCACTGCTTCATTACAAAGGCATCGTTTACCGAAAGACAGTACACCTCATCAACACCTGCATTCTTAAAGTCTTCGTACTTCTGCTCAAATCCAGGAGCATGGGTACTTGAGCATGTGGGAGTAAATGCGCCAGGGAGCCCGAACACCACTACGGTCTTCCCACCAAACACTTGATCAGTGGTAACATCCTCCCAACGGTATGGGTTTTCTCCGCCCACTGATTCGTCACGTACCCGAGTCTTGAACGTTACGTTTGGAACGTGTGCACCTTCTGCTAATGGAATTGAAGTATTGGTGTGTGTCATATGGGATCAGTATATCAAAATCATTTCTACTCTGCTGAGCACGCCTTCATCAATTCTTTACGTGTACCCGCATAGTATTAATATATTACTCGAATGAACTTTTTCTATGGCCATTTACACGTATCCAACTCCGGTTAGCAGAAGCAGTCGTCCACTTTATCGCGGTACACAAATCGTCTGGTACATCCTCGGAGTTCTTGAAGTGCTTCTCGCATTTCGCTTTGTTTTGAGACTACTAGGAGCAAATGCTTCTGCAGGTTTTACAAGCTTTATATACACACTGAGCTACCCATTTGCAGCGCCATTTATAGCAGTTTTTCCTGCTTCACGTCTTGCCGGGAGTGTTTTTGAATGGACTACACTCCTTGCCATGGTCGTGTACTACATCATTGCTCTGGGTATTCTAAAGCTTCTTACTGCAAGTAAGCCGGTGTCTCGAACCGAAGCTGCAGTAAAGCTTGACCAGCAGGCGTAGGAATACTCTCCTGTATGAATCAAATGAAAAGACCCAGCTCGCGCAGCGAGCTGGGTCTTCAGCTTATGTTCCCGTAGTAAAGCACAAGCGGCATCGCGCTTCGTAAATGCCCGCATCTCCGACTGACACAGTACCCTTGTCTGAACTTAGTCTCTGAGACTTCGTTGCAAAGAATGAACCACACACCATACATACTGCCGTGAGTTTCTCCACCCGGTCAGCAATGGCCATGAGTCCTGGCATAACCCCAAAGGGAAGATCAGTTGCATCAGTGTCGAGTCCTGCAATCAGGATCTGAAGCGATGTATCTTTCCTACGGTGAAGAAGATCACGAATTTCCCTGCCAAACCAACCAAGCGTGTCTTGCATCGGTGAGTCAAGAGTAAAAAACTGTACCTCATCGAAGGCAAGTACGTCATAGTCATCCCCTGCAGTAAATGCAAGGAATTCCTCACGCGAAGAGATTGGCGTTGCCTCTATGCTTGAAAGCACTGAAGGGGTGCCGTCTTTAATACGCCGCGTGGCAACTTCTCCATTCGTACGCGTATCCATGCCAGATTTCCCGACTTTGATACGTAAATGGGCATAGCCGGCGCGTTCAATACCCATAATCAGACTCCCTGATTTGGAAGAAAACATGGGTCCGGTGTAGACCGTAAGTGAAGTAATACCTGGTTTCTGCATTGTATATATCCCGTATGAAGGTTTCCGTACACAAGTATACCTCAGTGGACCAAATGCTTAATACGTGTCGTCACGGCTCTCCTCACGCTCTTCGCGGAACACTCTATACAAATACAGATTATACGCAAAGATAATTGGAATTAGTGGCCCTATTCCGTAGAGCATAAACTTCAATGTCTTATGTGAGGCCGCTGCTGTATAGATAGTTATGCTCGGCGGCACGAGGTTTGGAAGCAAAACAATAGTCACTGTTCCAAAGGCAACCGCCAGCACGGCCAGAGCAGAAGGGTACATAAGGCGCTTTAAGGATCCTGATGATTCATGACGGCGAACGAGGTATGCTTTACCCGTACACAGGTACGCAATAACAATACCAGCCGTTATCACGAAAGCGATAGGAGTTGCAAAACTAAGAGGTCCCCCTACAAACTCACCATTAGACACAGCAATGCCAGACACAAGTCCGCCTGCAAGTAGTCCCTGTCCAACAGCAGCCATCAGACTCCCAATGCCAAAGAATCGTCCCCAGATACGCTTGCGTGAGGCGAAATGATAGAACTCGAAGGATACTGCTCGGAGAATAAGACCAAAGATGAGGATCATCACTGGAATGTAGAGTGCGCTTAGGATGATGCCGTAAGCAAGGGGGAATGCACCAAAGAGTGTTCCAGCCGCAACCACTAACCAGGTTTCGTTTGCGTCCCATATAGGACCAATCACTTGCATAACGTACCCTCGAGTATGCTCGTTCTTAGAAAATAGTGAGAGAATGCCAATACCCAGATCTGCACCATCAAGCATCAGATAGAGTCCAATCTCAAGAGCAATAGTAAAGAACCATAAGGCAGGGAGCCAATCCATATGCCAGTACACTGGAATAAGATGCAGAATCTCGGTCATGGCGTGGTGCGGGGCATGTAGCGAATGACAGGACTGGTAAGATCAGGGCCTTTGCGGACGATGCGATAGGTAAAGTATATAAATCCAACAATTGAGACTAGATAGAATAGCGCGAAGAGTGCGGTCGTTATGGCAACAGGTACGGCAGAAAGGTTCGGAGAAACACCCTCACTTGTACGCATAAGGTGATACACCACCCACGGCTGGCGTCCAATCTCACGTACCATCCACCCTGCTTCAGTGGCAATAAAGCCGAGGGGTATGGCAAAGATCCAAGAACGCCAGAACCAGCGGTGCTTAGTAACTGCGTCGACGGTGAGTCGCCCCTTCTTCCAGTACCACATACCAACAATCATGAGTGCAAACATGATAATGCCGCAAAGCACCATCAGACGGAACGAGTAGAACGTAAGAATTGAGTTTATAGGAGTCGGACGATCCTCCGGACGGTATTCGTTCAGACCCTTTACCTCACCGGTTACTGAATGCGTAGTAATAAGAGAAAGTCCGTTTGGGATTTGGGCATCAAAGGTATTGCGACCTCCTTCCATAGCGGGCCAAGCAAGAACTGAATACCCTGCACCAACGCCTGGCGGGTTTGTATCCCAGTGCATTTCAAGAGAAGCCAGTTTCTCTGGCTGATACTTTGCAACTACTTGGCCAGAAATGTCCCCCAAGAATAGCTGAAGCGGTGTAATAAGTACTGCAATAGCAAGCGCAATACGAAATGACTGGAGAAAGAATTCTTTACGCGCCGTATCGGTGGCTTTTAGTATTGCAAACGCTGAAATACCCATAATGAAAAAGAGAGTCGTCTCAATACAAGCGATTTCCATATGGGCAAAACTAATAAGTGAGCCAGGGTTAAAGATCGCGACCATATAGTCCGTCACGATTATTTTTGTACCTTCTACGGTAATGCCTGTTGGGATTTGCATCCATGAGTTTGCGACCATTATCCAGAACGCAGAGAGCGTTGCCCCAAAGGCAACCATGCCATTTGCAAAAAGGTGGATAGCGGGGCGCACACGCTTCCACCCGAAGGCGAATATACCCAGGAAGGCTGCTTCTAGCGCAAACGCAACCGTTGATTCAAAGCCGAGAATGTTTCCCATAAAGTCTCCTGCAGCGTTTGAAAAGGCTGCCCAGTTCGTACCGAACTCAAACTCGAGGGGAATACCTGAAGCTGTTCCCATAACAAAGGTAAGTACAAAAATCTTTACCCAGAAGCGAAGTTGACGGTAGTACGAATCATTCTTCGTTTTGAGCCACAGCGCCTCAAGCACGAAAAGGTATATTCCAAGACCGATAGAAAGGAGTGGCCAAAGAATATGGAATGCTGCTGTGCCGCCAAACTGAATGCGCGAAAGAGTGAGAATATCCATGATTCTAAGGAGGTCGTGTCTTTAGTATACCGGGTGCCAACTCTGTCGTATCAAAAGCGCACCCGTACCTACCATTCCCCCGAATAACACACTTGAAAGCATATACATCCACTCATACGCCGGAGAAATAATAAGGGTTACTAGTCCCATCAGAAGTCCGATGCAACAAATTAAGTGAATAACGAATAAGGCCTTGCGGGGGCCTCGATATCCCATTCTCACGCGAGTTTCCATGCAAAGAACTACACCACCCAGTGAAAGCAGGGAATACAGATACTCTTTATGTAGGAGAAAATATCCCGAAAGTATGACAAATAAAGGAACCGTGCTCACACAGAGAAGATGAACACGATTCTTGGATAGCATGTGCTTGTAGTGTATAGTCTGCCAGGACATTTATGAAGGGAGTAGCTCATGATTCTATTCTTAAAACTCTGTATCTTCGCCGTAGTGGTTCGGATTATCTATGTCACGGGAATGGTTGTCTGGAGCGGAAAACGTGCCCAGATACTCCAGAGTACTGAGTCAAAAAATGAACACCGTGATTACCGAATGCGGCTTTCCCTGGCATTTGTAATTCTCATCGCCTTTGTTGAACTCCTGGTGCGATATGAGAATACATCGCTAGTGCCAGACATTGGTCCGTTTCTTATCTTCCATTGGGTACTTGATGCGTTTCTGCTTCTTGAGGCTGGGCTTCTTGTATTTGTTATTTCAGGGAAGAAGTCGCCAAAATACCACGCACCTTTTGTGCACTGGGTATTCCTGCCAACATTGGCTGGCGTACTCATAACCGGGCTATTACTTACCGTTCAGGCATGATGTCTGGGAGGATTGATGGGCGTTCATGCGAAGCATGAACGCCCTTATTCTTTACTACCTAACTCACTGTCCTCATTCCAAAGTAGAATGATTGTAAGGTAGAATACTATTTACTGCTCATCATGACTCCCGCCATTCTAGACCTAACTACCTTTAAGCAGGTATTTGATCCGTTGATGGAAAAGGCAATTTCAAGCCGTATTCAAAAAGCGCCTGAATTCTCGAACGATCTCTATATAGGGTATCTTCTTGCCTATGTTAAAGATATAGCGCTTGCCGGGGGCAAGCGCGTCCGTCCCTATGTCAGTTACCTTATGTACAAGACTGCAGGAGGTGAAGACGAAGGCGTCTTAGAGATACTTGTTGCTATTGAACTCTTTCATGTGTTTGCGCTTATCCATGACGATATTATCGACAAGGCAGCAGTTCGTCATGGTATTCCCACACTTCACGAATACGCTCGCTCACTCGAAGGGACAAACAATACTGCTTCTGCACAAAGCCAAGCAATACTTGTTGGAGATCTTGTTTTTAATTGGTCAAAAGAAATTCTTACAGAAACTCTCTCTACCTCAGTAGCAAAGAAGTGCATGAGTGTGTTTGACGCAATGGTATATGCCGTCGTTATTGGTCAAATGCTAGATGTTAAAATTGCAGGCCAAGAAAAAACAACGCTCGAGGAAATTGAGAAAAAAACACTCCTTAAAACTGCGCAATACACTTTTATTTATCCTCTTCGTTTTGGTGCGGCCCTTGCAGGAATGTCAGGCCAGCATGACGAGTGGAGTACGGTCTTTGGGTCCGCTCTGGGTATGGCATTTCAGCTACAGGACGATCTTTTAGATATTGTAGGGAGCGAAAGCGTAACGGGTAAGAAATCTCTGAAGGATGTTTCCGAAGGGCAGCACACTATTTTTACGAATTACGTTATGACACACGGAAGCGCAGAGGATATTCAAGCACTCCTTCGTTGCTTTGGAAAAGAATGCGGCGAACAAAACACAGGACTAGTAAAAGAAATCTTTGAACGCACAGGGGCAATCAGCTATGGACGATCACGCATAGCTAAGGAACTCCAAGAAGCTGCCTCCGCACTCGAGAGTCAACATTTTTCACCATCACTAACGAGAGCGTGGAGCGAGCTTCTTAGTCGTATGGCTGGACGAACAACATAGTATGCGCTCATTTTCGAAGCCTGTAGAGGCAATACGCCAGGCGAAAAAACTTACAAAAGACTACGGAACAAACTACTATTACGCTACCAAACTGTTTCCAAAAGATATTCAAGATGCCGTCTATTCTCTCTATGGATTCGTGCGTATGGCCGATGAAATAGTTGATACTGAATCAAAAACCCCCGAAGAAGCAAAAGAACGGCTCGAAAGGCTCCAACACGAATGGCATGAGGCGCTTCAAACCGGAACCCACGAAGATCCAATTTTGGCAGCTGCTGCATGGGCTTTTGTCACCTATTCAGTCCCATCCATTTTGATGGATACCTTCCTCGAAGCTATGTTGCGCGATACCTATGTAACGCGCTACGAGACGTACGAAGACTTAAAAGAGTATATGCACGGCTCTGCTGCAGTAATAGGTATTATGCTTGTACACATTATCGGAACTAGTGACCATGATGCGTATGCCTACGCTGCGGATTTAGGATACGCAATGCAACTTACTAACTTCCTTCGTGATATTCGAGAAGACTATGAACAGCGTGAGAGAATCTATCTCCCTAAAGAAGATATGGATCGCTTTGGTGTTACTGAGGATATGGTTAAAGGTGCGGTACTAACTCCTGAATTAAAGGAACTTCTAAAATTCGAAGCTGATCGCGCACGTGTGCTCTATGAGCGTGCCGATAAGGGTATTCCCATGCTTTCTGTTCCAGGGCGAAAAGCAGTTCTCCTTTCGCGAGTGCTATATAGCAAAATACTCGACCGCATCAGTGAAGCAGATTACGATGTATTTAGCGCGCGCCGCAGCACAACCACTTTACAAAAACTTCGTTACGCTATTCCTATTATATTCTCGTCATGAAAAAAGCACTTATCATCGGTTCAGGTATTGGGGGACTTGGTACCGCCTGTTTGCTGGCAAAACAAGGTTATCACGTAACGGTACTAGAAAAGAACAAGAACATTGGAGGCCGTGCAAACGTGTTTGAAGCAGAAGGATACCGCTTTGATATGGGGCCTTCGTGGTACTTAATGCCAGACGTGTTCCAGCACTTTTTTACGTTACTTGGTGAACCAATTGAAGAACACTTACATTTGCAAAAGCTTTCACCTTCCTACCGTATCTACTTCAAAGACCAGGATGAACCTATTGATGTTGAAGCAGATATAGAAAAAGCAGCAGCTTTATTTGAAACCCTTGAGCCGGGAAGTGGAACAAAGCTCAAGGAATACGTTGCACAATCCGCATATCAGTATGATGTTGCGACGAACGAATTTATGTACAAGAACTATGACTCATTCATGGACTTCTTTAATAAAAGAACCATGGTGGAGGGACGTAAACTTTCCGTATTTTCAACCATGGACACATACGTAAAGAAATTCTTCAAATCAGACATGGTGCAGAAGATAATGCAGTATCAGCTCGTGTTTCTCGGAAGTTCTCCCTATAAGACTCCTGCGCTCTACAACATAATGAGTCATATTGATTTCAATATGGGTGTGTACTACCCAGAAGGAGGTATATATCGTCTCATAGAAGTGCTTGGAGGCATTGCAAGAAAGTATGGCGCAGAGATCCGCACTGATACTGAAGTCTCCCATATAGAAACAAAGGGAAGAGTTGCAACGGGTGTGATACTCACGAATGGGGAGAAACTTACCGCAGACTTGATTATCTCGAACGCTGACATTGCGCACACTGAAACAGCACTTCTTAGTTCGAAGGATCAAAGTTTTAAGGCGTCGTATTGGAAGAACCGAACACTCGCACCTTCTGCATTCATTATGTATTTAGGGGTTGATGGGTCAGTAGACTCACTGGTGCACCACAACCTATTCTTCGCAAAAGACTGGAAGAAAAACTTTGATGAAATATTTGAGTCACCAACTCTGCCGAATGCTCCTTCATTTTACGTGTGCTGTCCCTCTAAGACCGATAAAAGCGTTGCACCTGCTGGAAAAGAAAATCTCTTTGTCTTAGTACCGATAGGAGCTGGTGTGGAATATTCTGCAGAGATGCTTGAAGCATACCAAACGAAGATACTTGAAATGCTTGAGGTGGAAATGAAAATCCCAAATCTTCGTTCGCGTATTGAATATATTCGCACGTATACTCCTGACGACTTTACCCGTGACTACCACTCACTTGGAGGAAGTGCGCTCGGGCTTGCTCACACCTTAGGGCAAACGGCGACCTTCCGCCCAAATAACGTAAGTAAGAAGGTCTCGAATCTCTACTACGTAGGAGCCGGTACAAATCCCGGCATTGGTATGCCGATCTGTCTTATTTCGGCCGAACTCGCGTACAAGCGCATCATGGGAATTAAAACGCCAGAACCACTCACTGAAATGATTCCTAGTGATACAGCGTAAGGAAAAATATCGCCATTCCTGCTAAGGCGTTTACTGTTGGAAAGACCTTGTATATGGAGAACAAGGTCTTTTCACTACGAGCAAAAAGCGAAAGTACCATAAGCGCGGTGTACACGGCACCTAGGAGTAGGACGGATACGCCAAGATACGGAAGAGCCATGACACTGGCAAGTGTATACAGGACAAGACACACAAGAATAGTTCCTTGTTTGCCTAAGCTAGTGGCAATAGTTGCAAGCCCTCCTTCACTATCTGCCTGAATATCAGGAACTGCGGAATATGCATGCATGGCAATAGCCCAGAACATTGCTGCGGCTACAGGAAGATAGCTGAGACTCGTGGCTCCGACAAGAAGATATCCAAAGACTCCCGTGGCAACATAATGTCCAGCACTAAAAAGGCTATCAAGCCCAGGCCGTATTTTTGCCCGTATCGGGGGAGCAGAATAGAAACACGCGAAGAACAAAAATACACTGAATGCAATCCACGCAGAAATTGGAGCGCCCATGAGGAAAGCGGCGAACGGAATAGTGGTGATTAGAATGGCACGCCACAGCGTGGCGTGCTCATCGGGCATTACAAGAGCCTCATATGCAGTCTTTTTTGGATTCAAGCGATCAGTTTCGTAATCGTAGATATCATTAATTCCGTAAATGTAGAGATTTGCCGGAAAGAGAAAATACGCAAAGAATGCCGCGGTACTGATGGAAAGTATGCTGGAAGCAGGTGCGCCGTGCGCGTATGCAGCAACTACCCCCACCACAAACGTACCAAGCTCATACAGCCAAAAGCGTGGGCGGCTAATACGAAGTAAACGACGTACGGTCATGTTTGCATACTATCAGAGTAAGCGGTAGTACTTACTACCTCCTTACTCACCGCCCCCACAACCTCCGTCAGAAGAACCTCCATCACTTGAAGAGTCACAGCTTGCTGAGTCCGTTGAGTCATCTACCAAATGAGTACCTGAAGTGCCGTACGGAGTCATGTCTGACGTTTCTCCTGAGTTCTTTTTAGGTTCTTTCTTTTCGCCGAAGTTAAATATGTTCATTACTATAACTATATCAAATCCAATACAGGCGCAAAATGTCTGTGTGAGCGGAGCCAAATAAAAACACCAGAGCATATATCTCTGGTGTTTTTATTTGGCTCCCCATGCTGGACAAGTTTAGAACTCTGAACTGGGCACAAATTGAGAGAGAATTAGGAATATTCACTTTTGCATAAAAAGAAAAGAACCCCTTATTTATACTCGCTGGGGTTCGGTGCGAGTTTTTATGTAGTATCGGTTCGCCGAAACTGGCTATTTCCAGCCAATCTCAACTTCGGCATGCCGAGGGTCGCGAATGGCATCAAGCAATACGCGCTTGCCAGGTTCGGGATTGGGTTCCCATAGCTCAGCAAAGTGCCGAGCTGCTTCCGAGCGCAAGCGTTCGTTGACGTGCAACGAAGCCATACGGTCTTCGTCCTCGAGAGTGATAGTACCGAGAGCTTGAAAGAAAAGCCGCCCTCCCTTATTCATGGGCGTTGCTTGGATTGTCGTAAGGACGTTTCCTTGGTCGTCGATGAAGCGCAGTTCGGCGATTTTCAGGTCTTCCTCGCGGAGACCTGTGTCATTCGAGATGCCGAACTTTGCTGCCAAAGCAGATACGTTGTCGCGATAGGCCATAAATCCCTCCTGGTTGGTGTGAAGAACTGTACTCGATGAGACAACAAGTGAACTTGCGGGCTCAATAGAGGGGAGCAATTAACCGTGCTCCCAATTCGGTTTGAAGCTAGTTGGAACTAGGGGTCTTCTTAGACGGCAACTTCTTGGAAGTGCGCTTCCACTTAGCGGAAACAAGCTTATCGACATCGCCGACATTCACCTCCACAGTGAGCTGGACTGACTGCATGGGCAGGGTGGTGATGGTACTCCACAGGTCGATAACCCTACCCATAACTCCCGAAGTTGAGTTGAGAGAAACCTGTTCTCCGATGCGAGGAACGAATAACGGCTTCGAGAAGAAGCGGCTGTCCGCAAAGCAGCGCCTTCCGGTCTCACGCTTACCGAGGTCAGTATGTTCGACCTCGATAGCATGGACTGACAAAAGAATGCCAGTAATCTGAAAACTGCTCATTTGTGCCTCCTAAGAAATCTGGAAAGAAGCGAACCTATGGTTCGTGCCTGTACATACATATAACATATGAATAAGCCAATGTCAAGCATACCAGCACGTATTGAACTGACGGGATATGTAAACTAAAGTAAAGTAATGTACGAGGATGAAATCCCAACGAGCGCTCAACTTGCTTTCGAGAAATCTTGGAACAGCCAAGGACGGGTAAAGATTGAAAACTACGCTAAAGAAGTAGTTAGAACGACGCGTTTTCAAGAAAGGGTACTAGAACTTAGAAAGAAGTATGAGATACCTGTAAACGGCTTTCCTCAAGTGGATAATAGGACGGTGCCGCCTAGGGAGTGGGTACATAGCCACAGCGATACAAATAGAGAGTTATGGAAAGATGTTGAAAAAATGTGTGCCGACTATGGCCTACATTTCGTTTATTGGTCTGACCCCATCCAATCTGTGCTGTTCTACAATGAGCCCCTTGAAGCAATGCATGGAGCTGACTTATGTCTGCTAGTAGACCTGCAGAGCGAAGGTGAAGACCCGTTTAGTAAAGAAATACAAGAAGCAGATAACCGCTTCTATCCGTTAGCCATTCGCATAAGCCCTCAGGCAACCCAGAGGGACATAATCGACTTCATAGAGAAGCACGATGTATTTATCAAGCAGATGCAAGAGCACTATTTAAAGGATGCTACGGGACAGAAGATTGGAAAGGTTAAAAAGAAAAACCCTAAGGTTCAGGAGCGTAATGACTTTATATATGAGAACCGGAACCTGCCGCGCAGGAAAATAATGGAAGCCATTGCTGATAAGTTTGGCTCTGAAGCCGTTATTGATTACGGGCATATTTCCAAAATCATCTCTCTGGAAAAGCAGAAGCGAAAAGAAGTGTAGGCAGTTCTTTTCATCTGTCTGCAGAAGTTTCTTATCCCTGTCCATCCTTTCTGGCTAATGTTTGCTCGTGGAAGAGCAAACTACATTAGTAGAACAGATATTTGACGACTTCGAAGCACGAACTAACTTCGTAGGGTTCTTTGACCTGCTCTATAAAATCGACTTGCGACTTGAGCCGGAGCGGTATGAGGATGCATCAAAAGAAAGTCATGATTGATACCGTGATACTTACTCTTCCACGAGATAAGGCCATGATGCTTGATATGACGGGCTATGGAGTTGACCGGTGGAACCTGCAGGCGCGTACCAAAACCTATGATAAGTACGTAAAGAACCCGTCGAGCAAAGACCTCGACAAGGGCATGTACTTTCCACGTCTTACTGGCATTCGTCGAGCAGAAGGAAAGCTTGCCTGGCAATCAAGCATCAAAATCGAGTTCTCTGTTCCTAAGCTTCTCTATAAGAATAATCTCGAGGAGCTGCGCGATAGCAACTTTGACCGTGTTGTAGAAGTACTGGATGAGCGACTGCGTATGATGGGAGTTGTAATACCGCTCGACGTGCTAAGGAACGCTCCTGTCAGTGCGGTTCACTATTCAAAGAATATCGAGTTAGCCGACGGTTATTCAGCACAGTACGTAATAACCGAGCTGGGCAAGGTCAATCTCAATAAGCGTTTCGACCTTGCTCGTGCTCGCTTCATGAATGACGGACAGAGTTTATATCTCTACTCCGTAGCCCATTCATTCGTTATCTATGACAAGGTAGCTGACCTCGCAAAAGGAAAGAAACGAGCCATAGATAAAGACCAGACCCAGCACCAAATGAGCTTGTTTAAGGAGCTGAAGAAAGAACAGGAAATCCTACGGCTAGAAGTTCGATTAAGCCAAAAAAGAAGGTTGAACACTCTCTTCAAACAGCTTGGCTTTGAAGAAAATCCTACTTTCCGGCAAGTGTTCTCAAAAGCGAAAAGCAAGAAGGTGGTTAACCACTACTGGGAAACAATGATAGCTGGCTATAGCATTCCACTTTTCTCACACGCCTATACACCAAAGGACTTGCTCAGACGCATTCTCGTTGCGCGTAAAAGCGCAAAAGGAAAGACGGCTATCTACCTTACTGGCCTCTTATTGCTAGCTCGGGATGAGAACGGGCTCCGTGAGCTAAGGTCTCTACTAGATAAGCGTACTGACGACAGAAGCTGGTATCGACACTCTGGAGACCTGCGCGAGATAGCGTCTGACCTACATAAGATGCAACCGCGCGAGTGGTATGGGCAAGTTAAGAAGACCTTATCGAGTTATCAACCCTATTCGTTGAATGTAAACAAAAGTAAAGTATGATAAAAGTACCTAATATGGCAAAAACGAAAGAATATTACACAGCTAACGAGCTTGCTGACGTTCTCTCGTTAAACGTGATGACCATCTACCGCTATATCAAAGCGGGTAAGCTCATGGCTTACAAGATTGGAAAGGAGTTCCGCATTGATAAGACAGAGTTCAACCGGTTTCTTCACAATGCCAAGACCTAAGCTTATGACTACAAGTCGTAATAACTTCAACAGAAGCATGCGAGCGATGTTAATAAAGCTGCTTAGAGAAGTGGAGCGGTACAGTTCATTTGAAAATGAATATCACGATGCTGTGGGGACTGAAGAGTACGATTACCTTGTTGAAGAGCATGTTGATTTCCCAAACTACCGAAGTATAGACAGTTTGTTTGTACGCAAATATCTCTTCACTAACCGCAACGCAACGCCTGCAGCCCCAAGCAAACTAATACAGGCAGAGTTAAAAAGGATGGTAGCAGACGGTATCGTGTTGATTGGAACACAGGAAGGCGTGAAGTATCCGCATACAACGAACAGCAAGAGCCCTAACTACGATGAGGGCATTGTATTTACCACAGAAAGTGTGGTTCTCACTACTAAAGGTAGGAGCAGTATGCAATATCTTTTTTATCAAGTAATTGAAAACCCCTTTAGCGTGATGGCAATCATAATCTCATTGATTTCTCTAGGGGTTTCAATAGTTATGAATACCTCTTTATGAAAGCAGTAATCGTAGCGCGAGTT
Organism: Minisyncoccia bacterium; assembly: GCA_038207395.1. Lineage (GTDB taxonomy): Bacteria > Patescibacteriota > Minisyncoccia > Phycocordibacterales > Phycocordibacteraceae > C7867-001. The sequence goes on along the minus strand of JBBQZW010000001.1, from coordinate 13,127 downwards.
TCAACTGAAGAGCAAAAGGATGCTGGAAACTCGCTGCCTGCACAGACGGAAAGATTACGCGCGTACTGCATTCGCAAATCACTGCCGATAGAGAAAGAGTTCAGTTTTGACGAAAGCGCCTACAAAACAAAGCGCGAGGTGTTTGATGAGGTTGTGCGCTACATACAGGACAGCAAGGAGAAGCTTGCTGTCTGTTTCGATAAGGTAGACCGACTTTCGCGCAACGTGTTCGATAAACGAGTTTCATTACTATACGAGATGGCAGTCAATGACCAGATTGAACTTCATTTCACATCTGACGGACAGGTTATTAGCCCAGCCATGTCTGCGGTTGAGAAGTTCCAGTTTGGTATGAGCTTAGGGTTAGCGAAGTACTATTCTGATGCTATAAGCGACAACGTAAAGCGTGCTTTCGAGCAGAAACGTCGTAATGGGGATTGGAATGGCAAGCCACGTATCGGTTATAAAAATGCCCTAGATAAGAATGAGAAGAAAACTATCGTACTCGACCCTGAACGTGCCCACTTGGTCGAGCGTCTTTTCATGCTATACGCATCAGGGAACTACTCGATAACAACTCTGCATGCAGAAATGACAAAGCTCGGACTACGAAGCATGGATGGCAATGTTCTTTCGAGAAGCAATATCGACCTTATCATCAAAGACCCGTTCTATTACGGAATGGCGCGTTCCAAGAAGCACGGCACGTACCCACATCGCTATCCATGCATCATTTCGCGAGAGTTGTACGAACGTTGTCAGGAAGTGGCTCGAAATCGCTCCAACTCCACATGGAAGCCACTGTCTGAGAACTTCATTTTCAAAGGCCTACTTCATTGCAAGAAGTGCGGATGCGTAATGACACCAGAAAAGAAGAAAGGTAAGTTCATCTACTATTCGTGTACTAATGCAAAGCGTATCTGTAAGCGCATATATGTGCCCGAAAAGGAGCTCCTGAAGCCCCTTATGGAGGTATTAGAGGCCTTAGCAGGGCTTCCAAAAGATGTAGAGGAACGTCTTACTGAGGAGCTTCGTACCAGCAACGAAACTGAGGTCATTTATCACAAGAAGGAGCTTGCACGTATTCGGGCAGAATATGACCGTATTCAGAACCGCATCGATGCACTTATGGACTTGCTACTTGATAAGAGTATTACTAAGGATGACTATGACAAAAAGCTGCAACAGTTCAAAGACCAGCAGTACCGCCTTAATCTAGAAGCTGAAGAGCACACCAAAGCAGACCATGATTATAAACTGACGGTTTCTCGGGTCTTTTCCATCAGTCGTCGAGCAGGAAGTATCTTTCAGCGTTCTGAACCGCATGAAAAACGCATGCTATTAAATTATCTACTTCAGAACCCTACTGTAAACGGAAAAACGCTAGGGTTTACCTTGCGTTCTCCGTTCAATACCGTCTTGGAACTGGCTAACTGTCCTTCTGGGCTCCGCGTCGTTGAGGCTGTTAGAACATGGATTAGTGAATATAAAGGAGATTACTACGTACCGGAACTAGTATAAGCAAGCAGGATGATTCCTTGGGAGAATCGTTGAGGTCTATAAAAAGAGGCAGGGGGTAGCCCCTTCGAGCAAGGGGCGGCATCGTTTTTAAAAAGGGACTCCAGTACCTTCACGAAAGCTAAGTAGTCGTTATTATTTCGAAGCCCAAATGCTCCCTTGGTTTTCCATCAAACTCGCCAGCAATATAGTTTTCATACACTGGCCAGTTCCTATGATAGATGTAGGTGATTTTTTTCGTATTGAGAAATTCGGGAGCAAACTCCAAGTATGCAATTTCTGATAGGAGGTAGTGAACAGCAATTTTAATTGCAGCATTCAAGTCAGAAATCTCTTTATCGGCATACTCGAGAACTTCTCCTGTAGCAGAGTTCGCGGCTTCTTGGAAAGCAGGGTTGGTTTTATACAGTTCCAAAACCTCGTTGTACTTTTCTTTATAGATCGAGTTCTCTTGAACTTCGCCTTCCCAATCAGCAATCTTTACTTGCTCTTGAGAATATCCCAGATCGTTCATTCCTCTCTGGACGCGATTTCGTAAGTTGTTTCCTTGAGGCAAAGCCTTGTCTCTACGTGCCCTGTTCTCGGGATAACCGAGTGCGATATAAGTGGAGATTGCAGGAATGTCAGCAATGAGAATTGCGGTCTTGCCGTATTTGCTTACGACTTTCTCCAATAGCTTTTTAACCACTTCGTCTTTGAAGTAGCTATTACCTGGACTCATTCCTATGATGGGATAAATGTCGTTCACTTGTTTACTCATTATATCAATAAACCGCCTGACGGTTGTAATAGGATCGGGCAGCCGCGTATCCGAATGCACGCTTCCGTGCAGGACTCATGCGTTTGATTGTCTTCTCCGCCTTACACGGATTTGAACTCCATACAGCACCCAGTGGTTTGAACCAGGTTCCTCGGCTCGTATATTTGCCGCCTATGCCTCGCATATGCTCGCCCCAGCGGCACATACGGTGAACGGCGGGTCATGCCCGTGTAGATGTGTTTTGAGCCGTCTGGACGGGTTGTTTCAGCTACATATACGTAGCCACCGCGAGGCTTTGAAGCACTAAAACTCATTAATACTACTATACTATATATACCTAATTATGTCAATCTATCCTCCGTGCTGCTGCATCCGTTTTGGTACACAAATGCAGATAAAGAAAGCTCAAAATGTTAAAATTCACTCTATTAAGGTATATGCAAGACGATCTCTTACCTCAGAATGATGGAAAGCAAGCACCAGCAGAAGATGTTGAGCTTTTTGAGCTTTCCGACCCGCAGCTTATTTCTAAGCTTGATTCGCTAAAGACAAGCGAGCATTTGAATAAAAAGTATTCGGAGATTTATATGGGTGGCGTCTATGCTCTCAAGGAAAAGAACCGGAGAGAGAATCCTGACTGGATGGCTCAGTCAGCAAACTCATTTCGCGAAATTCTTTACATACTTAAAAAGACTGAGGCAAAGGAAGTAGAGTTATTGCTGAATGAACACTTTGGCAAATCTCTAACACCACAAGAGGTAAACGAGTACCGGTCATACATGACTAGTCTCTATGGGCTTTTTAGCGATCTAACTCATCACTTCTCTGGAGTTCCAGATATTGCACTACAAAAATATCGTATTGATAAGAATCTTGAAATCGGCGTAAATCCACTTACGAAGGAGGACTACTTTGCAGCAATTAAGCTCTACAAGGAATACCTCAAACTGTTTGTCATTACTGCGCTCGACATGCACAAAAAGATTGACGAGTGTATAGCGCAAAAGAAACAGGACAAGGATCTTGTTCATATTTTCTTTGATAACAGCAAGGACTCAAAGATTTATTTCCTCTCACAAGCCGATGAAACATGGCTTCAGTGGCTGTGGACGAATTGTTTTTTTGTCGATCTTAAAAAACCAGCTGAAGATCCAACTCAATATGGTTATCGCATGCCGGAATTGGATTACCTGACAAAAATGGCAAGTAAAGACCCTAAGACTGTTGCAGCAATAATAAACTCTATACCTGTCTCGCAGGCAACTTTCAATCCAGAAGTGATAGATCGTTTTACTTGGATATCAGGTGAGCTTAGTGGTGAGTATGTAAAAACACTCGTACCAAAGATGATCAAGGAGAATTGGAGTCAGCTCATGGCTCCATTTAGCCGCTCTGGCTTTACATACGAACGTATCGTGAAGAGTCTTAAAAACGCGAAGGAGTACGAGGCATTGATCCAATTGGCTGAAGCCATGCTCGCTAACAGATCTAAAGAGGAGCTTGATGAAATTGGATTTAGCGCGTCAGGTAAAATATTCTACCTAAACGACATAACAGAGACTGAGATATTTCAATCTCTTCTTGATCCGGAAAATCCTCACAAAGAGAAGACCCTTGAAGTATTTCTTGGAATCTTTGCGAGAGTTGTCTGCCTTGGTAAAGACAGGCAGGAATCTGCCTTTGCTGAATCCGAGCCATTTTACCTATCGGATGTCGATCTTTTTGAACACAAACTGAATCTCACTAGGCATTCTTACTCGAAGGATGACATTGAAAATGTCATTGCTGCTTGCATAGAACTAGTAGGTGAATTGTTTACGAATAGATGCGAGGATGAAGCGGAAGTAAGGCGAATTTATGAAACTTATGTCGAGCCGCTACCGGACAGCTATACCGTATATCGACTCAAACTTTTTGCTGTAAGTTCTTGCCCAAAAGTCTTTGGAAAGGAGCTTCAGGAACTTCTCTTACGCATGTTTAGCGTTGGCGAACGGTACTCCGACATAGAGTATGGAGCTGAATATCACCATACTTTGATTAAATGTTTCAGCGAACTATCTTCTGAATTTCAGCGAGACTATGTAGAGAAGACGTTCGAATATTTTGCGGCAGATCTAGAAGATGAGAACAAGAAGAAGTGGAGATTGCGCGACGGGCTCGAGATCATAACCTATATCAAGGAAAGTCTAACTCCTGAAGAATTGGAGAAATCGAAAGCCCTCTTTGGAGCTTTCCCAGAGGAAGGTTCTATAAAGCCGCATGCACGATCATCGGGTGTTACAAGCGGATTCGTCAGTCACAGATCGCCAGTAGATGTAAGTAAATTTAGTGTAGACGAAATCATAGAACATCTAAAAACAGATTGGTCTCCTGCCGTCTTTAAAGAGAAATATAAGGAAGAAGACTTCCTTAGTCCTCGCGGGAGTGAAGGGTTGGCTGATGAGCTTCAAAAAGACTTCAAGCTTCGAAGCGACGAGTATTTCTCAAGGCTTGAAACATTCTTTGATCGAGAGAACATTGACCCCAGCTATCTCTACGCTCTTTTGAGCGAGATTGATATGATGCTCCGTAATAAGCAGGAGCTAACAGCCGAGCAGCATGTAATTCTACTAAAGCTCCTCGATACAATCAGGCAATCAGGCGAAACAGAAGGATTCCAGAAAGGTGAAGAAAGTTCTTATCGCGCTGACTGGATTACCGTTCACAAAATGGCCACTGATATATTCCTTAATGTTCTTGATCAGATTAAGGATTCAGAAATATTCAAATCCAATCGTCCTGCCATTATTGCGACTGTAAGTTATCTACTCTCAATAAAGAACAGTCCTAGTCCGGAGCATGACAAGCCTGAGCAGGGAGAGCCTGCGCACATCGCGCTTAATTCAGTTCGCGGCCAAGCCGTTAGAGTACTGGTGCAGATTTCTTACAATGATGGCAGTGCGTTGGAACCTGATGTAAAAGCCATCCTTGAGAACGTCCTTAATACTGATTCGTCTCCTGCGGTTCGATTCACTATCGGTCAATTTTTTGCTTCGTTTTACTTCCGTGATGAGGAATATATCAAATCTATTCTTCCGCAGATCTTTCCGAAGGGAGAAGCTGGCAAAGAAGAACTTTATTTCGCAACGTGGGAGGGATACCTCTCTAGCGCGCTTTACATAGAGCTATTTAAGGAAATGGAAGAGTACTACGTTTATGCAATTTCCGTGGACTCTGAAGAATATCCGGACAGAAAGAATATAGAGCAGCTTGATGAGTTGCTTGCAGGGCACATGGCACTTGCCTACGCAGAAATCGGCATGAAAGTAGGCGATCCTTTATTTGAAACTTTCTGGAATACTCCGAATGAGAAACGGCATTATGAATTTGCTGCATTTCTTGGGCGACATTACCTCTCAAGAAGTGGAGCGGAAGAATGGATTAAAGACCGTAAAGTTGATAAACAGAAACTTCTAGACTTCTGGTCTTGGGTGCTCAAGACGGACTTCGCGATTGAAGCAAAAGTATATTCCGGTTTTGGATTCTGGATAAATCCGGATCAAGAAATACTCGATGACAAGAGTATTTTGGAAAGAATGCCTGAAACGCTCAAGAAATCAGAGGGTCTCATTGATTGGGAATATGGGCTTCTAAAGCATATAGACCAGTTAGCAGAGCTTGACCCTGAAAAGACATTCGACATCATCACGAGTTTATTAATTCTTGATGGCGAGCTGAATCCGAATCACAAAATGTATTTCGACGCCGCAAATCAGATTAGTGCACCACTTAAGATTATTTATAAGGAAGTGGGTCTAAAAAAGCGCGTGGAAGACCTAGTCAATCTTTTAATCGAAAAAGGGAGTAGTAGTTTTTGGAGCCTGAAAGATATTCTGGATTAGGATTTCTGTTGTGCAGTTTTGTTATGATTATCCTGAAATAAATTATGAAAAAGCACCCCTCTACACGCCAGATGCGGTATGCGTATGGGATCATGGATTTTCATAAGTCCAAGCGGCAGGTTGCTTTGGAAGCAGGGTTTTCAGAGAGTACCGCTCGCGTTCCCAAATCAATTGAGAACAAGGCTGGTTTCAAGCTCGCAATGGCTCAATTGGCCGGAGAAACAGCCAATGTAGCGATGAAACTTATGTTTGAACTCCAAGCCCGTGACATGTCTAAAATGAACAACTCAGAGCTTCTGCAGTCATTAAACGTTATGTCTCATGTGCATGAACGGTTCAGCTCTAAATTAGTCTGAGCCCACAAACGCATAACTAGACCCTCCCTGGTTAGAGTAAAAAGAAATGGCGCCGTCCGAAGACAGCGCCACTATTAATTTTCGAATTCACTTGGGTAGTGGATTGTGACTTCTGTATCGTCAGGTAGGACTTCGAGCTTCACAGCCCAACTTCCGATCCCATTAATAAGAAATCTCCACTTTGCGTCCGTTATTTCATCGATTTCGAAACAAACACACGAAACTGGCTTCTGGTGATTTTCCCACGCGCTTTTGTGCGCAAGGTAGCCACGAGCCATGACAGTTGTCATACCCGCATTTCGTAGGATTGAAGGATTTCGGTAACAGTATCCTGCCACTTGATCCAAAAGATATTGCCGATCATACGGCTCGTATCCATTTCCGATTACATCTAAAAGTGCAATTTTCTTTGCGACGTTCATGACTTGCTCCATATCTGAGCCGAATTGCTCAAACATGCCTCTCTACCGCTTGCTTCCTTTCGGAAGGGGATAAGGTGTGAGAAGAACCCTCGATTCTGCAGCCAGATTGCTGCATTTCCTCCGTCTTTGCGCCCTGATTACCCAAACAGGCGGGGAGGTGTCCAGATGACACTACGGGTTTATATATGGTCGTTTGCTCTGGAGCTACATTAACACACTATCCGAATACGTCAATCTTTCTACCTTGAAGGTGTATAGGGTCAAGCGGTCCTTCTTTCAGATGAGTTTTTATCTTCTCAGCCAGTGAGTCTTCATAGTGGTGATTACCCTCATCCTCTACTTCAACAGAAAAGAGTAGATTCTCACCATCACATGATTTTTGGATACTCCTTATTTCCTTCAGAGTTTCTACGAATTCATCAAAGCTATCGTAGTCTTCATGATTAGTCTCGATATCATCCTTTATACTCTGGAGTTGAGATTTATCAATATTATTTAAAACAGCACACCAGCTAGCAAACGGTATCTTATCAAGATAATCTGTTTCGCCTGCAGGACGACCTGCGTGCTTAAAAAGTAAATCCACACATATCTGGACATCCCAGAGTGGTGAAAAGAAACTTTCACTATTAAGACCTACGACATCTGCAACGATTGCATTGACCCATTCTGTAAATTCGTCATCCTGTGGTTTATGCCTAAGTTCATTAGCGTGGTCTATATGTCCAGGTAGCCATCCATACAGCTTTAATTCATCTTTTATTCTTGAACGGTTGCCTAGTCTTTCACTTCTAGCTGTTATTGCTTCTGGAGTGTTGTGCATTGGCATGAATATCTCCTCGTCTGTAATGGGAGGATATTTCTCTAACTCGTCAAAAAGCTCTGGAATACGTTTATTGGCATTGGCCTGGAATGAACCATCAAGTATGGAGTCCAGGAGTGCGTCTGTAGCGAGCTTGTCGATGCGGCTAAGAGAAATATTTACGCTCATGTTCTTAGTATATTAACGCAAAGATGTGCAAGTTAATAAGCGGAATCAACTTTATCTTGAGTAAAATATGTAGTATGGTTTTTAGGTTCGACCAGTATGAATAAAAAGACCTAACCCGCCAGCCTTAGCTGTCGGTATGGTCGCTAAGTCCTTGGAAGATAGAAATCCCATCATGTGGGAGTGTCTTCCAAGGCCGTATCGGGAAACTGGTACGGGAGCCGCAAGGTTCCGCTCACGTGGTGGGATTTTTGCGTACCACAACCTTATTCGCCTACAAATAAAATATGAAAAGTAAAGTCGCGTCCAAATACGAAGACAAGAGGTGGTACAGGGTAGTTAAATCAATCTACGTAATGGTATTTGTTTTACTATTAGCGTTTGCCAACTTCGTTCTATATCTATCGGCAAGCGGATCAGATGAAAATTATTTTTGGCCATTTGTGATAACAAATGCAGTCATCATCTTTGGGATGGGTACTGCCGAAGGACTTTTCTGGTATATCGTTCGTGGTAAATGGGGTTATCCAAAAGATGAGTCTCTCGATACGAACTAGTAATTCAAGATGATTACCATCTTTTTTGTGCTCGCAATTATTATCATAATTGGGATATGGCTTTGGAACTAGAGACTTAAGCAAGTACGGAAATTACAACACGAAGCTTATAAAATAATAGAACTTTGCTTTTTTCGCTGACCTGATATTCTAGTCGTAGTAGTTCTTTTCAGCCCATATACTATTTTCTTCAGCAGAAGCTCTAAGCATAGGATATTTGCTTACCTTACTAATGAAGAAATGATCAAATAATCTATTTATCGAAAAGCGTCCCAGCATTTGCATGCGTCTCTAGGAAATATTTGAAGTTGATAGCGCGATAGGCTTGCCTATTTAGTTATCAATTTTACGTATTTAAATTGGAATCTAAAAACAACCTATCAAAAGTAGGTTGTTTTTATTTTTGTCGAAAATAAAACTTCCAACTTCGCGTATTAACTGCTTATTTTTTCCGGCAGCTCTAGGTGAAGCTCCTAATCAGACACTACCTAGAGCTACCGGAATGCGTGTGTCTGATTATGGTCAACAAGCAAACCCATATTAAAAGATTTCAAGATGCTTATAGAGCAAAGACTGGTATTGATTTACCGGATGATGAAGCTATGGACCTCTTTGAAAAGCTTGTAGCCCTTGTTGACGTGATCTACAAACCGATCCCGCTAATACCATGGAACCAACCCCAAAAACCTCCTCTAGTTCTGTAATTGAAGAAGCTCTAAGATATGAAGCAATGGGCTTCTCGGTAATTCCTTTAGGAAAAATTGAGAAGATTAATCAAGACAGAAAGAAGATAAATTATCCAATCGAGTGGAAGAAATTTCAATCGATACGAGCAACCATAGAAGAAATAAAATCTTGGAACTATCCAAATATCGGGATTATTACTGGAGAAGTCTCAGACCTTCTTGTTCTTGATCTTGATCGATATAAAGAGACTTATGATCGAGAACTCGAGCAATCTTTAGGATTGCCCATTACACCTACGGTACGCACTGCAAACGATGGTCTGCAACTTTACTTCAAACGTCCAAAGGGTATTTCGTTTAGAAATGATGTTTGTATAGGTCATAAAGGATCTGGTATAGATATCCGCGCTGAGGGAGGTATGGTAATAGCTCCACCTTCAACCACCTCATACGGTGAATACGTATGGGAAATTGATCCTTTTACTACTCCCCTGGCAGAAGTTCCACCTAATTTATTAGTACTTCTGAAAGTGAAGGATGAAGAAATTAAGCCAAAGAAACAATTGAATGATCTTGTTGGTCTGAAAGAGGGCGAAGGACGCAATAATGCGATGGCTTCTTTTGTGGGAAAAACATTACTCACCATGCACCCTGACAATTGGGCAGTAGAAGGGTGGAATGAAGCAAAAAAGTTGAATGATACATTCATGCCCCCACTGGATAAGCAGGAGCTTAGTAAAGTCTTTAACTCTATATTGAAGATTGAATGGGAGCGTAGATCAAACCTTCCTAATAAAGAACAGGAACGAAAAGTAAAACACATACCAACTAATTCAATATCACATTCAGAATTAATTTCTAAAAAGTTTCCGCCTATGCGGTATTCCATAGAGCCCTTCTTCGAGATTGGGACTCTGAATATGATTTCTGCACCCCCAAATAGCTGGAAGTCTTGGCAGCTTTTCTTGGATGCATGCCACATAGCATTAGGTACCAAAGTATTCGGTATTTTTGCAACTGAACAAGCCAACGTAATGATCGTGAATGAGGAAGATTCTGAGCGATTAGTACAAGATCGCTTAAGACTATTGAAAGTAACAGATCCTAATATTCCAATCTTCTACCGTATAGCCAATGGTTCAAAGCTCACTGAAGAATTTATAGATGAACTAATAGCTGAAGCCAAGGAAAAAAATATTGGAGTAATAATGTTTGATAGTCTTCGTGCTATCCACTCAGCAGATGAAAATAATAGTACCGAGATGCAAGTCGTGCTCGATCTACTTAAGAAGATTGTACGTGAAGAAATAACTGTAATATTTACCCACCACCACAGAAAGAAGACTCTGGGGAAGGGAAATGACGATGCTGAGGCAACACGTGGTTCTTCTGCAATAAATGCAGCTATAAGTGGACACATATCACTTGAAGAGATCACCCGTGAGGATGGAAAGTTTCTTGTGGTAAGACATTTAAAAAGTAAGGTGGGAGAAAAATTACCACCATTTGAGCTTGAGGTTAAGACCGAAGAAAGTGTTGTCTGGTTTGAGTATATGGGTGAGCATAAACCTAATGATCGAGCCTTGTCTGAAACTAAAGAAAAGATTCTTGTCGAACTAAATTCTCGAAGTGAATTGCTAGGTCGTAAGGATTTGGTTGCGCTAAAAGTTGGAGGACAAACGAGCGTTAAAGAGGCAACTAAATTCCTTGTAAAAGAGGGACAAATAGAAGAAATTGCTCGTAGGTACGCTCTATCTAAGGGTCTTAATATGTTTAACCCCGAAGGTAAGCTAAACGAAAAATTGTATAGAATTAAAAAGGACTTGGAGGTTGAATTCAATGAGATGTATGAACAAGCAAATCAATAAGTATTCTGCCGGTTGCAAGGTGGAAGTATCTATACTGCATGACATGCAACCAGAAGAGGTAATAACCAGTTTCTCTGTATCCACACCTAGGGGGGTGGTGGATACAAAGATTAAACGGCTCCTGCCTGTCATCCTACCGTCTGCCTATCAGGACAAGCATAATGTGGCATAATGAAAATAAGAACTCTATGAATAAAGAACTTACTTATTTCATTTACTCTAGAAAAAGCTCGGAAGATAGTCAGCGACAAATTGCTTCTATCGATGATCAGATTAATGCTCTAAATACAATCGTTGATCGCGAGGGATTAGTTCTTGCTGTAGAACCGTTTAAGGAAGAGAGAAGCGCAAAAGATCCTGGTCGTCCTATTTTTAATGAAGTCTTAAATCGAATTGAAAAAGGTGAAGCAAATGCTGTTCTGTGTTGGGATATTGATCGACTCTCTCGTAATCCTATAGACAATGGACGGTTGCAATGGATGCTACAGAAAGAAGTAATCAAGGTAATAAAGACACCTAGCCGTTCATATTATCCTGAAGACGCAGGTCTTCTTATGAGTATTGAAGGTGGGCGCGCAACGGACTACGTTATGCGTCTCTCTAAAAACGTGAAGCGCGGTCTCAATAGCAAAGCCCTCCGAGGCTGGAGACCTTCAGCGGGAGCAATTGGATATATAAACGAAGGTACTGAGAAAGGAAACAAAACAATTGGAATTGATCCTATTCGATTCCTGTTGGTACGTAAGATGTGGGATTTGTACCTTACGGGTACTTATTCAGTATCGGGTATCAATAAGATCGCAAATGAGGAATGGCATTTAACTACACTCCAAAGGCGCAAAATTGGGGGCAGACCGCTGTCTATGAGTCATATGTACAGAATCTTTTCAGATCCTTTCTACTATGGATATTTCCCATGGATTGATCCTGAAACTGGTGAGGAGCGACTTATTAATGGTAGTCACACCCCTATGATTACTGAAGCTGAATATTGGCGTGCTCAAACTCTTCTAGGAAAGAAAGGTAAGCAACAGCCTAAGACTCGTCAGTTTGCCTTCACAGGATTGATGCGTTGTGAGGAATGTAACAGCGCAATTACTGCCGAAGAAAAGCATCAGCTTATTTGTGACTGTAAGCATAAGTTTGCATATGAAAATAAGAGTGAGTGTCCTAAGTGCGGTATAGAGATCGAAAAATTGGAGCACCCGAAATATCTTCATTACACCTATTACCGTTGTACTAAGAAGCAGAATCGAAATTGTACTCAGAAGACGATTCGAGTCGAAGATCTTGAGGAACAATTCAAGAAGGAACTTTTAAAGATAACTATCGATAAAGACTATCTTGATATCGCACTTGATTATCTCCAAATGAAGCAAGTAGATGCAGGCAAAGAAGAGTCTTCTATGCGCGACGCACTTACCTTTGCTTTCGAGAGTTGCCAGAAGCGTCTTACGAATCTTCACCGCGAATACACGTCGCCAATGAACTCGAATTACGAGCTTTACACTCCTGAAGAATTTAAGAGTCAGAAAACAGAAATTGTCTCTGAACGAGAACAGATTGAATCTCAACTTAACAAAGTGAAAGAAAAGTTGGACTTAAGCCTAGAAGCAACTGAACGCACATTTAATTTTGCTGCTTTTGCTCTAGCCCACTTCAATACAAACGATCTAAGAAAGAAACGTACCATCTTTTCTACCATCGGCTCGAACCTAACTTTAAAAGACAGGAAACTCAACATTGATAGGCTCCATCCGTATTTGCTCATAGAAAATGAGCTTGCGGCTCAACGGAAGCTATATGAATGGTTAGAACATGAAAAGGATGGCTTCGAACAAAGGAAAAAGGCGGTTTTCGCCGCCTCTGTTCCTAACTGGCTCCACATGCTGAACGAAGTTAGAACCTGTGCTATGAGTTACTAGCTCACGGAACGGTCATTGCTTGGGCCGAATTAAACCGGATTAAATATATGGGTCTGTCGCGAATCATCACGAATTAAATACGTATGGTTCATGAACAAAAAACGTGACATAAAAAGCCATATTTTCGCTGTTCAATCAAGCCAGAATTTGCTAAAATGAAGCCTAT